>NZ_JAQRFI010000029.1 GCF_028598805.1 Xenorhabdus yunnanensis | reverse complement strand
ACCACCATCGATGGCACGGACAGAAAGCAGGAGACCGTGATTGAGTTTGATGAAAACAAAGCGCCCAGCATTAGCAATCTGCAACTGGAAGGGGTGTTGCATGTCAAGGGTGTTCTGCATGCGCTCTATCAGTTTGATGCCAAAGAAGGCAATGCCACTGACCGCTCGTTCTATGTCTGGGGCGAGAAAGGCTCCACGGCGAAACGGGTCGTTGCACTGGCAGATGCCGCAGGAACAAAAGAGCCAATAGAACTGGCACAGAAAAATGGGGAAGGCCGGGTGGCAGCCGGGGCGACAGATAAGGACAAAGTGAAATACACCATTGAGAGCCGTGATATCGGTAAGGTTCTGGAAGTGTCGGTACTGGCGGCAAACGAGGCCAATCTGCGGGCTAAAGCCCCGTTGACCACCGATGTGAGCGACCCGAACGCCAATCAGGGCATTACCGGCGGTAACGGCAAGGGCGGTGTGGCAGATCCGAATGCCAAACCTCAGGTAAAAATCGTTGAACTGACCGGTAAGTTGACACTGCCGACCACTTTAACTGCCCTTTATCAGTTTGAACCGAATGGCGGGGATGAGACGGATAAGTCACGCTACATCTGGAAAGTCGAAGGGGAAACACCAACTGCTACTGACTGGAAAGGTATCACCAACACCAGTCATGGCAGCCAGCAAGGTCAGGTACTGGTCAAACTGGAGGAAAATGATAAAGCGGCCATCGCCGGTAAAGTGATAGCCATTTCTATTCTGCCGATTAATGGTGCAGGACAAGATAACCAGGAAGGGATTGCGACCGTGACAACATCACCGGATGATCCGGTTAATAAAACTACTGGGGGTGGTCAGGATAAAGATGGCAAACGCACCGGCACAATGGTGGATCCGGACGCGAAGCCGACTATCCGGGGTCTGATATTGGGGGGATATCTTGATGTCGACAAAGAGCTGACGGCAACCTATACCTTTGAGGCCAATACCGGTGATCCGGAAGACACGTCAGAGTACACCTGGAGCCGATTGGACAGCGGGTCTGATGATAAACCCACAGGCAGCCCTCATAAGATAAAAGGCGGACAAGTCAAAAATGGTCAGGTCCCCCCTTACCAAGTACAGAAAGATGATGTCGGTAAATTTATCGAAATCAAGGTTCAGGCAAGGCACAAGGGGCAATTGCTTGCTGATCAAATCATTGTGGTGAACTCCAATCAGGGAGAAGATGCGGGTAACGGTAATAAAGATTTATCGGGTGCTGGTGATGGTGAAGGCCGGGTCATTGATCCTGCCACAGGACCGCAAGTATCTGACTTGCAGTTAACACTGTCAGGGGATGGCAGTGCACTGAGTGCCACCTATAACTTCAATCCCGGCACAGGGAATACGGAAGACAGAACCCATTATCAATGGGGTACCTTTTTACCGGGAGAAGAAAATCAGACAGATATCGAAATAGCGAATGCTCAACGCGTGGCGGAAAACCAAGACCATAAGCAACAACCCCATCGTGTTCCCGAGTTCCCCTTGAAACCCGAACACGTCGGTAGGTTGATTGGGTTGAGTATTCAGGGGCGAAATGGCTACAGTGATATCAACCCCAATAATGATCAAGGGATTGGTAATACCACGTCAACGGATACCGGGAAATTCACCAAACTCACGGGCGTGAATCAGGATGGAACGATGAAAGGCGTTGCGGATGAATTTACCGTGGATGTGGATAAGGACAAGGCTAAAGCTAAGATCGATTTGGTTAACAATGAACCAGAGTCGATCGAGTTAACGATCAAAACCCAAAAGGATAATAAGTCCATTGGTGGAGTTCCTGTAACCATTAATTTGTCTGCCGTTAGTCGCTATCACAATGCAACAGAAACACCTACTGCAAAACTGGAAGCTCAGAAAGGTGTTTTAGCAATAGCTCAACCACATATATATACGGGCCATACGGATGAGAATGGCGATCTTGTTATCAAGATCTCTGACCCCAATGGAAAAGGTGTAAAGACAACCTTGAAAGTGACTGCGGAGGGTGCTAATGGTTCTCTTCCTGCAAAAGATCAGGATGTTATCTTTACGGTGATTACCAGCCCTGATATGCCTGTGGCGAATTATTGGGGACACATGCATGACACTATAAAATTCAATGGAATAAAATATTATCGGACGCCATTACACAATGAGTATACCGGAACTAAGGATGAAGGTGGAGACTTAGATAATGAAGATTGGGCATATTATAATTCAGATGTAGTTAAAAACGTTTGCTCTAGAAATGGTAAAGTTTTGCCAACTTCAAATGAGTTAGTCGAATTAGGTCGTCATTATGCTATAAATCAGGTGCATACCAGATTCGGTTGGCCAACCGAATGGTCTTATTATTCATCTAGTCTAGAGTTAGTGAACTTGAGCGCTGGTAAAAATAACGGTGAAGGTAATAACGTATCACATAGATTTGCTGCATGTCGTGATAAAAATTAATTTCTTCTAAAAGAGAAATAAGAGCCTGAA
This sequence comes from Xenorhabdus yunnanensis, assembly GCF_028598805.1. Taxonomy (GTDB): domain Bacteria; phylum Pseudomonadota; class Gammaproteobacteria; order Enterobacterales; family Enterobacteriaceae; genus Xenorhabdus; species Xenorhabdus yunnanensis. The sequence goes on along the minus strand of NZ_JAQRFI010000029.1, from coordinate 60,096 downwards.
GTGTGGTGGATGTTTATAACAAAAGTAACATGGTAATAAAAATCTTCAGGTGTAGTAGCTCAAATCCAAACTGCTCCTAAAGTTGTCTCTAACAACAAGGGGCAGTTTTCTATCTTCAGTACCCACTAAACTTAACTCACCAGCATCAACACGCCCACTACCAAGTAAAACGGTAAAATAATCTTCCTTCTTCCTTACCTCATTAACAATCCCCCGGAAAAACCAGACTAGCCAGTGGCGGCACGCGCCCAGCTAAGGTATTATTGCCCGCTATATTATTGGTACACGCCCATTATCAATTGAATTTATGGCAAAAGAACAAACTGATCGCACCACACTGGATTTGTTCGCAGATGAACGCAGGCCAGGGCGACCGAAAACAAATCCGCTGTCCAGAGATGAACAGCTCAGGATCAATAAACGCAACCAGTTGCGACGAGATAAAGTCAAAGGACTGCGTCGAGTGGAACTCAAGCTCAATGAAGATGCCGTCGATGCACTGAATCATCTGGCAAAACAGCGCAACATCAGCCGCAGTGAACTGATTGAACAAATGCTGTTGGCCCAACTGGCAGAAGAAAATCACTCTGCCGATTAACGGCTTTTATTCAACTGCAATGAAGCGGCATCACCACACAAATCTGACAGATTTGTCATTGATGTTTGGTCAAAATAACGCTTTTCATGTTACTAAAAATAACATTTTTCCAGCTGATTTCAGCGTGATGTGTATGGATTTAATACACTGATAAAACAAGAGGTTAACCCATTTTATGGCAATAATAGGTATATTCTTCGGCAGCGATACAGGCAACACAGAAAATATCGCCAAAATGATCCAAGAAAAATTGGGCGGTGCTGATGTTGCTGAAGTCCACGATATTGCCAAAAGCAGCAAAGAAGATATTGAAGCCTTCGATATTCTGCTGCTTGGCATCCCAACTTGGTATTACGGCGAAGCTCAATGTGATTGGGATGATTTCTTCCCAACATTGGAAGAGATTAATTTCGAAGGGAAACTAGTTGCTTTGTTCGGCTGTGGTGATCAGGAAGATTATGCAGAGTACTTCTGTGATGCTATGGGCACCATTCGCGATATTATTGAGCCTCATGGCGCGATTATCGTAGGACACTGGCCAACTGAAGGATATCACTTTGAAGCCTCCAAAGGCATGGCCGACGATAACCACTTTATTGGTCTGGCCATTGATGAAGATCGTCAACCAGAATTGACAGATGAGCGCGTTAACGCCTGGGTACAACAAATTAAGGCTGAAATGAGCCTGTCAGAGATTCTGGATGAATAAGGGAATTAAGCCCTTTCATGCAGGATTATTCTTGCATAATGTGTCATGATGTCGGGATAGGCATGGTTTTCATTTTGAATATCCATGCCTATAATCAACAACGTGAAACAGAATCATGATTCCCTCACGATACCCCCAAGTATCATAAGTTCACTTAACCCAAGTTACAGGACTGAATCCGCATGACCGACAACAATAAAGCATTGAAAAATGCTGGACTTAAAGTAACACTTCCGCGCTTGAAAATTCTGGAAGTGCTACAGGACCCAGAATGCCATCATGTCAGTGCGGAGGATCTCTACAAAAAACTGATTGATATCGGTGAAGAGATTGGCCTCGCCACTGTCTATCGCGTGTTGAACCAGTTCGATGATGCCGGCATTGTCACACGCCACAATTTTGAAGGCGGTAAATCGGTTTTTGAACTCACTCAGCAACATCACCATGACCATCTGATTTGTCTTGACTGCGGTAAAGTCATTGAATTTAGTGATGAGTTCATTGAAGAGCGTCAGAAAAATATCGCTGACCGTTATGGAATTAAGCTCTCAAACCACAGTCTTTATTTATATGGTCACTGTACGGTTGGTGATTGCCGCAAAGATAGCGCGTTTCATGATGAAAAAGCATGATAAACAAGCGTAATGAAGTGATTGAAGTAATTAGCCCACTTCGGGTGTTTGAATTAGTCTGAATAAGCTACTGCCGATTAGCTCAAGCTAATCGGCAGTTTGCTTTAAGCGTTAAAATTGCACTTCATCCATGCGGCTAAAGCGTTTTCCATCGATATTGACTGAGCGAATTTTCACATTACTGCTGACATGAGGTCGCTGTCTGTCATTGTAAACTTGCCATGTTTTTCCATTATCCAATGAGTATTGGATAGTAATCCCCGGTAATGCGATATTGGCTTCAAGTGTCCCAGAAACAATTCTGCCACCCGGCACCGGCAGACGATATGAGATTTTGGCTTTATCCAACTTAGCCAATTCACGCTGTCCTATCAGATTGGCAAAGCGCTTCCAATCATGTTGAAGGAGAGCTGCATCAACATAGTGTGTTACTCCTCCTTTATATTCCCTGCCCTGCTGATATTTCTGTTCCCAATCCGCTTTGTGCCATGCTCGTTCCGCCAGCGGTAATAAGCGTGGATAAATCATATATTCCATTTGTTCATCGGTACGCACGGTTTCACTCCATGATAGCCCTGACATCCCATAAGCCCCCGGCCAATGTTTATTACTATGGGTATTAAAACGGTTGCCATCACGATCCACCGAGGTCTCAGCATTTTGTGGCATGTTATTCGGAGCAAAGCTGAAAATTTTCGCTTCATCATTAAAGCGAGTTGCCCAATAGTAGCCCCGCTCTTTCGGATTAACTTCATATGGCATATCCAGATAGACATAATCAGGGCTGGAAACAATGACTGGATATCCCTTATTCGCCCAATCATTGGCGGAATCATAGCCTCCCCAATAAAGGGTATCCCAGAAATTCACTGCAACATGTTTAGTAGCAAAATCCTTTGCCGATTTAGCGTGTTTCAAACCATCCTGCCATGCCTGCATGGTGCTGATACCGTGGGCATTGACGATTTTGCTGACTTCCATGGCAAAATAACTGGCAAGTTCATCAACATCTTTAATGACGCCTTGCGTTATCATCTTTTGGCAAACCTGAGATTTGGCCCACGGTTTATCCTCAATTTTTTGGTTGATAATCCCCTTGCCCGGCACAATCGGTCCATCTTTGTCTTGATATCCTGCGCCCAAACGGATATTTTTCGCTTCATCACCACCAAAATGCCATGTATCTAACGGCAGTCCGGCTTCTTTATGCATGGCAATGACTTCGCTGATAACTTTATCAATAAACCGTTTTGAGGAATCCATGCACGGATTAAGATAACTATGGCGATCATAGAACTGCACAGATGTTGTATTCGAGGTATCTGTCGGATCAAGCAAACGATATTCATTAGCTTCCTGCTCTTTGCCCTGTGCCATGAGTTTCTTATAACGCGCTTCCATCGACACAACGGCAGCACGAGCATGGGCGGGTATATCAATTTCTGGGATAACTTCTATTTGGCGGGCTTTGGCATAATTCAGAATATCAATGTAATCCTGACGGCTAAAATAGCCACTTCCCATATTATTGCTATCCGGCCCTGATCCCAATTGTGGCAACAAACACTGAGTTTCACTTAAATCATGACAACGTTGACTGCCGATTTCTGTCAATTCCGGTAAACCGGGTATATCCAAACGCCAGCCCTCATCGTCACTCAAATGGAAATGGAATTTGTTCAGCTTATAGTTGGACATTTGATCGAGCAGGCGCAGAACAGCTTCTTTGCTATGAAAATTTCGCCCAACATCAAGGAACACGCCACGATATTCAAACCTTGGCGCATCTTTTGCCGTCAATGTAGCAATTTTTGGAGTGTCATTAGCAGAAAGTAAGGAAAACAGTGATTGCAGACCATAGAATACGCCAGATTGATCAAACGCGACGATTTGTGTTCCCTTAGTGGTAATCTGCAACGAATACGCCCCCTTGACTCGCCAAGGTCCCGTAAATTGGTTTGCGTTTATTTGCGTTGCTATACGATAACCGCTATCTGTTAAATTAATATCATGAGCTTTGAAACGTTCCTTGATCACTTTAATAGATTCGCTGCTCAATCCTCCCAACTCTAGTTTCACTCCGCGGGATAAATCCACATCCTGTGAATGAATGGAAAGTTCTTTCGGTGTCGGAATAATCTGTCCACGGAGTTTATCCTCGTGGATTATTGCCACCTGCTGGTTTTTTACAAAACGGTTTTCAGGTGTCATCAGGATATTGTTATCTGTTGTAGTACGTTTCCACTGTTCACCTTCCAGATCAAATAAAAATTCACTGATGTTTTCAGTATCAGTATTCACCAATACTTTGGGTGTAGCATCACCGGAAGTCGCATACCAACGTGGCATAAAATCAGTACTGAAAATCTGCCAATATTCACCAATAATCGGTAGCACGACCTTTTCATTGGCCTTGATGCCTTTGAATTTCTCGGTCGGTTCTAGCTTATGTAAATCCCCCGTGATATGGGTGATTTTGTACTGATCATTATCCAGTTTAAGGATTTGACGAATACTGTGAAAATAGAGTGCCCAATCAGAAGAATCGATCGCCTGATTGCCATTGCTCAAGATAATGTTAACCCGATTACAGACAGCCGAATCCGCACCAAGAATGGCGCAATCTATACCATGTGAACCAGCTTGATTATCAATGACTTTGAAATTGACCTTTAACTGACTCAATAAATCCACAGTCTGTTGTGGTGACATTGATTGCTGCAATGGCACTAATGATGCTGTTTCTGCATAGATACTGCCTATAAATCCAACTGTCGTGATAAGTGCTGCCAAGGTACGTAATTTAATGATTTTCATAAATTACCTCGTCTGAATTTATTATTTTTTCGATGGGCAAATTCTTGGGTGAATAATGTACAGATTTGGCCAGCCAATAACCCTACACAATATGTGACTATAAGGCAATTTCTAATCTTAGCTGTAAGAGTTAATTTTCATTACGATTCTATTAAGCATAAAAAAAGCGTGAAGATAATCACGCTTTTTAGTGTATGAATTAATAACGTATGGGTTAAATAACCTGAGTCACATTATCTTTATGAGCTTGTTATTCTTGTGAGATCTTTGCCCAGGTATCACGCAGACCAACTGTACGGTTAAAGACCAGACTTTCAGCACTTGAGAGGCGGCTGTCAGCACAGAAATAACCTTCACGCTCAAACTGATAGGTTTTTTCTGGCAAGGCATTTGCCAACCCTGGTTCTACAAACCCTTTACGAATCACCAGCGACTCTGGATTGATCGTAGACAAAAAGTCATCTTCTGCCCCCGGATTTGCCCCGCTGAACAGACGGTCATACAGATAAAATTCTGCTGATACACCGTGTGCAGCACTTACCCAGTGAATGACACCCTTAACCTTGCGGCCATCGGCTGGATCTTTGTTCAGGGTTTGCTCGTCATACTGGCAATAAATCGTAATAATATTGTCTTCCGCGTCTTTTTCAACACGATCAGCTTTAATCACATAGGCATTGCGCAGACGTACTTCTTTGCCCAAAACCAAACGCTTATATTGACGGTTTGCTTCTTCACGGAAATCAGCACGGTCAATATACAGTTCGCGACTGAACGGTACTTCACGGCTGCCCATTTCTGGTTTATTCGGATGATTAGGCATCGTCAGAATAACTTCACCTTCCGGCATGTTTTCAATCACCAGTTTTACTGGATCAAGAACCGCCATAGCGCGCGGTGCATTTTCATTCAAGTCATCACGGATACAGGATTCCAATGCCGCCATTTCAACATTGTTATCCTGTTTAGTCACTCCAATGCGACGGCAGAATTCGCGGATAGAAGCTGCGGTATAACCACGACGACGTAACCCCGAAATAGTTGGCATACGTGGGTCATCCCAACCATCAACGATGTTTTCTACCACCAGCTGGTTAAGTTTACGCTTTGACATCACCGCATATTCCAGGTTCAGACGAGAAAACTCGTACTGACGCGGATGGCAATCAATTGTAATGTTATCCAATACCCAATCGTACAAACGACGGTTATCCTGGAACTCCAGCGTACAGATGGAATGGGTGATCCCTTCCAGCGCATCGGAAATGCAGTGGGTAAAATCGTACATCGGGTAGATGCACCATTTATTGCCTGACTGGTGATGCTCTGCAAATTTGATGCGGTAGATTACCGGATCACGCATAACAATGAATGGGGATGCCATATCAATTTTGGCACGCAGACATGCCTTACCTTCAGCAAATTCACCGGCACGCATTTTTTCAAACAGAGCCAGGTTTTCTTCTACGCTGCGATCACGATACGGGCTGTTTTTACCTGGCTCTTTTAAAGTGCCGCGATATACACGAATCTCTTCAGGACACAGTTCATCTACATACGCCAGACCTTTATTGATTAATTCAATGGCATATTGATACAAGGTATCGAAATAATCAGAAGAGTAGCGAATATTCCCACTCCACTGGAAGCCCAACCACTGTACGTCAGTTTTAATCGACTCAACGTACTCAATATCTTCCTTGACCGGGTTTGTATCGTCAAAACGTAGGTTGCATTGTCCCTGATAGTCTTGAGCGATGCCGAAATTCAAGCAGATCGACTTAGCATGACCGATATGCAGATAACCGTTAGGTTCAGGTGGGAAACGGGTATGTACGGATGTATGTTTACCCGTTGCCAGATCTTCGTCAATAATCTGACGAATAAAGTTTGTCGGGCGGGCATCTGCCTCACTCATCGTTTTTTTCCTCAATGCAAAAAATGCTTCAACATAACCTTCTATAATCCAATAAGCTGAACCGAGAAACAATACTTTGTTAGCGGGAAATGGTGGAATGGGTAAAGATAGTGCGGAAAAGCGGGAAACAGCTTTAATCTTATCCAACTGAAGAAATCAAATAAAAACATGCTCCAACAAAGCTAGAGCTATCCCAGTAAGCCACTATCAAAATAAGTCACTATCAAAGTAAGCACAAACGCAATTGGCTAATACACTGGAAGGCCTACAAATGGCAGGTTGAATTTGTCCTCGCTATTGAATGTAAGGCTATAAATTAACCGATATTGAAAATCTATAATCGTAAAGACTGGCATATTGCTTGCGATTATGCAGATGCCATAAAACCTCATACCAAACAAGAAGATTGAACATTGACTTCACTCTCATGATCCCGAAAAGTAAGTTACTTATAAAAGATAACATACTCTTTATATATAATATTATTTAATTTTATTGATTACATGAGTATATATTAAAGACATCAGATCCCCGAGCACATAATGAATAGTGTAGAGAGTTGATTAAAGAGAAAAGATCATTATCTGGTTTAACTTCATTCAGAAAATGAAGAGCGACTACTTGATTCTTATACCTTTCAGCATACCCACACGACTGGAAATTTTGCCTTTTCTATTATCACCACATCAATATCAAAATATATCTTATATATCAACAGAGAATGAAAATGAATAATCTATCATCAGACAATAAAAAGATGATTATAGCAATAGTCATTAATGAAAAATATATATCAAATCACTATACAGACGGATTTAAGGTAGGAGCAACATCATTCACATTAAAAATGGCTAACTACTTTATCAAACAGCAGATTTTTGCTGGATTTATCTTATATAAAAGAGATGAATCACTATTGGCTCCCAAAATTGAACAATTAGAAACAAATGAAATAAAATATATAAAAATTTTCTTTAATTTTTCAATGAATCCAGAAGATACCAGAGAAGCCTTAGCTAAAAGTTTATCATTACTTTCTATAAATAACAACCAAAAATACAATATTTTCGCTTATTATCAAACAGATACACTCCTGTCTTATCATCCATCAAACATCCCATGTGCTGTAACACACCATGGACCTTTTGTTGAAGATTTTCAGAGAAATTATTCACAAGAAGGGGCTTATCAAGCATTTGAAAATAAAGATAAAGCGATTCATCTTTATAAGCAACAATCTATAGGAATTAATACCTTGATTAATAAAGGGTATTTTGTTATACAACACTCTAAACTACAAGGTGATTATCTAGTAAGCAAAGGCGTCCACCGAGAAAAAATAAAACAGGTTAATCCACCTATGTTTTCCTGTGAAAATCACGAATGCAGTTCATTAAATTCCAATATAAGTAATTTTATAAACACGAATAAAGATGAAATCTTGTTATTCACTGCTGTTGCTAGATTAGATTACTTTAAAAATATCGAATTATTAATTAATTCTTCAATTAGTTTATTAGAAAAAGGCATTCCAATAAAAACATTAATTTTAGGTGATGAAGAAAAACATGACCACAGAAGAGATATATTAAATTTCATGATCCCTGTGGAATATAGAAAATACTTTTTGATCTCATGTAAACTATCGCACACTGAACTATTTATAATTTTTAATGAGATGAAGAAAAAAGCTATTTTTGTATGTACGTCACGTTATGAAACATTAGGAATTACTCCTTTAGAGGCAGCACTAAATGGGATCTATACAATTGTTCCAAATTTAAGCTCAGTAGAAGCTTCAACTTATTTTTCCTCGGAAGATAAGTTTAATTATGACATAGCGTCACTGACGAAAAAAATAATTTCCATATATGATAAAAATTTATTTATATCCGATACACAACAACAAAAACTCAGAACGCTACTGTCAAAAGATATTTTCGAAGAAAGTGTCAACAAAATTTATAATGAAATTTCAGAAAGTTACATACTTCCACTTCCATCCGCTATCTAAATAGCGTTTATAATAACATATATAAATAATTTCAAGTAAATGAGTACAGCAATGTACTCATTTTAATTCTATCAATATCGTTACAATGATCACAATTACTTATTTAACTGTGGCTTTTTCTTATTTTTCAATTAAAAATAAGTCATGTCAATCGTGAAAAGTCTCCAATAATATTTACTACAATAGGTGAGTGCCATGGATATATTTAATTATTTACAGCGTTTGGGAAAAGCACTCATGCTTCCGATCGCTTCGCTTCCAGTCGCCGCGTTACTACTGCGGCTCGGTCAACCAGATGTATTCAATATCGCTTTTATTGCCAGTGCAGGTGGAGGAATTTTTGAAAATTTGCCTTTATTATTTGCACTGGGAATCTCTATCGGCTTGGCAAAAGATAATGGCGGAGCCGCGGCACTCGCTGGTGTTGTTGGTTTTTTCATTCTGACAAAAGCAACCGCCGTTATTGATCCTAAAATCAATATGTCATTTTTTGCAGGTATTATTTCGGGGATCGTTGCCGGCCACTGCTATAACCGCTTTTCTGAAACCCAATTACCCGAATTTTTAGCATTTTTCGCTGGTAAGCGTTTAGTACCCATTATAACCGGAATTATTTGCCTTTTCCTTGCATGGGTTTGTGGGCATATCTGGCCATATATACAGCATGGCATTGATAATTTCAGCCTTTTGGTATCAAAAAGTGGTATGGCTGGATGGTTTACTTATGGTGTTCTTAATCGTGCCCTGATTCCGTTCGGCCTACACTATATCCTGCATTCCGTTTTCTGGTTCAGCTTAGGTGATTGTATAAAAATTACTTATGATCTGGCAGGATCAATACATAATATCTGTTTGGCTCCTGATGTAGCGCGTTCTCTCACTATTGGAGTAGCTATACCCGGAATAGAAGGTTCAAACATTACTCAAATAGCGAGTGACCTCGCTCGTGGTGATCTAAATCGCTTCTTTGCTGGTGATCCCAACGCAGGGGTCTATATGGCATGGGCCTATCCAATCTTTATGGGTGGTCTACCTGGCGCTGCTTTAGCCATGTATTTGGCTGCACCAAAATCACGTCGTTCTCAAATTGGTGGGATGTTATTTTCTGTCGCCTTAACATCATTCCTGACAGGTATCACTGAACCAATAGAATTTTCATTCTTGTTTTTAGCACCCGCATTATATGTTTTACATGCAATTCTTGCGGGCGTTAGCATGGTAATTACTAACTCTTTAGGTGTCTTACACGGTTTTGGCTTCTCTGCTGGTCTTATCGATTTAGGATTAAGCTGGGGATTGGCAACAAAACCATGGATATTGATCCCACTTATTATTCTATTCTTTATTATCTATTTCGTTGCCTTTACCTTAATAATTCGCATTTTCAATCTGAATACGATAGGCAGAGAAGAGACAAATTCAGACAAAGCAACTTCTGCATCTCAAGATAAAGAAGCTATTATACATTATATCAGTGCTCTCGGCGGACCTAACAATATTCGTACAGTTGATGCTTGCATCACTCGGCTCCGTTTGACTGTAGAAGACAATACCCAATTAAATGAGGCTCAATTGAAGAAATTAGGAGCTAAAGGAGTCCTAAAAATAGGTAAACAGAGTATTCAAGTCATCCTCGGCCCACAAGCTGAAAGCATCGCTGAACAAGTAAAAGCTCAGTTGAAATTAAGTCACGCAGATAAAACTGAATAATTTAGACTGCTCAAGATAAAAAGGAACGTAATTACGTTCCTTTTTAATTAAAACAAAAATCATATCTATCTATTTTTAAACAAAAAAACCGCAAAAAACTTATTTAGAAATATAAAAAAACATCTTTTAACATACTATTTTTTAGCTATAAAATGCACTAATTTAGCTAAAAAACTAGCCATTACACCAATCTTATTTTAGAATTAAAAATATCTTCCTGTATGAAATGGAACGAAGCCCCATGCAGGACAAGTATAATGCGCAATTTTACCCTACTGCTTTCACGTATCACATTGAGATATCAGGCATCGCATATACGTGAATAGCCTTACATAATTAAATTATTGAATGATTTTTAAGAGGTAATCATGAGGCTGATCCCCCTAACTACAGCAAGTGATGTCGGTCGATGGTCTGCTCACTATATTGTGAGTAAGATCAAAAAGTTCAATCCAACTATTGATCGCCCTTTCGTGTTGGGGCTTCCTACCGGTGGCACACCACTGGCAACCTATAAGGAACTTATTTCGCTATACCAAGCTGGAAAAGTAAGCTTCAAGCATGTGGTGACATTTAATATGGATGAATACGTCGGTCTGCCGGAAGTTCATCCTCAAAGCTATCATTCATTTATGTACCAAAATTTCTTTAATTACATTGATATTCCAAAAGAAAATATCAATTTGCTAAACGGAAATGCAGAAGATATTGATGTTGAGTGCCAACGTTATGAAAATAAGATTAAGGCATATGGCAAGATCCATTTATTTATGGGAGGTGTCGGTAATGACGGACATATTGCCTTTAATGAGCCGGCATCTTCTCTTTCTTCACGCACGCGAATCAAGACACTGACCATTGAAACACGGACTGCTAATTCCCGTTTTTTCAATAATGATGTGGAACAAGTTCCCAAATATGCGTTAACCGTTGGTGTAGGTACTTTAATGGATGCTGAAGAAGTCATGATTCTGGCAACCGGAATGAATAAAGCACAAGCTCTGCAAGCTGCCATAGAAGGAAACATCAACCATATGTGGACAGTAAGTTGCCTCCAGATGCATCCAAAAGCACTCATCATTTGTGATGAGCCTGCTACCATGGAATTGAAAGTGAAAACAGTGAAGTATTTCCGCCAGTTAGAGGCCGGCATTATCAATGAATTTGCCAGCTAAACTGATTTAGGAGTTAAGATCTCAATGTATGCATTAACCAATGGAACTATTTATACAGGATATGACAGGCTCGATAACCATGCAGTCATCATTGCAGATGGTTTGATTAAACAAGTTTGTCCGATAAGCGAGTTGCCAGAAAAAATTGAAAAACACGATTTACACGGCACAAACCTCGCACCAGGGTTTATTGATCTACAAGTCAATGGTTGCGGTGGAGTTCAGTTTAATGAACGATTGGAAGATATTTCAGAAGAGACTCTGCATACCATGCAGAAAACCAATCAGCGCTATGGTTGTACCAGTTTCCTGCCTACCCTCATCACCAGTCCCGATGAATTAATGATAAAAGCTATTGAAGTGATGCGCACCTACCTGAAAAAAAATCCCAATCAGGCATTAGGATTGCATCTGGAAGGGCCTTATATCAACCCAATAAAAAAAGGGACTCACAATACAGCTTATATCCGTAAACCTACTCCCGAAATGGTTAATTACCTGTGCCTGAATGCTGATGTCATAACCAAGATCACCCTCGCTCCTGAAATGGTAGAAAGCAAATATATTCAGCAATTGGCCGAAGCGGGTATTACTGTTTCTGCTGGTCATTCCAATGCTACTTATGAAGAAGCTCGCCATAGCTTCCAAAATGGCATTACATTCTCTACCCACTTATATAATGCCATGCCTCCGATTTCAGGCCGCCAGCCCGGGCTGGTCAGTGCCATTTATGATTCATCAGAAGTCTATGCCGGCATTATTTGTGATGGAATGCATGTATCATGGCCAAATGTCCGTAACTCAAAGAGATTAAAAAATGAAAAACTTATCTTGGTAACGGATGCTATTGTTCCTGCCGGTCTTTCCCCCGATGCTATAGAGCAATTTACCTTTGCTAATAAAACAATATATTATCGAAACGGTTTATGTGTTGATGAAAATGGAACACTGAGCGGCTCATCAATCACAATGATTGATTGTGTTAAAAATAGTGTGGAACATGTTGGTATTGCTTTGGATGAAACGTTGCGAATGGTGACGCTTTACCCAGCCAGAGCAATCGGTGTTGATAAATACCTCGGCACGATTGAATCCGGCAAGGTAGCGAATCTGACCGCATTTACTCACGATTTCAAAATCTGCAAAACCATTGTTAACGGGAATGACGTCAAACTATCGTGAGTATACAGACTGATGAGTAATGAGAACGCACAGAAGCAAATTGGTAATATTGATCTAGTCAAACAGCTAAATAGTGCTGTGGTCTATCGGTTGATTGATCAGCATGGGCCAATATCACGTATCCAGATTGCAGAAGAGAGCCAGCTTGCTCCTGCTAGTGTAACCAAAATTACTCGCCAGCTGTTGGAACGTGGCCTGATAAAAGAAGTCGAATATCAGGCTTCCACCGGAGGAAGGCGCGCAATCTCCATCATTACCGAAACACGCCATTTCCATACGATTGGAATCCGGCTTGGGCGCCATGATGCAACCGTGGCACTGTTCGATATGAGCGGCAAAACGTTAGTGGAATCGCACTATCCCGTGCCGGAAAATACTCAGCAGGAAGTCGAGAAACGGATTATTGACGCCATTGAAAGCTTTATCGACAAAAACCAGCGTCGAATCCGTGAATTAATCGCAATTTCAGTCATTCTTCCCGGTCTGGTTGATCCTGACCAAGGCGTCATCCACTATATGCCACACATTAAGGTGGATAACTGGCCTCTGGTTAAGAATCTCAAAGAACATTTCAATACCTTCTGTTTTATCGGGCATGATATTCGCAGCCTTGCATTGGCTGAAAATTATTTCGGGACTACTCGCGATTGTGAAGATTCTATTCTGGTACGTATCCATCGCGGTACAGGGGCTGGTGTCATCGTTAGCAACAATATCCTGCTCAATAAACGGGGCAATCTGGGTGAAATAGGTCACATCCAAATCGATCCTCTGGGTGAACGCTGCCATTGCGGTAATTTTGGTTGTCTGGAGACCATTTCTTCCAATTCAGCCATAGAAGCCCGAGTACAACATCAGCTACGTCAAGGTTTCCCAAGCCAACTTGCTTTGAACAATTGCAATATCCATGCAATTTGCCTTGCAGCCAATGCGGGCGATCCTCTTGCAACAGAAGTCATCAGGCAAGTAGGACACTATCTTGGTAAAGCTATTTCAATAGCAATTAACTTATTTAATCCTCAGAAAATAGTTATTGCAGGAGAAATCACAGAAGCAGAACAGGTATTACTGCCTACTATTAAGAGTAGCATCAATACCCAAGTACTACAGGCATTCCGCGAAGATCTCCCTGTAGTAGTTTCAGAGTTAAATCACTGCTCAGCGATTGGCGCATTCGCACTAACGAAACGGGCAATGCTTAATGGTGTACTGTTGCAACATCTTCTTGGAGGATAATTCCAACTATTTTTGCCGAGTTTGTCGACAAAATGATTACGAGACGAACAAACAAACGATTTTGTGCATATTTATTTAAAAAAGCAGTTGACGCATCTGTCTGATATACGCATAATGCGCCCCGCACCGCCGATGAAGGCAAAGCGAAAAAAGATGGCTACGTAGCTCAGCTGGTTAGAGCACAGCACTCATAATGCTGGGGTCACAGGTTCGATTCCCGTCGTAGCCACCATCTTTGCGGGAGTGGCGAAATTGGTAGACGCACCAGATTTAGGTTCTGGCGCCGCAAGGTGTGCGAGTTCAAGTCTCGCCTCCCGCACCATTTTATTTATCGGGTTGTACTTAGAATGTGTTTTAGTGACGATTTTAAGTTTTAGTATGTTATTTCAGGTGGGGTATCGCCAAGCGGTAAGGCACCAGGTTTTGATCCTGGCATGCCCTGGTTCGAATCCAGGTACCCCAGCCATTTAACTGAAACAATAAGTTAAAACGATATAAATTTAACTAAGCATTCTCAGGATAACAAAGGTCGCAATGGTAACACTCAGTTGGGGTATCGCCAAGCGGTAAGGCACCAGGTTTTGATCCTGGCATGCCCTGGTTCGAATCCAGGTACCCCAGCCATATCACTGAAAGTTATCACACTTCTTACGCTTATCGTAAATGGCTACGTAGCTCAGCTGGTTAGAGCACAGCACTCATAATGCTGGGGTCACAGGTTCGATTCCCGTCGTAGCCACCATTTACAAATCCAGTTGGGGTATCGCCAAGCGGTAAGGCACCGGATTCTGATTCCGGCATTCCCAGGTTCGAATCCTGGTACCCCAGCCATATTTGTCAATGTGTTATATAAAGTGTAGAAGAATGGAAAAAGAATATACAGGAAGAATATTCCTGATTAAAGGCCACCAAAAGGTGGTTTTTTTGTTTTCGGAATATCCAAAATATCCCCATAAAAACCATGCCAACGATTACCAAGCAAGCATTCGGTCATCTACATTTCCAATTAAACGACATTAGTTGGATGAAAATAATACTCTTACTTGTATAAGTCCCAAATCGGAACACCTGAATTTGATTACATGGAACAATCAGGGTTAACCATGCAACCAAACTACACAAACAACAGGGCATTGCTCTATACCCAATAATTGCACCTACCCAATAGAAGGAAACTTCAATCACAATCCCAATGCATATTTCAGAGCAAGATTTTTCATCACTCCTGAGCGTTGCGCGGCCATCAATGCCAGATTTCGTACCGCCTTCAATCCCGGCAAATCGTTACTGAATGCAGTATGGAAAAGATCCATTCCCGCTTGCATCACCAAATTATCCGGCATCCTGCGACGCTGATAACGCATCAGGACTGTCAAAGAATCCCACTCCTCCAATAACTCTTCAGCATTGATCAATACCTTGAGTAAAACATCAACATCCCGATAGCCTAAATTCACCCCCTGCCCTGCCAATGGGTTGATGGTATGAGCTGCATCCCCTAACAGAACCATTCCTTCTTGCACATAACGGCTGGCATGATGACGAGCCAGTGGGAACGAACCTACGGCAATCGGAGTAACTTTCCCCAAACGAGTGGGAAATGCCTGAAAAATTTCTCGTTCAAGCTGTGTCATTGTCATCGACTGCAATTGGCGAATGCGAGCAGGAGAATCATACCAAACCAATGAAGCCCATTGATCAAACAACGGCAGGAAAGCCCTGGGACCAGAAGGAAAAAATTGTTGCCATGTTATATCTTGTTGAGACTGGTTAGTCTTAACGGTTATCAGCATACACGATTGTCGATATTGCCACCCTTTACTGCCAATACCTGCCAATTGGCGAACTTGAGAACGGGCACCATCTGCACCAATAATCAGCCGAGTATCAATTTCCGTGCCATCAGCCAATGCCACCAGCCATGTTTTATCCTCATGCTGACGCTGCATAGATTTCAATGTGGTAGGACAAAACAAGGTCAGGTTTGGATAACGCTCAAACTCCTGCCACAATGCCAGTTGCAAGACACGATTTTCAATCATGTACCCTAACTCTGGCACTCCCAAGCTTTCAGCGTCGAAAATGACGTTAGAATCATTTTGCTCCCATGTTTCTAACTTCCGATAAGGGGCACTACGCATCCGTAGTACGTTTTCCCATGCCCCCAATTGTTTCAATAAATCCACCGAAGCGCAGCTGATAGCAGAAATGCGAACATCGGGTTCACTATCCGCATCGTAAGGTGCAGGAAGCTGATGCTCCAATAATGCAACTCGCCAACCTTCTTGTGCTAATCCCAATGCTGTCGCTGCGCCAATCATACCCGCTCCAACAACAACAATATCGAATTTTTGTTGTGAATTATTCATATTCATCATGTCATTAACTTATTGATTAAAATAGTGTACCGGAATTTTCCCTTTCCGGCTGTGAATATCCGGTGTTACAGTCTGGTCA
Organism: Xenorhabdus yunnanensis; assembly: GCF_028598805.1. Classification (GTDB taxonomy): domain Bacteria; phylum Pseudomonadota; class Gammaproteobacteria; order Enterobacterales; family Enterobacteriaceae; genus Xenorhabdus; species Xenorhabdus yunnanensis. The sequence continues at coordinate 43,648 of NZ_JAQRFI010000029.1, read as the reverse complement.
CTGGTGCCTCAAATGACTACAATAGCCAACAATATTATGCTAAATACACTATGTGCAATACATTGCGCTTTTCAGTGTTGAAGCATCATTCCACTGGAAACACCGGATACACAAAAAATGTCGACGATAAAAAAACTGTACATCAAAACCTGGGGCTGTCAGATGAACGAATACGATTCATCCAAGATGGCCGACTTGCTGGAAACCACACACGGTTATCAGTTAACCGATGTCGCCGAAGAAGCAGATATCTTACTCCTGAATACTTGTTCAATCCGTGAAAAGGCTCAGGAAAAAGTCTTTCATCAACTTGGTCGCTGGAAAGGTCTGAAAGATAAAAACCCTGAAATCATAATTGGTGTAGGTGGTTGTGTTGCTTCTCAGGAAGGGGATTACATTCGCCGGCGCGCGCCTACTGTCGATATTATTTTCGGGCCACAAACCCTGCACCGCCTGCCCGAAATGATTAATCATGTAAAAGGCACCCACAGCCCAGTCGTTGACATCAGTTTCCCTGAAATTGAAAAATTCGACCGGCTGCCAGCCCCTCGTGCAGAAGGCCCAACAGCCTTCGTTTCCATTATGGAAGGCTGCAATAAGTACTGCACATTCTGCGTTGTACCTTACACCCGCGGAGAAGAAGTCAGCCGCCCTTGTGACGATATTTTATTCGAAATTGCTCAACTTGCTGCACAAGGTGTACGTGAAGTTAATCTGCTCGGTCAAAACGTTAATGCTTATCGTGGTGCAACGTTTGATGGAGATATTTGTACATTTGCAGAACTGTTGCGTCTGGTTGCGGCTATCGACGGCATCGACCGAGTCCGCTTCACTACCAGCCATCCAATTGAGTTTACTGACGATATTATTGCAGTCTACGAAGATACGCCTGAATTGGTCAGCTTCCTGCATCTGCCAGTCCAGAGTGGTTCTGATCGTATTCTTACCCTGATGAAACGTGCCCATACTGCGCTGGAATACAAAGGTATTATTCGCCGTTTGCGCAAGGCTCGCCCTGATATTTTGATCAGCTCTGACTTCATCATAGGTTTCCCGGGTGAAACACAGGATGACTTTGAAAAAACCATGAAACTGATTGCCGATGTTAACTTCGACATGAGTTTTAGCTTCATCTATTCAGCGCGTCCAGGAACACCAGCAGCCGATTTGCCAGATGATGTAAGTGAAGAAGAGAAAAAACAGCGTTTGTACCTGCTCCAACAGCGTATTAACCAACAAGCCATGAGCTTTAGTCGCGCAATGCTTGGCAGCACACAACGTATTCTGGTTGAAGGTCCATCACGTAAAAATATCATGGAACTCTCTGGCCGTACTGAAAATAACCGCGTGGTTAACTTTGAGGGAACGCCTGACATGATTGGCAAATTTGTGGATGTCGAAATTGTTGACGTATACGCCAACTCCCTGCGTGGAAAAGTCATCCGTACTGAAGATGATATGGATCTGCGTGTCCATGAGTCACCTGAATCAGTCATTGCCCGTACTCGCAAGGAAGATGAAATCGGCGTTGGCTTTTATCAGCCTTAACAGGCCCTAACATAGAGATAATCAGTGATACAAATAAACCAACAAGTAGCAACACAAGAGATTTTTCTGGAACCCGCAGATAATCAACGTCTGATGAGCCTGTGTGGACCACTTGATGACAATCTGAAACAACTTGAGCGTCGTTTGGGTATTGAGATCAACCGCCGCGATAACCGTTTCAAACTGGTAGGTAAACCACTATGTGTTAGTGCGGCAGCAGGAATTTTACGTCACCTTTATGTCGATACTACCCCTGTACGCGGCGTGATACCTGATCTTGAGCCTGAACAGATTCATCTCGCCATTACCGAAAGCCGGGTATTGGAACAAGCAGCAGAAAGCGTTCCAGAATACGGGAAGGCCGTGAATATCAAAACCAAACGGGGTGTTGTAAAGCCCCGTACTCCCAATCAGGCACAATATATTGCCAATATCCTCGATCACGATATTACATTCGGGGTTGGGCCTGCGGGTACAGGAAAAACTTATTTGGCCGTTGCCGCTGCGGTTGATGCACTAGAGCGCCAAGAGATCCGCCGGATCCTGCTGACCCGCCCTGCGGTCGAAGCCGGCGAAAAGCTGGGCTTCCTGCCCGGCGACCTAAGCCAGAAAGTCGACCCTTATCTACGTCCGCTTTATGATGCCCTGTTTGAGATGATGGGATTTGAAAAAGTTGAGAAGCTGATCGAAAGAAACGTTATTGAAGTGGCACCACTGGCTTATATGCGTGGACGTACTCTCAATGACTCTTTTATTATTCTTGACGAAAGCCAGAATACCACCATCGAACAGATGAAAATGTTCCTGACCCGCATTGGTTTTAATTCGAAAGCAGTCATTACGGGTGATGTGACTCAGATTGACCTGCCAAGAGGCCAAAAATCTGGTCTGAGTCATGCAGTAGAAGTTTTATCTGATGTTGATGAGCTAAGTTTTAACTTCCTATATAGTGAAGACGTTGTTCGCCATCCGGTGGTTGCAAAAGTCGTTATCGCCTATGAAGCATGGGAAGTAGCAGAGCAAAAACGTAAAAAAACGCTCAATGAGAAACGCGGACAGGAAGTAAAATGAGTTCAGTTATATTAGATTTGCAAATTGCATGTGAAAACCCCGAAGGGCTTCCCGAGGAAGCCTTTTTCCAACGCTGGCTGGAAGGTGTTTTGCCACAATTTCAGGCAGAAAGTGAAGTCACCATTCGCTTGGTCGATGAAGCAGAAAGCCATGATTTAAACCTCACTTATCGTGGGAAAGATAAACCAACCAATGTGTTATCCTTTCCATTTGAAGCTCCACCCGAAGTTGAATTACCCTTACTCGGTGATTTAATTATCTGTCGTCAAGTTGTTGAAAAAGAAGCCGAGGAGCAACAAAAAACTGTCGAGGAACACTGGGCACACATGGTGGTTCACGGTAGCCTCCATCTTCTGGGATATGATCATATCGAAGACGATGAAGCGGAAGAAATGGAATCTTTGGAAACAGAGATTCTAGAAAAAATGGGTTATCCTGATCCCTACCTAATGGAAAAAGAATAACCGTTGCCAACATTTTTATGTTAAACATAACAATCTACGATTTTATTAATGGGGAATTTTCATTAAAACGCCATGAGCGACGACCATCCTTCAAGTAACGATAGCCCTGGCCCTAAGAAAGGCTTCTTTGCGCTTCTTAATCAGCTTTTTCACGGTGAACCGAAAAACCGTGATGATTTGGTTGAACTGATCCGTGATTCTGAGCAGAACGACTTAATCGATCCCGATACCCGAGAAATGCTCGAAGGTGTAATGGATATAGCTGATCAACGCGTGCGTGACATCATGATTCCACGCTCACAGATCGTTACCTTAAAACGCAACCAATCTCTGGACGAATGTCTGGATGTTATTATTGAATCGGCTCATTCACGCTTTCCTGTGATCAGCGAAGACAAAGATCACATTGAAGGCATATTAATGGCGAAAGATCTGCTGCCTTTTATGCGTACAAATGCAGAGCCTTTCAGCATTGATAAAGTACTTCGTCAGGCCGTTGTAGTGCCGGAAAGTAAACGTGTTGACCGTCTGCTGAAAGAGTTCCGTTCCCAACGCTACCATATGGCGATTGTGATCGACGAATTTGGCGGTGTTTCAGGGTTGGTCACCATTGAGGATATTCTTGAACTGATTGTGGGTGAAATCGAGGACGAATACGATGACGATGACGATAACGATGTTCGTGCTTTAAGTCGCCACTCCTATTCAGTGCGGGCATTGACTCAAATTGAGGATTTCAATGACATTTTTGGCACCAACTTCAGCGATGAAGAGGTTGATACCATTGGTGGGCTAGTCATGCAGGCATTTGGGCATCTGCCTTCCCGTGGGGAATCCATCACTATTGATGGTTACCTTTTCAAAGTGGCAATGTCTGATAGCCGTAAAATCATTCAGGTGCATGTAAAAATACCTGATAATGCTGACGTTCCTAGCCTTGATAAACCATAATAGGATCTAGATGAACAAAGCCTCATTCATGAGTTGCCAGCGGCTGCGTGCTGTGCTGGCACTTTTCTTCGGAGCCAGTGGAACGCTGGCTTTTTCACCTTTTGATTTCTGGCCAGCAGCACTTGTTTCTCTTTTCGGCCTGCAAATCCTTTCCTTGCACAGAACAACCCGTCAGGCTTGCTTTATCGGTTTCTGCTGGGGTCTTGGCTTGTTCGGCAGTGGCGCAAACTGGGTTTATGTCAGTATCGCCGACTTTGGAGGTATGCCTACCACCATTAACATCTTTTTGGTGATTTTGCTTTCTGCCTATCTTGCTCTTTATCCTGCGCTATTTGCCGGTTTATTAAACCGCTTTTTCCCAAGTACCAACAGCATCAGACTGGTTATTGTCAGCCCGGCACTATGGCAAGTCACCGAATTCTTGCGTGGTTGGGTACTAACAGGATTTCCTTGGTTACAATTCGGCTATAGCCAGATTGATGGTCCGATGAAAGCCATTGCGCCCATTCTGGGTGTAGAAGGCATTACCTTCCTGCTTATGATGATTAGCGGGTTACTGGTGATTGCCACTGTTCACAAGAAGCTATCAACTCACAAAAAATTATCAGCTCACAAAAAACTGTCAGCGGCCATTATTGCCATTCTTCTGCTGCTGTCACCGTGGACAATGAGACACTACCAGTGGTACACCTTACAGCCGGAAAAAACGACCGATATCGCACTGGTTCAAGGCAATATTCCCCAGTCCATGAAATGGGACCCCGCCGTTCTTGATAAGACACTGGATATCTATTTAGATAACAGCCGCCCTTTCATTGGTAAAGCGCCAATCATCATCTGGCCGGAATCTGCCATTCCTGATAACGAACATAATCAAAGTTATTTCCTGACTCAATTGGACACTCTGCTAAGGAAGCACAATACTAGCTTGATCACTGGCATTGTAGATGTCCGACCAACGTTGGAAGGTTATAAATTCTATAACAGCATTATCGTCTTAGGGGATAAGACACCTTACCAATATCCAGCCCTCACCCGTTATGACAAACACCATCTTGTACCTTTTGGTGAATTTGTTCCGCTGGAATCGATATTGCGCCCATTGGCACCTCTCTTCAATTTGCCGATGTCTTCTTTTAGTCGTGGGGCTTACATCCAGCCGCAGCTTTCTGTTGCAGGGCACAATATTACCGCTGCTATCTGCTATGAAATTATTCTGGGTGAGCAAGTACGTGATAATTTCAAGCCTGATACAGAATTCCTCCTAACCGTTTCTAATGATGCTTGGTTTGGGCGTTCCATTGGTCCGTGGCAGCATTTCCAAATGGCTCGAATGCGCTCTCTTGAACTGGGTCGCCCTCTACTAAGAGGAACAAATAATGGTATTACAGCGGTAATCAACCCAGACGGTTCTATTCAGGCGGAACTTCCACAATTTACTCGTCAGGTATTAGAAGCCAAAGTAACACCAGCCACAGGAGTAACACCTTATTTTCACTTCGGAAATTGGCCAATATGGGGAACCAGCGCTCTGTTTTTCATCTTTGCTTTTATGAGAAAGCATCAAAAAACTTAATTCCCCATAATTGATAAGATATTGATAAGAGTCAGGATATATTATTTATACCCTGACTTTTTATATCTTTTATCTAATCCCATAGACAAGTTCAGTAATCCCCCTTAATCATCGCCTTCATCACTAAAATAAAGAAAATTTACAATATATATAACCAAGGACAGAGCAAGATAATAGAGAATCACTCCAAAAAGTGCAAAGTGTGAACAGCGCTCAATATTATTCACTCTTTGATCACACATAAATGAAGTTGTTTATTTATAGTGCGATGCAAGTCCCGAAATTGAAACATTATGGTTTCAAAAAAGTAACATTTTGAATTATTTTTTTACGACATATAAACAAAACAACTCAGAAAATCGTTTCTACAGACAGTTTTTTTCATCCAAGTAGAAATATAATTCTCTGTAAAAAATCTAATTTCACAAATAACAACCAGATACAGGAGCTGTATATGCGTAAGTTACTATTAACCATGATGTTGCTTAGCGCGGTTGGAGCTGCCCATGCTGAGGAATGGACTGGAACACTGAAAAAAATTAAAGATAATGGCATTATCGTTGTTGGACACAGAGAATCTTCTGTTCCATTCTCTTACTACGATAATCAACAAAACGTCGTTGGTTATTCTCAAGATTATTCCAACTTGATTGTCGATGCTATCAAGAAAAAACTGGATATGCCTAACCTACAGGTCAAGTTGATTCCAATTACTTCCCAGAACCGCATTCCCCTGCTGCAAAACGGTACATTCGATTTTGAATGTGGATCTACAACCAATAATCATGAACGGCAGAAACAGGCAGCATTCTCCAATACCATCTTTGCCGTCGGCACTCGTCTTTTGACCAAAAAAGATTCAGGTATCAAGGGATTTGATGATTTGGCAGGAAAAAATGTCGTTGTCACTTCTGGCACAACTTCTGAAATCTTGTTGAATAAGCTCAATGATGAGAAGCAAATGAAAATGCGTATCATCAGTGCCAAAGACCATGGCGACTCATTCCGTACTCTGGAATCAGGCCGCGCTGTCGCCTTTATGATGGACGATGCCCTGCTCGCTGGTGAACGCGCAAAAGCGAAAAAACCCGATCAATGGATCATTGTTGGTAAACCACAATCAGAAGAGGCGTATGGCTGTATGCTGCGCAAAGATGATTCCCAATTCAAGACATTGATTGATGACGCCATTGTCAAAGTACAGACCTCCGGTGAAGCAGAAAAAATGTTTGATCGCTGGTTCAAAGAACCAATTCCACCTAAAAACCTGAATTTGAACTTTGCCATATCAGATGAGATGAGAGCCTTGTTTAAATCGCCAAACGATAAGGCATTGAACTAAGCAAGGAGCTAAAAAATCCCGGTTTTATTGGCACGACGGGTATGAGGTAGTCGTTCCCTACCTCATTTTTTTAGATCGTTTTGGATTCAATAAATTACAACAAATGAATCATTTTTAAGTATTACCGACAACCCCATTTCAGGGAGCATGTTTATGTCTGTTGATTGGAATTGGGGCATCTTTTTACAAGCTGCCCCTTTTGGTAATACCACCTATCTGGGGTGGCTTATTTCTGGCTTTCAAGTAACGGTTGCCCTTTCCGTCTGTGCATGGATCATTGCTCTCGTTGCCGGTTCATTGTTCGGTATTCTCCGTACCGTCCCGAATAAATTCCTTTCTGGGCTTGGAACCTGTTATGTCGAGTTATTTCGTAATGTTCCTCTCATTGTCCAATTTTTTACATGGTATCTGGTGGCTCCCGAATTCCTGCCTAAAAACCTGAGCAATTGGTTCAAAATGGATCTGGATCCCAACATCCAATTTTTTATTTCCTCCGTCATTTGCTTAGGGCTATTCACTGCTGCCCGTGTATGCGAACAAGTTCGTGCAGCAATCCAGTCACTCCCAAGAGGGCAAAAAGCCGCAGGACTGGCAATGGGCTTAACCCTGCCACAAACCTACCGCTACATTCTGCTGCCAAATGCTTATCGAGTGATAATTCCCCCAATGACTTCGGAAATGCTCAATTTGGTAAAAAACTCTGCCATTGCTTCCACAATCGGGCTGGTTGATATGGCTGCCCAAGCAGGTAAATTGCTGGATTATTCCGCACACGCCTATGAATCATTCACAGCAATCACGTTGGCTTATGTGGGCATTAACCTCGTGATCATGATTGCCATGAGCATATTGGAGAAAAAAGTACGTTTACCGGGCAATATGGGAGGGCGATAAAAAATGTATCAATTTGACTGGAGTTCGATTATACCAAGTTTGCCCTTTCTTCTGAACGGGTTGATGATAACGGCAAAAATTACCGTGATAGCCATTATCATCGGCATTGTCTGGGGAACCATTCTGGCGATTATGCGCCTCTCATCCATCAAGGTATTGAGTTGGTTTGCGGCCCTGTATGTTAACCTTTTTCGCTCAGTTCCATTAGTGATGGTATTACTGTGGTTTTATCTGATTGTGCCTAACTTATTACAAAATGTTCTAGGTATATCACCAAAAACCGATATCCGTTTGATTTCTGCAATGGTAGCGTTCTCGCTCTTTGAAGCAGCTTACTATTCCGAGATAATTCGAGCAGGTATCCAGAGCATTTCCCGTGGGCAGTCCTCTGCTGCGCTGGCATTGGGTATGACTCATACACAAAGTATGCGTCTGATCATACTGCCACAAGCATTTCGGGCAATGATCCCATTGCTGCTGACACAAGGCATTGTATTATTCCAAGATACTTCTCTGGTATATGTACTTAGTCTGACGGATTTTTTCCGTACAGCGACGAATATTGGTGAGCGCGACGGAACTCAGGTTGAAATGGTTCTGTTTGCCGGCTTTGTTTATTTTGTGATTAGTTTTTCCGCTTCTATGCTGGTTAACTATTTGAAGAAAAGGACTGTTTGATGATTTCCCTGAAAAATGTATCCAAGTGGTATGGCCAATTTCAGGTTCTTACTGACTGCTCGACTGAAGTCAAAAAAGGCGAAGTAGTCGTGGTCTGTGGGCCTTCTGGTTCCGGCAAATCCACACTGATAAAAACGGTCAATGGCCTTGAACCTGTCCAGCAAGGTGAAATTCGGGTAAACGACACAAAAGTCAATGACAAGAGCACCAATCTGGCACAATTGCGTTCCAAAGTGGGAATGGTGTTTCAGCACTTTGAGCTTTTTCCTCATCTATCCATCATTGAGAACCTGACGCTGGCTCAAATTAAGGTACTAAAGCGCAATAAGAAAGAAGCTACCGAAAAAGGCGTGAAACTTCTGGAGCGAGTTGGGTTATCCAGCCATGCTGATAAATTCCCCTCACAACTTTCTGGTGGCCAGCAACAACGTGTCGCCATCGCCCGCGCACTCTGTATGGACCCTATCGCCATGCTGTTTGATGAACCCACTTCCGCACTTGATCCCGAAATGATTAATGAAGTGCTGGATGTCATGGTTAAACTGGCGAACGAAGGGATGACCATGATGGTTGTAACCCATGAGATGGGATTTGCCAAAAAAGTGGCACACCGGGTTATTTTCATGGATGAAGGCAAAATTGTCGAAGACAGTAAGAAAGAAGATTTCTTTGCCAACCCAAAATCAGAACGTGCACGTGATTTCCTAGCTAAAATCCTGCATTGATTTCTTTTCGTCGGCGGATGGCAAAACTACCGCCGACCTTAAATTTCTCCTTAAAAAGAAGTAATTTTCCATATTCCTCCTTTAACAAGAGTTGTTGCGCCTATCCCTTATCAGCTATGCTATGGAATCTTTGATTTCATAAACAAACTATGCACGCTAAAGGCGTAGCTTTATTACTCACCATAGGATTATCGGTGCCATGCAAGAACAATATCGTCCAGAAGACATAGAACAACAAGTCCAGCTTCACTGGCAAGAGAAGCAAACGTTCAAAGTGACAGAAGACAGCAGCAAAGAAAAATATTATTGCCTGTCCATGCTACCTTATCCTTCTGGCCGACTACATATGGGCCATGTCCGTAACTACACCATTGGTGATGTGATTTCCCGTTATCAGCGCATGCTGGGTAAAAACGTACTCCAACCTATCGGCTGGGATGCATTTGGCCTGCCAGCAGAAGGGGCTGCGGTCAAGAATAATACCGCTCCTGCTCCATGGACTTACTCCAATATCGAGTACATGAAAAACCAGCTAAAAACACTGGGCTTTGGCTATGACTGGGATCGTGAAGTCACTACCTGTGCGCCAGAGTATTATCGCTGGGAACAGTGGTTTTTCACTAAACTGTATGAAAAAGGTCTGGTATACAAAAAAACTTCCGCAGTTAACTGGTGTCCACATGACCTGACTGTTCTGGCTAATGAGCAAGTTATTGATGGCTGCTGCTGGCGTTGTGATACCCAAGTTGAACGTAAAGAGATCCCTCAGTGGTTTATTAAGATCACGGATTACGCAGAAGAACTGCTGAACGATCTGGATAAACTGGAAGACTGGCCTGAGCAGGTCAAAATCATGCAACGTAACTGGATTGGCCGTTCTGAAGGTGTCGAAATCACGTTCAATGTTGCCGACAGTCAAGAAAAACTCACCGTTTACACTACTCGCCCAGATACATTCATGGGAGCAACCTATGTCGCTGTAGCGGCTGGTCATCCTCTGGCACAACAAGCCTCGGAAAATAATCCGGAATTGGCAGGATTTATCAACGAATGCCGCAATACCAAAGTTGCCGAAGCTGAGATGGCAACTATGGAGAAAAAAGGCATGCCAACAGGCATGTTTGTTATTCATCCATTAACCAACGAAAAGATCGCTATCTGGGTTGCTAACTTTGTCCTGATGGAATACGGCACAGGTGCTGTGATGGCTGTTCCTGCACACGATCAACGTGATTGGGAATTTGCTACCAAGTACAACCTGCCAATAAAAGCCGTTATTCTCGACAACGATGGCAATGTACCAAGCGTTCAGGAAGCTGCTGTCACAGATAAAAATGCACTGGTTAATTCCGGTGAATTCAGCGGCCTTAGCCATGAAGAAGGTTTCAATGCTATCGCTGACAAGCTGGTTGCAATGGGTGTCGGTCAACGTAAAGTCAATTACCGCCTACGTGACTGGGGGGTTTCCCGTCAACGTTATTGGGGCGCTCCAATTCCAATGGCAACATTGGAAGACGGTACTGTAGTTCCTGTTCCAGAAGATCAATTGCCGGTTATTTTGCCAGAAGATGTCGTGATGGATGGGATCACCAGTCCAATCAAAGCTGATCCTGAATGGGCAAAAACAACTATCAATGGTCAGCCTGCACTGCTTGAAACGGATACCTTTGATACCTTCATGGAATCTTCATGGTATTACTCACGCTATACCTGCCCGGATTATGATAAAGGCATGCTAGATCCGGCTGCGGCCAACTATTGGCTGCCTGTGGATCAATACATCGGTGGTATTGAACACGCTATCATGCACCTGATGTATTTCCGTTTCTTCCACAAATTGATGCGCGATGCTGGCATGGTCAACTCTGATGAACCCGCCAAGCGCCTGCTGTGCCAAGGCATGGTTCTGGCTGACGCCTTCTATTACACTGGCAATAGTGGTGAGAAAGTCTGGGTATCTCCAGCTGATGCTATTATTGAGCGTGACGAAAAAGGCCGCATTGTGAAAGCGACGGGTCAAGACGGTCATGAACTGGTTTATACCGGCATGAGCAAAATGTCGAAATCCAAGAATAACGGTATCGACCCACAAGTTATGGTCGATAAATATGGCGCTGATACTGTTCGTCTGTTCATGATGTTCGCAGCACCACCAGAACTGACACTGGAATGGCAAGAATCTGGTGTGGAAGGTGCAAACCGCTTCCTGAAGCGTATTTGGCGTCTGGTTTACGAGCACAGTAACAAAGGTGCAACCCAGCCACTGGATGCCAGCAGCCTGACCACTGAACAAAAAGATCTGCGCCGTGACTTGCACAAAACCATAGCAAAAGTCACTGATGATATTGGCCGCCGCCAAGCGTTCAATACCGCCGTTGCAGCAATCATGGAACTGATGAATAAACTGACTCGCGCTCCACAGGAAACTGAGCAGGATCGTGCCCTGATGCAAGAAGCAGTCACTGCGGTTGTACGTATGCTGTCACCTATCACGCCACATGCTTGCTTCGTCATGTGGAAAGCGCTTGGCAATGAGAACGACATTGATACTGCGGCATGGCCACAAGCTGATGAGCAGGCAATGGTAGACGATACTAAACTGGTAATTATCCAGATTAACGGTAAGGTTCGTGGTCGCATTACTGTACCGGCAGATGCAACAAAAGAGTATGTCCAAGAGATGGCGACACAAGAGTACAGCGTGACGAAATATCTTGAAGGTGTCAGTATCCGCAAGGTCATCTACGTTCCGGGTAAATTACTGAATCTGGTTGTAGGTTAATAACAGTAGACTGATAATAGGAGACCATGTTTGTGGTAAAACGTGTAGCAAGAAGTGTGGTAGGAAATAATCTACGACATCGTATTTTCACGTTGTTGCTCGGGTTAGCGGTGCTAGTCACCGCTGGCTGCGGTTTTCATCTTCGGGGCACAACACAAGTACCAAAAGAGCTTCAAACATTGCAGTTAAGTTCTGGTGACCCATATGGGCCTCTGGCACGGGCAGTACGTCAACAACTTCGTCTGAATGATGTCAAAATTATTGAACATGGCGATGCTTCAATCCCTATCCTGAAACTTGTTGGTTCTGATGAAAACAAAGAAACAGTTTCTGTCTTCCAGGATGGTAAATCAGCTGAACGCCTGTTAGTACTGAACGTGGATGCTCAAATTCTGATGCCAGATGGTAGTATCTATCCATTGCGGGCAAAGGTTGATCGTTCTTTCTTCGACAACCCATTGGAAGCACTGGCAAAAGATGCAGAAAATGAACTTGTTCAACAGGAAATGCGTGAACAGGCTGCCCAGCAGCTTATGCGCCAATTGCTGACCGTTCATAGTGCAGAACTCCAGAAAGCCGAAGAAAAACAAAAAACTGCGGCTATACAGAAGCAATGATCCGACTTTATCCTGAACAACTTCTCTCGCAACTTAATGACGGGCTGCGAGGCAGCTACCTGTTATGGGGCAACGAACCATTACTATTGCAGGAAAGTCAGGACAGCATCCGCAAAGTGGCTGAACAACATGAATTTCTGGAGCATTTCACCTTCACATTGGATAACCATACCGATTGGGATGAAATCTTTAGTCTGTGTCAGTCACTTAGCCTGTTTGCCAGCCGTCAGACTCTTATCCTGCTGCTTCCAGAAAATGGCCCAAATGCCGCAATGGCAGAACGGCTGACCAAGCTGTCGGGGTTACTGCATTCAGATATCTTGCTGATATTGCGTGGACATAAACTCACCAAAGCACAGGAAAATAGCCCTTGGTTCAAAGCGATTGGGCAAAATGGGGTATATGTCAGTTGTTTGACACCTGAGCAAAATCGTCTGCCACAATGGGTGGCACAACGCGCTAAAAATATGGGCCTATCACTGGAAGATGAAGCCAATCAATTACTGTGCTATTGCTATGAAGGAAACTTATTGGCACTGGCTCAGGCTCTGGAGCGTCTTTCCCTACTTCATCCCGATAACCGATTAACACTTCATCGCGTAGAAGAAGCCGTTAACGATGCGGCTCATTTCTCTCCCTACCATTGGATTGATGCTTTGCTGGCAGGAAAAATAAAGCGGGCATGGCATATACTGAAACAGCTTCGGCAAGAAGATATCGAGACCGTGATTTTGCTTCGTACTATACAGAGGGAGTTGATGCTGCTTCTGGTATTTAAGCGCCAATATACGACGGTCCCTTTGAAGACCTTGTTTGATCAGCACAAGGTTTGGCAAAATCGCAGATCATTGCTATCAACCGCACTACAGCGTCTGTCACAGCGAGAACTGCAATCTGCTATACATTTATTGACCCAGATGGAGCTGCGTGTCAAACAGGATTATAGCCAATCCATTTGGGCTGACCTGGAAACGCTTTCCATGCTGTTATGCGGAAAACCATTACCAGAGAGCTTCTTAAATGCGTGATTCTATTGTTCCAACCAATATTGATCTCCAAGACATTGATAACAAAGAGATTGATCTCAAAGGCATTAATCTTCAAAATATTGGCTCAGAAAATACGGCTCCGATAAATGCCATTGATTCTGCAACCAATGTGGACTCTCCGGTTATTCAGGCTCTATTTGGTGGTACATTCGATCCTATCCATTATGGTCATTTGCGTCCTGTAGAAGCATTGGCTCAATTAGTGGGACTCAAGCAGGTTATCTTATTGCCTAATCACGTTCCCCCGCATCGCCCTCAACCAGAAGCAAGCGCCCAGCAACGGCTGGAGATGGTTCGTCTGGCTGTACAGGATAACCCTCTGTTTACCGTGGATACCCGCGAACTGGAACGGCAAACGCCATCTTACACAGTAGAAACACTCAAATCCTTTCGTCAGGAAATCGGTGAGCAATACCCGTTAGCATTTATCATTGGACAGGATTCATTACAAACTATCCATACATGGTATAAATGGAAAGAATTGCTCGATATTTGTCACTTGTTGGTCTGCTCCCGTCCGGGTTATCAAAGTCAGCTTTCCGCCCCAGGAATGCAACAATGGCTTGAAAAATACCAGATTGTTTCTCCACTCCCATTGAGCCAAAAATCACACGGTTATATTTACTTGGCTGCTACTCCGCTATTAAACATTTCGGCAACAGATATTCGTCAACGCCACCAGCAAGGGATAAGCTGTGATGATTTACTTCCTCCAACGATAAAAAAATATATCGATTCACATAGGCTATATAAGAAATAGCGAAATCATGTGGTTATTTGCAGCTAACTCGCTTACTTTTATAGAGATTGGCGTGCTATTATTCTGCGTTACTTAACCAATTTTATGAAATAAAGGTGATCCTTTTGCAAGGCACAGAACTACAACAATTTGTTATTGATAAACTTGAAGATTCCAAAGCACAGGATATTGTTTCTATCGATGTTCGCGGAAAATCCAGCATTACTGACTGCATGGTTATCTGCACCGGAACATCAAACCGCCACTTGATGTCTGTGGCAGATAACCTGGTAGATGATTGCCGCCAAGCAGGCATCATGCCTCTAGGCGTTGAAGGGCAAGGTATTTCAGACTGGATAGTCGTGGATCTCGGCGAAATCATGGTCCATGTTATGCAAGAAGACAGCCGCCGTATGTACGAACTGGAAAAACTCTGGAGCTGAGTTTGAAGTTACAACTGGTTGCTGTAGGAACAAAAATGCCGGACTGGGTACAGACCGGCTTCATGGATTATTTGAACCGTTTTCCCAAGGATATGCCTTTTGAGCTCATTGAAATTCCAGCGGGAAAACGAGGCAAAAATGCTGACATCAAGCGAATTCTGGAAAAAGAAGGTGAACAGATGCTAGCCACGGTTGGTAAAGGCAACCGTATTGTGACATTGGATATTCCAGGCTCTCGCTGGGATACTCCGCAGTTGGCACAACAGCTTGAACGCTGGAAGCTGGATGGCAGAAATGTCAGTCTGTTGATTGGTGGCCCTGAAGGTTTGGCACCAGCCTGCAAAGCAGCAGCGGAACAAAGCTGGTCACTTTCTCCTTTAACCATGCCACATCCTCTTGTCCGGGTTCTGGTTGCGGAGAGCCTTTATCGAGCATGGAGCATCACTACTAACCACCCTTATCATCGGGAATAAATTGGGTAATCTAATACCGTGAATTCTGGTAATGGGATGAAGAATAAACGAACGCCTTTTCGCGATCACTCGGCTGAATCGGCTCTATTTATACGCCGCGCACTCGTGGCGTTTATAGGCATTATTATTTTGACCGGCATCTTAATTGCCAATCTCTATAATCTCCAGATCATACGCCACGAAGATTACCAGACTCGATCGAATGGAAATCGCATTAAGATCGTTTCCATAGCCCCAAGCCGGGGCATCATTTATGACCGCAATGGCACAGCACTGGCAACTAACCGAACCATTTATCAGTTAGAAATTGTGCCACAAAAAGTTGCTGATCTTGATAAGACATTAAATGAACTGCGCTCTATCGTTGGACTCACTGATGAAGACATTGAAACTTTCAAAAAAGAACGTCAACGCGCACGTCGTTTTGCTGCTGTTCCTCTTAAAACTTCACTGACCCCAGTTCAGGTTGCTCGGTTTTCAGTCAATCAATACCGCTTTACAGGGCTGGAAATCAAAGGTTACCAACGTCGCTATTATCCTTATGGTTCCGCCCTCACCCATGTGATCGGCTACGTTGCCAAAATCAACGATAAGGATGTAGAACGATTGGAAAAAGAAGGAATTTTTTCAAACTACAAAGCTACCCATGATATCGGGAAACTGGGCATTGAACGTTATTATGAATCTATCCTGCATGGTAAACCGGGTTATGAAGAGGTCGAAGTCAACAACCGAGGTAAAGTGATCCGCCAACTACAAGAACAATCACCACAGGCCGGAAAAGATATTTACTTGTCAATCGATTTAGAACTGCAAAACTATATTGAAGAGATACTGACAACCAGCCGTGCAGGTGTTGTTGTTACCGATCCCCGTACCGGAGAGGTTTTAGCTATGGTATCCAACCCAAGCTACGATCCGAATCTATTTGTCGATGGTATTTCGAGCAAGGACTATAAATTCCTGCTCAACGACCCAAATCGCCCCTTAATTAACCGGGCTACGCAAGGTGCTTATCCACCTGCATCAACAGTGAAGCCTTTTATTGCCGTTGCAGCTCTCAGCAGTGATGTCATTACAAAGAACACCACGACAAATAATCCCGGTTGGTGGCAGCTACCAAACTCAGAGAAACGTTACCGTGATTGGAAACGCTGGGGACATGGCAAGCTGAATGTACATAAAGCGATTGTCGAATCAGCGGATACTTTTTTCTATCAAGTCGCCTATGAGATGGGCATCGATAAAATGTCCGAATGGATGACAAAATTTGGTTATGGTCAATTTACAGGTATTGATTTAAAAGAAGAAAATCAGGGCAATATGCCCACCCGTGAATGGAAGTCCAAACGCTATAAAAAACCATGGTATCAAGGTGATACGATCTCCGTTGGTATCGGTCAAGGATACTGGACTGCAACTCCGATGCAGATGGTAAAAGCCCTAATGATCCTGATTAATGATGGCGAGGTGAAAACACCCCATTTCTTGCTGAATACTCGCGTAAATGGCGAAATGCAACCTTATCATCCCCCAGTCAGTGAACCTATCGGAGATATTCACTCTGGGCATTGGGAAATTGCTAAAGATGGCATGTATGGGGTTGCCAATGCCCCAAATGGTACAGCTCGCAGGTCCTTTGCTGGTACACCTTATAAAGCAGCCGCGAAATCAGGTACTGCTCAGGTTTTCAGTTATGAAACCTATAATGCAAGCAAACTTGCTGAGCACTTACGTGACCATAAGCTGATGATTGCCTTTGCGCCTTATGATAACCCGACAGTTGCCATTTCTATTATTCTTGAAAATGGTGGTTCCGGGCCGCCTGTCGGCACTATCGTTCGTCAAATTTTGGATCATATTTTGCTCAGGGATAACAAAAATATCTCCCCTGCCGCAACAGGAGTAAACACGATCCGAACACAAGCCATTAGGACACCAGCTAATTGAATAAAGCCATGACAGACTCACAAAATAAGGTTCCTTTCTGGACCCGACTACATATAGATATTCCATTACTACTGTGCGTTCTGGCATTACTGGCTTACAGTCTTTTCATTATGTGGAGTGCCAGTGGTCAAGACATTGATATGATGGAACGTAAAATCGGACAGGTCATCATAGGCCTCATAGTGATGTTCGTTTTGGCTCAGATTCCTCCACGCATATACGAAAATTGGGCACCTTATCTCTATATTGGCTGCGTCATCCTGCTAATCCTCGTTGATGTTTTTGGGCAGATTAGTAAAGGCGCGCAACGCTGGCTGGATTTGGGTATTGTTCGCTTCCAGCCATCAGAAATTGCCAAAATCGCCGTTCCCTTGATGGTGGCTCGTTTTATGAATCGGGATCTCTGCCCACCTTCACTGAAAAACACGGGTATTGCGCTGGTTTTGATCTTTGTCCCTACTCTATTGGTAGCAGCACAACCCGATTTAGGAACATCTATTCTGGTTGCCGCTTCTGGGTTATTCATCCTGTTTTTGGCAGGAATGAACTGGAAGTTAATTGGCGTTGCCGTTTTACTGCTTGCCTGTTTCATTCCAATATTATGGTTCTTCCTGATGCATGACTACCAACGCGCCCGCGTTATGATGCTATTAGATCCAGAAAGTGACCCATTGGGTAAAGGCTACCATATCATTCAATCTAAAATTGCCATTGGCTCAGGTGGGATATCTGGAAAAGGCTGGCTACAAGGCACTCAGTCACAGTTAGAATTCCTGCCGGAGCGACATACCGACTTTATTTTTGCTGTTCTGTCTGAAGAATTAGGGATGATAGGCATTCTGGTGTTGCTCGGACTCTACTTACTGATCATTATGCGTGGTTTGTTTATTGCAGCCAAAGCGCAAAATACCTTTGGCCGGGTAATAGTCGGAGGGCTGATACTGATTTTATTTGTTTATATCTTTGTAAATATCGGCATGGTAAGCGGTATCCTACCAGTAGTCGGCGTTCCCCTGCCATTGATTAGTTATGGGGGCTCAGCACTAATTGTCTTAATGGCGGGGTTCGGCATTATTATGTCAATACACACGCATCGTAAGTTATTGTCCAAAAGTTTATGAGGAAGAAGTTTCATGCGTCAACAGTGGCTTATACTTAGCATCGTAGCAATACTGATTTCAGGTTGTACTACAACAGGCAATAATCAGACATCTTCTCTTCCCCCAATTCCAACTCGTGATGTTTTGGGTGCAGAGCCTCAATATGAACCTTATCATCCAAGCGCCAATCAAGACTATCAGCGGGATGGGCAAACATATCACATAGTGCAAAACCCTGCTCACTTTACCCAGACAGGTTATGCCAGTTGGTTCAGTGAAGAGTCCAATGGAAAACTGACAACAATTGGTGAACAAGCCAGTCCTTATGCTTTAACCGCCGCACACCCGACGTTACCTATTCCAAGTTATGTTCGTGTCACCAATTTAAGCAATGGACGCATGATGGTTGTCAGAATCAATGATCGGGGCCCTTACAATAAGCAAGGAAAAATCATTGAATTATCTCGTGCAGCAGCAGAACGACTCAATTTGATGCCACAAAGTAAAGTGAAATTGGATGGTATTCTGATTTCACCTGATGGTTCACTATCTGGTTTGGGAACGGTTGGCTCAACGATTGTTAAACAGAGCTTTGCTTTACCTGACAGACCCGATATTGGTTCACAATCATCGGCTGAAAAAAACCTTTCTGGAAATATAACAGGCCAGTCTGTCACGTTACCTCCTGCAACTACATCACCTGCTCCTGAATCGACAAATGGTTATATGGTACAAGTAGGAGCAGTCAGCGTTGAACAAAAAGCCAAAGAGTGGCAACAGTCATTGAGCCAGCGTTTTAACGTACAAGGGCGTATCATCCAATTTGGTAATATCTATCGCGTCCAATTAGGGCCATTCAATAGCCGCCAGCAAGCTACGGAACTACAAAAAAAATTAACGGATCAGATGCACCAATCCTCTTTTATTGTTGCTCCCTGATTCAGGAAATACCATCGATTCATGAAATACCATCGCGATAAATAGCACCATTGCCTGCTGATATTGACATATTTCATTACTGTCAGCAGGCAAATAAAATTTGCTGCGAACATTTGTTGCGAACATTTGTTGCGAACAGAAGACGGGTGAAAAAGTGTAAACCTTCATCCCCCTCAATTTTGTTTAATGTCAGCTTTTTTTGCATTTGTTATTATGTCATTTATTATCAATCCTTCGCTCACGGATGTTATCTAATCAATCATGAAATACATAGTTACTAAATACGTAGTTACTAAATACATAGTTACTTCCCGTTTTATTAAAAGTGCCACTTTAGGCCTTGCTCTGACCGCCAGCGTTTCCACATTCGCCAATGCTGGTGATAATTTCAAAACCATGATCCCCGGTGTACCAGAACTGGATTCAGAAGCCTATATTCTGATTGATTACAACTCAGGAAAAATATTGGCTGAAAAAAATGCAGATATCCGCCGCGATCCCGCAAGTCTGACCAAAATGATGACCAGCTACGTCATTGGTCAGGCCATTAAATCAGGGAAAATCGGCCAGAATGATATTGTTACCGTAGGTAAAGATGCTTGGGCTACGGGTAATCCAGTGTTTAAAGGCTCATCCTTAATGTTTTTAAAACCCGGCGACCAAGTTTCTGTTGCCATGCTCTCCCGTGGTATCAACTTGCAATCTGGCAACGATGCCTGTGTCGCCATGGCAGACTATGTGGCAGGTAGCCAGGATGCATTCGTCAACTTGATGAATAAATATGTGCAAAGCTTAGGGCTACAAAATACACATTTTCAAACTGTTCATGGCCTTGATGCCCACGGCCAATACAGCTCTGCCCGTGATATGGCATTGATTGGTCAGGCACTAATCCGCGATGTGCCGGATGAATATTCTATCTACAAAGAAAAAGATTTTACTTACAACAATATTCGCCAGCCTAATCGTAATGGCTTGCTATGGGATAAGAGCCTGAATGTTGACGGTATTAAAACAGGCCACACCAGCGGCGCGGGATACAACCTTGTTTCTTCAGCGACCGAAGGCAATATGCGTCTGGTTTCTGCTGTAATGGGCAGCCCAACCTTCAAGGGTCGTGAAACCGACAGCAAAAAATTACTGACGTGGGGCTTCCGTTTCTTCGAAACTGTCTCACCATTGCAAGTCGGTAAAGAATTTGCATCAGAACCGATTTGGTTTGGTGATACCGATAAAGTTCAACTGGGCGTTGACAAAGATGTTTACCTAACAATCCCCCGTGGCCGTTTGAAAGATCTGAAAGCCAGCTATGTATTGAACAATACCGAACTGCATGCACCACTCACTAAAAACCAAGTTGTTGGAACTATCAACTTCCAGCTTGATGGTAAAACCATTGAACAACGTCCATTGGTCGTAATGAACGAAGTGAAAGAAGGTGGCTTCTTCAGCCGCATGATCGACTATATCCGACTGATGTTCCATCACTGGTTCGGTTGATCTCTTGAAAGCTAAGTTAGCTTGAAAACCAAGCATTGAGCCTTATATTAATTAAATATCGTTAGAAAATTATCACGCCACGGCAAATCAATCATATGCCGTGGCAATTATATTTTAGGAGCGCCCATGAAAACAAAATTAAATGAACTGCTTGAGTTTCCTTGCTCATTCACCTACAAAGTAATGGGGTTAGCTCAACCTGAGCTAGTGGATCAAGTTATTGAAGTAGTTCAGCGCCATGCCCCGGGCGATTACTCTCCTGCCGTTAAACCAAGCAGCAAAGGCAATTACCACTCTGTTTCCATTACCATCAATGCGACGCACATTGAACAAGTTGAAACTTTGTATGAGGAATTGGGAGCACTGGAATTGGTACGCGTTGTGCTGTAATTCATCAACCGTATCGATAGCTCCAGAGTTATGCAATTGGCTGATGTATGGCTGTCGGTTAAACAGACAGCCACACATCATAACATTTGTTCTTAAGGTAATTCAGGAATGGCTATCTCTCGGAGATCTGGCCCAATACGCCATAAAATTAATTAATGTTCGATCTAAATGACGCTCCTGAAGCAAATAACGGCGCAGATTATTTACAGCAGATGATTCTGTTGCAACCCAAGCGTAAAAATGGTTAGCCTGATTTCCATTTTCAGCTCTTTCTCCTCTTTTACCTGTAGTGAAGGATTATTTTGCTGGGGAAATAATAGCTTTATACGTTGATCCGGTGCGTATCGTCGCCTTTTATGCACCTCTGAACCTTCAAAAACACAACGCAACATAGATGGTGATACAGTGATTCGTTCTTTCAAGAACAAGTTAAAAATAGAGTAAGTTGAAGACATAATATTATATTAACAAACAGGTTTGTCATTCTCTTGATTGATAAAATATTATACAAATTAAATCAATCAATAGCCCAAACCAATATAATAATGAGAATTATTATTAATAACACCAATAATGGAACTTTATGCCAAAAGGCTTTGCAAGGATGTTCAAAAACGTGCCCGTTTATCTATTATTATTCGATTACATATTGATTTAATTATGTTTTTAATTACCAATCACTCAAAAACGCCAAAATGCTTTTGAGCACAAAATAAGTATTGGGTAAATTTCCAGTCGCCCCATTAACATGGCGGCACACATCATCCATTTTGCTATAGGTTTAAGATTACCAAAACCTTGTGCTGTATCACCGTATCCTATCCCCATGTTATTAATACAAGCCGCAACGGTAGCAAATGAAGTCACCAAATTATATCCCAGCAGGCTCAGTGCCCAGATAAAGAAACAGCTGAAAAAAACATAGAGGAAGAAGAATCCCCAGACAGAACGCAGCACTCTTTCCTGAACCACAGATTTGCCAATTTTAATCGTTGAGATGGCGTTTGGGTGAATGAGCTGGTTAATTTCACTGGCGCTCTGTTTTGCCAATATCATGAAACGGAGAGCCTTAATACCTCCACAAGTTGATCCCACACACCCCCCAAAAAAGCTCACTGCCAACAACAACAACATTGTATGGTGAGGCCACTTTTCATAATCAGCAACCGCCAGACCATTATCAGTCATCATGGAACTGGTCATGAAAAAACTATGAACAAACGCATTTTTTATGCTATATATGTTCAAACGGTATAATTCTAACCAAATAATGCCAATTACCACCGCCAGCACCAGCAAAAAAAATCGCAGTTCAGCATTTTTGAGTAATGGTTTTAAGCTCCAACGCGTTAGTGCAATGAAATAGAGTGTAAAGTTGATTGCCGACAATATCGAAAAAATTCCTCCCACCATTTCAATAGCAGAGCTATGGTAATAACCAAGACTTTCATTGCGGGTAGAGAATCCCCCTAAAGCAACTGTTGAGATCCCATGACAAATAGCATCAAACCACGACATTCCCGCGATCCAGAAACTAATTGAACATAGAGTTCCCAACAACAAATAGATTGTCCACAAGCTTTTAGCACTGTCCGCAAGACGTGGAGTCAATCGTTCTTCTTTGAAGGGTCCGGGCATTTCGGACTGATAAAGTTTAGCTCCACCAATTCCCAGTAAAGGCAGGATAGCAACTGCAAGGACGACTACACCCAATCCACCGATAAAATTGAGCTGAGCACGATAATAGAGCACGGATTTAGGCAAGCTTGAGACATTATCCAGTGCTGTGGCACCTGTAGTAGTGATACCTGAAATCCCTTCAAACATCGCATCTACCAAATTGATGTTTAAATTTTTATCGAGTATAAAAGGCAATGCACTGAGTAACGAGAACAACAGCCAGAATAATACAATGATAAGAAATCCATCTTGCGTACTGGGCTGGGCTTTAGATTTACGGGTAAGGTACCAACCAATACCTCCTGTAACCAATCCGATGATAAATGTATCAAAAAAAGCAAAAACATTTTTTTCTTTATAAAACAAAGCCACAAAAATAGGCAACAACATTGAGAGACTGTAAAGGAGCACCAGAAAACTACAAAGATGCCCAACAATCAGGAATTGGTTTTTTTTGACCATCTGTTAGCTCAAACAGAGATTAAAGGAAATATTATCGAAATATATAACTATGATAACATAAAATAAAAATACATTCGTCTAATGAACAATATTATTATTTTAAGGTATTCTCAAACTGGTGGGAATCATCTTACGGCGTTATACTGGCGGGCACTTTTTGTTAACAAATGATGAAATTCCCATTGCAACATAACACCGTTATTTTACGCCAGTTAGGTATACAACCCTACAAACCGGTTTCTGATGCCATGCACCAGTTTACCGAACAGCGTACTGCGGAAACACCTGATGAAATCTGGCTTGTCCAACATGAAAAAGTGTTTACGCAAGGTCAGGCCGGTAAAGCCGAGCATGTACTTGCATCCGGTGATATCCCTGTCGTCCAGTCAGATAGGGGAGGGCAAGTCACCTATCATGGCCCAGGACAACAGGTCATGTATGTTTTGATTGACTTGAAACGGTCAAAAATTGGGGTTCGTCAATTAGTAACTTCAATCGAAAATACCGTGATCGAAACTCTGGCACATTTTGGCGTGGATGCGTATGCCCGTCCAGATGCCCCCGGAGTTTATGTCGCAGGTAACAAAATATGTTCCCTTGGGCTGCGTATCCGAAAAGGATGCTCTTTCCATGGTCTGGCACTGAACATTGCAATGGACTTACAGCCATTTTTGCGCATAAACCCTTGTGGTTATGCAGGAATGCAAATGATCCAACTCAGTGGCCTCGTCACGGGAGTGACCATTGAAGATGTACAACCCGTTCTGGTGGAAAAATTCTGTCAGATCTTGGGATTCCAACTACTCAATGAAAGATGATATAATTTTTTAACATTTTTCAAAAAAATTTGAATTGATTTATTTGCCTTGATGTTTTTCTTATAACCATCAGGCAGTAAGTCAAAATCTGAAGAATATAACTGGAACCAGCACGATTATGAGTAAACCAATTCAGATGGAACGTGGTGTCAAATACCGCGACGCAGACAAGATGGCTTTGATCCCTGTGAAGACAGTCGCCACAGAACGTGAAGCACTCTTGCGTAAACCTGAGTGGATGAAAATCAAACTTCCTGCGGATTCCAGCCGCATTCAGGGTATCAAGGCTGCAATGCGCAAAAATGGATTGCATTCTGTCTGTGAAGAAGCCTCCTGCCCTAACCTTGCTGAGTGTTTTAATCACGGAACCGCCACTTTTATGATCCTTGGCGCCATTTGTACCCGTCGCTGCCCATTCTGTGACGTAGCCCATGGCCGCCCGAATGCACCTGATGCGAATGAGCCGACCAAGCTCGCGCAGACTATTCAGGATATGGGGCTGCGTTATGTCGTTATTACATCTGTTGACCGTGACGACTTGCGTGATGGTGGTGCCCAGCATTTTGCTGACTGTATCGCCGCTATTCGTGAAAAAAATCCATCAATTAAGATCGAAACTTTGGTACCGGATTTCCGCGGTCGTATGGATCATGCACTGGAAATTCTAACCGCAACTCCTCCCGATGTGTTCAACCACAATTTAGAAAACGTGCCACGGATTTATCGTCAAATTCGTCCGGGAGCAAACTACAATTGGTCATTGAAATTACTGGAAAAATTCAAAGAAGCACATCCAGATATCCCGACTAAATCGGGCTTAATGGTAGGGTTGGGTGAAACTAACGAAGAAATTTTAGAGGTCATGCGAGATTTGCGTAGCCATGGTGTCACCATGCTGACCTTAGGGCAATATTTACAACCAAGCCGCCATCATCTGCCAGTGCAACGTTATGTCAGCCCTGCTGAATTTGAAGAAATGAAAGAAGCCGCGTTAGAAATGGGCTTTACTCATGCTGCCTGTGGCCCGTTTGTTCGCTCTTCTTACCATGCTGACTTGCAAGCTAAAGGCATGGAAGTCAAATAATCTATTGCCACCATCATGATGAATATTGTGTTTGCTGTATTTATCGGTGGTGGCTTGGGTAGCGTGTTACGCTGGCTCATCAGCCTCCGCCTGAACACCCCCTCTTCCCCAATTGCCGTTGGTACGCTGACGGCTAATTGTATTGGTGCATTTATCATTGGATTGTGTTTGGCCTATTTTAACAAAGCAACGCATCTCGATCCGGTTTGGAAGCTGATGTTAACTACAGGTTTTTGCGGTGGGCTAACAACTTTTTCTACCTTTTCTGCTGAAGTAGTTTATCTATTGCAGGTAGGAAAAATGGGTTGGGCACTGCTGAGTATTTTGATGAATGTAATCGGTTCATTATTGATGACAACATTTGCTTTTGCAGTGATGAACAAACTTTGATAATGCAGAGCAAAACAAATCTACTGTGGTCAAAATATTACTTATCTAAAAACTGAAATTTCTAAAAACTAATAAGATAAAAAAAACCCGTTATCAAAACGGGTTTTCAGAATACGGGATTCGAAATTAGATTGCGACAACGTTCGCAGCAGACGGGCCTTTCTCGCCCTCAGCAATATCAAACTCTACTTGTTGGCCTTCGGCCAGAGTTTTGAATCCGTTAGACTGAATGGCGGAAAAATGCACAAAAACATCTTTGCTACCATCCTGTGGAGTAATAAAACCGAATCCTTTGGATTCATTAAACCACTTAACGTTACCTTTAACTTTTGACATCAAAACTTACCTTCAATAAAAAAGACACAAACTTAGCGTCACGTACAGTACACCAAATAATATAGTCCACTGTCTGCAACATAGATCACGAAATATATAACAGAATGTAAAAAAAACGTACTTTTCGTTTAATTACATGGATTGATTTTATACGCTAATGGTGATTTCACAAATAAATTAGCGTTTTATTTCAACTCTGTTTACTTTTCGATTTTCTGTTCTTTTCATGCTCTAGTAGCCATCCTTTGATATCTAGCCCACCGGTATAGCCAACCAATTTACCATCATGCCCGATAACTCGATGACAAGGCACAATCAATGAAATAGGATTGCGTGAATTCGCCATACCGACCGCACGACAATAATTTACCGATCCCAACGTTAGTGCCAATTGTTTATAGCTCCACATTTCGCCATAAGGGATGTTACAAAGCTGCTGCCAGACGCGCTTTTGGAATTCAGTTCCCTGCATACTTAAAGGAACTGTAAAAGTTAGCCGCTTTCCTTTGAAATACTCCTGTAATTCTTTTGCACACTGCTTAGTAATAACACTTTTAGATTCTAATTTTTCCTTTTCGTTGACGAAATAGATGCTGGTTACTCCTTCATCGTCCGCACTGATATGTACATAAGGCTTGGGAAATCCTTCTGGAGTATTCAGGTAATGATGATACATAAACTACCTCCATTTAATTTATTATTGAAAATTTCTGTACTAGCCTAAATCTCTCGTTCATCAATTTGCAATGATGAATTCGGTTACACATCTGACAATTTGATAAAGAAACCATCGCGCCCTCTGACAATTAAAATTATGGCTCTGCCAATAAGTTATGACACTTTATTTTTAATGTCACCTATTTAAAAAAGATAAAAACACCATATATAGATAAAATCCATATTTTTATCGCCACATATAGTATTTATTTCAAAAATGAATTATCTCAATATAATATACGAATGTTAGTTTTTATTACTATTAATAATATATAACACTAAGAAATTTTACTAGAAGTGTTATCATTTATGGCAAACACTGTGGTATATACCCAGTAGATTTCAAGTTACAGAACAATAATCAGGAGGGGAAATCTCCCGAAAGAGATACACTACACCGGAACTCATTAATCTAATGGAGCAAAAAAGCCAGTTATATCCAATCATTAAAAGCGTTCACTACAAACTGTGATGAAAATCATACCTTAATTATGGCTCAGGCTTTTCTGCAAGGCACATACATAGAAATGCCCTCATGTTCTGTTCCTGAACAGTAAGCATTTTTTATCTTTCAAACTGTGGAATTACGAAACAGATCTAAAAGATTTCAACTTGGAGAGCAGTGGCAAAAATGAAAAACCCTACCGGCAGAATAGAAACTTAGAAGATAAAAGACAAAAGACGAAGGGTGCATACTCACTTACACAATCATTTAATTGTGTAATTATGGATAACTGCTGTAATTTTTGTTGATTGCTGCAATTTTCAGCCTATTTGGTATACAGTGAAATATTGAAAAAAAATAACTCAGGACTTACAATGAATTTGCTATTTTAGCAATCCTTATAAACTCATAACCATATGCATTAACATACTGTTTAATATAAAAATCTACTGACAACTTGGCAATAAAAAATCAAGACTCAGAAATAAATATTAATCTTTGAAATTCAATTTAGCGCTCCCATTAAATGAATCAGAACAAAAAATAAATATAAAAAACATATTCCATTGTTATATCAATATTTATATGCCACAAAAACACCATTTAAAATATTACACATATGATCATACCCAGCCACTCTATAAACATATTGCAATGATAATTCAAACTGTTAACCTATCAAATATTTTACTTTAGTTCATTAATAAATGAATTTATTAATGAACTAAATCCTATCTGAAAATCAGGCAATAAATCCTAAAAAATAGATAAAAACCAATGCAATATCACTCCTGAAAATAAATTAAAATAATTCATGGTGATAGTTTTTTGTTTTCTAAAAAATTGGGAAATAATCCAAATAAATGAATCTATTACACCATCAAATGCAATTGGATAAATATCATTTTTATTAATAATTCCAAATAATGTGTTGTCAGTACATTTCAATATGTTAGGGTATATGTTGGTAAAATAGTGTTGGAGCGATCGAAAACAATATATCATCATAAACAACAGGAAATATTTATTCCATGTCCATAAAACTTGAAGTTAAGAATCTTTATAAAATATTTGGCGATAATCCTGAACCTGCATTCAGGCTATTAGCATCCGGTCTCAGCAAAGAGCAAATATTCGAAAAAACGGGTCTCACCGTCGGTGTTCAAAATACCAATCTGGTCATTGAAGAAGGCGAAATATTTGTGATCATGGGGTTATCTGGTTCAGGTAAATCCACACTAGTACGTCTTCTCAATCGCCTGATAGAACCTACCAAAGGTCAGGTACTTATCGATAACGAGGATATTTCCACCATCACAGAGCCCCAGTTACGGGAAGTTCGCCGCAGCAAAATCAGCATGGTGTTCCAGTCATTTGCGCTGATGCCACATTTGAATATTCTCGAGAATACGGCGTTTGGCATGGAGCTCGCAGGCGTCCCAAAAGAAGAGCGCCATCAAAAAGCATTTGAAACGCTGAAACAAGTTAATCTGGAAAGTTATGCCCTATCATACCCCGATGAACTTTCCGGTGGTATGCAGCAACGTATTGGGCTAGCCAGAGCTTTGGCCAACAATCCCGATATTCTGTTAATGGATGAGGCCTTTTCAGCCCTCGATCCTCTAATACGTACTGAAATGCAAGATGAACTACTGCGTCTACAAGGAGAGCACCAACGTACCGTTGTTTTTATTTCCCATGACTTGGATGAAGCAATGCGTATCGGCGATCGCATTGCCATCATGCAAGGCGGCATTGTCGTTCAGGTCGGTACACCTGATGAGATTTTGAATAATCCCGCTAATGATTATGTCAAAACTTTCTTCCGTGGCGTGAATATCAGCCATGTCTTCTCAGCAAAAGATATTGCCCGCCGTCGGCCAGAAGTACTGCTGCATACCGCAGCAGGTTTTGGCCCCCGCTCTGCATTGAAAGTACTGGATAATGAGGACAGAAATTATGGCTATTTGATCGAAAGAGGCCAAAAGTTTATTGGCGTGGTATCTGTCAATTCTCTGCAACAAGCATTGACAGAAAAAAAGTCCATTGAACATGCCATATTGGAAGAACCAGCCGCCGTTTCAGCAGATATTCCTCTGAATGAATTGATATCCACCGTCGCACAATCTCCCTGCGCAGTTCCTGTCATAGATGACGATGGTCGTTATTTAGGCATCATTTCCAAAGGAATATTGCTACAGGCTTTAGATAAGGAGACACCCAATGAACAATAACTCTCCACAAGCAGTCACGGATCCTACTATCGGCAGTGATCCTTGGATAGACAGCGCTACCGCTTCTCCCTCATCAAACTATGATTGGCTGAATACATCTGCAACCGATATTCCTCCAGAACACTTTAATATTATGTCACCTTTTCAGCACAAGCTAATTCCGTTTGATTCATGGGTGACCAATATCGTTGATTGGGTTGTCGTACATTTCCGGCCAGTTTTTCAGGTAATTCGTGTCCCTGTAGATTTGATCCTCAGCGGCTTTGAACAATTCCTGATGACATTGCCCCCTCCCATCACCATTCTGTTTTTCGCATTGCTGGCCTGGCAACTTGCTGGTGCTGGGATAGGAGCGGTTTCCTTAATTTCATTGATCATGATCGGTGCAATTGGCGCATGGTCAGAAGCTATGATCACAATGGCTCTCGTGCTTACCGCCCTACTGTTCTGCATTATAATCGGACTTCCTCTCGGGATCTGGTTGGCCCGCAATGAACGGCTAGCCAAAATTGTTCGTCCCTTGCTGGATGCTATGCAAACCACTCCCGCTTTTGTTTATCTCATTCCTATCGTCATGCTGTTTGGTATAGGTAATGTACCCGGTGTCATGGTCACAATCATTTTTGCTTTGCCTCCCATTATTCGTCTGACAATTTTAGGAATAAAACAAGTTCCATCAGATTTAATTGAGGCCGCCAGATCATTTGGGGCAAGTCCACGACAGATGTTGTTCAAGGTTCAACTTCCGTTGGCGATGCCTACGATTATGGCTGGTGTGAATCAGACATTAATGCTAGCGCTTTCCATGGTCGTCATTGCTTCCATGATTGCGGTTGGCGGCTTGGGGCAGATGGTATTGCGCGGTATTGGTCGTCTTGATATAGGGTTAGCATCCGTTGGCGGTACAGGAATTGTTATGCTTGCCATTATCCTTGATCGCCTGACCCAATCTCTGGGAAAAAATAATCGAACCAAAGGAGGCTACTGGTATCATTCTGGGCCAATAGGGTTACTTCGCCTACTTTTTCTCTCAACTCTCCCAATCAGAAAAAAAGCTGCCCATCAAAATCAAAATAGTACCAATCAAAACAATCCTCTAAAAACGATATCCGATCCGACAAAAAAAGGAGGAAATAATCATGCGCATAACCGCCTTACGCAAAAAACTCATGAATAAGGGGATAATTTTTGGAGCACTCCTAATAGCATTCATGGGCTTTTCTTTATCATCTGCGGTATCTGCAACTGAACTTCCGGGCAAAGGAATCAGTGTACAACCTTTGCAAAGTACCATCAGCGAAGAAACGTTTCAGACTTTGATTGTCTGCAAGGCATTAAAAGAACTCGGCTATGATGTCAAACCGATCAAGGAAGTTGATTATAACGTCGCTTATGCTTCCATTGCTGCCGGTGACGGCACATTTATGGCCGTCAATTGGGTGCCGCTCCATGATGCCTCATACAAAGCGGCAGGGGGGGATAACATATTCTACCGCAAGGGAAATTATGTCGTGAATGCGGTTCAGGGATATCTGATTGATAAAAAAACGGCAGAAAAATACCACATTACCAATATCGCTCAATTAAAAGATCCTAAACTGGCCAAACTGTTTGATAGCAATGGAGATGGAAAAGCTGATTTAACAGGCTGTAACCCTGGGTGGGGATGCGAAAAAGCAATCAATAGTCAATTGAAGGCTTATGGATTGAAAAATACTGTGGAACATAATCAGGGCAATTATGCTGCCATGATGGCTGATACTATTGCCCGTTATCGGGAAGGTAAACCTATCCTCTATTATACTTGGACACCTTACTGGGTTAGCGATGTACTGAAACCCGGAAAAGATGTCGTCTGGCTTCAAGTGCCCTTTTCCGCCCTTGGTGATGGAGAAACAATCGATACCCAGTTGCCCAATGGTCGTAACTATGGTTTCCCTCCCAGTACCATGCATATCGTGGCAAACAAAGCATGGGCAGATAAAAATCCTGCTGCGGCAAAACTTTTTGCTGTTATGACTCTACCCATTGCTGATATCAATGCTCAAAACCAATATATGCATAGCAATAAAATTTCTGAAGCTGATATTGAACGCCAAGCTGAAGGCTGGATCAAGTCACACCATAAAACAGTAGATCATTGGCTAAAAGCAGCAAGAAAATCTGCGAATTAAAATGTAAATTGACCTTAGCCCCCACTCTGTGCTAAATAGCCATGAAAATATTAATAAAATTCATGGCTATTTAGCACATGTTCTTCATATCACCGCTAAATTCTTTGTTCCCAATGGAATTATTTAAATAATTTATATATTTCATATTTTCACTTTCATAATATTTTGTTAAGGTTGTTTTATCTATTAACAAAAAAACAAAATACTCCATGCCAATGCCTGATAAATCTGCACCTGATATGCCAATATCTGATGCATCAGAATCCGAGACGGCTCAACCACACAAGGTTTCTTCATTTAAAGAAGGTATCTTTGATAGTCTCCCTATCGCCATTGGCTATATTCCTATCTCTTTTGCATTTGGCTTAAGCGCTATTAAACTGGGATTTACTCCCATAGAAGCCATCTTTTTTTCATGTGTCATTTATGCTGGAGCCAGCCAGTTTGTTATTACTGCCTTACTGAGCGCAGGAATGTCATTGTGGATTTCGGCTCTGACCGTAATGGCAATGGATATCCGCCATATTTTGTATGGCCCTGCCTTACGTCATCGCATCAAGCAAACACTATCGGAAAAGAAAACCGTGATTTGGGCCTTTGGCCTGACAGATGAAGTTTTTGCCGCAGCTACAACTAAACTGATTGAAAACCAACGGAGTTGGAGTGAAAACTGGATGGTCGCTATTGCAATATGCTCCTGGCTCTCTTGGGTATTGGGTACCGTAGCAGGCGCCATATTAGGCAATGGTTATCTGAATTCTTATCCCGCGGTTGAAGCTGCCATGGCATTTATGCTTCCAGCTCTGTTTTTGAGTTTTTTATTAGCTTCATTCAAAAGACAAAATAGCTACTGTGTTACCGCTGCCTTATTAGGCGCTTTAATGGGCATTACATTTTTTTCAATACCCGTCGCCATTCTTGCGGGAATTATCAGTGGATGTGTAGCAGCACTTCTGCAAACTAAAAATGCACAGTTGAATACAAGCACAACACATGGAAAGTAAATTATATGATTGATAATAAAATATTTTTCATTGGAATTGTTGTAGGCGTAGCCAACTTTTTATTCCGCTATCTTCCTCTGCGCCTAGGAGGTAACCGCTCATCTACAGGAACAACAGGGAAAATGGGAGTCATACTCGATAGCATTGGTATTGCATCAATTTGCTCACTCCTCATCGTCTCAAGCATTCCTAACGTAATGGAAGAGCACAACAAATTTTTTCCGACTTTAATTGGATGCCTAACCATTTGCCTTTTTTTCTATAAAACACGAAGCATCATCATCTCTACACTATCTGGTGCCGTGGTTTTTGGTGTAATATTCAAGGTATTTATGAATTAGGTATCAATATTAAAAGAATTATGATGATAACAAATAACTATAATTGCTAAATTTAACTTTTAATATAGTATTTGTATGGTTTTTAACAGAAGTTACTTTACCGGTTGAAACTAATAAGGTATCTAAACAATGGAAAGTTCATTCACTCCCACAGAAGAGTTACTTAATTGCCGTGTAGCACAGCAAAAGAGTTTACCCTATCAAGAGATTTTACTCACTCGCTTATCTATGCATGTCCAGAGTAAACTTCTGGAAAATCGCAATAACATGCTGAAAGCACAAGGAATCAATGAAACCTTGTTTATGGCTCTGATGATTCTGGATACCAAAGACAGTCGTAGCATTCAGCCATCAGAACTTAGCGCTGCATTAGGCTCTTCCCGTACAAATGCAACCCGAATTGCAGATGAATTAGAAAAGCAAGGTTGGATAGAGAGAAAGGAGAGTCATAACGATCGTCGTTGTCTCCATCTTCATCTTACAGATAAAGGTTCAAATTTCTTGAATAGTTTGCTCCCACCTCAGCATGAATGCCTGATCAAACTTTGGTCTATTCTTGATTTAAATGAGAAAGAGCAATTAGAGAAATTGATGAGAAAAATTTTGGGGCAATTAGATAATATTGGGGATTGTTTAAGTAAGTGATTTCCCTTCTTCTAAACAGTTTTGAACCAAGAAAGCATGTTATAGCAACATGACCTAAAAAACTTTTCTACAAGCCTGTATCATCTGATACTCCATATGGCTGCTATTATCTTCAGATAATATTTCAATCCATACCGTTCACCCTTCCAGTAGTGTAAACACGCACTACTGGAAGCGTGTTGTATCCAGCAAAACTATACAAGCAATAATCAGTTATGAACAAATACGGGGACTCCCTATGAGTGTTAGTGAGAAAACACCACTTCCGTCGAGCGCAGGGCCGCTTCCTATGAGCGAAAAAAATGATACTGAAAAACCAGATCCTGAAAAACATAGCGCTGAAAAACATGGTGCTCAAAAAAACAGTGCTAAAAAAAGTAGCGCTAAAAAACGAAAACGCCGCAGCATCATTACGTTATTGACGTTACTCTTCCTTTTACTTGGCGCCAGTTATACCGTTTACTGGTTTATCACTTTACGTTATCAACAAGAGACCGAAAATGCTTATGTCTCTGGCAATAAAGTACAAGTGATGTCGCAAATTGCAGGCAGCGTCGTGACTGTTAATGTTGATGATACTGATTTTGTGAAAAGTGGTCAGCCCATCGTCCAGCTCGATCCCCGTGACGCCGAATTGGCCTTGAAACGAGCCGAAAATGAATTAGCCAATACTGTCCGGGCTACTCACCAGCATATGGTCGATAGTAAAAGATACCAAGCTATCATTGAGCTGAAAAAAATTGCTCTCAGAAAAGCCCAGAATGACCTTAACCGAAGGGAAGTACTGGGAACTCGAGATTTAATCGGTAAAGAAGAGTTGCAACATATGCGTGAAAACGTTGCTGCTGCTCAAGCCGATCTGGATATCGCAATAGCCCAATATAAAAGTAATCAAGCTATTATTCTGGATACCCCTCTGGAAAAACAGCCAGCCATCGAAAAAGCAGCTTCAGGTGTTCGTGATGCATGGCTCACTTTACAGAGAACCAACATTGTCAGCCCTGTTGATGGTTATGTTGCTCGCCGTGGTGTTCAGATAGGCTCCCGTATCAATTCAGGAACACCATTAATGGCGATCGTACCTGCCAATAATATGTGGATTGACGCTAATTTCAAAGAAACTCAGCTTGCAAATATGCGTATTGGTCAGCCCGCTAAAATCATCAGCGATTTCTATGGTGATGAAGTTATCTATACTGGCAAGGTTGTCGGAATCGATATGGGAACCGGTAGCGCCTTTTCCATATTACCAGCGCAAAATGCCAGCGGAAACTGGATTAAGGTAGTACAACGCCTGCCAGTCCGTATTGAGCTTGATCCTGAACAATTAAAACAGCATCCCCTGCGGATTGGGTTATCCACAAAAGTTACTGTAGACACTGTGAACACCAATGGAACAGTACTGGCAACAACTGAACGCACTCTCCCTGCCTACCACACCAATGCCTTGACGATCGATATGGCTCCTGTAAATAAAATAGTTACTGACATTATTAACAGTAATTCAGGAAATCAACCTTAAGGGGGAAGCATGGTAACAAGAGAACCGTTTACAGGTGCGAAACTCGCTCTTCTGACCATTACTCTTTCAATGGCGACTTTCATGCTTGTTCTCGACTCTACCATTGCCAACGTCGCCATACCGACGATTGCTGGTAATCTAGGTGCATCGAGCTCACAGGGAACATGGGTGATTACCTCCTTCGGTGTCGCAAACGCTATTTCCATTCCAATTACCGGTTGGCTAGCGAAGCGCTTTGGTGAAGTGAGATTGTTCATCTGGTCTACCGCGATTTTTACTCTTTCATCTTGGCTGTGTGGTCTTTCCAACAGCCTCAGCATGTTGATTTTCTTCCGTATTATTCAAGGATTGGCTGCTGGCCCCGTACTTCCTCTTTGCCAAAGTTTGCTACTAAATAATTATCCAATAGCTAAACGAAACATGGCATTGGCGTTGTGGTCGGTAATGATCGTGGTTGCTCCCATTTGTGGTCCTATCCTTGGCGGCTATATCAGTGACAACTATCATTGGGGATGGATTTTTTTCATCAATATTCCCCTTGGTATCGCAATTATCTTTGTCATCATGCAGTTATTGCGCGGCCGAGAAACAAAAACAGAAATACGCCCTATCGATATTACTGGACTGTTTTTACTGGTGATTGGTATAGGCAGCCTGCAAGTTATGCTTGACCAAGGCAAAGAACTTGATTGGTTTCACTCCACGGAGATTATTGTTCTTACTATTATTGCGATTGCCGCACCCATTTTCCTGATTATATGGGAACTAACTGATGATCATCCGATAATCGATCTATCTCTATTTAAACAACGCAATTTTTCCATTGGTACACTGAGTATTAGCCTTGGTTTCATGATGTACTTTGGTTCGATTGTTTTACTGCCACAACTGCTGCAAGAAGTTTTCGGCTATACCGCAACTTGGGCTGGCTTTGCAGCCGCACCTGTAGGATTGCTGCCACTATTGCTGTCCCCCGTCATTGGTAAATTTGGCCACAAGATAGATATGCGCTATATTGTGACATTCAGTTTCGTCACTTATGCTATTTGTTTCTATTGGCGAGCATATACCTTTGAGCCCGGCATGGATTTTGCCGCCGTTGCATGGCCTCAATTTGTTCAGGGTCTTGCCATGGCATGTTTCTTTATGCCACTGACAACCATTACATTATCAGGGCTAGCACCAGAGCGAATGGCCTCGGCTTCCAGCTTGTCAAATTTTACCCGCATACTGTCGGGTTCAATCGGAACATCTCTCACAACTACAATATGGACACAGCGTGAATCCATGCACCATGCCAATTTTGTAGAAAACATCAACCCATATAACCCCAATTATCAGCAAATTCATCAGCAGCTCTCTCAACTGGGTATGAATGATGAACAAATTTCAGCTTATCTGGCAAAAGAGATCACACATCAAGGGTTAATTATCTCAGCCAATGAAATCTTTTGGCTTTCAGCAGGAGCATTCCTTGTCTTGATCTTATTGATCTGGATGGCAAAACCACCTTTTTCTGCCGGTGGCAAAGATCAGGGAGGAGCGCATTAAGCTTATGAAATTAAATTTATTTCATTAAATATACTGGTTTTAACGGGAGTACTTACTCCCGTTACAGACCGCTGACTAAATAGTCAGGGCCAATTAATAATGGAGATTAAACTATCTCTTTCTGTTTTCAAATCACTCATTTTTAACTAAATAGCAACTTGAGAACTGATCTATATAAAAATCACACTTTATTCTGGCGCCACCATTCCGCCAGCATAATACCTGTTGCAACAGAAACGTTCAGGCTCTCCACGCGACCAGTTCCACCGATGGAAAGGCGGATGTCGCCATCTTCCCAAGTACTGTCACTTAACCCGTCACTTTCCTGACCCAATACCAAGACCATTTTTTCCGGTAATGTTGCTTGTGCCAGTGTTGTGCTACCTTTATGACTTGATGTAGTCACAATGGTGTAACCTTCATTGCGGAATTTACTCAGCGTAGCCGTAAATCCATCTGCATCAATACCTTTGATGTGTTCAGCTCCACCCTCTGCTGTACGAACAGCCGCGCCTGATTCCAGCATCGACGTATCCTGCAAAATCACACCCTGCACGCCAAAATGCGCACAACTACGCATAATTGCACCAAGATTATGTGGATTGCCTACGTTTTCCAATGCCAACACACAATCTTTCGCTGGGGTCTGCTGCAAATAAGTTTCCGCATCCAAGCCATTACGTTTCTTAATCAGGAAACATACGCCACCATGGTGCTCTGTGCCTGATGCCTTAGATAATTCTTCATCGTCAACCACATGATAAGCTTTGCGATTTGCCGCCATCCATTTCAGTGCATTGCGAAAACGCGGGGTGACTGATTGAACAAACCAAGCCCGAACAATCGCATCAGGGCGGTTCTGGTACATTGCCTGACAAGCATTTTCCCCATAGATACGGGTTTCTTCCAAACGCTGGCGGCGGAGCTGTTCAGGATCAATATGACTTTTGCCACTGATACCACTATGCTCTAGCTTTAAAGATTCGCCCTCAGGGCGAGAGATCGTTTTCCACGGAGAACTATCGCCTGAACGTGCCGGACGATCATAGTCACGACGACGGTCATCTTGCTCACGCCCTTTACCAAACGGACGTTTATCATTTTTACGGTTGTCACTGTTTTTACGACGATCACCGCCTTTACGGCTATCGTTATTGTCCTCATTGCGGACATACATTACTTTGACTTTGCCGCTCTTACCACTATAGGAATCGTTCATTTATTTCTCCAACTACGTTATGGCGCGAAGATTACCCGATGTACGCGCCCGAAGCTACCTCTGGCAACGACAATCCATTAAAATATCCGCTAATTTTTTATTGGCTTTATCCACAGACATGTTTGAGTTCTTAAATGAGAAATAACAACGCCGTTTATCAGCTTCGCCAACATCGCCTTGCCCGTTCTA
This sequence comes from Xenorhabdus yunnanensis, assembly GCF_028598805.1. Lineage (GTDB taxonomy): Bacteria > Pseudomonadota > Gammaproteobacteria > Enterobacterales > Enterobacteriaceae > Xenorhabdus > Xenorhabdus yunnanensis. The sequence continues at coordinate 5,606 of NZ_JAQRFI010000029.1, read as the reverse complement.
CCCGCCCTTTTCAGGCAAGGGGTTGCCGGGTGCAGCGTTGCCTGCATTGTTTATTACCCCAAAAAAAATGCCTGTGTGAAATGATTTCACCAGCAAATGCGGCAAGCCGCTTCTGTCTCATCATGTTTGATACTGAGCCAATGAAACCCAGTAATACCGGAAAGTTGATTGCAGATATTCTGCCCGATACACACGCTTTTCTCTGGTCCAGAACCGAGCCAGATCAACAACTGCTTGAAGTGTTGCGCGATCCAATCCGACAACCCTATCTGATCTTCCCGGACAGTTATGCCACGCCTCCTCGAACGGTGTATCAGAAAATCCCTGATAACCAGAAATCACCTCTGTTCATTATATTGGATGGTACTTGGCCCGAAGCAAGAAAAATGTTTCGCAAAAGCCCATATTTGGATGATATTCCGCTGTTATCCATTAATGGCCTTGCCAAAATGGACTATTTGCTTCGGGTGCCTTCCAGAACAGAGCAGCATTGTACCGCCGAAGTCGCAGCTGCGGCATTAGAATTGGCAGGGGATGTTAATGCATCACAATCATTATTGGGCCATTTCAATCATTTTCGTGAACAATATCTGGCAGGAAAATCTAATCATCTGTAGGAACAAATCACAGTAGTGCTTGACAATCCGCGCTAAAGTGACTGATGGTGGTCAAAGTTAATCATGGTAATTTTTAATCAACAGTGATTGTTTATTGATGTGATAACTGATGAGGAATCCCCAAAATGAGCCAGCGCGGACTTGAAGCATTATTACGCCCTAAATCTATCGCCGTTATTGGTGCTTCTGAAAAGCCAGAAAAAGCCAGCTCAATGTTGATGCGGAATTTGCTGATGGGAGGGTTTACGGGACCTATTCTTCCCGTCACACCAAACAAATCTGCCGTTTTAGGGGTGTTAGCTTATCCTTCAATCGATAAATTACCATTGACTCCGGATTTAGCGGTGATCTGCACTCATCATAGCCGCAATTTGTCTTTGCTGGAACAACTGGCTCAACACGGATGCAAAACCGTGATTATTTTATCCTCTCCACCAACACAATTTACTGAATTGAAACAATGCAGCCAAAAACATCATATCCGAATTCTGGGACCAAATAGCCTTGGCATTCTGGCACCTTGGTATGGGCTGAATGCCAGTTTTTCACCCATCCCTATTCTTAAGGGGAAACTGGCTTTTATTTCGCAATCAGCAGCAATATCAAACACAATCCTGGACTGGGCAAATCATCGTAATATTGGTTTTTCGTATTTTATTGCTTTGGGAGACAGTGTTGATATTGATATCGATGACCTGCTCGACTTTCTGGCAAGAGACAGCAAGACCAGTGCCATTTTGTTACACCTCGAACACATCAGCGATGCCCGACGTTTTCTTTCAGCCTCCCGAAGCGCTTCGCGCAATAAACCTATTCTGGTCGTAAAAAGCAGCCGTACCCGAAAAGCTCAGCAGTTATTGGGAGAACAACAAAATTTTGATGCTGCTTATGACGCAGCTATTCAACGTGCCGGATTACTACGTGTACAGGATACGCATGAAATGTTTTCCGCAGTGGAAACATTAAGTTTTATGCGCCCATTGCGCGGGGAACGTTTATTAATCGTCAGTAATGGTGCAGCACCAGCAGCAATGGCGCTGGATGAGTTACTCAGGAGAACTGGCAAACTCGCTATGTTAGGAAAGGAAACGCTCAATGGATTATCTGCTATCTTACCCAATATGTTTATTTTGCGTAATCCATTAGATATTGGTGATGACTCCTCAACCGAACAGTATATTGCTGCACTCAAACTACTTTTGGATAACCACGATTATGATGCCTTGCTGCTAATCCATTCTCCTTGTGCCATATCCCACAGCCAAACGACAGCAGTTCGGGTCATACAGACCATTAAAGAACATCCTCGTGGAAAATGGATCACCATTTTTACTAATTGGTGCGGAGAATATTCTTCATTAGAAGCTCGACGTTTGTTCAGTGAAGCCGGCATCCCGACTTATCGGACACCTGAAGGAGCTATTACCGCATTTATGCATATGGTGGAGTATCAACGAAACCAAAAACAGCTAAAAGAAACACCATCCTTACCAATTGGCATTACATCAAATACGGCACGAGCCCATGAATGTATACAACATGCCCTTGATAACGGGCATGTCCGGCTGGATACCCATGAAGTACAACCTATCATTGATGCTTACGGTTTAAATACTTTGTCGACTTGGATCGCTCATACCAGTGATGATGCAGTCAATATTGCAGAAAAAATTGGCTATCCTGTGGCATTAAAACTCCGCTCACCAGATATTCCACATAAATCAGAAGTTCAAGGAGTAATGCTTTATTTACGCAATGCCGATGAAGTAAAGACAGCAGCACAAGCGATTATTGAACGTGTCAAACAAAACTTTCCACAAGCCAGAATTCATGGATTACTAGTACAAAGCATGGCTAACCGGGCTGGTGCACAAGAGCTGAGAATTTCTATTGAGCAAGACGAGATATTTGGTCCCTTAATCATGCTGGGAGAAGGGGGAATTGATTGGGTACATGAAACACAGGCAGCAGTCGCCCTTCCTCCCCTTAATATGGCATTAGCCCGTTATCTGGTTATTCAGGCAATTAAAAGTGGCAAAATAAAATCTGGTGGCTCAATTTTACCTCTGGATATTCTCGCCCTAAGTCAGTTATTGGTCAGAGTATCCAACCTTCTGATCGACTGCCCTCAAATTATTCGTATGAATATCCATCCACTGCTTGCATCAGGCAATGAATTCACTCTATTGGATGTAGCAATGGAATTGACGCCAGTAACTGGCGATCCTCGCAAAAGACTTGCTATCCGGCCTTATCCCAATGAGCTGGAAGAAACTATCTACATAAAAGACGATTTTGAGTGTTTACTACGACCAATCCTGCCGGAAGATGAACCTTTGTTGAAAGAATTTATCCGGCAAGTGACGAAAGAAGATCTTTATTATCGTTATTTCAGTGAAATCAGCGAGTTTACTCATGATGATCTCGCAAACATGACCCAAATTGACTACGACCGAGAAATGGCATTTGTGGCGATCCGCCATCCAAAAACAACACCTGAAATTATTGGTGTCGCTCGTGCCATGGCCGATCCTGATAATATCGAAGCAGAATTTGCGATATTAGTTCGATCAGATCTCAAGGGAATTACGTTAGGCTATCAGCTTATGACTAAGTTGATTCACTACACAAGAGAACATGGTATTCAGGCACTAACAGCCATCACTATGCCTGAAAACCGTAACATGATTCAATTGGCGAAAAAACTTGGATTTACCATTGATATACAGTTAGAAGATGGCATTGTTAATCTTATGTTGAAACTCTAGCAACAATAAATTCAGCCTATATCTCATGATGAACATCACGGATAATAATATATTCTCACTTAGTGATAAATCGCACAGAATTAAACCAATCATCTCAGGAGAGTTAATTCATACTCACAATGAACGAAACTAATGGTATTATCGTCAGTTCATTTTTATTCATACACCTTATGATGGTATTGATTCCATCTAAACTAAGAGAAAAAACGCACTGTGATGTTGTCCATATTTAAGCAAGCAAAACACCAACAACACCTTGCACAACTGCCTAAGCTACCGCAGTCAGTTGCTGACATTGAGACTCTTTATCAAACTAAAGTGTTTCGCAGCGCCTTACTAGAGCACATTGCAAATGCCCAAAAACATATTTATATCGCTGCATTATATTTAGAAAATGATGATGCCGGATGGGATATTCTGATTGCGCTATATGTTGCAAAAAAAAATCACCCCGAATTGGATATCAAAATTCTGGTTGATTGGCATCGTGCTCAACGTGGTCGGATTGGTGTAGCAGCTGCGGCAACAAATGCAGATTGGTACTGTTCCATGACTGAAAGATATCCTGGTGTTAATATTCCTATTCTGGGTGTTCCGGTGAATACACGTGAAGCGCTGGGAGTTTTACATCTAAAAGGGTTCATCTTTGATGATACGGTTATTTATAGCGGAGCCAGCATTAATGATGTCTATCTGCACCGTTATGAAAAATATCGTTATGATCGTTATCATATACTGCATAACGCAAAACTTGCCTCAGTCATGAAGCAATTTATTGATGACAGTATTATTAGTGCTGAAGCCGTAAAGAATTTGGCCAGCTACAATCGTCCTCGTAGTCTTGAAATTAAATGTTTTATCCGTCAATTTCGTGCTTCATTGAGAAATTCCGAGTATCACGTTGAAAATCAAGCATCAAATGAAGAATTGGCGGTAACTCCTCTTGTTGGGTTGGGGAAAAAGAATCTACTGAACAAAACCATTTATCATCTCATGTCTTCTACCGAAGATAAGTTGGTTATCTGTACACCTTATTTCAATTTACCGGCAGTGCTGGTGCGAGTAATATCTCGGCTACTTCGTCAAGGAAAACAAGTTGAGATTATCATTGGAGACAAAACAGCCAATGATTTTTATATTTCACCAGAAGAACCATTTAAGATCATCGGTGCATTGCCTTATCTGTATGAAATTAATTTGCGTCGTTTTGCTAGTCGACTGCAAAAATTTATCGATAGCCAACAATTGACTATCCGGTTATGGAAAGACCAAGATAATACTTATCACTTAAAAGGGATCTGGATTGATAATAAATGGCAATTAATTACTGGTAATAATCTTAATCCTCGTGCGTGGGGATTGGATCTGGAAAATGCCATTCTTATTCACGATCCCCATCAAGAAATGAAAGAACAACGTACAATGGAGCTAGATTGCATTCGTACTCATACCAAAATTATTTATGATTATCAGGAACTGGAAAGTATCCAGCTCTATCCGGTTAAGGTACGAAAACTGATACGACGTTTGCGCCGTATTAGAGTGGACCGACTAATCAATAGGATACTGTAAAATAGACAATTATTTGATAATTATTGTTTTTCTGATCCCCTCTCGCTATTGCCTGAGGGGATTTTTTGTATATTATTTATCAAACAGCTATGATTTTAAGAAAATAAATCATGGCGTGAATTACGATGAAAAAAAACATCATCATCTTAATAAGAAATATATTAATAATTTTCCCTATTCTATTAACTACTTCTTGCTCTAATCTGCGTCAATCAAATGATAACTGGACAGGAAAAGATAAAGCACAACATTTCTTATTTTCTGCAATTGTAGCTGTCGCAGGAAATGCTTATGGTGATCGTCAAAATTGGGGACATCGTGAAAGTGCACAACTTGGTGTATTACTATCAATCAGTATTGGCGTAGCAAAAGAACTTTATGATAGCCGACCATTAGGAACAGGCTGGAGTTGGCATGATATTGCTTATGACATAGCAGCAGCAGCTGGTTATAGTCTATACCAGTCCATGAAATAATTTTCTAATTCCCAAACGCAAAAAAGCCATCCGGACCCGGATGGCTTCTCTGGCTGATTAGTTGTCTGGCAGTGTCCTACTCTCACATGGGGAGACCCCACACTACCATCGGCGCTACGGTGTTTCACTGCTGAGTTCGGCATGGGGTCAGGTGGGACCACCGCGCTGTTGCC
>NZ_JAQRFI010000028.1 GCF_028598805.1 Xenorhabdus yunnanensis | reverse complement strand
CTGCGAACACTGCGAACAGTATTTAGAACTGACGCGATATGAAAGCAGCAAAATAAAATTAATTCGGCTGAGATTTAAATTGTATCTCAGGAAGATTATTAACAGATTTAGATAAACACAAAGAAAAATTTGGTAATTATAGAATGACACGGAAAACTGTAACGTATGTTATTTTATCAGAATGGAAAAATATCTCATTGAAATAACCAATAAGGATAAATCTTATGTCGCAACTGTCATCAATAAGAAACGCACCTTATCTAACTTTATATAAAAGCGAAAGTAATACCTATACGTTAGATAGTCGAAAGGCTTGTGAGTTTATGAATATATCGTATCCGACATTAAAAAAGTGGATAGGCTCAGGTCGCTTGTCCGGCTCTCGCAAAGATCCATCAAAGTCTAAATCACCATGGCAATTCACAAGAGCGAATTGCATTGCCGCATTAAACTACAAAATGCACAATACACAAGAAAGTGTGATTTGTGCGGAAGAAGGAGAACGGAAATGTCAATCTTCCGTAGAGGTGAGTACTGGTACGCAAGTTACTCATTCAATGGTAAAAGAATTAAGGAATCGCTTGGGACAGCGGACAAAAAACAAGCGCAGGAGTTGCACGATAAGAGAAGAGCGGAGCTGTGGCGTGTAAGCGCCTTGGGTGAAACGCCAAAAGTGACGTTCGAAGTGGCGTGTACAAGATGGCTGGAAGAAAAGGCAAATAAAAAATCCCTCGATGACGACAAAACCAAAATCCTGTTTTGGTTGGATCACTTCGAAGGTGTCTATTTGTCAGACATAGACGAAACGGGCATTTATAATGCCGTCAGTAAACTAACTAATCAGAAACAGGCTGAGAATTGGGAAAAGCATGTTTCTGGCAAAAGGCGCAGGCAGGTAAAGCAAAAAATCACGCCAGTATCTGTTGCAACCAAGGCTGCGTACTTGGCGTTTATCAAATCATTGTTGCGTTCGGCGGAACGTGACTGGAAATATTTGGATAAAGCACCAAACATCAAAGTACCAAAGCCAAAGAATAACAGGATTCGCTGGCTTGAACCATATGAGGCAAAGCGTTTGATCGATGAATGCAGTGAACCTTTAAAAGCTGTTGTTACTTTCGCCCTGGCTACTGGCTTGCGCCGTTCAAATATCGTTAACTTGGAATGGTCACAGATAGACATGCAAAGAAAGGTTGCGTGGATACACCCGGATCAAACCAAATCAGGGAAGGCGCTAGGTGTGGCATTAAATGATACAGCCTGTCATGTTTTGAGGCAGCAAATAGGTAATCACCATAAATATGTGTTTGTTCACACCAAGGCAAAAAATAGATCGGATGGAACTATGACGCCAACGGTGAGGAAGATGAGAGTGGATTCCAATACTTCATTCAGAACGGCTTTAAAACGTGCAGGGATAGAAAATTTCCGTTTTCATGACTTGAGACATACGTGGGCAAGCTGGTTGATTCAAAAAGGAGTACCACTTTCAGTACTACAGGAAATGGGGGGCTGGGAATCAATTGAGATGGTGCGTCGATATGCGCATCTAGCACCTTCTCATCTGACAGAGCATGCACAACAAATTGATGCTCTATTTTACGATGAGGTCTCAAATATGTCCCACTCACATCTGTCAGTGGTGGGACATACTGAGTAACTCATTGTTTTGTATGGTGCCGGCTACCGGAGTCGAACTGGTGACCTACTGATTACAAGTCAGTTGCTCTACCAACTGAGCTAAGCCGGCGAAATTTGGCGGAAGGATAGAGATTCGAACTCTAGGATGGTTTCCCATCGGCGGTTTTCAAGACCGCTGCCTTCGACCGCTCGGCCATCCTTCCATGGCGCGAGATTATGCCTATATCGTTTTAATGTGTCTAGCCCTTAAAGAAAAAAAATCGTATTTTTTTGCTGTTTGCTTAATCTTCGATCTGCAATGGCCTTTTCATTTGCGAACCTGCTAGTATTAAGCTCAGTAAACAGGCTTATTTAACGACGGGTTGATGTCTAATCGACCAACATATATTCATACTAAAGGTTATTATCCAAAGAATGTATAAACAACCACCGATCAAGCCATCCTCTATTCCTCGTTTTTACGCGTTATTTGTCACTTTGCTTTTTACGTCTCTATTTTTATTCGGGTATAACTATTTTGATATTTGGCTGATGGAGAAAAAATATGCTATCAGTAGCGTAGCAGCTAAGATGAGATTGCAGATTAAAGATTATCGTTATCACGCAAACCATATCTTCAAACAGTCGAATACTCTGTCAATCTCCTCTCAGGAGAAAATGCCATTGTTTAAGTTGCGTCCCGATATTTATTGGCTAGAAAATAGTAATCAGTTCGTCGATGCAATTATTTTTGGTCAATATAACGACTCGACTATTCAACTTGCCCAGAGCTTATCGAGCTATCTGGAAATTCTCTGGGGAGCTCACAATGAATACTTGTCTATGTATTATCTCAATGGACAGGAGAATAATTTATTATTGTTAACGACGCACTCGGCCCTAAAACCAGAAATCAGGTTCAAGGAGAGCTATCTGACCCGGAATCCTGATGCCAGACGTATTGATATGTTGGATCAATCCATCACATTGGAAGAAAAAGAAAGCATTTCGTTCATCAATGTATTACGTGGTGAAAATATTTATTTCTATACCTATAAAGCTGCATTTAATGCAGCAGGGCAAGTAACTACTGTTATTGCTTTTGATTTGCCTATTAATAATCTTTTGCCGGTTAATATGTCACCAGCAAACTTTCGTTTGAATACGCTCAACTTATACGAACCTGAGAATCCCGATAAATTTGAAATTTCATTGAACGGTTTTTGGCTAGAGTTTTCTCAGTCACTTAATATCATGCCGTATAAATTGATTTATCAAGTTCCTTTGAAGACATTGATTGTAGACTTGTTGTTCAAAAATGTCTGGCTTTTGCTTTCAATATTGCTTTTCTTCCTGTTTTCGTTGAGTGGGTTAGTTTATATACGCAGGCGATATATTGCACCAAATGCTTCCATGAGTCTTGATTTGCAAATTAAAGACTCTCTGAACCGTGATATTATATTCAATATTCCTATTGGTGTTATGGTCTATGATTTTGAATCAAATCAGATAGTGATAAGTAATAAAACTGCAGAAAAGTTGATACCTCATCTCGAATTGAATAAAGTTAGAGCGATGGCGCAACAACATCATGGTGTAATTCAAACATCCATTGATGAAGCGATTTATGAAGTGAGAATGTATAACAATATCTTCTTGCCAGAAACTTACCTTTTTTTATTGCAAGACAAAGATCAGGAAGTCATGGCGAATAAACGATTACAACTTGCTCATAGGGAGTATGATAAAAGTATTCAAATCAGGCATGTTATGCTCTCAAATATTAACAATGAAATAAAGTATCCTATTAATAGCGTGAATGAAATTGCGATCCAATTGAAACAGTTATCACAAGATGAAAATGCACAAAATCTATTGGATAAATTGTTGGTCAAATCAGGATATATAATAGAATGGATTGAAAATATTTCATTGCTCAATGAGTTGGAATTGGATGATTGGCAGCCAAAAAATGAATTATTTTCTTTGTCATCACGGTTGGAAGATATTCTGAAAACCTTTTTACCTGCATTAAACGCTAAAGGATTGAGAGTTTATTATCATTTTAATATTCCTCGTGAATCTTTATTCATTGGAGATGCTGTAGAGTTAGATAAAATCACTACATTGTTATTTAGTTATGCAATAACGACGACCAGCTATGGTAAGATATCATTGATTGTTAATAACTCTGGTAAATATGACAACCATATTCAAATTGAGCTGATGGATAGTGGCGCTGGCTTAAGTGAAAGAGATTTGATTAGTTTAAATTATCCTTTTCTGAATAAATCAGCAGAAGATAAGTACTCTACCAATTCTGGTATGACTTTTTATTTATGTAATCAGTTGTGCAAAAGAATGGGAGGTAACCTTGATATTAAAAGTAAGTTGGGGTTGGGAACGCATTATGTCATCAATCTACCGCTGTCTCAGCATGATGATGAAAATGGCGAAACACCTCAGCTTTTGGAAGGGGTCACGGTTTTAATTGATATAAATAACCCTGAGATCAGCAAAATCATCCATACTTATCTCAATAGTTATGGTGCAGAGTACTTTGGTAGAGAGTACTTTGATAAAAGAAAAGAGAATATTACGAAAGAATACGATATTATCCTCACGGATAAACAGTACAAAGAGGAAAAACCAACTATATTATTAGTGAGTAGTTTAGCTGGATTTACGCAGTTAGAACCGGGATTGGTTCAGTGCAATTACAATTTTGTTGATGCTGTTATCAATGCAATATCGTTTCTTATCGAAGAAAGTTTAAGTTTAGATGAAGAAACCGGAGAAACATCTGAACCTGCATGTGATCTTGTTAAAAATATTGATCCGATTGAGAGCATTGATAGTAATATCTGTAATATTCTCAAAAGTTATCAAACTCAGTTGGCAGACAGTGACTATAGGAAATTATTTGCAGAGACAGTACCTATGGATATTACTAAACTGTATACTGATATAGAACGACATGATTTGAGAGCACTTTCGCAAACAGTACACCGCCTTAAGGGTGCGTTTGCTATGTTAGATTTAAAGTTTCTTAGGTCATCATGTGAGGTGTTGGAAAAACACATAGCAGACAATAATGAAGTAGAAATTAAAAATAGCATCAGCTTTATTGATTCTTTTATCATAAAGCTGTTGCAGCAAGGTAACCAATAATATGAAGAACCTGAATGTCATTATTGCCGATGACCATCCTATCGTTTTGTTTGGCATCCGCAAGTCACTTGAACAAATTGAGTGGATTAATGTGGTCGGTGAATTTGAAAATTCAACTACACTCATTAATAGTTTGCCACATATAGAAGCAGATGTTCTTATAACAGATTTGTCAATGCCCGGGGATAAATATGGTGATGGCATCACTCTGATAAAATATATTAAACGCCATTATCCTAGATTGGCCGTCATTGTCCTTACAATGAACAATAACCCAGCTATTTTAAGCGCTATACTTGAGCTTGATATTGAGGGAATAGTGTTAAAGCAAGGAGCACCAACAGATTTACCTAAAGCCCTTTCTGCTTTGCAGAAGGGTAAACAATTTACGCCTGAAAGTGTTTCTAAGTTACTAGAAAAAGTAAATGCCAATGGATATGGGGATAAACGCTTATCTCCTAAAGAGAGTGAAGTTCTACGTTTATTTGCAGAAGGTCTTCTTGTTACTGATATTGCTAAAAAACTTAATCGGAGTATTAAGACCATCAGTAGCCAGAAGAAATCAGCCATGCTAAAACTGGGCGTTGATAACGATATTGCATTGCTTAACTATTTATCTTCTGTCACCATTGACAAAGATATTGGTAACTAATCAATGTGTTATCTTTTTTAATGCAGAATCGGTAGCAGTGGTTATCGATTCTTCATTATTTAATTCATCAATGTATTCTAGTTTTAATATCACTGTATTTGATTAATGTTTCTTTTAATATAGCCAGTGATACAGGCTTTGATAGGCAGTCATTCATTCCTGCATTAACGCACCGTTGTTTTTCTTCTGCTAATGCATTGGCAGTAATGCCGATAATTGATTTTGTATAATTTCTGCTCCTCAAATATTGAGCAAGTTCATATCCATCCATATTTGGCATGTTGACATCCGTTAGAATAATATCTATTGGATTGTTTTTCAGGTATTCAATAGCATCAATACCATCGTTAGCCATTGATGCACTGAACCCTATTGAATTTAATTGGTCGACCAGTAAATTCCGATTAATAGGATGGTCATCAACTACTAATACTCTAACTGCGTTCAGGCGACTATCAGTTTGTATGGTTTTATTTGATATAGAAGGTATTAATGCAGAAACGGTTGGCAAGAAAGTATGTGCTGTTAAGAAATTATCTAGCATACTATCCAACTCACTCAGTTCATAAGTATTATATAACCAATAATTTTCTCGAATTTGTTCTGGTGGACCAATATGTTTTTCTGATATTTCTATAAAGTAGTGTACAGAAATGTTTGGTTTATTGGCTTGGTCACTAATTAGTATTTCCGTGCCATCTATTTTGCTTTCGTTATAGAGGGAGACTTGGAAATAATTCTGTACGAGGAAATTTTGCAAATATTTTTCTAGAAACTCATTGTTAATATACAATAAAATCTTATTTTTTTTCCGTTGATTGAATAGTGGTTTGGCATGATATTTTTTCCCATATAAAGGGATGCGAATGGAAAAGATACTGCCAACATATTTTTGTGAAACGAATTCAATATCGCCATCCATCAAGTTAACCAATTTTTCACAAATAGCCAGTCCCAATCCTGTACCGTGTGACGTGTTTTCCCTATTAGCGCTAATTTGAAAAAATGGCTCAAATAATTGAAGTTGTAATTTATCTTCGATTCCAATACCCGTATCTTTGATACTGATGTGTAGATAGCCATGCCTTGTTGTAACTTCAATAACGACGCAGCCAGATGCTGTGAACTTGATCGCATTGTTAAGTAGATTAGAGATGATTTGTTGTAGTCTTACCGGGTCGTTGAGAATGATGTCGGGAACTTCTGGTTTTATATAGCAATATAAACCCAATCCTTTTTTTGCTGTGAGGGGAAGGTAGTTTGAAATCACATGAGAGATTATCTCTCTGCAACTGAAATCTTTCGGTTCAATTTTTAATTGATTAGATTCTATTTTAGAAAAGTCGAGAATATCACTGATGATTTTTAGTAATAATGATGATGAGTTATTCATCGTTGCCAGTAATCGTGCAGATTCTGATGATAATGAATGAGACTGCATGAGTTCCAGATTACCAATTATTCCATATAGAGGTGTCCTTAGCTCATGACTAACGGTTGCAAGAAACATCGATTTTGCCTGATTGGCTTGTTCTGCTGCTGAAGCCATTTCCTGTAAAGATTTTTCCATTTTTACACGGGTACTGACATCTATCAGTACACAAATTGCGACTTCTTCATTGCGATAGCGTGAGTGTACGAAACTAATTTGTAGGTGATTATTGTTACGGGTGACGACATCAATATAGCTGCTGGTTTGATCGCAAATGATGTCGACAATGCGTTTTTGATCTTCATACGTCAGCATCCGGGTATAGTTATGCGCTAACTCATTACTCAGAATATTAGCACCATCACTGACTCTTAAGATGCTGATCCCCACAGGGGCTGAGGCGACAATTTTATGGTTAAATTGTTCATGTTCTTCAAGGCGGATTGCATTGTCTTGGGCTGGCGAAAACATTTTTCTTTCAAATAGCCAAACCAAAAAGATGATTGAGATCGCAGAAATAATATTTAATATAATACTATGAATTATATTGGCTTTTAGTTCATTATAAATAGTTTTTAGTGGTAATGAATAGACAATGTATAATGATGAGGGTGATAAACGCCGTACTAATAACAAGGAGGTAAAATTTTCATCGTAACCAAAATAAGGTGATTTCATATTCTCGAATGGGAGCTTGCTACTATTTTTTGCAGGGTATTCTAATAAAAGCTGATTTGATTCATTTAGTAGCGCGGTATGGATAGGCCGCTCTCTTTTGAATAGAAAGTTTTCTAGCATGATAGTTTTTTCGAGACCTACTATACCAATCATTTTTCCATTAAGATAAACAGGAGTAATAACATAAATAGTACCATTATCTATTCTTGCATTGGGCAGAATCCAAAAGATAGTTTGTTCTTTTGCCTGTTCTTTCATATTTTGTAGCCTACGGGTGTTTTCATAGATTATCTTTTTTAGCTTATCTGGCTCCATCATATTGTTGTTAGAGTATAGATGCACCATGCAATAGCTTGAGGTTTCAACGAAAAAAATCTGACTTATTCCGCGCATACCAGCAAGAATATCTTTCCAAAATAAAAGTTGTTTACTTACTGGGATTAAATAATTATGTGTGCTTTCACGTAAAAGATGACAATTGGAATTTGTATTTAGGGGAATGTATGAGGTAATAGGTTTATGAGGCGTCGGTGTAACAGTTAGATCTTTTGCATCCTCTCGTGATAAAAATTTTTCAGTCATAAATTGAATATCACGCAGGATACTGGTGATATGCCGCATATAAGAAAACGTTGTGTCATAGTTACTATTATAATCTTGGCGAATATCTGATTTAACCCCATTAAAAAGATTTGCTAAATAAAAACTGGTTAATAAGGCGCCGAGTGCCCATAACATAAATCCAAGTACCCGAAAAAGGTAGCGGGATATCTTTAAGGACGTTCGGAAAGAAGATAAATATCTCAAGAGATCGCCTGATGGAAAATATGATTAATACTGATTACAGCATATACTAGTGTAGCAGGGAATACAAAGTAGCATTTAGTTATTACTGGTTCTTGCTAAAAAATTATGTAAAAAAGCAGGCGCTAAGTGCCTGCTCTATTTGACAGCTATACAGCTGAATCAAAATAAAATAAGTGAATTACACTTAATTTACTGAATCATTATGTTCTTCATCAGAAGAAATTGCTGTATTACCATCCTCATCTTCGTCATCAGGCTCAGCTACACGTTGTAGGCCAACAACTTTTTCGTCTTCTGTGGTACGGATCAGCGTAACACCTTGTGTATTACGACCAACAACACTGACTTCAGACACACGGGTTCTCACCAATGTACCTGCATCAGTAATCATCATGATTTGATCAGTTGTCTCTACTTGAATTGCACCGATCACGTTGCCGTTACGTTCGCTGACTTTAATTGAAATAACGCCTTGGGTTGCTCGGGATTTTGTCGGGTATTCACCTTCGGCCGTACGTTTGCCATAACCATTTTCGGTAACGGTCAGAATTTCTCCTTCCCCACGAGGAATGATCAGCGAAACAACTTTATCACCTTCACTGAGTTTGATACCACGAACTCCAGTTGCGGTGCGTCCCATTGCACGTACACCTTTTACGCGGACAGTACCGTCTTCCAGCGTTTCTTCCTCTTCTTCAAGGAAACGAACGACTTTGCCTTGTGCAGAGAACAGCATGACTTCGTTGCTGCCATCTGTCAGGTCAACACCGATTAGCTCGTCTCCTTCATTCAGGTTCACTGCAATGATACCGGCACTGCGTGGACGGCTGAATTCGCTGAGTTTGGTCTTCTTCACAATACCACTTGCTGTTGCCATGAAGATATTCAACCCATCTTCATATTCACGCACTGGTAAAATGGCTGTAATACGTTCGTTCTGATCCAATGGCAGAAGGTTGACAATTGGACGACCACGGGCACCACGGCTCGCTTCCGGCAACTGATATACCTTCATCCAGTACATCTTGCCTTTATTTGAGAAGCAGAGAATGGTGTCGTGGGTATTGGCTACCAGCAAACGCTCAATGAAGTCTTCTTCTTTGGTACGTGCAGCTGATTTGCCCTTGCCGCCACGACGCTGTGCTTCGTAATCAGACAGTGGCTGGTATTTGACGTATCCCTGATGGGATAGTGTGACCACAACATCTTCCTGAGTAATCAGGTCTTCAATGTTGATATCTGCTGAATTCTCAGTCAGCTCAGTCCGACGGGCATCGTTATACTGCTCTTTGATAACCAGCAGTTCTTCACGAATAACTTCCATCAAGCGTTCCGGGTTTTCCAAAATGAACAGGAGTTCAGCAATAGCTTTCAGCAGTTCACGATACTCATCAAGCAGTTTTTCATGCTCAAGCCCGGTCAGTTTTTGCAGACGCAGATCCAAAATGGCCTGTGCTTGCTGTTCGGTCAGATAATATTTACCGTCATGGATACCGTACTGTGGTTCCAGCCATTCAGGACGGGCAGCATCGTCACCTGCTTGTTCCAGCATAGAGGCAACATTGCCTAACTCCCACGCTTGGGAAATCAAGCTGGCTTTCGCTTCAGCAGGAGTAGAAGCGCGACGGATCAATTCGATAACAGGATCGATGTTTACCAGAGCAATAGCCAGTGCTTCAAGGATATGGGCACGTTCGCGAGCTTTGCGCAGTTCAAAAATTGTCCGGCGCGTGACTACTTCACGACGATGGCAAACAAACGCAGAAAGGATATCTTTCAGATTGAGTAACTTAGGCTGTCCTTGATGCAGGGCAACCATGTTGACACCAAATGAAACCTGCAATTGAGTCAGTGAATACAGATTATTCAGGACAACTTCACCAACCGCATCACGTTTTACTTCGATAACGATGCGCATTCCATCTTTATCGGATTCGTCACGCAGTGCACTGATCCCCTCAATACGCTTCTCTTTTACCAGTTCAGCCATTTTTTCGATCAGTCGGGCTTTATTGACCTGATAAGGGATTTCATTGACGATAATGGTTTCGCGGCCATTTTTTTCGTCAGTTTCAATTTCTGCGCGGGCGCGGATGTAGATTTTACCGCGGCCTGTACGATAGGCTTCCTGAATGCCACGACGCCCGTTGATAATAGCAGCCGTAGGGAAGTCTGGACCCGGAATATATTCCATCAGGCCTTCAATACTAATGTTTTCATCATCAATATAAGCCAGACAGCCGTCGATCACCTCAGATAAGTTATGAGGTGGAATATTGGTTGCCATGCCGACCGCTATCCCTGATGAGCCATTCACCAGCAAATTGGGAATACGGGTTGGCATTACCTCGGGGATTTGCTCTGTGCCATCATAGTTGGGCACGAAGTCGACAGTTTCTTTTTCTAAGTCCGCCAGCAATTCATGGGCAATTTTTGCCATGCGCACTTCGGTGTAACGCATCGCTGCCGCAGAATCGCCATCTACTGACCCAAAGTTCCCCTGACCGTCAACCAGCATGTAGCGCATGGAGAATGGTTGTGCCAGACGAACAATCGTGTCATAAACAGCGCTGTCACCATGTGGATGGTATTTACCGATAACATCCCCAACAACGCGGGCAGATTTCTTATAAGGTTTATTCCAATCATTTCCTAATACATTCATAGCGAAAAGTACGCGGCGGTGTACTGGCTTCAGTCCGTCCCGAACATCTGGCAGTGCGCGTCCAACAATAACGGACATCGCATAATCCAGATACGAGCTTTTCAGCTCTTCTTCGATATTGACCGGTGTGATTTCTCTGGCAATGTCGCTCATGGAGCCACTGTCCCTCATACTCCGAATTCAAAGGCTTAGAATTATACCACAAATTGACAGTTTTATAAAAACCTGATGCGGGTATTTCAAGATTAAGGCATGTATAATAGTTTTCTATCACACATCCCCATAATACTGTTACATTTTCTGTGAATCAGTTTTCTGTGCACCAGTTTTCTGTGAAGCAGTTCCTAGGAGCGATATTGCTGATGAACGTCAAAACTCCCGATTCACACACTCAGTCCCATGCTAATGTGGATCAGCAGGAAATCGAAAAATTTGAAGCCGTTGCTTCTCGTTGGTGGGATCTGGAAGGTGAATTCAAGCCGTTGCACCGCATCAACCCACTGCGTTTGAACTACATTTTGCAACATGCTGACGGCCTTTTTGGTAAGAAAGTGCTGGATGTTGGATGTGGCGGCGGCATTCTGTCAGAAAGCATGGCACGCGAAGGTGCGGAAGTGACAGGGCTGGATATGGGTTTTGAACCCCTGCAAGTTGCCCGTTTGCATGCGTTGGAATCCGGCGTTTCCGTTTCTTATGTTCAGGAGACGGTAGAAAGCCATGCTGAGCAGCACCAGAATGCTTATGACGTCGTGACCTGCCTGGAAATGCTTGAACATGTGCCAGATCCCGAGTCCGTGGTTCGTGCTTGTGCCAAATTAATAAAACCCGGTGGTCACGTATTCTTTTCAACGATTAATCGAAACCGGAAAGCTTGGCTGATGGCTGTTGTTGGCGCTGAATATATATTGAATATGGTGCCAAAAGGCACACATGATGCGAAAAAATTCATTCGTCCTTCTGAACTGATTAGTTGGATTGATAAGACAAGTCTGAAAGAGCAACATATCATTGGATTACATTACAACCCGTTAACAGACAAATTTCGACTTGGGCACAATGTAGACGTGAATTATATGCTGCACACTCAATCTGCCTGACTAAGATAGCTAAGGGATTAATAAAGCGGCAATTAGATATTTTTTTTAAGATTTTATTTTCCCCGTTATGCCGATAGCCTTATGAAAGTAACATCAAGTAACTACGCAGGTTATCGGCTTTTTGCCAAAATTAATCCTCAAGTTATCCACAAAACTTCTCGATCTTGTACACTTGATAAAACCCGAATTTAACATTATCTTGTTATTACCGTTTTAATCACCCCCTATATATTGTGTTTCTTGTCACCTTGTAGTAGCAACTTAAACTGATAGTAGCAACAGTAATAGCGAAAACAGTAGCGAAATAGTAGTGGATTGTAGCTAACCCCCTGACTGGCTCTCTGCCATTCTGGGTGCATCGTGCTGTCAAGAGGTCAAGGAAAGCGATATAGGCAAGATACGAAAAGAGAGAAGGTGTATTTCCCCATGAACCAGAGTCTGCTAGTTACCAAACGTGATGGACATAAAGAACAAATTGATCTTGATAAAATTCACCGGGTTGTTGCCTGGGCTGCCGAAGGTCTGAAAAATGTCTCAGTATCACAAGTAGAACTGCGTTCCCAGATTCAATTTTACGATGGTATCAAAACATCTGATATCCATGAAACCATGATCAAAGCTTCAGCTGACCTGATCTCCGGTGATGCTCCTGATTATCAGTATCTGGCGGCACGTCTGGCGATCTTCCACCTGCGTAAAAAAGCCTATGGTCAGTTTGAGCCACCTGCGCTGTATGATCATGTCGTAAACATGGTTAATTTGGGTAAATACGACAAACATTTGCTGGAAGACTATTCCCAAGAAGAATTTGAGCAAATGGATAGTTTTATTGATCATTTGCGTGATATGAATTTCTCTTATGCAGCGGTCAAGCAGCTGGAAGGGAAATATTTAGTACAAAATCGTGTAACTGGTGAGATTTACGAAAGTGCTCAATTCCTTTACATTTTGGTTGCTGCGTGCTTGTTTTCCACTTATCCAAAAGAAACGCGCTTGGGCTATATCCGTCGTTTCTACGATGCGGTTTCCACCTTTAAAATTTCACTGCCAACGCCAATCATGGCGGGGGTTCGTACACCAACTCGTCAATTCAGTTCCTGTGTTCTGATTGAGTGTGGTGATAGTCTGGATTCAATCAATGCGACATCCAGCGCAATTGTTAAATATGTTTCCCAACGTGCTGGCATTGGTGTAAACGCGGGTCGCATCCGTGCATTGGGCAGCCCAATCCGTGGTGGTGAAGCTTTCCATACCGGTTGTATCCCATTCTACAAACATTTCCAGACTGCGGTGAAATCTTGTTCTCAAGGTGGCGTTCGTGGTGGTGCAGCAACATTGTTCTATCCGCTTTGGCATCTGGAAGTAGAAAGCCTGTTGGTACTGAAAAACAACCGTGGTGTTGAAGGCAACCGCGTTCGTCACATGGACTACGGTGTACAAATTAATAAACTGATGTATGAGCGCCTGATTAAAGGGGCAGATATTTCTCTGTTCAGCCCGTCTGATGTTCCGGGATTGTACGATGCCTTCTTTGCGGATCAGGAGGAGTTTGAGCGTCTGTATACTCAGTATGAAAATGACAGCAATATCCGTAAAGAGCGAATTAAAGCGGTTGAACTGTTCTCATTGATGATGCAAGAACGTGCTTCAACGGGCCGTATTTACATTCAGAACGTTGACCACTGCAATACTCACAGTCCGTTTGACCCAGCTATTGCGCCTGTTCGTCAATCGAATTTATGTCTGGAGATTGCATTGCCAACTAAGCCGTTGAGCGATATAAACGATCAGAAGGGCGAAATTGCACTGTGTACGTTGTCTGCCTTCAATCTGGGTGCCATCAAAAATCTGACTGAGTTGGAAGAATTGTCGGAGTTAGCTGTCCGTGCTCTGGATTCCTTGCTGGATTACCAAGATTATCCAATTGTCGCCGCACAACAAGGTTCGATGGGACGCCGGACTCTGGGTATTGGTGTAATTAACTTCGCTTATTATCTGGCAAAACATGGCGTACGTTATTCTGATGGCAGTGCGAATAACCTGACTCATAAAACATTTGAAACTATTCAGTACTATTTGCTGAAAGCCTCAAATGAACTGGCGAAAGAGAAGGGTGCTTGTCCGTGGTTTGGTGAAACTACTTACGCACAAGGTATTTTGCCGATTGATACTTACAAAAAGACACTGGATACCCTGACCAACGAGCCTTTACACATGGATTGGGAAGCTCTGCGTCGTGACATTCAACAATACGGCCTGCGTAACTCAACATTGTCTGCCTTGATGCCGTCAGAGACCTCTTCGCAGATCTCTAATGCGACCAACGGCATTGAACCACCACGTGGTTATATCAGTGTAAAAGCATCCAAAGACGGTATTCTGCGTCAAGTCGTACCAGATTATGACCTACTGAAAGGGGCTTACGAGTTGCTGTGGCAAATGCCGAACAACGATGGTTACCTACAGTTAGTAGGGATCATGCAAAAATTCATCGATCAGTCGATTTCTGCCAATACTAACTATGATCCGGCACGTTTCCCTAATGGCAAGGTTCCGATGAACCAATTGCTGAAAGATTTACTGCTCGCTTACAAATACGGTGTGAAGACATTGTATTACCACAATACCCGTGATGGAGCAGAAGATGTTCAGGGTGATCTGGAAGAAGTTGTTGAGTCAGCGGATTCCGATTGTGAAGGCGGCGCGTGTAAGATTTAATTTGAGGAAGCTATGTCCTATACTACTTTTTCGCAAGTAAAAAATGATCAGCTACAAGAACCGATGTTTTTCGGTCAGTCTGTTAACGTGGCGCGTTTTGATCAGCAAAAATATCCTATTTTTGAGAAGTTGATCGAAAAACAACTCTCCTTCTTCTGGCGGCCAGAAGAAGTGGATGTTTCTCGAGATCGCATTGACTATAACGCGCTGCCGGATCATGAAAAGCACATTTTCATCAGCAATCTGAAATACCAGACGCTGTTGGATTCTATTCAGGGTCGTAGCCCGAATGTGGCTTTTCTGCCATTGATTTCCATTCCTGAATTGGAAACATGGGTTGAAACGTGGTCGTTTTCAGAAACGATTCACTCGCGTTCTTACACGCACATTATCCGTAATATCGTTAACGATCCTTCTATCGTATTTGATGATATTGTGGAAAACGAACAGATTCTAAAACGCGCAAAAGACATTTCCGCGTATTACGATGATCTGATCGAAATGACCAACTATTATCATCAGTTGGGTGAAGGAACATTTGATGTTGCGGGCAAAATTATTACCGTTAGTTTGCGTGAATTGAAAAAGCAACTTTACTTGTGTTTGATGAGCGTTAACGCTTTAGAGGCTATCCGCTTCTATGTCAGTTTTGCATGCTCATTTGCTTTTGCTGAACGTGAATTAATGGAAGGTAACGCCAAAATCATCAAACTGATTGCCCGTGATGAAGCATTGCATTTAACGGGAACGCAGCACATGTTAAACCTGTTACGCTCTGGTCAGGATGATCCTGAAATGGCGGAAATAGCCAAAGAGTGTGAACAAAAGTGCTATGACCTGTTCGTACAGGCAGCAGAACAGGAAAAAGAGTGGGCTGATTATTTGTTTAAAGATGGTTCCATGATCGGCCTGAACAAAGATATTCTGTGCCAGTATGTCGAATATATCACCAATATTCGTATGCAGGCAGTTGGCTTGAAGCTACCGTTTGAAACTCGCTCCAATCCGATCCCATGGATTAATGCGTGGCTAGTTTCTGATAATGTTCAAGTGGCTCCACAGGAAGTCGAAGTCAGCTCTTACTTGGTTGGTCAGATTGATTCGGAAGTCAATACTGAGGATCTCAGCGGTTTCGAACTCTGATATGGCTGATTACAAAGTCACCCTGCCGTCACGGCAGGGTTTATATATCCATTATTCTTCAGGCTTCCACGGTAATTTGTTGGAAGCGCTGGAACACGGTAAAGTTCAGCTCGAATACCAATGTCGACAAGGGTATTGCGGTTCTTGTCGTGTCCGTTTGGTGAAAGGGAAAGTAGGATATCCTTGTAAGCCATTAGCATTTGTCAATGAAGGGGAAATTTTACCTTGTAGCTGTTATCCACTGACAGATATTGAAATTGAACCATAATTTACCTTAAGTTAACGCTGTCTTATTGGTAAGCAAGATATATCCTTCATTTTCAAGTTGCAATTTTGAGTCGTGTATTAAATGATTAATTGTTGTGATTGACGCCCTATTTTTCGTTATGAAGCATAAACATGGCTAAAGTTGACGTTTACTGTCGTTATTGTCACAAATCAAAAGAGGTTAAAGGGCATGGTAAAAGAAACGGAGGCCATCCCCGTTATCGCTGCTATGCCTGCTGTAAGGTATTCCACAGTTGGAATACACCTACCGAGCCTGCAAACCCGGAGTTAAAGAGCAAATTGTCGATATGGCGATGAATAACTCAGGTATTCGCGATACTGCCTGTGTGCTGAAAGTCTCGACAGTAACAGCCATGAAAACCCTTAAAAACTCACCTCCCGAAACGTGACAACGCTTCCCCTTGATGGAAGTGACATTCAGCTCCTTTGTGAAATGGATGAACAGGGGGCTTTTGCAGGGCTAACGCATGAATGCTAGTAAAATGAGCTAAGTGATTGAAAGTGAGTTTTTAACATAGACAGATATATTTATTTTTGTACAAAATAAAGACATTATTGCTAACAAAGATTATTTATTCAGTGTAAAAAACGTTCATGCGTTAGCCTTGGAGGCTTTTGTGATCAGCGCTGGCTCTGGTATGCTTGGGAGCCCTGTCTAAAACGGATAGTCGCCCATATTTTTGGTGACCGCAGCAAAAAAACGCTCAATAAACTTCTCGTACTCTTAGCGCCTTTTAATATCCGGTTTTACTGTACGGATAATTATTCTGTTTATGGCTGTCTTCCTGAAAAAGAACATCTTGTTGGAAAGACGTTTACCCAACGCATAGAAAGAAACAATTTGAGTCATCGTACCCGAGTTAAAAGGCTGAATCGAAAAACAACAGGTTATTTCAAATCTGAGGAAATGCACGATAAAGTGATAGGGACTTTCATTGAGCGTGAGCATTATTTTTAATGAGTAATACAACTATCTAATACATGACCAGCAAAACAATGAAGGAGAACCTTAATGAAGAACTGCAATAATCAAGGAGAACAATGATGTATAAAATTGATTGTAATTCATATCGTTCAACTAAAAGTTTTAACAGGCGTTCCCGCTTTTTAGTTATGCACTATACAGCCTTGAACTTTGAAAAATCTGTCCAGGCATTGACAGGGAAGTTAGTCAGCGCCCATTACCTAATACCAAATCCAGATGATCCGACTTATCGGGCGGCTGGATTTGATAAAATCCATATATTCAATTTGGTCGATGAACTTGAAAGGGCTTGGCATGCTGGAATAAGTTCTTGGGCAGGACGAGAAGGGTTGAATGATACATCCATTGGTATTGAGATTGTGAATGAAGCCAGCAATAATTCTGGTGTTTTCACTTTCCCGCCTTATCACCCCGATCAAATCGTGGCGATTAAAGAGCTGGCTATAAATATCTTACAACGTTATCCAGATATTAAACCGACTCATGTTGTCGGACATTCAGATATTTCATGGCAAAGAAAAACTGATCCGGGCCCATCTTTCCCGTGGAAAGAGTTATATGATGCGGGAGTCGGAGCATGGTATGACGAAGAAACGAAACAAAAATATATTGAGCAATTTGAGCATGGTTTACCTGATGTTGTTGAGGTTTTAGAAAAATTCAAACGTTATGGTTATGATATTACCGGAACAGACGAAGAAGAAAATTTTCAATCTCTAATCAAAGCGTTTCAAATGCACTTTCGACCGTCACATTATGATGGTGTAATAGATATAGAAACCATTGCCATTTTATATTCCTTGGTTGAAAAATATTTTGATAATAAATCATAAATTCTGATGAAATATATTTTATAAATTTCAAAATGCAGTTCACTAATTGAGCTGCAGCTTGAAAGAAGAAGGATAGAGAAATAGTTTTATTTGTCACTATCTTATATCATTAATACTATTGGAGAATTATTCAATGATAACGGTTTGGGGACGAAAAACCTCATCTAATGTTCAGGCATTGATGTGGTGCATTGGTGAATTAGGACTTTCTTTTACTCGCTATGATATTGGACATAAATATGGCGGTAATAACACTGCAGAATTTCTGGCCATGAATCCGAATGGAACTGTCCCGGTTATCAAAGATGATAATAATAACGATGGTAATAGTACACCAATTTGGGAAACTGGAGCTATTCTGCGCTATCTTGCTAACCGATATGCAAAACCGCCTTTTTGGTCAGAAGATCTGGAAACTCGTACCCATGTAGATAAGTGGGCTGAATGGTCGAAAATTAATATAGCCCTTAATTTTACTGCTCCCATTTTCTGGCAGGTAGTTCGCACTGCACCACAGCATCAAAATCAGGAAGAAATAGCTAAGGCAATTGATAAATTGGGCAGCATGTTAAATATTGCTGAGATGCAACTTGAAAAACAAAAATTTATTGCTGGTGACCATTTTTCCCTTGCAGATATACAGTTTGGCCATACACTTTATCGGTATTTCGATATAAGAATTAATCGTCCGATGCATCCTGCCCTTATCGGTTATTACAATCGGTTAACTGAAAGGCCTGCATTCAAAAAGCATATCATGGTTTCTTATGAAGAGTTAAGAGTAACCTGAATATACATATTATTATTCAGATGATCGTTTTATTAAGATGTTATTTATATAAATACTTACTCAATTTATTTTAATTTGTTATGAATTGTTATCTATGTATATAGATGATTTATTTAAAGTCTAAATGTAATCTAATTAAATGTAATTGATTATTAAGATATATCCTAAAATTTAAAATTGATTCTATTTTTGTATAATAATTTGATAAATATATATTTTTTTAAAATTAAGTCTCTTGTTTTGTATGGATATGCAGATAATTTATTAACTTTTGGTAAAACTGAATTTTTTGTAACAAATTGAATTTTAATTAAATTTATAACAAATGTAAGTTTTGTGGATATAGTTAGATTTTTATTATCAAAAGTTGAATTATGAATATAGGGCTTGTATATTCCGCAAGCTTTATTTTTCCAAATGAAAGATTAAAACCACCGTCTTTAGACGGTAACCTTGAACTTAAATACTTTGACGTATGCGCGTTTAGACAGGACGGTTTGACGACTTTCAGTCGTCAGTCCTAGCTGCGCTAACCCACCGACTTTAGTCGGTGGTAGTTTAGTCTGATAGGGCGAATACATCGTATAAATGAAAGAGAATTTTTACTTATGAAAAAAATACTATTGACAGCTGCTATTACTGCGGGATTATCTATACTTGCTTTTAATGCCAACGCCAGCCATAGTAATAAAAATACTATTTCTTTGGGTTATGCTCAGAGCAATGGATCGTTAAAAAATAATATTGAAATCTATCATAATGATAAGAAGATGAGTACAAATCAGCATGGGTTAAACTTAAAATATCGCTATGAGTTCAATGAGCATTTTGGTGTTATCAGCTCATTAACTTATACTCAAAATGTACATAAGTATGACTACTATGGTTCATCTTCAAAATTCGAATGGAAAAATACTTCTCTGATGGCTGGCCCAACATATCGCTTTAATGATTATATTAGTGCATATGGATTGATTGGTGCGACCCATAGTAAAGTGGGTATTTCTGATGCAGAAGTTAATAATTTCGAGACGAAAACATCATTATCTTATGGCGCAGGCTTACAATTTAATCCTGCTTCAAATTGGGCTGTTGATGCTTCATATTCATATACTAACTTAAAATACGCCAAGCTTGGTACTTGGGTATTAGGTGTTGGTTATCGCTTCTAAGTTATCCTCACTTATACTTGTTATTTTTCTTTATTTATAAACCTCATTCTAATATTTGTTTGAATTTTAATGAGAAGTTTTTAGATGCTCATTTTTGCCTGAATTTTTAGTGATAAGATTTGGGCTTTTTATTATTGATGTAATATTTATTCGTGTTATTTATATAAATAAGCTATCTTATAAAGATTTTTCAGACGGTAGTTCAATGAGTAGTGCGTAAATAACGAAATGGGAAGGAAGCATTTAACTCAGAGCTGTATCAACAATAAAAAAACCAGTTCTTTTTTGAACTGGCTTATCTCTGTACTGTGACAGAGCTTACATAAAGCGAGTTGCTGATAACCGGATAACAACGTTGTGTACATTTGAGAGGAAAGATTTTACAGATTTCATGATGATTTCCTTTAAAGGGTTATAAATTGTGATTTACTTCACGAAAACCTAAATTCTGAGGAGGATTTTATGCTCAAAACAAAAAGAGTCAAGGTATTTATTAAAATATTTATTTAAAAATTAAAAAAAATTTGCAAAGTTAATCAAGTTGCTGAAATTTAATGATTTATTTGCTTTTTATTTTTCTATGATCCCATTAAAATTGCAACTCCGCTGATTTTCTCTTCATCTATACTTGATGTGTGGATTGTTTTTTAGACAAAAATCCACCCTGATACTCGATCTAATTGTGGAGGAAATGAATGGAAATCAGTGAAAGTGGTATTAATAAGCTCAAAAATTACGAAGGATTGAGATTGAGAGCATATTCAGATTCTGTTACTGGAGCGGAGCCATGGACAATCGGATATGGTCATATAAGGGGAGTAAAGTCTGGACAAGTGATTACTATGCAGCAAGCTGACGCGTTTCTGTATCAAGATCTTGTTCCTATTTATGGAGCTATTCAACGGCTGGTTAAAGTACCTCTAACACAAGGGCAATTTGATGCCTTGTGTTCGTTTATTTTCAATTTGGGAATTGGTAATTTTACTCATTCAACATTGTTGAAAAAATTGAATGTAGGTGATTACCAAGGTGCGGCAGGGGAGTTTTTGAAATGGGATCGCGTCGATGGATATGGGTTAGCGGATTTACGTATGCGAAGAGAATCTGAGCAACAAACATTTTTATCATAAAATATTCATTATATTTCAAGTTGCAATGCAACCAGCAACACCGCAACTTGAAAGATGATGGATATAAAGCTTGGATTTGATGGCGCTATACACGACCAAGCTGTTACTAATAAATTAATTGAATAAATGCTCAATATGATAAAGAATAATTTTTTGAGTGGCCCAACAATCATAAAATAAATAACTAAATTTCTAATGCTCCATGTTGCAATACAACGCGATAACCATCAATATCTTCGAAAGTTTTTCCACTCTTATCCCAATAAGGATTATAAGAAGGAGCCGGAATAAATCCGGCATCTAGCATTGATTTTATCTGTTCCTGCCATTCAAGTTCATCTTCTATATAAAATACTAATAAATTATCTTCAGTTGGAGCTTTACCAACAAGTGTATTGTGATGATGAGTGAATTCAAGGTGCCAGGAGTGGTTGGGATGCCCTAACATAATACCATCAAAACTATCGTGATCTTTGAATTCTCCTAGTATGGTGAAATTCAAACCACGACAATACATTTCTGCAATTTTAGTAAGGTTATCTGTTGGTCTGGCAATTCTAAGAATAGTTGATTGTTTCATATTTTTTCTATGTGTAGAGTTGGATAGAGGAATATACCTTATCTGAAAATAATTTTTTTAGAGAAAAGTGCTGATAAATAGTCAGCACTTTTTATCTTTACATAATACTTATAAATAAAATTTTATCCTCATTAAAAAATATTATTTAATGTCAGCATCAATAACTTGATAGAAGGCATTATCTGTATCAGAAATTGTCCATACACCGAGAATAACATTATACCCTGAGCGGTCAGGAACATCACAGTTTAACGTAACGTTTTGGGCTGGACTTTTTCCATGATCAAAACGCTCGCAGAAGGGTTTTAAATCAAATTGAGCACGTGTTAGGGGTTTATTTGGATCCCAGTCGGGTTTAGTAATAAAAAATTGCCACGAAGTGGTACTATGGCGGGCTGTTATTGTCCATTTAAAGGCGTTGCTTCCTTTATTAATAATAACATGATGCCAGCGGTCTGCACTTTGTTCATTGAGCTGTTTAAATTGACCAACACCACCACTGGCGATTTGTCCATCTGGTGGCCCTCCTTGAGGGAAGCCTTTGGGGCCTTCAACTGACTGTGGTTCATACATGATAGGCCCACAGTTTTTATTGATGTCTTTTTGACATAAAAGTGCTCTGCTTGGTGGTGTATCAATATATCCATGATGCGAAGTTGGTTTGGCAATACTAGAAAGTGGGATCGCACTAAAAGCCGTCAATCCCACCAAAAGTAATGACTTTTTAATGTTCATGATGAATTTCCTATTTTTCCATACTTGACTGTAAAATAAGGGAATTTAATTTTTGTTGATATGTTAATAAGTTTGAGAAATTTAATTTGTTTCTTACAGAAATGCACAGAAATATTTATAACAAAATTAGTTAATTATAAATACTTAATTTATGATATGGGTATACCAGAAAGATAATATTGAGAAATATGGTTGTCACTGGCTTTGGCATGATTACGGACGATAGGAGAAATCCTATTTTATAGATTTTTTTATAATAAAAATTCCTCCCTGAGTTCAGGGAGGAAAAGAGCGAAATAAAAATAAGAAGAAAATGAGGGTGTACTAAACAAGTGCGATTTTTAGTACACATAAATTAAAGTAGACCCAAATAGAAGAATATGCAATTAACTAACCTTAAAAAATAGCAGAGGTATGATATTTTTGCGATTATAATATGTGGTATTATCAATATGATAAACTAAATGGTAAAAATTATCTGTGCTAAGTATTTTAAAATAAATTGTCGGATTTCATCATCGGAAAGAGGTGTTATTCTTTGTGAGCAAAAATAAATTTTTTCGCTTGAGGTAATAATCTTGGCGAGATCTATATAAGCTCTAAATTCAACTATTCATTTCCATGGGTTGAATGATCAGTAGCAAAGAATATAGAATCGTCACCAGCTATGCTTTTTACTAGATATAGCTTTATGAGTCTTTCAGACCGTTGACAAAATCATTAAATTAGGTGAAATTCACGATAGAACCAAATATACAGATTCATCATATTCAATCCGCTCCGGCGGGTAATGAGTATGCTAACTATCCTGACAGAGAGAGATGATTAAGTAATGTAAGAAATACTTTATAAAAAAAATATTACTTGTTTAATTCGATAAATAAATGCTTATAAAAATCCACATTTGCTTGTTTTTAAAGTTTATTTATTTTTACAAATTGTTAAATATGTGACCAATTAGGCATTTTAGACGGAATAGCGAAAGATACTAGAACAGAAAAGCCATCGAGTAGTTGCTGGTATAATTATTGCGATTTCTTTCTAAAGTTATTGTCGTTTTTAACGAACTCAAATGCATCAAGGATAATACCTGTTATCCTCAATATATTTTCTGGAACATCTATAAAGATTCTTGAGTTATTAGCGGATAATCCAGCCCTATTAACTTCGTTGGCTAATATATCAGTTAGCTCAATAGGTATTTGGATATAAGGTTTATTTTTCTTGTCAAAATATCTTATTATCCATCTGTTTGATTTTCATTGATAAAGAACACTAAAATAAGATTGTGTATATTTATATTGCAAGTCGACGGTATCCCCGACAATTGATTTTGCTTTTTCATACAGAGTTAATTCGTTTTTGGTAGTAACAATATTGGGGTTGTCTGGATCTTCTATCTCATCTGGTTCTTTCGGATTATCTTGATGCTCTATTTCGTCTTGAATCCCATCAATTGGAACATGTTTATTTGAAAGACCGGAAACTACCATTGCACTAACAGATTTCTCAACTGCTTGTTTTACCAACGGGGTGATTGATTCAATAAAACGCTGGTTTAATTGGCGTTCGATATTAGATCTACTGGTAACGTATCTTACAAACTCACTATCAACGCCCCTCAAGCTAATACTGATGGTTTTAGTAAAAGCAGATAGGTAAACACTTTCTTCTGCCAGCGTTATTAGTGCTTCCGGCTTGAATTTATCGTGTCTAAATCGATAGAGTTGACTTACATCGGCATCGCTAACTTCATCCATTTTAATACGTAAGAATGGGGTAGGATCCATTACATTTTTTTGTTTTAAATCGGTAAAGAAACGCCACTCTAATCCATTTGTAATTGCCGAAATAGTCACTTCTGGAGTGGAGTTAAAATATCTGGATAACTGAGGACAGTGGTTATCTAGTTTTTCGTTGTACCCTTTTGCCTCAATAAACATGACAGGCACACTTTGGCAGAACAAAGCATAATCAACCCGCTCATTCGCTTTTACCCCGGGAAAATCTGCTCCATATTCGGCTTTAATTTTTTGAGGGTCATACGGACTAAAGCCGAGAATATCTAGAAACGGTAATATTAATGTCTGTTTAGTTGTACTTATTTTTTAAAACATCTCTTATATTTTATTTGTTGTCGCTAAATAATATTGTCATAAAATTATTAGCCAAAGAGCGAGACAGTGGATCTGAACAGCAGCAAGAAATGATGCACTATTTTTGGCATAATGGGTCGCTATACCACACCAGCGTTTAAGATGAAGAAAAGCATTTTCAACTAAATGCCTGAGTCGATAGAGTTCCCGATCATATTCTCGTTTCACTTTGCGATTTTTGCGGCTGGGAATTTGCGCTTCCATGCCTTGTTTTTCTGCTTGTTCAACAACGGTATTACTGTCATAGCCCCGATCCGCTAATAAATGTTTTGCATCTATTCCTTCAATCAAGACCTCAGCTTGTGAGCAATCCGCTGTGGTACCGCTTGTAATAAGTACATTGTGGTGATGCGTGTTGTTATCATGAAGATGCTTCGCAAGAAGATATCATACAGGCAACTGAAGAAATTATATCCGTTTGAGTGAGGAAGTACGAACAAGAATGTATTGATTGAAATTCATTTGTGGATGATTACACGCAAGAAGAAGATATTGATATGTGTAAATTTATATGTCTTCATTATGGTTAAATTGCGTTCAAATTGAATTTATAATAATAAATTATTTATAAGTTTTTATTTGATGATGAAAATTTAATTTAAGTGTTGTTTTTGTTTTGTCAAAATGGATTGGTGTCTTTTTTGTGTATTATATTTTATCTATCATCAGTAATGATAAAGAAAAATTATAAATATTGGGTTGAAATAAGGGAGTTTATTATGATAGATCGGGATTTTAAACATTTGAGTTCATTGCTTGATGATTTTTTTCTGATGATGAGATTTGTAATAAGTTTCACCTCCTTGAACAAGGGAATATCACAGGTTGGGAAGTATGGCTTCAAGTTGAGTTTTCTTATATGCTTTCTCAAACAGAGCATGAGTGGTGGAGGGAATATGCATTTAAATGTGATAATAGAAAAATAAAGGATCAAAATCACCTAAAACCTGATTTCATTTTAAGAAAAAAGGGATGGGCTTTGGATACATATATGGCCGTTGAATTTAAACAAAATACGAATCCAACTGCATGTGTCAGAAATATGGTTTCTGATTTGGATAAGATAAGCAAAATTAGAAAATCTGAGGTTAAACTAAGAAGTATTTGGGCTGTTGGTGTTACTAAAGGGATAAACTCTACTAAATTAGATAACCTTGTAGAGCAATATTTAGATGATGATGTTTATCAAACAAAAAGTAGAAGTAAACATATTCAATTAAAGCAGATAGGTGAAACTCCTTTTTATTACGTTATTATATAATTATATTCATATAATATTATGTGATATCACCAAATATTTTTATGATCTTGACCATAGATTTCAAGCAGTATAGTGGTGGTAGATAAATAAGTCCCCAGAAATATAGTTTACTATAGTAACTGGGGCAATGAAAACAGCTAAGAAATGGCAATTCTAATGATAAAATTATAGATAGTTAAGTCATTTTATGGCCTAACTTAAGGCAATCTCCTAACCTTAGCTTCCACAACTACCCCGACAATATTCACGTGATTACTGAGGGAAATCATGTTGTATTGAGGATTTAATGGTTTTAAAAACGTATCATATCCTTCTGTAATCAGTTGCTTGAAAGTCAGTTCTTTCTCTCCATCGAGTTTTGCTACTACTAAGTTGTTGGGGACTGGTTTAACTTCTGGATCAACTAAAATGATCATACCCTGCGGTATGCTTAGTCCATTCGGTGATACCATTGAATCACCTTTTACTTCCAGCCAAAAAGCACGTTGTGAGCATTCAACAGAGGTTTCATATACCTTTGCAATGCGGTTTGTCTGGTATTTTGGCGTGAGATCTTCACACCAATTACCTGCATTTATCCAGTCGAGTAGCGGGTACTGTTTGCGATAGGGTATTTGACTAGCAAATGCAGCATTATCACCATAGAGAACAGTGACGAGTTTCCTTGCTTGTTTATCCAGAGATGGGCTGAAATCTGCAATCCGAATTTTCAATTTTTGGGCAAAATAGGTTGCCATCTCCAAGTTAAGGGCGTTAATCCCATTGAGATAGTGTGAAATTGCACTTTGTGTCTTGTCAATTTCTTCTGCAAGCGTTTCCTGAGAGATGCCGAGCTGCTTTTTCTTGGACTCAAATAGTTCTTTTAAGCGTGCTGCATCTGCAAGTTGTTCTGCTGTAAGTTTCTTTTTCATGCACTCATTTTAATACCAACGCTATTAAAATGATAAATACTAAAAGTATTGAAATATTTATTACTTTAGATATTATTTTAGAGCGAAGGAGGAAACACATGGAAAAAATCCCATTGTCAGAATATGTAAAGTTGAATGGTCAAGCTAACACAGCGCGTTTGGTGGGAGTTCATCAAACTGCAATCAGTAAGGCATTGCGTGCGGGGCGTAAAATATTTTTGATTCGTCAGGAAGATGGAACCTACAAAGCTGAAGAATGTCGACCATTTCCTAGTCAAAAATAAGGTGTATTGTGAACAGCGAAAATATCAAAGGTATGATTAATTCATCTCTATTATAGATTGAACTTAATTATTTCACTGATTTTATTAAAGTGTTTTTTGTGTATATTATTGGGGAGAAGATGTGAACTCTAACATTAGTCATTACTTCAGAGCGATAGGGAGCATTCTCGATATTATGCCGACAAATGATTACTGCGATGCTTTAGATGTTGATTCATCAAATAAATATTTACTCGAAAATAAAGAAATTTCTTATTGCCTTGATTCATTTCCATCCCCTGAAGTATTAAAGAGTTATGAGTCAATTTTACCGGGTTATGCTGAAAGAGTGTTTTCTCTGAGAGAAAAAGAACAGGTTTTTCAACATGAAAAGCAGAGTAAGGCGCTGGATGGAATGATAAATAGAGATAGAAGAGGGCAATGGATGGGGTTTTTCATTGCTATATTTATCTTAATCGTAGCGACTGTCTTTGCTTTTAGAGGAGAAATGTTGTTTGCTGGTACTTTAATTACAATTGATTTGGTGGGGTTGGCTGCTGTATTTGTTATTGGTCGTAAATCAAATAGTAAATGATTTCAGAATAATATGAAGATTTATCTAAAAATATGTGATTATTTTCACTTACTATCTTTTACATTAGTTACTTTTGTTTTAATTTATTTTTGTTATTCCTATTCTATATCAATGAAACTGACATAATATACATCGACAAACATAAAAATTTTTGTATGATAGGAAGCGTTTATGTATTAAAGATAAATTAGCGTGTTATAGAGAGTTAATATGGATATTAGAACTTTATGTGATTTATACCAATCAGGAAAGAAGCTGAAATATCTTTTTTTCTGGGGGCATAAAACCAATCATTCTAACCACATAACCAAATCTTGTTTAAGCCAGTGGTATCCGGCTCAATTTACTATTGATGATGTAAAATATGCCAGTACGGAACATTATATGATGGCAGGGAAAGCCCGTTTGTTTAATGATCCCGAAGTGCTGAAAAAAATTATCCATGCTAAAACGCCAGGGGCAGCAAAAGCATATGGACGTGAAATACGTGGGTTTAACCAATCGATTTGGGATGAATATCGGTTAAAAATAGTGATTGAAGGGAACTTGGCAAAATTTTCTCAAAACAAGTCATTGGCAGAGTTTTTATTGAATACAGGGGATAAAATATTAGTTGAGGCTAGCCCTGTTGACCGCATTTGGGGGATCGGATTAGCAGAAAACGCCATTAATATCAATAATCCTTTGACATGGGATGGTCTGAACTTATTAGGATTTGCACTGATGGCTGTACGCGATAAGTTAAAGGAATAAGTTAAAATATAGAGCCTGCCAGATGGGGGCTCTATATCTTTCATGACTTATTTTAGCAAGATTTACTGATTTTCGATCGTCCTGTACGTGACGCTATCAGGTTTGACATTTCTAGTTAATTAATAATTATAATCTAATCAATTTTTTCTGTTATAGAAAAATAAGTGAATAATTATTATTCTATGTGTAATGAGTGTCTTTCAGAGTTATTAATATTTAATCGATTCAAAGTTACAGTGTAAGCATAAAGAAATCGCTTGGAAGATTAATGGAATACCTTTTATTTTTTTCGAGAAATGAAAATTATCAGGGAGTTACGATGCTTACAGTTCAACATAATTCAACTTCTATTCACACGAGATCTTTCCCATTTATACTGCTAAAGGAACATAAACTTGTCTGATTCAGTTTTATTTTCTGCGATTAAAAGGCCAGAAGCTAAAGTACAGTTGTTATTTCTACATCACGCCGGAGGCTCTTGTTTTTCTTACATCGAGTTGGCTTACAAGTTATCGGAATTTATTGAGGTTTATTGTCTGGAGCTGGCTGGCAGGGGAATGCGAGTTTCAGAGCCTTTTCAGTTGAATGTTGAAACTGTCATGTCCGATATCCTGACTTCAATAAAGCGTTTAAGATTAGGAGAGGATAAACCTTTATTACTGTTTGGACACAGTTTGGGAGCTGAACTTGCTTATCAGGTTGCTCGTAGACTTGAGAGTAAATTACCAGAAAAGCAGTTAGCGCTCATTATCTCTGCCCGCGGTTTTATAGATCCCGAAAGTTTCAAAAATGAGCCATGTAAGGAATATTCTGACTCCTATGTCTTGAATATTCTTGAACAATGTGAGGGAACGCCAGCAAATGTTCTGTCTAACCCTGAATTGCGTAATTATGTGATCGAAACAATGAGAAACGATCTAATTTTACTGGATTCTTTGTCTCGATTACAGAAGGTAAAGTTGAATGTCCCAGCCCATGTGATAGGTGGAGCTCAGGATAATAGAGTGCCTGTTTCTCGGTTGGCGGAGTGGTGCCCTGTGTTACCTAACCTAGTAAAGCAACAGATTTTCACAGGAGGGCATTTTTACTTGTTTAATAATTGTACAGTAATTTCTTGGCTCGAAAAACAGGCCAGAAAATTAGCAGGATAAGCCTGAGGCTATCGCTTTTGATACTGTTTGAAAGTTAATTATTAACTGATTGATATTGCTAATGTAATTTAATGAATGGAAAAACAGGTGAAACTCAACAAGGAAGTTGTCTCATATAGATTTCAAATACGGAGTATAAGTATTTATAAAAAATAGATGGTACGTTATAACGGAAAAACCATGACCAGATGTTTCTTATAGAGCAACCCGCTGATTTTAGTATAAATGTAAAGAATATTATTCTGGATGTATAATTTAAGTAATTACTAACCTGTGATTACGTATATAGTCATTGACTTATATCAGTCACAATCTCTTAATAATAAGGTGTTTTGCCTCCGTTGAGTGGATGAATTATTAAGTGGGATAAAGACAATGATATCAGAAAAAATAAGCAGTGATAGTTGGTTCTCTAGCAAAAAAATAATTATTGTTCATGGATATACTGCTTCACCTTCATCAAATTGGTTTCCTTGGTTAAAAGAAAAGCTTAATCAACAAGGTGCAGAAGTTATTGTGCCTACAATGCCTGAATCATCAGCCCCTAAACCTGAAGCATGGGCTAAGATATTGATGGATATCGTGCCGGAGGCAGACAAAGACACGATTTTTATTGGTCACAGTCTCGGGTGTATTACTGTATTGCGGCATTTAGAATCGATACGTTCTCAGCACCTTCATATCGGTGGATATATTTTGGTCTCTGGATTTGATTCTCCCCAAATTACTTTACCAGAATTAAACTCTTTTACTATTGAACTATTAGATTATGCTTTCTTACGTGGGATAACCGAACACCGTATTTCACTCATTTCTTCTAATGATGAAATTGTTTCTCCACTCTCCTCACGAGAGTTGGCTCGTTCTTTACAAGCTGAAGTGATTAATGTTGATAATGGTGGACATTTTCTTGATAGAGATGGGTTTACTCACCTGTTTCCTGTCTATGATATTTTGGAAAATATGTTATCAGAATAAACATAAATAAATGCTATCTTACAGTCCTCCAGTCTATTGGTTTAATCTGGAGGGTGGGAGTATTTATATATTAAATATAAAAGACCAGTGAGTTATTTTAAATGTGGTTAATCGGCTATAAGGTTTGACTATTGTTTTAAATAGAGACAATATGAATATATATTTTCAATGATTTTCCTGAAATTATTTTATGTTGCATGGAGTTTTATGCGGAAATATAAATATAACTTAATAAGGAGTTAATTATGGTGCCAACTTATTCTTCTCTCGTTTCTAGTGAAAATAATGATGATTTGGTTAATGTGGATTTTGAGCACAAGATAGGGAAATATTCTCCAAAA
Source organism: Xenorhabdus yunnanensis (assembly GCF_028598805.1). GTDB lineage: Bacteria > Pseudomonadota > Gammaproteobacteria > Enterobacterales > Enterobacteriaceae > Xenorhabdus > Xenorhabdus yunnanensis. Next base: position 32,168 of record NZ_JAQRFI010000028.1, on the reverse strand, counting down.
AATTTTAAATCTGACTGGGGTATTTCACCTACTTCATCATCTGGCCTTAATCAGGGGAGGTTAAATATCGTTATTGATCCTCAAGATGATAGAAACAAAGTGTTAGAGCTTACTTATCTCGCCAATACTGTCGGCTCTGAGGCCGGAACTTCATTTAATGCACCGATTAATGGTGAGCATGAAGCGTTATGGTTACAATATAGGGTGATGTTCAGTAAGGATTTTATGTGGGTCAAAGGTGGAAAATTACCGGGTTTGTCTGGTGGTGATCATCCATCAGGTTGTATTGATAATGATAGTTTCGATGGTTTCAGCAGTCGCTTAATGTGGAGAAAAGAAGGAGAGTTATTTGGTTATCTCTATTATCCTGAAAAGAAGGAACGATGTGGCGATTATGTTAAATTAAAAACTTTTTTAAAGAAAGGAGTTTGGTATACCCTGACACAATATGTAAAACTGAATAGTATCGGTAAGCATGATGGTATTTATATACAATATATTGATAATAAATAGTTTTTTAGAACCAATAACCTTAAATTGAGAAATGAAAAAGATGTTTTCATTGATGCGATAAAGTGGAGTTCTTTTTTCGGTGGATCTACGTTGGATTGGGCTCCACCAGTGGAGCAATATGCTTATTTTGATGATTTTATTGTTAGTGTTAGAAAGCCTGATTATATTTAATAATTCAATAAGCGCCAAATATTAAAAAATAAGTTGTGTATTCTTATAATGTGTAAAAATAGAATGATTTTTTGTGGCTCACATGCCAGAGTATGTGAGCCATTTAGTGTTTTTATAGCACGTGAAGATGTTATTGATTTATTGCTTATAGAGTTTAAATTATCCGCCTTGAGCGCCATTGAAGTACGAGGGTTTGCAGGCAGGAAAACTGGTGGATATACATTAAGGAATGTAGTGGAAAAGTATTAGGTGTTTACGCTGTTTATCCTTATACTCAAAATTTTCCCTTGAAAATCCGTAGGCTTATTGAACATATCATGATTTCTTACAAAAACATTAGTCATTATTTCTAATATTCTTCTCTGCCAAAATGTGAATGATCGGCATATGTTATTTTTAGATATAGTCTATTGAAAATTCATGCCTAATTAATGTGATCTATATATTTTTTTAACCAAAAAACATTATTTATCTCTTTGATTTTTATTGGCTTAACTATTTTTAAGTTTAGAGAGATAATTATTGAAAATTTATATTATTTCCAATAGGTAAAAAATCATAGCGTAGGAGCTTAGGGAAAGTTGTGATTATAATGGCGCTGTTATGAAGAATTAACTTTTCAGCTACATTTAGTAGCTTATAAAAATAATCAATTGAGGATTCTATGCCCTTGTTTTTTAGCATTGCTCCGATTGTCCTGTTGATTTGGATGATGACCAAACATAATGGTATTCCATCCTTTTTTGCTTTTATGAAGAAGATAATTTTACCCATGTTGGTGTCTATGGAGGAATTGCGGCTGTTATGGCCTTGATTTTGGCATCTTGAAAAATGAGCGAATAACTTTTCAATATAATAACTTTTCAATATTAAGGTACATATTATGATTATTTCCGCTCCAACTGATTATCGGGTTGCAGCACAAGCTAAGTTACCGCCTTTTCTGTTCCACTATATTGATGGCGGAGCCTACGCAGAACATACTCTTAAACGTAATACCGCAGATTTATCCAATATTGAATTACGTCAGCGTGTGTTAAAGGATATGTCCGAATTAAGTCTGGAAACTAGCTTATTCGGAGAAAAAATGTCAATGCCAGTGGCACTTGCTCCGGTAGGATTAACAGGAATGTATGCACGTCGTGGCGAAGTACAAGCTGCCCGTGCTGCAGCCAAAAAGGGGATTCCATTTACTCTGTCGACTGTATCAGTATGCCCGATTGAAGAAGTCGCTCCTGCCATAGATCGTCCGATATGGTTTCAACTTTATGTACTGAAAGATCGTGGTTTTATGCGCAATGTACTAGAAAGAGCGCAGGCTGCAGGAGTCAAAAATCTGGTATTTACCGCTGATATGCCGGTTCCCGGAGCACGTTATCGTGATGTGCATTCTGGGATGAGTGGCCCAAATGCGGCTATGCGTCGTATTTTGCAGTCAATAACTCATCTTCAATGGGCCTGGGATGTGGGATTGTGTGGCAAGCCACATGATCTTGGCAATATTTCTGTATATCGCGGCAAACCGATCAAATTAGAAGATTATATTGGTTGGTTAGGAAGTAATTTTGATCCATCCATTTCATGGAAAGATTTGGAGTGGGTCCGTGATTTTTGGAAAGGGCCAATGATTATCAAAGGCATACTCGATCCAGAAGATGCTAAAGATGCTGTGCGTTTTGGGGCAGATGGTATTGTGGTTTCAAACCATGGTGGGCGTCAGCTTGACGGGGTTCTGTCAACGGCACGAGCCTTGCCTGCGATTGTGGATGCCGTCAAAAATGATATTACTATTCTTACTGATTCCGGTATTCGAACAGGATTGGATGTGGTGAGAATGATTGCTCTGGGCGCTGATAGTGTTCTGTTGGGTCGTGCTTTTGTTTATGCGTTGGCGGCGGCAGGTGAAGCTGGCGTTTCCAATTTGCTGGATCTGATTGATAAAGAGATGAGGGTGGCGATGACTTTGACAGGAGCGAGATCAATCTCGGAAATTAACTCGGATTTGCTGATACGTAATCAAGATTAATCAAGACAAATGGCGGATGGTTGCCATTATCGGTCAGCAGAATTTATCCTGCTGACCATCTTTTATTCGTCCTTTAAATACCAATAGGGCGGTATCCCTGCCATTCTTGTTAATAGCTTTCATCTATTGTGGTTTCGTGTCGATTTTTTATCAAAAATAAGAAGTTATATATCCTCAAGCAGTATTTCACCATGTGAAAAAAGCTTTGCTTTACCTGTCAGGTAAACACGATCTCCCTCTATTCGACATAATAGCTCACCACCTCGTTCGGATAATTGGCGAGCATGAAGTTCGGTTTTATTAAGCCGTTTTCCCCAGAAAGGCGCGAGAACACAATGGCTGGAGCCTGTGACAGGATCTTCGTTGACACCTTTGGCTGGTGCAAAATAGCGTGAAACAAAATCAGAAGATGAATCACCAAGAGCCGTAATGGCAAGTCCTGGCAAGGACAGGGCAGCAATCTTAGTAAAATTAGGTTGGGTATTGATGATCTGTTCTATGGAATCCAAAACACAAATATAACGATCATATGAGGCGAACACGGCGGAAACATTTTGTCCCAGAGCATCTTGGATAACAGGGATGAGAGCGTTTTCTTCATGACAATCGGCGGCAGGGAAATCCAATGTGAAAATACCATTTTGATGAGAAACTCGGAGTTCACCAGAGCGGCTTTTGAATATGAGTAACTGATCTTGGTGGTTATGATGTGTTATGAGAACAAACGCGGTTGCCAATGTTGCATGTCCACATAAATCTACTTCGACTTTGGGTGTAAACCAACGTAGATGGTTTTTTACCAGAAAAGCGGTCTCTGGAAGACCAATTTCGGCAGCGATGGAAATCAGTATTTCATCTGATGGCCATTTGTCCAGCAAAACAACAGCGGCGGGATTGCCAGAAAACGATTTTTCGGTAAAGGCATCAACATGGTAAATGGGGTATGAATGCATCAGAATCTCACTTATTTTTGTAATAAAAAACCGGATACAGAATGTTGAAACTACATTGATTTGTAAAGAGTTATCTTATTTGAATGCAAAATGTACATAAATTGGAGTATTGACCTTAGGTGATAATGGTTATTAAATAATAATTCATTGTTATAGTTCCACTAAGGAAAGATATGAAAATCAAAGGATCTTATTGCCTATTTTTTATTTTGTCAGTGTGCTTTTCTCAAGCTCTGGCTTTGGATTTGAGTTACAAAAGTGATATACCAGCGGATAACAAACCTTCAGAAGAGTACCTGAAAAAGAGAGACAAATTGAACCCTGGAAATTGGAATACGGAGAAACTGGCTGAAGATAATGCCTTAGCTGAGAAGCGGGAGAATGAACGGAAAGAATACAATAATAGATTTGAACAGAAAAACAGCTTAGCATTTTCTTATAATTGGGATGAGGGGCAGTTTAACGTTTCCCCCTATACGAAACAACACCAATTTATGGAGCATTTCAAAGAACAGAATAAACGTCGCTGCTATAGAGAAACAAGGCAGAAATTAGAGAAAGAGCAGGGAAATGGCTATTCCTATGCTGATATTGCAGATGCTTGTGTCTCTTATTAATAAAGCTACTAACTCCTGATCTTATTCATTTAGTGAGCTACAAAGCAGCTTTTTGTAGTTCACTGTAACCAGAGGATGCTCCTCAGTAATCCCCCCTCAATAACATAATGTTCTGTGAAAGCACCGGACACGCCCTAAGCGGTTAACAAGCAGGGTATTTACATTTGATCTGATTAGATTGTACAGATATGACTCAAAGCATGTGCTTTGATGGTGTTAAATATATAACATGATGTATTTTTGTTTAAAACTGGCTAAGAAATAAATTAATGGCTAATGCTATAAATATTAAACATGTAGCTTTATTAAGTGCAGTTTGTATTGAGGTTTTATTGTATATCACATCGTTTAAAAAACCGGATAAATAGGACATTAGTGTAAATACAATAAAAGCAATAACAACAAATATCAATCCTAGATATAATAATTGAAGAGAGACTGAAATACCTATAACGTTGTCAGTAGTGAACTGAGGCAAGAAAGCCAAAAAGAAAATAATTACTTTTGGATTTGATAAGTTCATTATCAATCCTTTTTTAATTAATTTCTTTTTATCATGAAGAGTATTATTTTTTCCTGTCAGGTAAATAGGCTTTGCCTTAAAAGCTTCCCAAGCCAGATAGCTTAAATAAAACACGCCAAGTAATCTGATAACGTCTAAAACTACCGTATTGGTTTGTATTATTGCTGTAATACCTAATGAAATTAAAGATGTATGTATTACTAATCCAACACATAAACCAATGGTGATTAATATTCCTGATTTACGTCCATTTATTACAGATTGATTCAAAACTAAAACATTATCAGGACCAGGCAAGAAGCATAGAAAGGTTGACATACTGATAAATGTAACTAGTGTTTCTATAGAAGGCATATTTATTACCGTAATTGTATTAATCTACTTTGTAGAAAGTCTTTTAAATAAATTTAACCCAACAAATCTCGAGTTATTACGTGACAAAAAAAGTAGTAACTCGAAAGATAAAGGGCATAGAATTAAAAATCACTGATACTAGTGTTTATGTGAAGAAGTGTTGATTATCTTAATTTAAGAAGATTATATATAAAAGACGCAAAAACTACTTATGGGTATGAATTAATTTCATACCGTGCTCGATAGTTCTTTCAAGGTGGTTTTTGATAAGAGGAAAACAGATATCTCTAAACCATCTATGTTCTGGATCTTGGTGATATTTCGCATGCCATAGTAAATAGTATTGTTGTTCTTTAATATCAATAGGTAAGCGTCTTATTTGTAAATCATAGTCTTGCGCAAAATCAGCAGCAATATGCAATGGTATGGTTAGCATGGTGTCTGTTTTTAACAAGAGCTCAATGGCAGCTTGAAAAAAGGGGACTGTAGCGGAAATATGACGATTAAGATTCATCATTGACAACGCGTGATCGACAGGGCTGTCTTTATCTCCTCCCCCACTAATTAAAATATGCCGGCCTTCAATATAGTCGTTAATAGTCATATCACTATTAGCTTTGGAATGAGCACTTCTAAATACAACGGCAAGTTGATCTTCTGCCATCCTTTTACCGTATAAATTATCAGGTATAGAATCGGCAATAGTTGCGACTAAATTAACGTCTTGTTCAGCAAGCTTATTTAGGCTGTCTTTATGCCACAATTTATATTCAATACTTACGTTGGGAGCAGCAATTTCAATGTTGAAAAATATAGATGGCAAAATGGCTTGGGCTACGTAGTCACTGGAAGCTAAAGTGAATTTTCTCTCACAAAAGCTTGGTTCCATTAACTCTGGTGCATATAGATTATCTAATTGTTGCATCAATACGGGAAGTTTCTCTTTCAATTTTTCTCCTTTTTTGGTGAGAATAAATTGATTTGCTTCTCTCACAATAATTTTGTCATGAAAATCCTCACGAAGTTGATGTAATGTTTTACTCATTGCTGACTGTGTAACACCTAATTGTTTTGAAGACTCAGTGAGATTAAGTGTTTGCAATATTGACACTAACGCTGGCAATAATTTGTAATTATTCAAGGTGTGCTGCCCGTATATGAAACGTTTGATAATAATTTTATGTATTCGATATTTTATGTCAAAGAGAACAAACCGTCACTAAGTGTCTCCGAATTAGGAATGGAGATATTAGTGACGGCTAACCAAGGATTAGGTTACTTAAGATTTTGTTTCTGCTTTATGCAGACTGCTCGTCAAACGGCGGATAGGAATAATTAAAACAAGCAAAATAGCGGAGCAAATCACCAATGACAGAGATACGTTAGAGAATAGCTGAGGTAAGCTATCCAATTTATCTGCACGTACATTGCCACCAATCAGGCCCGCAGCCAGATTGCCTAATGCGCTGGCACAGAACCATAATCCCATGACTTGCCCACGCATACGCGCAGGAGCTAATACCGTCATAGTTGCTAACCCTATTGGGCTAAGGCAAAGCTCACCAAGGGTTAGGAAGAGAACACTGAAAACGATCCATAGTGGTGAAACTGTACTACCGCTTTCCAGTACATTCTGAGCAGCGAACATCATGATTGTAAAACCACCTGCAGCAAACAGCATGCCAATGACAAACTTACCAATACTGCTTGGGTTCATATTGCGTTTTGCCAATGTAGGCCACAAACAGCTAAAGATTGGGGCCAGCAAGATGATATACAGCGGATTGATTGACTGGAACCAGACAGCAGGAATTTCATAACCCAGTACTACTCGGTCAGTATAGTCATTGGCAAATAAGTTAAATGATGTCGGTTTTTGTTCGAATGCTGACCAGAATAGAGCGGCTGAAACCAGCAGGATGAAACAGATGAGCAAGCGAACTTTCTCATTGCGGGTTAATCCAGCAAACAGGAATAGATAGGCAAAATAGAGAATTACACTTGAGGAGATGACATAAACCAGCAAGTTAGCAACTTTGACTGGATTAAATGGAATGACTCCCATCGTCAAAAGTGCAACAATTATACAGGCAACTATTGAAATTACACTGATCCACTTGCCAACATTTTTGCGTTTTACCATTGGGCGATCCCAAGTGGAATCTAGCCCTGCTTCTTTATCATAACTACGCATCAGAGGAACAGTATAGAAACGGAAAATCAACAAAGCGACCAGCATACCTAATCCACCGACGCCAAAGCCCCAGTGCCAGCCATAATCTTTCACCAACCAGCCAGTGATTAGTGCAGCGATTAAAGATCCTATGTTGATGCCCATATAAAACAGGGAGAAACCACCATCACGGCGAGGATCGTCTTTTTTATACAGTGTTCCTACCATAACAGTGACACAGGTTTTGAACAGGCCAGTGCCGAGTGCAATGAGCAACAATCCAATAAAGAACAGATTATTGCTCCAGATTGCTGAGAGGGCGATTGAGAGATGGCCCAAGGCAATAATGATAGAACCGTACCAAACGGCAAGGCGTTGCCCTAGCCAGTTATCGGCCAGCCAGCCGCCAGGTAAGGATGTCAGGTAAATACTGCCAGCAAAAATCCCGACAATTGCTGAGGCCTGTTCACGTGGTATTCCCATACCGCCTTCAAAGATTGCGGCAGACATAAATAAAATCAAAAGGGGACGAATGCCATAGAACGAAAATCGTTCCCACATTTCTGTCATAAAAAGGGAGCTAAGTGGATAAGGGTGCCCAAAAAAGGTTCTGCTATTTCCATTATTGGTTGAAGATTGCATTTAATAATTCTTCCTAAAAATCCATCTATATGATGGAGATGCTTTACAAGTTAAAATGAAGAGGTTGTTTTATAAGCATATTGTTGCTCTTGTTAACATGTTCTTATAAAACTGATTACTTAATTGTTGGTGTATTTTTAACATGTTCTTTGTGCTTTTAATCGGCACAAAGCACATTTTCTACTTTATATTCCATTTTTTAGAACAAAAGTCGATAAGAATCTCAGTTTTAGAATTTAATAGTTGCTGTATGAGGGGAAAATTTGACTTAAATGTTTTTCTATTTTCTATAATGTTTTTTATTAAAAATCTTATAAAACAAATAATTATTTTTTAATTGATTCTTATTGTGATCTTTTCGTGTGTTACGCATATAAATGTGTTCTTAAATGGCGAGATATTACATAAAGACCATAGATTTATCGTTGAATTTCTCAGAAATACTGTAGAAACGTAAACAAATTCAGAAATTTTTTGGGTTAATAAAATATTTAAAAAATGTAAAAAATAATGCTTATTAAAATTTTCCAATGGCAAGGAAGAATTAATTCATTAATAATTTTGTAACATTTATGAAGTGGGGGTGAGAATAGGTATTGGCTGTTATTGAGAAAATAACAGCCAGATTGTGCTTATCAGTGAATATTATCGTTATCACCATACAAAGATGGCATACCTTCGGGGCGGGTTTTGAAACGGCGATGCAACCACATATATTGGTCAGGTGCCTGCATAATCTCCTTTTCTATTACCTTATTCATGAATGTTGCAGCTTCTACTTCGCTTTTTAGAGGAAAATTTTCTACCGCGGACTGAATAACCAACTCATAGCCCTGTCCGTTAGGTAATCGTCGAGGAGTAAAAGGAATCAGTGCGGGCTTGGCCAAACGGATGAGAATTGAGGTTCCCGTCGTGGTTGCTGCATGCTCAACAGCAAATAATGGAGCAAATACGCTATTACGTGGGCCATAATCATGATCAGGGGCATACCAAACAATTTCACCATTTTTCAGGCATCGGACCATGCCTTTAACATCTTTCCTGTCCAGCATGTACTTATTGGAACGGAGCCGTCCCCAAGTTTGTAGCCAATCCATGACTGGATTGTCATTTGGACGATAAACTCCAATACCTGGGTTCAGCATGCCAAAAATACGTGCTCCCAACTCCAATGTCAGAAAATGGATCCCAATGACGATAATCCCTTGACCTGTAGATTGCACTTTTTGGATATGTTCCCGTCCGGTGACGTTGAACCAGCGTCTGATCCTCCAATCTGGCCAAAACCAGGCCATTCCGGTCTCAAACACACCCATTCCAACAGATTCAAAATTTTTGACTAACCATTCATGCCGTTTCTCGGCTGGCATGTCAGGGAAACAAAGTGCCAGATTGCGTTCTGCAACTTTGGCGCGTTTTTTCAAAAAGCGCTGTGATAGCCGACCAAGTCGGGTTCCCATCCAGTAAATTGCTGGATAAGGCAGTAAAACCAGTAAATAAAGTATGCCGATACCTAGCCAAGTCAGCCAGTAACGGGGATGTAAAAGTGAACGACGAAAAGGAGGTGCTTGTATCATGTGTTTTCAGTATGTTTGTTATTTATCGATCTTGAATCGGTACTGCGCTCATAATCCTTGCGTATTTATCCTTAATTGACGACCTATACGCTCCGGCTTCTGTACGTAGTTCGTGTTCAATCAGTCTGCAATTATAGATGCCTGAATGAGATGGGCTCTAAAAGTTATATCGGCGTATTGTGACACTTTTTAGTGGAATATCGAAATTTTGGGGCACTAAAGACTTAATCTGACGATAATTTATTCGAATGGTTCACTGTTTGGCAAGGTTTTACTGTTTTTTAGCGCATTGTAGTCAATATTATTAGGAGGATATCAGAGGCACATTATGGCTATTATTCTCACTTTACTGGCGTGATAGAGAAACATAAATAACACGTTGAGTTTGAAAACGATTTATGCAGTGAACGTCAAATGGAAGGAATCATTAAAGCCAAAGAGAATGGAGTCAAATTTGGGCACCCCACAAAATTAACGGAGACAATGAAAGAAGAAATTTATGCTCAGCAAATAACCGGAATCCCTATAGGACAGTTAGCCAAAGAATTCAGGTTAGGTGAAGCCATAATCTACCGACCCTGAACACGGTTAAGCGTACTAATAAAAATTAAGTTGCCTTTTGTATTCATTGAATACATACTTTTAATGTGTATTTAAGATGTGTGTCTGGGGTGTGCTATGAAACATAGAGTTAACGTAACAGTTGATAAAGAAAATTATCTGATCCTGAGTTCCGCAGGTGTCAATATTTCAGGTTTTGTTAATGAAGCTATGATTAAAGAAGCTCAACGTATCAAAGCTGAAAATTGGAAAGCAGAGAATCGAAAAGGAATGGAAGAGGTGGCTCAATTTATCGAACAGTATGGCTCATTTGCTGATGAAAATAGGAACTGGTAAATGCAATTTTTTGTTTATCAATACAAACGGAGTGGCAGCAAATATAGCATGTTTGTCGATGTACAAAGCGATATCATTGAAACATTAGGTAGGCGAATGGTTATTCCTTTGGTTGAAGCGCATCATTTTTCAAACAAGGTAAGCAGTCATCTATTCCCCATTGTGCAAATCAGAGATGGAAATTACCGACTTTTAACGACAGAACTTTCAAGTGTACCAGAAAGCGTAATTGGTGAAGAAATCACTGATCTAAGCCAATGGTCATCGGATATCAAGGATGCGCTTAACCTTTTGTTTTGGGGAATTTAATATACTTTGAGTGATCCTGAACACTTCACCCATTTTTCTGCTTCAACTTTGAAAAGTCGGCCTGTAAAATAGGTCATGGAAAAAAAGAATAGATGTGCGACGCGTGCAGGACACAAAAACACCTTTTTATCGGAGTATTATTCGTGAATCAAAGTAATACTGCCACTATTCGTATTTCAGCAAAAGCCATCATTATTCACAAAGACCAGATTCTACTCGTCAGATATAAATCGGATTCAGATGAATGGTATACCCTTCCAGGTGGAGGACAACTGTTTGGAGAAACATTGACTCAAACATTGATTAGGGAGTGTCTTGAGGAGACAACATACAAGATTGAACCTGCACGGCTGGTATTTGTTAGAGAATATATAGGAAGCAATCATGAATTCGCTGAAGTTGATAAAGACGTCCATCAAATCGAATTGATGTTTCTTGCCTCGCTTGCCGATAAGAGTCCCGATATTCATAACCTAGCTATCAATGCGGATAGGGATCAAATAGGTGCTCAATGGATCAGTTTGGGGGATGTTATAAACCTGCCATTATTTCCTGCGGTTCTACGCCCTTTGGTTGTAGAAAAGCGTTTTTCCTCTGGTTCTCCTATCTATTTAGGGGATGTGAATTAAGACTGAGCGATGAAAATTTGTATCATAGGTCCATCTGGGGCAAGGAAGTCAACGGTCTTAAAAAATTAGCAAATGAATTCAATGGGTAATTCTCCCATTTTTCATAGAAGTTAAAAGTAGAATTTAAGCAGTGCGTAATACATGCTACTTAGGGGTATAACCCCCCAATGCCATATTGGGCCTTTCATGATTATAAAACCACTGCCATTTTGTTGCAGAGTCTTGTAATTCACTCAAGGAAGCAAATAAATATTGTCCCAGCCAGTCATAACGAACCGTTCAGTTATAACGCTCAACATAGGCATTCTGTTGAGGCTTACTCGGCTGGATAAAATTCAGCTGGATTTTATGTTTTTTGCCCAAGCCTGAAATTCAGTACTGGTGTACTCGGGCCCATTATCACAACGAATTGAAACCGGTTTGCCTCGCCATCACAAAATACGTTAATGTTACAAAATATTAATGATTCTATGGTGTATCTGCCCATTGCTGAAGCACAACAATACATTGCTGATCTCGCTAATCGTATGAGAGGGAATTTGCGGACAGAATGGGAAGGAAAACGCATTCCTATTGATGATAAAAGCATGTCTAAATTCGCAAGAGATAATCAGCATTATTTAACAAAACATATCACATCTTGTGCTTCTTTAGTTAAAGTATCAAAAGTGGCTTTGAGTCAAACGACTGATCAAGAACTTCGAAAAATGATTATGCAGTTTGGCCGTGCTACGGCGGATTTGCGTTATACCTATGAAGAAATTCTGACATTTACTAAAAATACTCACGAATCACCGAAAGTGCTTGAAGTCGCAGACCAATTCAATAAAGAAGATGTTCAGGCATTGATTAATTCTGAGCATCAGGCACTGGGTCTTGATAAACCTGTTTTTCATTGATGGTGATATTGTGGTTACTGTTTCCATTCATAAAAATATTGAATTACCGGTTGTTGCCAGACAATATGCAAGCCTTTTGAAAAATTGGAAAAATGGCGGATTGAGATCCGTTATTTTTGGTGATGAGGGACGCTGGGAAGATGCTTGTTGTGGCGCGTAAAAGTAACAGTTATCTATTCTATACGCGCCATTGGTGTGAGCCAGAAAAATACCAATTTATCAGCATCATGACGCCCAATGCACATGAATTTGCCAGAATGTCCTTTTTATCGGTACTGGTTGATCGTGTGCCGAAGATTTTCAGAATAGCTGAATGCTGCCGATTGTGCTGCTTTTTTCAGCCTGAATTCTATGTAATTGGAAAATGATTATATGGGAACAGTGAAGATGAAAAATACTATTACTGAAAAGTTTCTTAATCAATTTCATAAATGCTTTGACGGCAATTATTGGAATCTGAAAAAGACACATACATCTTCATACCTAATAATCCATTGACAACGTCTAAAAGAACATCTCCATTATCTGATGATGTGATGTTACAATAGAAATTATTTTTTATTGTATATACACGCCAATCATTTGTAACAAGCAGTATCCACCAATAATCCCGATCAGGAAAAAATAAACTTACATCATAAGTAATATCCATGACATATAGATGTTTTGTGATTTTGCTAATATTAGTTAAAATTTTATGTTCTTCTTTTTCACGGTCATTACCTCTGCGGTGACGTACTCTCACTGTCTGAAGATCGTCATCCCAATGAGTGGAGAGGAAAACCCTTCCTTTTCTTATATCAGACATAATAATTTCTCCTATATTATTCATAACTGTATTTTTAATTATTATTAAATAAATATTTAATAATAATTAGCGTTATTGGTTATAAGTGTTCTTGGCTAAAATCGTTTCTAATTTTAATCTTAAACTATTTATTTTAGTGTTCTCTTATATTGTGATCTATCACAATTGACTTTATCAAAGATTAAATCGATAGAGATGTGAGCCATATCTATTATTATAGAATTAGTATAATACAGGATTGTAATTTTTCTTTCTTTTTTTGAGAGGATTTTTTTATCATGTATTAAATGGTTATTTTTTATTATATATTATTGGGTTTTCTGTGGTGAAGAATAAGTAAGGCTAAAGTTGTAATGCCGCTCATTTAAGTGTGCTTTTGGCTTCTCAGAACAGTGGTATTATCAAGCTGTTTTTTCTTAGCTTATCATAGCCTTCTTTTGTTTTTCGACACTCACAAATAATATATTTATAAATATATCAAATTACCTCACAATTCCTCACAAAACTGCACAGTTTTTCTTGACATTCGAACCCCGCATAAAACCAGTACAGGCAAGCTTTCTCCGCTGATGTACAACTGCACAAAAACACCCTCTTTTAGTGCGCGGGCGAGGCGGGGGCAAGCGTGCTGGTAAACACATTTTTTGGGAAATCGTAATAATCGGAAAAAGCGCCATCACACCGCGCCAGTGAGACGCCCCAGCGCGTTGAATTCATCAGTCAGGGAAAGGCTAGCAAATAAAAAAACGCACACCGCGCCGATTACCCTCATTCAATCGCGCGGTGTGCGTAGGCATGATGGAATTGGAGGTTATTGTTTGCCGAGCAGGGCATAAGGTGCATAAGGTGCAAAGCGCACAACTTCTTGTCCTGCCCAGTTGTTAAACGATTTCAGGCTCTCCATGATGGGATTTCAGTTCATTGATGGCAAACATTTTTGCCGCTTTCTCAACGTCCTCGAAGTTGCCACTGCCCGTCGGTAAGAAACCCATCAGTTGCGGCGGGACACGGTGCCCGGCCAACAAATCATCGCGGGTCGCTTCCTTAACGTTGATAAATTCATCTTTGGCACTGATCTGACTGAAAGGCAGGATTTGCAGGCCGTCTTTCTTCCCGTTGGCCGAATAGACAAACAGGTTCTTAAATGCGCCCGCGCCGCCGGTGCCATCAATGGTGATGCCCAGCACGTGGTAGCGTTCAGTCAACTTGCGGATTTCATTGGCCTATTTCTCAAAAGCTATGCCACAAAATTGCAGGGATTCAATGATCCGCAATTTACCGCCCGTACCGATGGGATCTGCTCCGATATATACACCTTTGTGTCCCAGTGGTCGCGGGGCATAGGGTTTTCAGTCCGGCCAGACATTATCGTTATAACTATCAACCCTGCAGCTAATCAGCCAGTTATAATCAAAGGCCCGTTCGTCCGCTTTGACAGTAAGGCTCCGATCATCTCACCTTGCCGTTATCTGACAAAGCAAGGTGAGATGATCGGAGCCTTACGATGAAATGACATAAAATTTTACCTCTTCGGTTTGTGATGGGGATATGTTGCGACGACCGGCTGCGAGAATCACGCAATGCCGCCTGTCACCGTTCCGCGACACAGGGTGGGAGTTGTCTACGCGCCCGTAGTGCAGACTTCAGGGAAGAGTTAAATATCAAGCGGGAATACAATTGGCACGATGTCACTGTCGGCGATGTGGTGAGTGCCATCGCCGGGCGCTATAACCTGCAACCCGCTGTGAGCCACCAACTGATGAATATTTGACCACGCAGACCAGACCAATGAAAGCGACATCAGCTTCCTGTCCCGTATGGCGGCGTTGCTCGATGCCATTGCCACCATCAAAAATGGCCGGTTGTTACCTGTCCCCCAATGCGGCGCTGTGGCAAAAACTCGAACCAGCGAATGATGAGTGAAGAGACACGGCGCAGTTATCACCAGTGTCAAAATATTCTGTGCGGCTGCACGTTTACCACTATCACCACCATTGAGCATTACTTGACACTCCCCACTTCCCAGCAGTTACCGACTGATTTTAAAGTCCCGAAACTGGCACTTCCGGTCAGTCATTACGGTGATGAGTAGATTGGTTTTGGATTCTGAATAAAAAACAGCCCCAAATCGGGGCTTATTCTGTGTTTATTGTACAGGTAACTTATTATTCAGGCACCATTTCCATTATAATCTGCCCCGTATCTGATACTGTCACGTACGGTATTAGCGCTATAATTTCTCCTGTTTTTATATCTACCTTCGCCGCACGAGAATCTTCTAATATCCTTTCGAATATGCTTTTACCTTTGAATACTGTTTGTACTATGGCGTAAGGCTGTTGTTGATTGAGGACTAATCGGTAGTTTGTTTCAACATGTTGATAACTTGAAACATCAAACATATTACTTTTAATTGCTTTTTCTAACGGTCTGTAAGAGTTATCCTCGCGACTAAAATTTGAAACAAAGTTATCCAGATTGATTAAGTCATGAGGCGTATTTGAATCTTTTCTGAAATCATTGTCACACTCAAGAATTTCATCAAGTTTTAGCTTACCCGGTTTTGTATAATATTTTTGACTTAAGCAGTTGTAGAAAGAACCAGTAACAAGCTCATGCATTTTCTTGTAAGGAAAATGGTTTTCACCTGTGGAAGCGGTTTGCTTGTCATCGCTGCTGGCAAAGCTGGAAAAGTTAGTATCGCTGACAAAATAGTAGGTAACGATGCAAGACAGGACGAAAATAGCTACTCCTATTGCAGTTTCCGACTTTAATATGCTCGATCTTTTCTCCCCGCAGTGTGGGCATGCTTGTTCGTTCCGTGCAATTTCTCCCTTACACTTTTTACAATTTATTAGCTTCATAGAAATCAATCCCTATCCAATTTCGTTTGGTTATCCATTTCAATCAAATTAATTTATTGAATAAATATTACAAATGAGAATCTTTGGTTAAGGATGATACCGCATAGATGTGAAATTTATTTGATAGTTTTTGAGAAAGCCCCTCGAAAATCAGGAAGCATTTCCGTTCAGCCATTACGGTGATAAACAAGTTAGTTTGGGGTCTTAAGTCGATTCAGAGTAGGGACTGATAGATCTAGGTCACAGAAAAAAGTAATATTGTAGAAAATAAAAACCCCAAGTGTGTACGAGGGGTTTTTAGTTAAAAATTGTCGATAATGGTCTAGTGTGGACACTCTGTGGGCACAGACAGACATAAATTTATATATATCAATAGAATACAAGGATATTTTGAACACCATGCCAGTGTTACATAACCGTATTTCTAATAAAGAGTTGAAAGAGCGCATGTTGGCTGAAACTGAGCCGCGCACGACTATCTCTTTTTATAAATATTTTACTATTTCCGAACCACAGGCTTTTCGCGACAGTCTGTATCAAAAGTTTACCGAGTTATCTGTCTTTGGGCGGGTTTATATCGCCAAAGAAGGTATCAATGCACAGATTAGTGTACCTTCCAAAAATGTTGATGCGTTGAAAACATTATTGGAGGAGACTGATCCAGCATTATGTAATTTGCGCCTTAATATTGCGCTGGAAGATGACGGTAAATCATTCTGGGTATTGCGTCTGAAAGTGCGTGAACGCATTGTTGCTGATGGCATTGAAGATGAAACGTTTAATCCATCTAAAACAGGCGAGTACCTTAAAGCGGAACAGGTTAACCAAATGTTGGGTGATCCTGAAACTGTTTTTGTCGATATGCGTAACCACTACGAATATGAAGTCGGGCATTTCGAAAACGCGATTGAAGTTCCATCAGATACATTTCGTGAACAGTTGCCAATGGCTGTAGAAATGCTGAAGGACAATAAAGATAAAAATATAGTTATGTACTGTACTGGCGGAATTCGTTGTGAAAAAGCAAGTGCTTATATGCTGCATAACGGTTTTAACAAAGTCTACCACGTAGAGGGCGGCATTATTGAATATGCTCGTAAAGCGAAAGAACAAGGATTGCCAGTTCGGTTTATTGGCAAGAATTTTGTCTTTGATGAGCGTATGGGTGAACGTATTTCTGAAGAAATCATTGCGCACTGTCACCAATGTGGAGCGGCATGTGATAGCCACACCAACTGTAAAAACGATGGTTGCCATTTATTGTTTATCCAGTGTCTATCTTGTGCAGAACATTTCGAAGGTTGTTGCAGCGATTCTTGTTGTGAAGAGATGAAATTACCAGAAGACGAACAGCGTGCTCGTCGAGCAGGAAGAGAGAATGGGGCTAAGATTTTCAATAAATCCCGTTATCGGTTAAATGATGGTTTGAATATTACCTCACTGCAATCTATTAAGTAACCACTCTTATCTTGTAAGTTGTAGCTTTTTTGCCTGCATTTACTTACCCCAGTTACATAATTAGCTATGTGACTGGGGATTTCTATTGTTAATGTTTAATATAATCGAGCTGACAGTATACTGAGGTTTCTATTTTCTCAATCTCGGCCTGCAAAATGAGGATAAGTTGCTTCGCTACGCCTGTTGTTAACCATAACGTTTTGTCAACATTGATATTTTCTGTATTTTGATCTTGGGTGGATGAGTAATGAAGACGTATCATTATGGCATCATAGGCATTGACAGTGCTGATGTCCCAGCCTACAACAGGATGAGTCTGAATTATTTCATTGTTTTCCATAATAACCTCCTAATCAGACTACAGAATCATTATTGATATAATTGACTAAGAGCAACAGAACTCATCTAAGATGAGTCCCTCGCAGTATAAACCTTTTTGGCAAGCTAATAAGTGAAAAGAACGGGATTTTTTGCATTATAGCTGATAGGAATCATTGTAAGTCATTCCCGTAATTTATAAGGTCGTAATTTTGCGGAAATCAAGAACAATTTCCGCACGAGTGAGTGGTAGTAATAAAGCTTAGAGATAATGCTACTCACATACCTTTACATCCCATCTGGCATCTTCCCCAGCGAGGAATGGAATTAACTTTTCACCATCACATTCGATATATTCAACGACTGGGGTTGATTTGCGTGTGAGTTCGATAAAGCCATCATTAATTGGTAGGCCATAAAATGCGGGGCCATTTAGGGAACAGAAAGATTCAAAATATTCCATTGCTCCCATTTCTTCAAAAACAGTGGCATAGGCTGCCAGAGCGGTTGGAGCATTGAAAACACCTGCGCAGCCACAAGAAGATTCTTTGCTATGTAGTACATGAGGAGCCGAATCCGTACCTAAGAAAAAGCGGTTACAACCACTGGCAACTGCTGCTCGGAGTGCTTCTTGATGAGTATTGCGTTTCAGTACGGGTAAGCAGTAAAGGTGGGGGCGAATACCACCAACCAGCATATGGTTGCGATTGAACATTAAGTGCTGTGGTGTCAGTGTTGCACTTAATTTATCATTGCCTTCAAGAACGTATTCTGCGGCTTCTTTGGTTGTAATATGTTCAAAAACAACTTTTAATCCAGAGAACTGTTGGCGTAATGGTTCCATTACCTGTTCAATAAAGCGTGCTTCACGGTCAAAAATATCGATATGAGAGGCTGTGACTTCCCCATGGATCAGCAATGGCATGCCTATTTTTTCCATCGTTTCCAATAAGGGGTAGATCTTTTTGACATTAGAAACACCATGGCTGGAATTAGTTGTTGCATTAGCAGGATAAAGTTTGCAGGCAGTGAAGATTCCTTCTTTATAGCCAGTTTCAATTTGGTTGCTGGCTGTTGAATCTGTCAGATAGCAGGTCATAAGCGGTTGGAAGTGATGATCTGACGGAGTAGCTGCGATTATCCGTTCCTTATAGGCTTTGGCGCTGGCAATATCTGTCACTGGGGAAACAAGGTTGGGCATAACTATGGCCCGGCTAAAAAAACGGCTGGTATGAGGTACAATGGTTTTTAGCATATCCCCATCACGGAAATGGACATGCCAGTCATCAGGGCGGCGAATTTTAATTGTGTGTAATTCAGTGGTCATGGAACCGGCTCCAGAATATAGGTGAAAAATGGTGGATGCTGATTCAGCACTCCTTAAGCCGGAGGAAGATGATAAAGCGAAAATAGCTAAATAGCTATTATTGAATGATAATATTCTCTGAATTTTGGAAAATTAGAATTTTAAATTTATCTGGGTTAGGGTATTCAGAGGAAATTATCGTATCAAAAAAGGAAAATATAGAAATAACAACACGAGGGTGAATTGAATTTGGCTCCTCCAGCTGGACTCGAACCAGCGACATACGGATTAACAGTCCGCCGTTCTACCGACTGAACTATGGAGGAACTCCTTCAAGACGGGGCGAATATTAACGGTACTTTTCACATTTGTCAAAGCAGAAAATAACAATAAGTGTTTGATTGTTGATAATTTGTGCGTTTTGCTTTTTTTGACTTAAAATTGACTGTTTCACAATAAATTGGGAAATAGAAATAGGTCATAAGGACAAGGAGTAAGAAACCGAAGGAGAAAACAAGAAAAGAGATTTTAAAAATTGGTAACTTAAAAAGAGGAAAAATTCAAAACAGAAAGCAGAAAAGTGAAAAGCAGAAATTCAGAAAGCAAAGAACCTGATTAGCAAAACTAATCAGGTTCTTCAAAATACTTGGCTCCTCCAGCTGGACTCGAACCAGCGACATACGGATTAACAGTCCGCCGTTCTACCGACTGAACTATGGAGGAACTCCTTCAAAACGAGGTGAATATTAACGGCACTTTTTACGTTTGTCAAAGCAGAAAATAACAATAATTATTTGATTGCTTGTAATATGTACTTGTTGGGTTGTTTTTGATCTTTTTTGTGTTTTTGAATGGGATGATCACGTAAGAAAGGCGATTTGGAAAAAAGATATTCACATGAAATATTGAAATAAAAAAGAAACGGGGCATAAAGAAGATTACAACAAAAGCAAAAATCCCGACCAGCAAAGCTAATCGGGATTTTCAGAATTTGGCTCCTCCAGCTGGACTCGAACCAGCGACATACGGATTAACAGTCCGCCGTTCTACCGACTGAACTATGGAGGAATTGAGGTGTTCCTGAGAACGGGACGAATAATACAGTGAATGATTTGGCGTTGTAAAGCGAAAAAAAATAAAAATAGACTCAACCGGTTAAGTTGTCATCAGGATGACGTTTTTTTGTTGTTTTTTGACTAAAAAATATCTGATCTTTTGAAGATCTATTGGTCTTATAATCTTTAGTGACATGTTGTTTATCTTATTAAAATTCAACTTATTTTATGAATAACACTTTTATCTCTATTTTTTATAAGTATGAGCTAAATAAGCATATGCTGATCTCAAGAAGGAAAGATAAAAAAGCAAGAAGCATAAAAAAACGGCTTCCTGATTGGGAAGCCGCTTAGTACGGTTTAGACTAAATTATCTTTCTTAGTCTTAAGATCACGCTTGACTTATCTAGCGTGACATTTGAATTTGGCTCCTCCAGCTGGACTCGAACCAGCGACATACGGATTAACAGTCCGCCGTTCTACCGACTGAACTATGGAGGAATTGGGGTGTTCCTGAGAGCGGGCGAATATTAGCGATGAACTAGAATAGTGTCAACGCAAAAATTCTTTTTTCTTACTGTTTGCTCATCATGTGAGCTGCCTGATTTATCATTGTACTATTTTATTAAATCCCTGCGTTTTTATTAACCATATTAATGGGTTGAACATAAGGTGACTGTTCTGAGCAGGCGATCATAAACACATCATAAAAACAAATACTCTGTTTTCTATGCATGATATGTTTTATGTCGTCTTTGATTTCATCAGGTATTCTAGGATGAGTGAGTATCTTATTGATAGCTTTTTTAGAGACTTGCTCGTTGACAAACCACTCACCGTTATAACAGACACGTAAATCGAGTACGTCAATATCTTCGAAATGATAGATTGGTTTGATATCAAATAGCAGAACGGCTGCCATAGTGATAAAGACTAAAGTAAAGGTAAAAAGAGACCACGTGCCAAAATAGGGCGCGTACCACATGAGCATAGCAAGAAAAGCATAAGCGATAACCATCGCCAGACACAGGTAGGGATGGTGGCGAATAAAAATGCTGTTGAAATGCACTTTACCATCACGATGCTCTTTAAGATTGATCCGCTCAAGATCCTGAATCAATATCTGTTTTATGATTTTCATAATACTAACCCACTTATTTGTAGAAATAGTTTTGTAAAAAGTGCTGTAAAATTCGTGTTCGAGTTGAAAATTATGGCATTTTCAAGGTTAGCATGTCCTGAACCAACATCTGTATAGCAATTGCTTTAATTTATTTGGCAAATTGTTATTGTTGGCGAGCAATATCCGTATTTTTGAGGAGACAAAAATTGAATATATCAAATAAAATTATAAAAACACCTATTTATTATGTTATTTTGCTCTAATATTGAGCGTCTGAGTTTTTTTTAAAACGATAATACATAAAAAGGTTGCTATTCGTGTGCGTTAATGCGTTAATGCGTTTGGCCTGATTAACAGACCTACTTTATGTACGACATCTTGAGTTAATGAGTTATGTGTAAGTGCTATCCCTGGTAGCCTTTGTTGACCGTTTCCTTCTTAGTGCCTCCATAAGTAATAGCTGATAATGGCCAACACATGCCCGAGGTGGCGAGTTTTTTTTGATATATAGGAAAGTCAAATGTCTGACAAAATGAAAGGTCAAGTGAAGTGGTTCAACGAATCTAAAGGCTTTGGTTTCATCACTCCAGCTGATGGTAGCAAAGACGTATTCGTACACTTCTCTGCCATTCAAGGTAACGGTTTCAAAACTCTGGCAGAAGGCCAGGATGTAGAATTCACCATTGAAAGTGGTGCCAAAGGCCCAGCAGCAGCAAACGTAACTGCTATCTAATTTCGCCTTTATGCCTTACTAAGCTCGCCAGCACAAAATGCCGTGGCGGGCTTTTTGTCTTTCTGTGCCATGAAATTTATTTCACGAACTTTATCTTACATATTAAATTCTAAAGTTTTCTAGGTTTATTTATTTAGCTGATAAAAATAACGGAATGAAAATAATAGGATATCAGCCATGAATTAAAATCAGTTGTCATTGTATGACCGAATATTTTATAGTTAAAATTGTATAGTGTTGTTACTATTCAGTAAAATAGAAAGCCTTCACTGTTTTGCACAAATCTCCCCGGATTAAAATTTTTACTTGGTAATTTTAACTGTTTATATACCCCCAAAAATTCTATTGGAGATCGATTAATCGAACAGTCAAAGTTTTAGTTTAAGTAAAAAATAATCCAGTAATCTGTTCATTTCCCTTTCGATTTTCTGTTTACCTAAAATGGTGGCAGTACTACTTCAATTTCATGAGCCGCACCAACCCGAAGGAAAATTATCTGATATTAGGGTTCTATTGAGCTGGGTTCTTAGTGAGAGATTAACTGACGGTATATAGGGCGTACATGATGTGGTCATAACTCATTCCTTATTCTCTCCGGGATAGTACAAATAATCGAATTAAATATTCGGCCTCAGCATATTCCATGTACGATGAAGAGATACTCTCTTTAGATTATTCCTTACCTATTAGTTTCATAACGAATGATTTTTAATGGTTAAATTTTTATATGTAACAAATAGGAAAAATTTTCCTGCCTGTAATAATACTCTTATGAGTAGCAATAATCCTATGTGTAATAACGCTTTTATGTGCAGAAGCCATTGTAAAAACTTAACCAATAAGAACTCGGTGAATAAAGTTAGCTGATCAAGTATCTACATCTATTTACATGATTTTCTATATTTAATCGATTTCAAGTTATGCGCTAATCAATCAAGTACAAAATCAATAAATTTAGGTGATTAGAGTATATTTATCCATTTGATGTAATGGAGGATTTCATGTTGTTAACATCTATTGCTATGAATGCTTCTGAGGGAAATTCTAATCGTATTACTGTACAAATTATCTCTGGGGTTGGTTTTCTTGGCGATGGAGTAATCATATTCTCACTGACCTTAACGGTAGTATATTTCACAAGTGATTAATACAACAGTAACTGTATAGCGTTAGCTGGTTATTGATCCGTCTAATGCTGCCCATGATTGTCAGTTCTAAACTGACAAAGGGGCTATTCTTCACTGAGCTTGGTTAAATAGTGTCTACCAAAGTGGCCCTAAGAACTTAATGGATCAAGCAATTGTTAGGTATGGATGCGGTAATTCAGACATTGATTATCCCCTCAGCTACAGAAAAATTGATGAGTTACCTTTTGCTTTTGTTAGACGCAGGTTGTCAATTCCCATACAGGATTTGTATAGAAATCATCATTTGATCTGCAAGGATACCGCAGAAGAAATGCTATCAGTTTGCCCATCTATAAGGACAAAAGAGAAAATTATTTCTTTCACTGAAGAAAGTAGTAACAATGTAATAGAACTAGTTAAAAACTATAACGAACAAGCTTTCAGGGTGTTAATCATAGCAAGAGAGAGTTAAGTCTCGATGAAGTGAAACACCCACTTTCTGTTACTGACGAAAAGGAAATGGCCCTACAAAGTTTATTAGAATTTTTAGATCCACCAAAAGAAAGCGCTGTAATGGCAATTTTGGCATTAAGGCAAAATGGTATTTCAGTTAAGGTGCTTACCGGAGATAATCCTGTTGTTACCGCTAAAGTTTGTCTAGATATGGATTTAGATTCTGGAAATATTCTTATTGGTTCTGATATTTAACTAATGAGTGGTGAAAACCTTTCAAAAGAAGTGGAATTAAGGTTGGTCTTTTGTAAGTTAACCGCCCTGCAAAAATCACGCATTTTAAAGTCATTACAAAATAATGGTCATACGGTTGGTTTTCTTGGAGATGGAATAAATGACGTGCCAGCATTACGGGATGCTGATGTTGGAATTTCAGTTGATACAGCGCTGGATATCGTAAAAGAGTCATCAGATATCATTCTGCTTGAGAAAAATTTGATGGTATTAGAGGAAGAGGTAATTAAGGGAAGGGAAACGTTTGGGAATACCATCAGGTACTTAAATATGATGGCTAGTTCAAATTTTGGAAACGTATATTCTGTATTGGTTGCCAGTGCACTTATTCCATTTTTACCGATTTTAGCCATTCATTTGTTTGTACAAAACCTAATGTACGATATTTCACAACTGTCTTTGCATGGTAAAAAATGGACAAGGAGTTTCTGAAAACGCCATCGTAAATGGATGCAAAAAATATGTGTTTTATGCTTTGGATTGGCTTACATCATTTATCTTCAATATTACGACTTATGCTGCAATTTGGTATGTATTTGCAGCGAATAGTATAGAAAAGTAAGTATGATTTCAATCGGGGTGGTTTGTGGAAAGGCTATTGTCACAGACTTTGGTTGTACATATTTCTTGCACATAAAAAATTCCCTTTGTGTAAAGTACGGCAATATACCCTATTTTATTAATGATAATAATAATTGGACTAGGTATTTACATTCCATTCTCCGCATTTGGTACTCTAATTGGGTTACAGCCACTACCATGGGAATATTTTTCATGGTTAATTAGGGCAGTAATAAGCTACTGTATCATTGCCCAAATAATGAGGCAGTTCTACATTCATCGATTTGGTGAATGATTGTAAATAATTCTCATTAATTTATATCTTATTCTGTATGGATTAAGGGATTAGTCCATACAGAATGTATGTCTTTATGACTCTCATCATGATGAACTTTTTTCAAATATTTAGAATAGGTCTTGATGTTATTTTTTGAATATGAACCGTCTATCACAATATAAATGAATTTAAGGAGGTAATAGAGTTATATTTACCTGTTATTTTTTTTATTTGAAACGCCAATTTAATCTATCTATTGTTGTTTTTTTTAAAGTCAAATAGGATAAATTGCTTTTTTATATACGTTTTTATTTCTGTTTTTATTTCTTTTTATTCCGGGTTTTTTTCTTCTTTTAATTAGGTTTTATGTAATAAGATATTGTTACCAAATTTGCATTTGGGAATTATTTTGTATTTATATTTTTTGTTATTCAAGTGAATTAATTTTTAGCCAATACGCTACCTTGTTTTTGGGTTTGGCTGCCGGTTTGTTTGTTTTAGAAAATGGGGTAAAACATTTGTTATTCTTATCATTATGGGGATGAGAGAGAAATAAATTAATTAATTTTATTAATGTTTTGTGCGTGTAAGCTAGGCAATAGGAGGAAATAATCAGCAAAAGACGTTTAGTTAAATTTATGTCACAAACTGGCTATGTATGCGTTTATTTTGTTTAGATAAATTTATTAATTGTAATGGTGGAAAATAGCTTTGATAGCTCTTAGGGAGCCTGAATTTTGTTTAATTAGCAAAGTATTGCTAGTTGTGTTTGCTAGATGATGGAGATACAGATGTTTTTTTATTTCAATATCATACTGTATTTTATCTTATTTTTGTGATCTATGTGATGTTTGCGTTCAAAGTGAGGGTGAGAGCTTTCTTTCTTCTGCTTGAAAATAATACGATCATAAACTAAAAATGATCAGACTGATAGCTTTTTAATAACTAGTATTCACATATAATTAATAAATTAAGCATGACAATGATCTAAATCAAGTTATAGTGGAAGATGAGTGCCTACCCACATTATCAAGGCGCAAATTTTATTAACATACTGATAATTTAGCTAAAGGAGATATTTTTTATCGTTATTTTAAATTTATAAGTTTAATAGATCGTATAAAATAAAAAACAGTCCCTAATATTTTTATTTAGATAATTTAACTTATTAATTGTAGACTATTTCTCGTTTTTTGTTGCTTGAATAGTTAATGAGCTAGAATCATAATAAAAAGTATAAGTTTTGTGATCATGATCACATAGTATTTAAAATGACATATATTCTCCGTTGTATAAGTTGATGATTCAGGAGTAAAGTTAATTAGCATTAAGAATATTCTTAATCAATTTTGGCAAGTGCATTACCCAGATGACGCAATAATACTTTCACAACCCATTACCGAAATATTTTAGAAATTGGGCGATCCCAAGAGTAATACAAAGGACAGTTACTGCTCTGGCTAAAGATGTATATTTCAGTTATGTCGGAGATTATTGAATCTCATGCTACTGGTAATTTTGTCGTGAGTGATTCTTTGATCACTTAATTTAATTTTTTCATGTAATCGGACGGGATATATAGAAATGAGTACGGTTGAATTGCTCAAACATATTTATGACATAAATTTATCGTATTTGCTTTTAGCACAACGGCTAATTAACCATGAGAAAGCATCTGCGATGTTCCGTTTAGGTATTAGTGAATCGATGGCTGATACGTTGGCCGAGCTGACATTACCTCAGTTAGTAAAATTAGCTGAAACAAACCAACTGATTTGCCATTTTCGGCTTGAAGACCACGAAACCGTGCAGCAGTTAACTAAGGAATCGCGGGTGGACGATCTGCAACAAATTCATACAGGTATCTTGCTGTCTACTCATCTTTTTCAGCAATTATCTGCTCAGGGTGACACTTCAATCAAGAAAAGAGCGTAAAGATGGTTGAAAAAAGTATTGTTCAGGAAGCGAAAGATATTCAGTTGGCAATGGAACTCATCACTTTAGGCGCGCGATTACAGATGCTTGAAACTGAAACGAAACTAAGTAGAGGCCGACTGATCCGGTTGTATAAAGAATTGCGGGGAAGCCCTCCACCTAAAGGGATGTTACCTTTTTCGACGGATTGGTTTATGACTTGGGAACAGAATATTCATTCGTCAATGTTCTACAATGCTTACCGTTTTCTGTTGAAAAGTGGACATTGTGAAGGTGTAGAGGCTGTTGTCAAAGCTTATCGACTGTACCTTGAACAATGTCCTCCGAGTAGTGAAGAGGGGCCTATTTTGGCGTTAACCAGAGCTTGGACGTTGGTTCGTTTTGTTGGTAGTGGGATGCTACAGCCAACACAATGTCGCTGCTGTGGTGGAACTTTCATTACACATGCTCATCAGCCCGTAAATAGCTTTGTTTGTAGTCTTTGCCAGCCTCCTTCACGGGCAGTAAAAAAACGTAAACTTTCCCCTCAACTTGCCGATATTAATTCACAACTGCTGGATGGATTTGCTCAGCAAGCTATGTGAATTTAAATGGGAAAGTAAATGCAGGTTACAGGTTTGATAATAAACTCTGTAACCTGCTATCATACTTCTCTTCATTTGTCAATTCGCCCTGTTCAAATCCCATCTGCTCACCAACTTAGCTAAAGGATATCGCGTGTTAGTACTTTTAGGATATATAGTGGTTTTTGGTGCGGTAATTGGTGGCTACCTACTTGTCGGTGGTCACATGGGCGCACTTTATCAGCCAGCGGAATTTTTGATTATTGCAGGTGCAGGAATTGGCGCTTTTATCGTGGGCAATAATGGCAAGGCGATAAAGGCAACACTGCGTGTTTTACCAAAAGTATTGCGCAGATCAAAATACAATAAAGCGATGTATATGGATCTTATGGCGTTACAATTCCGCCTGTTATCCAAGTCTCGCCAGAATGGGCTGCTGGCTTTGGAGCGTGATATTGAAAATCCACAGCAAAGCGACATTTTCACACAATATCCCCGTTTGTTGAAAGATCAGTATTTGATGGATTTCATCACTGACTATATGCGCCTGATCATCAGCGGTAACATGAATCCCCATGAAATTGAAGCCTTGATGGATGAAGAAATCGAGACTTACGAACAAGAAAGTGAAGTACCAGCAACCAGCTTGGCAATGGTAGGAGATTCACTACCTGCATTCGGAATTGTTGCTGCCGTAATGGGAGTTGTTAATGCATTGGGATCTGCAGATCGTCCGGCAGGAGAATTGGGAGCGTTGATCGCACATGCGATGGTGGGAACATTCCTGGGTATTTTATTGGCTTATGGTTTTGTTTCTCCTTTGGCGACACTTCTTCGTCAACGCAGCAGCGAACAGCTCAAAATGATGCAATGTATCAAGGTGACACTGCTTTCCAGTTTGCATGGTTATGCACCACAAATTGCGGTTGAATTCGGTCGTAAAACATTATTCCTCACAGATCGTCCTTCATTCACAGAACTTGAAGAACATGTTCGTCGGGTTAAATCTCCTGTACAACAGGAAGTTGAAGAATAACTATGAAAGCGAATAATGTTTCCGTCGTCAGAATAAAAAAGCGTAAAAAACATAGTCTAGGCCATGCCGGCGGATCATGGAAGATTGCTTACGCTGATTTTATGACTGCAATGATGGCATTCTTCTTGGTCATGTGGCTGATATCAATTGCCAGCCCACAGGAATTGACCAGCATTGCAGAATATTTCCGTACCCCTTTGCAGGTAGCGATCAACAAAGGACAGCAAAGCAGTGATAGCACCAACCCGATCCCTGGGGGAGGGGATGATGTTTTCCAACAGGACGGGGAAGTTTTCCGTCAATCCAAATCCGTTGAAGCTAACGAAGAAACTCATCGCTTGAATCGATTACGCCAGCAACTTGACCAGTTGATTATTACCGATCCTCGTCTTAAAGAGCTACGTCCTCATCTATTGATTGACATGATGGATGAAGGTTTACGCATTCAAATTATCGATCGGGAAAATCGCCCAATGTTCATGATTGGCAGCTCAAAGGTTGAAAGCCACATGAGCAATATCTTGCGGGCAATTGCGCCGATCCTGAACGGTATTCCAAACAAAATTAGCCTTTCTGGTCATACCGATAGTTTACAGTATGCCAATGGTCAACGAGGTTACAGTAACTGGGAGCTTTCTTCTGATCGTGCCAATGCGTCAAGGCGTGAATTACTGATAGGTGGTCTGGATGAAGTCAAAGTCCTGCGGGTTGTGGGTATGGCATCCACTGTCAGTATGCAGAAAGGCATTGATCCTAATGCACCAGTTAACCGTCGTATCAGCATCATTGTATTGAATAAAGATGCAGAAAAAAGGATTGAGCAGGAAAACAGTGGCGGTAACGCCATGACCGCTAACAATAGTATGGATATGCAAGAAGTCATCAGAATGGATTCGAATGAGGGAACGACTGCTCAGCAACCCGCCGAACAATCCCATGTGACCATAAAACATGAAATCATAAAATTGGAACAGCCATCGGCTGAACCGTTGAGTGATACTAAGATGACAGAGTAAGTAACGATGGATATTACCGCGTTTTATCAGACTTTCTTTGATGAAGCAGATGAACTATTGGCTGATATGGAGCAGCATTTATTGCTGCTCAATGCCGATGAACCTGATCGTGAACAGCTGAACGCAATATTTCGCAGCGCCCACTCCATTAAAGGGGGCGCTGCGACTTTTGGTTTTACTAAGCTGCAACAGACTACGCATGTTTTGGAAAATCTGCTCGATAGTGCCAGACGTGATGAAATACGTTTGACTATTGACATTATCAACCTGTTTTTAGAAGCGAAAGATATTATGCAGCAACAATTGGATGCCTATAAAAGTTCTCAGGAGCCGGATGAAGATACATTCAATTATATCTGCGAGACACTGCGTCAACTTGCATTAGAACTACAGCAAGAGCAGCAGGAAGAAGCATTTTTTGCAGCAACATCTGCAGTTAAGGCTGAACTTATTACGGAAGACGTTGTAAACGAAGTTGAGGAAAAACAATCGGTAGCATCTGCACAGTCCGAAGAAAATCAATCCGAAGAAAATCAGCCAGAAGAGAAACATGTCTCGGCAGATAAATCCAATCATGGGCGGATACGTGTTCATTTATCTGGATTGAAAGAACGCGAAGTCAGTTTAATGAAGGATGAGTTGGGACATCTTGGTGAGATTTATGATGTAGAACAGACTACAAACAGCCTTGAAGCATCATTGATTACATCTGCGACAGAAGACGATATCACGGCTGTATTGTGCTTTGTTATTGAGCCTGAGCAAATAACTTTTTTACCAACAAATGAATCTCAATCGGAAAGCACGAACACTGAAACGGAACAAGATGCTGTAGCAAAAAGTGATGCTGTAGTAAAAATTGTAGCAGAAAATAGTACAGCAGGCAGTGGTGCGGAAAACAATAGTACGGAAAACAATAGTGCGGCAAACAGCAGCACAGCAAAAAATACGGCGGCAGAGGCTACCACAGCAGCAAATACAAATAATCCACAGCTGACTAATACCCCGAAAAAAACAGATGTACATGAAATCGGGCGTCCAGCTCCACGTCCAGCTGCGGGATCGCCACGTCAACGTGCGGAATCGTCCAGTATCCGTGTTGCCGTTGAAAAGGTTGATCAGCTTATCAATTTAGTGGGTGAATTGGTCATTACCCAATCTATGCTGGCACAGCACTGTAACGGTCTTGAACCGACAAAACACAGTGAATTACTCAGTTGCATGGCTCAATTACAGCGAAATTCCCGCGATTTACAAGAATCCGTCATGTCAATCCGCATGATGCCAATGGAATACGTTTTTAGCCGTTATCCGCGCTTGGTGCGGGATTTGGCTGGGAAACTCAATAAGAAAGTGGAATTGACACTAATTGGTAGTTCGACAGAACTGGATAAAAGTTTGATTGAACGGATTATCGATCCTCTGACGCATTTGGTACGCAACAGTCTTGACCACGGTATCGAAAGTCCGGAAAAACGTCTCGCGGCTGGAAAATCAGAAACTGGTAATTTGACGCTGGCAGCTGAACATCAGGGCGGAAATATCTGTATTGAAGTTATTGATGATGGTGCTGGTCTAAACCGAGAGAAGATCTTAGCAAAAGCACAATCTCAAGGTCTGAACGTCAATGAAAACATGAGCAACGAAGAAGTGGCGATGCTGATTTTTGCTCCCGGTTTCTCTACCGCAGAAGTGGTAACAGATGTCTCCGGCCGCGGTGTTGGCATGGATGTGGTCAAGCGCAATATTCAAGATATGGGCGGACAAATTCAGATTAACTTCCAAGAAGGGAAGGGAACTGTTATTCGCATTTTGCTGCCACTGACATTAGCGATACTGGATGGCATGTCGGTCAAAGTTAATGGTGAAGTTTTCATCCTGCCATTGAGTGCTGTGGTCAGTTCATTGCAGCCACAGGATGAAGATATTTATCCGTTGGCGGGTGATGAAAAGCTATTGCAGGTACGTGGTGAATATTTACCGCTACTTGAACTGTATCGCATATTCGATATCCCGAATGGAGTGACTGATCCAACGCAAGGTATTGCTGTCATTGTACAGAGTGCCGGGCGTCGTTATGCATTGCTGGTGGATAAACTGGTGGGGCAGCATCAAGTTGTTGTTAAAAATATTGAGAGCAATTACCGCAAAGTACCGGGTATTTCGGCTGCCACCATTATGGGGGATGGTAGTGTTGCGCTCATCATTGATATTCCTGCTTTGCAGAAACTTAACCATGAGCAGTTGGCTGAGCGCAAAGCGGATTTGGTGAATAACAAATAAGATTATCCAATCACACTAAAAGGTAACATCATGTCAGCCATAGAAGAATTAAATAAATTATCGGGCGAAACGACCGGAAAGGAATATCTGGTTTTCACTTTGGGTGACGAAGAGTATGGAATTGAAATACTGAAGGTGCAGGAAATTCGCGGTTATGATCAAGTTACCCGCATTGCGAATACACCTGATTTTATAAAAGGGATCACCAACCTACGCGGAGTGATTGTTCCCATCATTGATTTGCGGATCAAATTCTCGCAGGAAGATATCACGTATAACGATAATACCGTAGTGATTGTCCTGAACTTGCTTAACCGTGTTGTTGGAATTGTAGTTGATGGTGTGTCTGACGTGCTGGCCCTGAAAGAAGATCAGATTTGTCCTGCACCAGAATTTGCAGTTACTTTATCAACAGAATACCTAACAGGGCTTGGTTCTCTTGATGAACGGATGTTGATTCTGGTTGATATCGAAAAACTTCTCAACAGTGAAGAAATGGCATTAGTTGATTCAGTCGCCAAAGATTGATGTTTTGGGCTGCTGCAATAAAAAACAGCAGCCTTTTTGTATATAGAAAACCCCCTGCTAGGCAGGGGGTTCTGTAGAGCTTTCAGCTATAAATCCGCTATAAAAACCCCTTTTGATTTGTTAAAACACCTTGCGGTCTGGCAACTG
>NZ_JAQRFI010000027.1 GCF_028598805.1 Xenorhabdus yunnanensis | reverse complement strand
TTGCTCCAGTTCAGCAACCCGCATAGCACCCCATGTTTTGGCGTGGGATTGTTTTCCGAATGTGCGGTTCTCTCTGTAAATATATTTACCGCCAGATTTGACACCAACAGTACAGCGATAACGGATAGTGCCATCTGCGCGCGGGCGTTTTTCTATGCTATAGTAGGCCATCTTTGATACTCTCCTATTCAGGTTCCCATGCTAAAGGGGTGCTGTATGGGGTGCCAATAATCTAAAAATAGCCTAAAACAATCTGAAATGCACGAAAATATACAAACAAAAAATTTAATAAATTCACTGTGATATCAACTGATTCGAGAAAACTCAAGCCCTCCCGCTTTCCCATTGCTCCAATATGCTATAGGGCAGATTTCTGCCCTATAGTGATAGTAGCCTTCCTTTTTATCCTCACCCTATATAACCCTCAATCATTCCTATCTAAAGAGCATAAAATCAATTGTTATATGCTATTTTGAGTGGGTTTTCTGTTTGTACATTATGGTGTACTTTTATGATTTTATTGGATTATTTTATTGGTGTAATATATTGTTTTAATTGTATTATTTTAAGTATGGCTGCTTTCCAATTTGAAGTGTCTTTTATCTTCAGGCAAAGATCGGGACGTATTATTTTCATTAACAGCAACATATGTAAAAACAGCTTCTGTTGCACGATAACGCTGGCCAACTGGCTCGGAAGCCACTTTTTTCACCCAAACCTCAATATGGATGGTGATAGATGAATTTCCCGTTTTGAGGCAGCGGGCATAACAGCATACGACGTCACCTACCGCAACTGGTTTCAGAAAACTGATGCCATTCACGCTAACAGTTACTACGCGTCCCAGAGCAATCTCTTTTGCCAGAATTGCGCCGCCAATATCCATTTGAGACATCAGCCAGCCACCGAAAATATCCCCATTGGCATTGGTATCAGCAGGCATGGCCAGTGTACGGAGAACCAATTCTCCGTTTGGTAAGCATTGTTGTTGTGTCATTAGAAAACTTGCTTTATTTGGTGAATATAACAATACCTGCCTTTGCATCGGCAGGTATCCATATGAGGGTCATTACATTATTTTTGTTCGCGAGGCAGATGGCGGTAGATATATACCACACTCAATACAGTAAAGACTAGTGTCAATGCCGTTAACCCGAACACTTTAAAGTTTACCCAAACATTTTGAGGTAGCCAGAAAGCGACATAAATATTCGCGAGTGCACAGGCAAGAAAAAAGACAGCCCAAGCCATGTTCAGTTTGTTCCAGACAAAATCAGGTAATTTTAATTCTTTGCCTAACATGCGTTGAATCAGTGGCTTTTTCATAATCCATTGGCTGATAAACAGAACCAGAGAAAAAATGCCATAAATTACAGTTACTTTCCATTTGATGAATAGATCACTGTGGAAGGCTAGCGTTAGTGTGCCAAAGACAGCCACCATAGCAAATGTAATTAAGGAGAATTTTTCAACTTTACGATAAATTAGGTAACTAATGACAAGGGTTAATCCTGTTGCGGCCATCAAGGCACCAGATGCATAAAAAATGTCATACATTTTGTAGACGATGAAAAAAACGACCAGTGGCAAAAAGTCTAAGAGTTGTTTCATAAGTTGAATCCATTGTGAAGTCAATAATGGCATGTTTTTGAATTTGTGCCAGAGTGTATCAGATCTCAATAAAATGGTTTATTTATCAGGTAAAAAACATTTTTCATCTATTTTGTGTAATTTTATCACAATAAGCAAAAAACTGAGCGTGGGTGAGAAACTTGTGAGTTTCCATTTAACAACGCATTATAATCAGCTCCATTTTCACGAAGGGACGTAAAGGCCATGTTGTGGGAAAGATTGAATCGCTGGATGCCGGGCTTAAAAAGCATCTGTCATTATCGTAGAGACTATTTTAGTTATGATATGCGAGCGGGCCTTTCCGTAGCTGCGGTCGCACTACCTGTTGCAATTGCTTATGCTGAATTAATGGGGATTAGTGCCATTATTGGCTTATATGCCTGTATTTTACCCATGTTCGCTTATGCTTTGTTTGGTACTTCCCGACAGTTAATTGTTGGGCCTGATGCAGCAACTTGTGCAGTTATTGCTGCAACTGTTATACCATTAGCAAATGGAAATGAGCATGTCCGTTGGCAGCTCGCTATAGTTATGACGTTGATGACAGGATTTTGGTGCATTCTGGCAAGCCATTTCCGACTTGGCGCTTTTGCTGATTTTCTATCTCGCCCCATTTTAAAAGGCTTTATCAACGGCGTTGCAATTACTATTATCGCAGATCAACTTGCTAAAGTTTTTGGATTATCTGGTTTGCCTGAGGAATTGATCGAACGATTGATTGCATTTCCTCATGCATTATTAAAATCTCACTGGCCGACGGTGGGGATGTCAGTAATGACGCTGTTGGTGTTACTCAGTGTGCGTTTCCTTCGTTCAAGCTGGCCAGCACCACTGGTAGCAATGATCGTATTGACTTATATCAGCTGGCAATTTGAACTCAATAAATACGAAATCCAGATTGTCGGTAATATGGGCAGCGGTTTGCCCATTGTCCCAATGCCTGAATTTAAACTTAGCGAAATACGTGATTTGGTTGTTCCTTCCATTAATTTAGCAGTGATTAGCTTCGTCAGCTTTATGATGACCGCTCGTAGTTTTGCCAGTAAAAATGGTTATCAAGTTGATGCAGATTTAGAACTCAGGGCACTGGGGATTGCCAATATTGCTGCATCATTATCACAAGGTTTTGCTGTCAGTGCTGCCGGTAGCCGTACTGCTGTCAACGATGCATTAGGTGGTAAAACGCAAATGGTGTCTGTGATTGCCGCTTGTACTATCTTGTTAGTATTGATGTTTATAACAGAGTTTCTGGTGTATATCCCTCTGTCATCACTGGGTATTGTCTTAATCTTTTCCTCGTGGTCTTTATTGAGTTTCAAGAGTATTTGGTCTTATCGAAAACGTAATCGTCAGGCTTTTACATTGTCAATTTTCACATTGATTGCTGTCTTGTTGGTAGGTGTGATTGGTGGTGTCGGTTTTGCTGTTTTGTTGGGACTATTTCAATTTTTACTGATAGTTTTTCGACCTTCGGATCAGTTGCTGGGCGTAAATGAGCAAGGCATGGTTCGTTCCATCCATCAACATAGTGATATCAAAGCTGTGGATGGTATTATGATGTATCGTTTTAACTCTCCTCTTACTTATTTCAACGTCGGATATTTCAAAAAGCGGGTATTACAGCATGTGAACAGTGCTGCAAATAGCCCCGTATGGTTGGTAGTCGATGCGACGGTCAGCTTTACCTACGATGATGTTAGTGTTTTTGCTGTTCTGGATGAATTAATCACAGAATTAAAAGAGAAAGGAGTGACATTGGTTTTAGCAGGGCGCAGAACAGAACTGAATCGCTGGATTAAACAAAACAAATTGAGTCGCAGTGATGAAGATTTGATAGTCGTGCCTGATCTCTACTTTGCCATTCGTTTGATTCAAAGTAAGTGGCAAGCTAAGGAAAAACAAGAAAAATAATTGTGGCTCACTTCATGATAGTTTGGATATCATTGATTATAGTTTGTATTGATTATAGTTCACCTCGCAATATTGGAGCGAGGTGAACAAGTTGGCGTTTATTGCATGCCGTTTGTGGTTTTATTTTGTGGTTTAACCAGCATATATAAACGGAACAGGTAAACCAGCAGCAGAGATGCTAATAAATTATCTAGCACTGACAGTAAAATGCTGGGCATTTTAGCCAGCACAAGAACCAGTATCAGCTTGGTGGAAAGCCATAACAGCACAGCAGGGATCAACAGACGTAGATTATCGAATGC
This sequence comes from Xenorhabdus yunnanensis, assembly GCF_028598805.1. Lineage (GTDB taxonomy): Bacteria > Pseudomonadota > Gammaproteobacteria > Enterobacterales > Enterobacteriaceae > Xenorhabdus > Xenorhabdus yunnanensis. Next base: position 59,631 of record NZ_JAQRFI010000027.1, on the reverse strand, counting down.
CAACCTCCAACTATTTTTCATGGCAGAAAAAACATTTTTTCCTTTTTCAAACAAGAAGATAGGAGAAAGTGCGAAAGCAATAGAGAATAGTATTCCTGGCAGGAGCATCAAAGCGTAGCCAATTTGAACCAACAGATTACAGATCAATATTAGCAAAAACATTTTAGGCAGCAGTGTTATTGATAATATGCTGGCATGAATGGCATTGGTTTTCTGACGGTTAGAGATGGCATTGATGAGTATCAACACACTGGCAGTAAGTAAAGTATTGCCAAATACGCTGGTAAATAAAATCCCGAACATTGTGCGTATTAACATGAGTTGTTCATCTGGCGTTAATTGCGCCACAAAATGTTGGATCCCCGTATTGCCGGACTCTCTGACGATATTTTGTATTTCTGCCAATAACTTGAGTTGTTCACCATTCGGCATGAGTAAATGCCCCAGCAATGTTGTCACCAACGCGGCAAAGGCAGAGAGGGTGACAATACTCAACAGTTGATTCTTTAAAAAGTTGATGCTGTCACGATACAGGGTATTTGCCGTAATGGGCATGAAAGTGGCTCCTATCAAATAAAACAACAATAGTAGCTAATTGTACCTTGTTCGGGGGATTATTGGATACCTAAGTTTTGCCCCCTTTGTCTCCACTCTGTAACTTGAGGTTGTAGGGAGAATGAATGTTCTTTTTTTGTCCTCACTCTTATTATGGACTTTATGGAAATGATAAATTTATTAATCATGTGTTAATAAATTTATGGCGAATTAAAATATTGGATAAATGTCTTTAATATAAAATTGCTATTGTTATTTATTGTTGGTAACTCAAAAATTGGTATTAAGACATAAAACATGGATAGCAATAAAATTTATTCCAAGAGAATTTTGATTTGGATCAATTTAAAATATCCCGCAAATGAAATAATAAGATAGTAAATACCTTACTTTGCCAAAAATCTTTAAAAGATGTGATCTATTTTGGATCGCAACAGTAAACAAACGGGTATATTTCTGATTGTTTTAAAACCACAAAAATGGGATGGATAATGAAAAAGATTTCTGCGCTTGTATTGGCTGCGGCTACGTTAGCCCCGTCAGTGACTTTTGCCCATGAAGCGGGTGACTTCCTGTTCCGTACAGGTACAGCAACGGTAAGACCACATGCTGGTTCTGATAATGTATTAGGGTTGGGATCTTTTGATGTCAATAATAATACTCAGTTAGGTTTAACTTTTGGCTATATGATCACCGATAATATTGGTGTTGAATTATTGGCAGCGACACCATTTCAACATAAAGTCAGTTTACCAGGAGCAGGTGAAATAGCTGAAGTTAAACATTTGCCACCAACTTTAATGGCTCAATATTATTTTGGTAACATAGAAAATAAATTACGTCCTTATGTTGGAATTGGTATTAACTACACAACATTTTTTAGCGAAAAATTTAATAATAATTCAACTGTAAAGTCTGCTGATTTAAATAGTCTTGATCTGAAAGATTCTTGGGGTGTAGCGGGTCAGGTTGGTCTGGATTATAAACTGGATAAAAATTGGATGCTGAACACTTCCCTCTGGTGGATGAATATTGAAACTGATGTGAAATTCAAAGCAGGTGATATAGATAAAAAATATAAAACCCGCCTTGATCCGTGGGTCTTTATGTTCGGAGTTGGTTATAGTTTTTAACTGTTTGAATTTTTAAGAGAAATAATGTTGGAAAAAGTAATATTGAAAAAAAGTAAGTAGGCTGCGCTCACTCACCCCGGTCACATAGTTATCTATGCTCCCGGGGATTCGCTCCCTGGCCGCCGCGACGTACCTTGAAATCCATTGGATATATACCCGTTATCTTTCAGGCTGTAGCGCAATAAGCCATTCTATAATAAATCATGCTAATAGGTCATTAGCGAAGTTTGATTGAATTAATTACTGTATTAACTCCTTTTACTTCTTTTGCTATCTGAATTGCGCGATTGATATCTTCAAGAGAACGGACAAATCCGCTTAGTTGTACACGGCCTTTAAAAGTTTCGACATTGATTTCTGTCGATTTTAACACTTTGTCTGAAAGTAATGCTGATTTTATTTTGGTGGTGATCACCGTATCATCAATGTAGTTTCCTGTACTTTCTGTTGTTGCAGTTGGGGCGCATGCAGATATTGCCATTGCCATGAAGAGTGCAATAAAAAATGCAGAGATTGTTTTTAATTGTTTCATAATGAACTCCATTATTATCAAAAGAAATTAGTATGAGAGGAAAATGACCTTTTGTAACATATCGTTCTTTATTTTTAACGTTAGCTGTCAGTATTGTTGAAAATCAGAGAAGCGGCAAACTCAGTAGAAAAAATTTATGTTTTATGTATTCCCCCATAAAAACCTTATAGGGGAATAGTGAAACTAAAGGGAATTCATAAATGGGATCATGACATAAATAGTAAGATCATAATTGTGTAGCATTTTTCATGGTACGAACAAAAAACATTAATTTTTCCAACATGATTTTAGGTTGATGCAAGTTATTTTCAATGATTTTGACGATGGCAGAACCTGAAATAGCTCCTGCTGTACCACTGTTGAGAGCGGTTATGACCTGCTCTGGTTCTGAAATGCCAAAACCTTGTAGGGTAGGAGCTGCGCGATATTCTTTGAGTTTATTAACAATATGGTTAAGTGGCGGTGTCGCGCGATTTTCACTACCCGTCACTCCTGCCCTCGACAGCAAATAGGTATATCCTCGTCCAAATGAAGCGATTTCACGCAATAAATCGTCATCTGCATTAGGTGGACAAATAAAGATTGGCGCAATGCCGTGCTTCATGGCTGATGAACGGAAAGGAGATGACTCGGATAACGGTACATCAGCAACAAGTACGGAGTCAACACCCGCATCCTTACAGCGACGGTAAAACTCATCAATTCCATTATGAAAGACAAGATTGGCATAAACTAACAAGCCAATCGGCGTGTCAGGGTGTTTAGCCCGGATTTTAGCCAGCAGTTCAAAACACAATGTAGGAGTGACCTTAGATGATAATGCGCGTAGATTGGCATTTTGGATAGTTGGGCCATCGGCAAGGGGATCTGAAAATGGAATGCCTAATTCAAGCGCATCAGCACCACCTGAAATTAATGTATCAATAATTTCCAATGATAGTTCGGGATTAGGATCGCCGAGGGTGACAAAAGGAACAAAAGCCCCTTGATTTTGGTTTTGTAGTTGCTTAAAAAGTTGTTCGTAACGTTCCATCAGATTTCCCCCCTGGATTTTAAAATATCGTGAACGGTAAAGATGTCTTTGTCGCCACGGCCAGATAAATTGACAATTAATAATTGTTCTTTGTCTGGAGCCTGATGGATCATTTTCAAGGCATAGGCCAATGCATGAGATGATTCCAATGCAGGAATAATGCCTTCATTGCGTGAAAGAGCCTGAAAGGCTTCCAGAGCTTCATCATCGGTGATTGAAACGTAATCAGCCCTACCGATGCTATTTAAATAGGCATGTTGGGGGCCAACGGAAGGAAAATCCAACCCAGCTGAAATAGAATAAGATTCTTCAATCTGTCCATCTTCTGTCTGCATAATTGGCGATTTCATACCAAAGTAAATCCCTAATTTTCCGTGTTTCAGTGGGGCACCATGTTCTCCAGTTTCAATACCGTGCCCCGCAGGTTCAACACCGATCAGACGAACATCATTTTCTGGAATAAATTCAGCAAACAAGCCAATAGCATTTGAGCCACCACCAATACAGGCAATTACTGCATCGGGTAGACGGCCTTCTTTTTCCAGAATTTGAGCTTTGGCTTCTTCGCCAATCATACGCTGGAATTCTCGCACGATTGTCGGATAGGGATGAGGGCCAGCAGCGGTTCCCAATAAATAATGGGCTTTTTCATAACAACCAGACCAGTCACGCATCGCTTCGTTACAGGCATCTTTCAATGTTGCTGAGCCATTGTGGACAGGGATCACTTCAGCTCCCATCAAACGCATACGAAAGACATTGGGTGACTGACGCTCAATATCTTTTGCTCCCATATAAATACGGCATTTTAGCCCCAACAGGGCGCAAGCCAGAGCGGTTGCTACGCCGTGTTGACCCGCACCTGTTTCAGCGATGATTTCATTCTTTCCCATTCGTTTTGCCAACAAGGCTTGCCCTAAAACCTGATTGGTTTTGTGAGCACCACCGTGGAGCAAATCTTCACGTTTCAGGTACAAACGTGTTTTTGTTCCTTTAGTCAGGTTTTGGCACAGAGTTAAAGCGGTGGGTCTCCCTGCATAGTTTTTCAAGAGATCTTGAAAAGTATGCTGAAATTCAGGATCTCTTTGTGCATCAATAAAGGCTTCTTCTAACTGATTAAGTGCAGGGATTAAAATTTGAGGAACAAACTGTCCACCAAAATCGCCAAAATAAGGATTCAATTTACTCATTATTCTACTCATCCATTTTTTGTCTGAAAAATTAGTGATAGCAGCGTAATTGTTGAAATACCTGCTTGATTTTTTGACTACTTTTGATACCCGGAGAAACTTCGACTCCTGAGTTAAAATCCAGTCCATAACAGTCAAATGTTGCCGCCTGCTGGCAGTTTTCGGTATTCAGGCCGCCAGCCAGAAAACTGTTATGTTGAAACCGAGAGTTGATTAACTGCCAGTCAAACGGTTTTCCTGTTCCTCCTGAACCATTATCCAGCAATAAGTGATCAACATTGGGCATTTCTGAAAATTCCGCCGCTTTAGACATATCAATGGCTTTCCAAATCTCACAATGCTCAGGTAACACTGAGCGCAGAGTGTTGATGTAGTTTTCATCTTCATGCCCATGAAGTTGAACGGCAGTAAGTGAAAGTGTTTGGGCGATGTTACTGACAAAATCAATGGGTTGATTTTGAAATACTCCCACATATTGCAAAGAAGCTTCATTGATAATCTGTTGGGCTTTTTGCAGACTGATTCTGCGTGGTGATTTCTCTGCAAAAATTAAACCGCCGTAAACTGCTCCTACCTGTAACGCAGCTTTAGCATCTTGTGAACGAGTCAGACCGCAAACTTTGTTGTTACCTAAGATCAGGCGACGTAAAGCGAGATCTAAATTCTGTTGCTCCATTAAAGAGCTACCAACCAGAAAGCCATTGGCAAATTGGCTCAATTCCCGCACTTGTTGATGCTGGTGGATGCCGGATTCGCTGATGACGATGGTGTCTTCGGGTAATCCAACAGCCAGTTTGCGCGTACGTTCTAGATCAATGGACAGATCACGTAGATCACGATTATTGATACCGATAACTTTTGCTCCTAATATCACTGCCCGTTGCCGTTCATCCTCATTACTGATTTCGGTCAGTACCCCCATGCCAAGACTGTGTGCCAGTGATGACAATTCGCGATACGTGGCATCATCAAGAACGGAGAGCATGAGTAAAATAGCGTCGGCTTGATAATAACGAGCGAGGTAAACTTGATAGGCATCAATAATAAAATCTTTGCACAAAACAGGTTGATGCACGGCTGAACTGACCATTGCGAGAAAATTATAATTGCCTTGAAAATATTTTTCATCGGTTAAGACAGAGATTGCGGCGGCATAGGGCTGATAAGTTTTAGCAATGAGAACAGGATCGAAATTTTCACGAATTAATCCTTTTGAAGGAGACGCTTTTTTGCATTCCAAAATAAAAACCGTTTGTTTATGGGTTAATGCCTGATAAAACCGACGGTGACTCGGTACAATCGCATCAATAAAATTCTCCAGCGGTTGTTCTGCTTTACGAGTAATCAGATATTCCGCCTTATCATCAACAATTTTCTGTAATACGCTGGTTTTCATGATTTAGTCCTTGCCGCCAATGCTGTTACTTTTTCATAAGCCTGACCGCTATAGATAGTATTGAGTGCCAATTGAGTATTTTCCCGCAGATCTTCTTGCCCGTGAATTTTCATCAAAAGTGCTACATTTGCCGCTACGGCATCGGCATGGTCTTTGTTACCGCGACCTTGTAATAACATTGCCAACATGTCGCGATTTTCTTCAGGTGTTCCGCCTTTCAATGAAGATATTGGATGGCTCGGTAAACCAAAATCTACTGGTGTTAACTGATATTGGCTAATTTTTCCGTGATTGAGTTCTGCAACATGAGTTGGCGCATGTAAAGCAACTTCATCCATTCCTCCACTGTGTACAACAGCGGCACGCTGATAACCTAAGATTTGTAAAGTACGTGCTATGGGTTCAACTAATTCAGGGCTGTAGACCCCAATGAGTGACACAGGAGGACGAGCTGGATTAATCAGTGGGCCAAGAACATTAAATAATGTTCGAGTTTTCAACTGCTGACGAACCTGCACTGCATGATGAAATCCAGTGTGATATTGAGGGGCGAACAAGAAACAGACACCAATATCATCTAAAGCACTGCGTGACTCTTCGGCGCGGGCATCTAATGCAATATCGAATGCAGCCAATAAATCAGATGATCCAGACCGACTGGAAATACTGCGGTTTCCATGTTTTGCTACTTTGAGGCCACAAGCAGCAGCAATAAAGGCGCTGGCTGTTGAAATATTGATGCTATTTGTGCCATCTCCACCTGTGCCGACAATATCACAAAACATATAATCAGGACGAGGAAAGGGAGCTGCATTTGCCAAGAACGCTTGGGCTGCGCCCGCAATTTCTTGTGGCTGTTCGCCACGCAGTTTCAGGCTAATCAATACAGCAGCTAGTTGCGCATCGCTTAACTCGCCATGAATAATGGCAGTGAATAACTGCTGGCTTTCTTGCTGTGTCAGTGTTTGAGCACTGAATAATTTGTCAAAAATCAACTGCATTTTCCCATTCCTTCAAGTTTATGCCTGTAATTTGATACCTTTAACTCAAGATTTTTAATTCAGTGCCCACGCCAGAGTTTGTTCGAGCAGTTTGGCTCCTCGTGTGGTCAAAATAGATTCTGGGTGGAACTGGAATCCACAAACTTTGTGCTTATCATGACGTACTGCCATCACTGTATTGCCGCATGAAGCAGAGACATTGAGTGCTGTCGGCACGTACTCAGCCGTAAGGGAGTGATAACGAGCGACAGGCAAAGGGTTTGGCAGGCCGGAAAACATACTTTTCCCATCATGTGTAGCCAGCGTAGCCTTGCCATGCAAAATTTCCTTGGCAGCGGAGACTCTTCCTCCATAGGCTTCAATAATCGCCTGATGTCCGAGACAAATTCCGATAATTGGAATCTGCCCTATCACCTGCTTGAGCAGTTCAGGCATGCAGCCTGCCTCTGATGGTTTCCCCGGGCCGGGAGATAACATCAAAAGAGGTGATTCCATCTCATTAAGTTTGGCAATAATTGTGTCTGTTGAGACCGTATTGCGGTAAACAACGACATGATGACCATGAGTACGCAGTTGATCCACGAGGTTATATGTAAAGGAATCAACATTATCGAGTAGAAGAATATAAGCCATTAGAATGATATCTCCACATGATGGGCTTGCGCAATTGCCCGAATTACGGCTCTGGCTTTACTGTGAGTTTCATCCACTTCTGACTGGGGAATGGAGTCCAATACCACACCAGCTCCCACTTGGACGGTAGCTTGGCTGTTTTCCACATAAGCAGAGCGAATCACTATGCAGGTATCAAAATCACCCTTGCCAGTGAAGTAGCCGACAGCTCCGCCATAGCTGCCACGTCGTTCACCCTCATGTTCAGCGATGAGTTGCATGGCCCGGACTTTAGGCGCTCCTGTCAACGTGCCCATATTCATGCACGCTTGATAGGCATAGAAGATATCCAAATCATGGCGGAGTGTACCGACGACAAGAGAAACGAGATGCATGACAAACGAGTAGCGATCGACTTTGGTTAAATCGGCAACATAGCGACTGCCCGGTTCACAAATGCGTGCTAAATCGTTGCGGGCCAGATCAACCAGCATCACATGCTCAGACATTTCTTTCGCATCAGTACGCATTTCCAGCTCAATACGGCTATCGAGATCAGTATCCAGTTCACCGTTATCATCACGTCCACGTGGTCGGGTTCCGGCTATAGGATAGATTTCGATCTGACGGTTGCTGGCATCATATTTAAGAGCGCTTTCTGGTGAAGCACCAAACAGGCAAAAATCCTGATCTTGTATAAAAAACATATAGGGGCTTGGATTTTGTTTTTTTAATGCATGGTAAGCGTTTAGCGGAGAAGGGCACGGTAAAGTAAAACGACGTGATGGAACTACCTGAAAGACATCTCCTTGACGGACAGATTGCTGTAGTTTTCGCACGATATTTGCGTATTGCTCATCACTTTGATTGCAGTCAATAGTGACGTTAGGCAATGTGGCAGGCGGAAGTGGTGAAAGTGGTTTTGAAATGGCAGAGGCTAATGTTGTTAAACGTTCTTGAAGGCGCTCTTTTTCTGAATCGGATTCGCCAAACAATGAAGTTTGCAGACGTGAATGCCCATACCGATGGTCGATCACCAATAGCGTTTCTGCGAGATAAAAACAAAAATCAGGGCAGTGTTGGTGTTTTTTTACTGTGGGTAGTGGTTCAAATCCAGCGACTAAATCGTATGCAAACAGTCCGCCAACGAAAATGGCATCAGGTGATTCTGAAAAGGATGCCAAGGCTGACAGAGCACGAAGTGCATCAAAAACTGAATCGGATTTTAGCCGACTGTCTTCGTCTAGATTGTGTTCAATAGAAGGAAATTGCGCTCGCATAATCTGTGATTCCACATTCAATTGGGCTTTTTCTGCAAGTAAAGTCGCGAGTATGGGAAGCAGGTTTTGGCCATTTTTGGTGAGAGCTTCAAAAGTAACCTGACGCTCGTTAGCTGTAATGCGCATAGCGCTGTCAATGATCAAAATGCTTTTGATATTATTTTTGCTCTGAATTTCAGCAGACTCTAGCAATAATGTCGCTGGACGATTACTGCAAAGTTGATGAAAAAACAGAGTTGGATCTGTCTGATATAGAGTATCAATTTGATTTATAGAGATATTAAATTCTTTACCAATCATCTTCATCCCTCGTTGCTAACTTCATCCACAAAAAATTACGTTATGAGGTATCAATAAGAAAATAGTTATAAAAAAACCCGCCTTTTTGGGCGGGTTTCGGCACTTGCGTATCTGTACTTATGTGCGTGAGCCAACCGCCCTGAATGGGAAGTTGTGCCACCAACGACTGATTTGCATAAATACGATCATTTTAGAGTGCCTCATTTGTTCAATGATTTTTATAGAGAAACTTTTAATCAACCCGTGTACTAGTAGAGTGGATCGAGTTCAACTTGTCAATGGTTTTTTTGATGTCTGTAGCAGTGAAATTACCTGAGAATGTAGATAAAATACTAAGACTCTCTTTTATTTTGGTTTTACTGGCGTGTACTTTTATTATTTCCTATATTTTTTCATGCAATATAATTAATATTGTTTGCATTTATAAGAATAATCCAATTAGAAATTTAATTTCATAGTGTTAATGTACTTAAGAAACTCGATTATATCGTAAAATAATATTTCCTTTTAAGTAAGGAGGTAGTACTGTGAAAATAAGTAAAACAAAATTATATATTATGTTACTTTTTATTGTATTAATTTTTTATAATCATGCTAATGCAATAGAAATGGTTAAAGGAGAAATGGGGCCAATTAACATCGATAATAGGGGAAAAACAAATAATAAAAGGGATGATTTCTATAGGTACTATAATTTAACTTTTATCAATAATAGTAAATATGACATGCTGAATATTAAGCGTACTGATGAGAAGTGTATGTATAAAACAGGGAATGGTAATATTAATCTAATAGCTGGTGAAAGAATAAACCAAGGAATTGAAGATAATAATGATTCAATTATACCATGGTGTTTAGGTGAAGATAAGTATATAAATTGGACGGCTGAAGCTTATAAGGAAAGTAAAAAGTATCAATCATGTGATATACAGTTTTATGTTAATTTTATTCCTTTTCCAATAATTACTGGAAGTATGAGTTTATGGTATACTCGAGTTGATACTAGTAGTTGCAAACTTAAAGTAACAGCTACCTGTGATGGTGTAGATTGTTTAAATATAGGCTATGGCGTTAGTAACCCACCAAGTAATGTTGTTATAACTATAGCAGATGATAATAACTGGGAAATACCAAAAATCACTTCTCCCAATACACAATATAATGCCTCACATAATTATATTATGATAATGGGAAAAGGTTTGATGAAAGATGAATCATTACCTTTGTTGGTAACTAGTTTTGACAATCAAGTATATAAAGTTGAGATTGAAGACGGATCAGAAGATCAGTGGAGTGCGAAAGTCTGGATAAATTGTGGTATATCCGGAACAATTAGTATTAAAGATATAGAAAATACTGGTGTAACTATTAATGGGCCAATATGTGAAGAAATTATTACTTCAATGCAAGATGGTCAGGTGATTTCTGCTGGTGAATATAGCTTATCAGGTTTGGTTAATAGTGATACTGTTTCTGATGCAAAAAGTATTAAAGTGCATATAACGGGGTATAATGAAGATAATATAGTTTATTCTCCCACGAAAGAATACACACCAGAAGTTAATATTGAAACTGGTGAATGGAGATTAGATAATTTAGAAGCTGTTTGTTTTGTTTATTATAAAGCTTTTGTATCCAGTAAATTAGACCTACAGACTAATAGCCAATTTCACTTTACTAATTTATCGGGACGAAAAGAAATTTCTTACATGGTGCCATTATGTCCAATTAAGATAACTAAGCCTAAAAATTATGAAGTGGTTTCCTCAACAACTGATGATGTGCAAAATATCTCAATTGAGGGTAAAGCTGCTGATGAAACCATTATTGATGGTAATATTTCTGATTTAAATTATCGAAATTATTCAAGTGGTTTATCTATTACTGGTGTTGGTTACAATAAATGGAATACCGTAGCTCAAAATGTACCTGTAGGCTTTATGAAAATTACTGTTAGTAATACTGAAACGGCAGAGGTTCCTATTGAAAGCAGTAGTGATGAAGTGATAATACTTAGCTCTAAAATTTTTTCGGTAGAAGCTAAAAAAGATAATGTGTTTACTGAGTTTTATGGAACATCAATGCCACATATTAGATCTGAGGATAGAGCTAATTCCTTAAAACCCGGAGTCGAAATATTATCTGATGAAGTTAATATAGAAGAAATAGTAGCTCCAAATGAAAAAGGTAATTGGAACTCAAAAAATAAACATTATGCTAAGAGAGGAGTATATTTTTTTACTTTTCAGGAATACAACGATAGCGAAAATTATGCAGCGAGAGATGAAAAGAAAATTAAATGTATAGGTGGTAATTCTGGAATGAATTGCATTAATCAATAGTAACTATCATCCATATTAAAGGAGGTTGTTATGATTGCTTTTAGAACTGCTTTTATATTGTTTTTTTTATTTTATTTCAGTCAATCATTTTCTGATTCTGAATCAAAATCCCCACCTTTAGAAGCTATTGTTGGAGGTGTTGTGAGTTGTAATGATACTGGAGATGATAAATGCAAACCTTGGGTTATTAGTATTTATTATGAAGATGAAAATAGTCAAAAGAATTTTCTCTGTAGTGGTTCATTAATCGCGCCAAACTATGTTTTAACTGCTGGACACTGTGAAGAAAAAGGGGCGAAAAAATATTATGTGATGGACTTTAAAAAAAGAGAGATTTCCACTGCATTAACCAGTAATTTTATAATATATAAAAATAATGACGAAGGGCATTATCATGATTTTGCACTTATAAAGTTGGAGAAAGAAGTAGAGCTGGAAGAGTTTGGGCGTGTTCGCCGCTTCTTTAATTATGATGCTGCCTATGAAGCGTTAGATGAAGATTATTATCAATCTAGTAGTTATGGTTATGGCTTTCTGGGTATCGATAAAACAACAGGACAACAAATAAGAAGTGATGGAGTTCAGCACCGAGCTGATGTGAAAATAGTTAATCCGGCTTATGACTATTTTCGAGGACACGGATTGATCATAAAAGCAAATGAAAAGGAAGGCTTGAAACCAGGGATTATACAATCGGGAGATTCTGGTGGGCCAATAATATGGAAAGATACAATTATTGGTGTAACTTCTTTTGGATTTGAAGCGTTTAAAGTAGAAAAGACAACAGATGATGAAAATTATTATCCTTTTTTTGGGGTTTCAGATATTACTGGAAAACATGATGATATTGGTTTTAACAAGAAATTTTTTCCTGGCCAATGGTTTGCTAAATATATGAATCAGATTTGGATTGACACTCCGGATTGGCAAGAAAACTTAACGAAACGAAGTGATAATATTCTTGTCAAAGGCTGGGGAAAGCCATTTAGTAAAATTCAGCTTTCTTATTCTATTAATGAGGGTCAAGAAAAATTAGTTTCATGTAAGGAAAAAGTTAATCCTCAAGGAGAATGGCAGTGCAAAATTCCACGTAATGATTTATTTACTGAAAATATTAATGAAGAGAAAGACCATAAAGTAGCTATTACAGTTAAAGAGGTAAATGCACGAGACAAACCATGGAGAGAAGATACTGTTCAAGCAAAAATACCTGCTATTTCTAAAGAATTTGGTATTATTTATCCAGCAGATAAAACAACAGTTTTTACTAAAAATTTTATGATTCGTGGGTACGCTGATCCTGGCTCAAATGTTACACTTGTATTGAAAACTAATAAGAGTGAGAGTAATTATACTCAACTTGATGCTTGTAAAAACTTAAATAATGAAAATAAAATAAAAACAACTGATTATGGCTTTTGGTCATGCACTATAAAAGATGAATTTATTGATGAAATTGAATATGGTAATGATGAGGTAGAATATGAAATAATAGCAAGCCAAAAGACAGATAATATAAATTTACACGATCAGATTAATATAGTCTTTAAACCCAATAAAAATACAAAAGTAAAAGCTAAAAAAGATATAAATAGTACATATAGAAAAATGCTGAATTTTAACGTTAGCTACGATCAATCAGCAAAATTGATTTGTCTTTTCAGACAAAATTTTTTAGATTGTAGAAATGCTAATGATAATAAAGATAAATTTAGATTGCTGAATTCAAGAGGGGATGATCCTTATTCTTCTCCAAGTTCTCTCCCTATGGGAATAATGCAAAAAATTGAAAACATTGATCCGTTTGATTCAATATTGTGGAGTAAAGATATTTTTTTAGATTTTTATCTATCTCCTACATTTTATGAAAATAATAGGTATGAAGAAACTAATCCAAAAGAAATTGAATTTTCTTCACTTAAAGATCAAAAATTTTCCGGTTATGGAGGTGATAATGAAGGTTATACTTTACCGAATGGTGATAAATTTTTACCTTCGGAATATTCAATATGCATGAAGAAAAATGACGATTTACCTTTATTTCCAGGACAAACCCAATGTTATAGAAAAGAGGATAAGGATATTTATTTAAAAATCCCACTAGAAAATGGTAAAGACTTTTCTGAAATATCAATAGAATATGGAACTTATTTTGGTAAGCCTAACTTTCCGAATTGGAATATTTCTCCTCCTTCCTCATTGAATGATGGGCTGTATTATATTGAGTTGGCAGACAAATATCATCCATTAGGATTGAAACATATTAAAGAGGATTTAAGAGAATTGCCATTTAATAAAAGTTATTTTCATATAAAAAAGCCTAGTGTTGAAATTAAAAGTATCTCTGAGGGAGAAACTGAAACTGTAGGCGATCCAAGCTTTTTATCAGGAAGTTCTAATGAGCCAGGAGATGAAGTCGATGTTAAAAGACGTAAGATTGATTCTTCATCGACAGAGTTGGTGGATAATAATCAAAACATAGCACAAGAAACGATAATTTGTTCGGGGGCTGTTGTCAGTGATAATGGTAATTGGGATTGTAAAAAGCCAATAACTTTTCCAGCAGGTACTTATGAGTTGACCGCTGAATTAATAAAAGAAGGAAAAATAGTTGCTACAGACGTTACACATATTACTGTTAAAGATAAAAATGACGATGATGAGCCAGAAAAGAAAAAATTTGAAGTAAAAAACCCTAAGAATAATTCAACCGTTGATCCGGATAACCCCATCACTTTTTCTGGCACACTTAGTGGTTCTGGAGGAGGCGGAGGTGGATTTGGTGGTTTTCTAAGTAGTATTTTTGGGGCGATTTTTGGGGCGGTTGAAGGAATTGCCTCCTTATTCAGCGGGGCTTTTGGTTTTTTTTGGGAGTTTGTTATTCATCCTGAAGATATTTTAGGTGGCGATACTTATACAATGGAGTTGCAGGAAACTCAAAATGGAGTGAACGTAGGTGATCCGATTAAATGGACTTTTACTATTCCGATGCGTATTACTGAACCTAAACCGGATGAACAGTATAGATTACACGATGAAATTTCTATTAAAGGTCAGGGAAGCCCCGGTCAACTTGTTTTTGTTACAGGTTCTGAATATCTCTTACCGCCAGAAAAAATGACCTTACCGATTTCAAGTGAGGGGATCATTTGCACGGCAACTGTGGATAAAGGAGGAAAATGGTTATGTCCTAATAACCCTGTCCTGAAAACGACTAGCGAAGGGAAATTCTTCTTTTATGCTGCCCAGTATAAAAAAACAAGCTCAGCCCAATTAGGGCAATTAGGCGATACTTATGAAAGAACCTCACAAGTTACGCGTAAGTATGAAGTCACGAAAACCAAAATACAAATCATAACCCCTGCGTATGGCGCGAAGATAACAACCCTGCCTTTTACGATTTCAGGTACTGGGGAAAAAGGTGCTCAGGTCTATATCGAAGGCTTTGGTAGCGCTAAAGATTGTAATACTACCGTTGATTCATCGGGTAAATGGTCTTGTGGGTCTTATCAACCTGAAGAGGGGAAATATAGCATTTCAGTCGATCAGTTTATTGATAACGCATTAGATTCAAAAGCAGTTATTTCTTTTGAGATCCAGACAAAAACAGTTACGCCAGTCACCATCACACAACCGCATAATGGCGGGGTATACCGGCATCTTGAAGATATCTTGCCGAAAGGAACGGGTGAGCCGGGTACAATGGTCTGCTTGGCTCAAAAAGTCTTGCCACAGGTTTGTCAGGATGGTGCCATCGTCAATGAACAAGGTCATTGGGAGTGGGTCTATGGCTTGGATACCGCAGTCAAAGGGGAGCAAAAACTGGTAGCAACAGCGTTTTTGGACAAGGTGCGTCAATCCACAGCGAAAGTCACGTTTAAGATAGAACCCAATCCCGGTGAGACTACGTTGACCGTGGAAACACCCAAGGAAGATGAGGTGATAAAAACACCTTCCTATACGTTCAGCGGAACAATGCCGAGTAATGCCAAGACAGTGACCGTAAAAGCATTTGGTGATTATGATGATTGTGTCGCGAAGCTCAATGAGGAAGATTACACTTGGTCATGCGGGCCTTACAGTTCTGTACCGGGAGATTATGATGTGGCGGTGGTGGATGATGCCGGTTCCCAAATTAACAGAAGCTTTAAAGTGCGTTATGGGGACAATTTGCAAATGCGTGTGCTTGAACCCGCAGAAGAAGAACAAATTGCAACCCCGACTTATAGTATAAAAGGTAAAGGACAAGCGGGAGCCAGAATTACTGTGTCTATTGCAGGTAAGCAGATTTGTGAAGTTGACGTCAATGAAAATCAGGATTGGATTTGTCCTGAAGAAATAAAGTCTATACCGAACGCTTATCGGCTTTTGGCACAACAGTGGGTGGATGATGCACCGTCAGGCAAGCCAATAACACGAGACTATGAAGTGATATATGGTGTACGGGATATTGCAGTTTTAAAACCGACAGAAGGAGAGTCTATTACCACAAAAGAGTATGAAATTACTGGAAAAGGACAAATAGGTGCACATATTACTGTTTCTTCTTCAGGTAACAAGATTTGTGATGTTTTAGTTAATGAAAATCAAGATTGGAACTGTCCTAATGTTCAATCTGTTCCGGGAATACATGAGCTTCTAGCGCAGCAATGGGTAAATGATAAGCCCATGAATAAATCGGTAAAGCGGCACTATAAGGTTATGTATGGTATACAAGATATCAAAATTGACTCTACTGCGAGTGCATTTTGCCCAAATCAGGACTTAAACGAACCGACATCTGTATTCGTCACCGGAACGGCAACAAAAGGTGCCTATATTTCTCTAACAGCACAATCCGGTAACACTTGTGGGACAACACAAGCTTCAACAAAAGATGGTAGCTGGATTTGTCGCATAGATGATGTTGGGTTAGGACAATATCATCTGACAGCGACACAATCGTTTACACCAAATGATTATCTTATTGGCACCATAGTGAATCAAGAGCTGAATGTTATTCATACAGATTTTCGGGTTATTGAGCCTTGGAATGGATTAGCTTATGAACCATTTTCTTGGAATCAATTTTCAGCTTGGGTCAATATGTCGGGTACAGGAACGCCTAATTCGGAAGTTTCTCTTGAAGTAGTTGAATCGTCATCGGGGCATAAAAATACAGCAAAGGTTAAAGTTGACAATCAGGGAAACTGGAGTCATGGAGGGTTCAGAGCTGGGGGATTTCTATTGAATGTTGGAAATTATACTCTACATGCTTCTACCCAGTCTTGCGGGAAAAATCCGTCAGCCAGCGTTTCTTTTTCAGTTGTACCTAATGCAGATCCCCCTTGTCCACCACATCGTATATGTGATTAATAAAGATAAACCAGCTCTCTTTGTAGGGCTGGTTTTATTGTCCATCACATATTACGTAAAAACTAAGTCTAACCAGTAAATTCGCCCCTTGTACTCCATCCCTGTGCTATTATCCCTGCTTCGTACTTGATATCACTCGATAAAACTTGATACATAGTGCCCTAGTTTCCCACCCAATAAACAGGTACAGGACAATGACTGAAGCCGTCAGTGAAATGACAAGACGCTACGATCTGCATAGCCATACGACTGCTTCAGATGGTGTATTATCACCAGAGCTGCTCGTGGACAGAGCCATCTCTATGGGCATTGATGTACTGGCAATCACCGATCATGATACGACGGCAGGTATTCCGCCAGCCTTGAACCATATCCAGCAAAATAATCTGCCATTAACCTTGGTATCCGGCGTTGAAATTTCGACATTATGGGAAAATTTTGAAATCCATATTGTTGGCTTAAATGTTGATATCAACTCTGTCTCTTTAAGAAAACTCTTAATTAATCAGGTTGATTTAAGGAAACAGCGCGGTATCGAAATCGGACGGCGATTAGCCAAATCGGGTATTCCTGATGCTTGGGAAGGTGCATCTCGATTGGCGAATGGCGGGCAGATCACACGCGGTCATTTTGCACGTTATCTGATAGAAGCAGGAATTGAACCCACTATTCCGAAAGTTTTTAAAAAATATCTGGCAAAGGGAAAAATCGGTTATGTCCCGCCGCAATGGTGTACAATTGAGCAGGCTATTGAAACCATTCATCAGGCAGGAGGACAAGCTGTGATTGCTCATCCCGGCAGGTATGATTTGTCGATGAAGTGGCTGAAACGGTTAATAGCCTGGTTCAAACAACATGGTGGTGATGCAATGGAAGTTGCACAGTGCCAGCAAGCACCTAATGAAAGGCAACAACTTGGTCAACTGGCAAGAGAATATGGCTTGAAAGTATCATTAGGATCGGATTTTCACCAACCTTGTTCATGGATAGAACTTGGGCGCAATTTATGGTTACCCGGTGATGTTGTACCGATATGGCACGACTGGTCACGTTAGGGACTGCGTAGAAGTATAGAGGTTATCGTTATGAGTCAGTTTTTTTATATCCACCCTGATAATCCACAGAAACGTCTTATTGACCAATGTGTGGAAGTGCTGAAAAAGGGTGGGGTTGTCATTTATCCTACTGATTCAGGTTACGCCATTGGTTGCTGTCTTGAAAATAAGGATGCGATGACCCGTATATGTCGTATTCGTCAAGTGGAAGGACATCACAATTTTACTCTGATGTGTCGTGATCTGTCTGAAATTGCAACTTATGCCCATGTGGACAATCAGGCGTTCAGGTTGATCAAAAATAACACGCCGGGTAATTACACATTTATTTTACAGGCGACAAAAGAAGTGCCTCGCCGATTGATGAACGAAAAACGTAAAACCATTGGTCTGCGTGTTCCTTCTAATTCTATCGCTTTGGCGCTGCTGGAAGAGATGCGTGAACCATTGATGTCTTGCAGCCTGATTTTACCCGGTAATGATTTTGCCGAATCCGATCCCGAAGAGATAAAGGATACATTAGGTAAACAAGTTGATTTAATTATTCACGGTGGTTATCTTGGGCAGCAACCGACAACGGTAGTAGATTTAACTGGGGATTCACCAGTAATTCTTCGTGAAGGCGAAGGTGATGTCACGCCTTTTTTATAAAGTACACGATTTAATTTTTTATTTATTAATATATACGACGCCTGTGAAGGCGACAATAGAGGTTGCTCAATGAGCGATAAAACAGAAAAGTTACAAAAAGTTCTCGCGCGTTCTGGCCATGGCTCTCGTCGCGAAATCGAGGGATATATCCAACAAGGGCGCATCAGCATTGATGGCAAGACCGCAAAGTTGGGTGATCGAATTGAAGTTAAACTCTCAGTAAAAATTCGTCTGGATGGACGGATTTTGAATATCAAAGAACCACAGAAATCAGTTTGTCGTGTTCTGGCCTATTACAAGCCGGAAGGTGAATTATGTACCCGTCATGATCCTGAAGGCCGTCCGACGGTATTTGATCGCCTGCCAAAAATGCAGGGCGCGCGCTGGATTGCAGTAGGGCGTTTGGATATTAACACTTGTGGATTGCTGCTGTTTACTACCGATGGGGAGTTAGCTAACCGTTTGATGCACCCAAGCTGCGAAGTTGAGCGTGAGTATGCGGTTCGCGTTTTTGGTGAAGTGGATAATGCAAAACTACGTCAACTGACGCAAGGTGTGCAATTGGAAGATGGCCCGGCTTCATTCAAAACCATCGCTTTTAAAGGTGGTGAAGGGATCAACCAATGGTACAACGTCACTTTGACAGAAGGTCGCAACCGTGAAGTCAGACGTTTGTGGGAAACTGTTGGTGTTCAGGTCAGCCGCCTGATCCGTGTGCGTTATGGTGATATTGATCTGCCGAAAGGCTTGCCGCGTGCTGGCTGGACTGAGTTGGGACTGGAACAGACTAACTATTTACGTCAGTTGGTTGGTTTGGACGAAGAAGTTGTGACAAAGGTTGCAGTTGAACGTGATCAGCGTCGCATTAAAGCTAACCAAATCCGCCGTGCAGTAAGAAGACATGCACAGGTTGCATCCCACCCAGCTGGGAAGCAGCGTCCGGCAAGCAGTTCTCGCCAGAATGCTGGCAGGAAGACGACATCTAAAGGTCGTTAATACGCCTAAGCCGCTGTTTCAATATTGATTAGCATAAATTTAGTATAAATGCTGATACAAACTGAAACAGCGGATTCATTTATCAATCAATTACACTCATCAACTACACCAATTAGCTACCAATCAACGCCTTTTTGTGCTTTGATTCCGGCATCAAAAGCATGTTTTACCGGACGCATTTCCGTAATTGTATCGGCATATTCCAGTAATTCTCGATGGCATCCTCTGCCTGTGATAATCACACTTTGATGTGAAGGGCGCTGTTTGAGGGCAGTCAAAACATCGGCAAGTTCTAAATAACCGTAACTGGTCATGTAAGTCAATTCATCCAGCATCACAAGATGCAATGAAGGATCGGATAACATTCTCACAGCATGTTTCCATGCGGTTTGGCAGGCAGCGGTATCTGTTTCACGATTTTGTGTTTCCCATGTGAAACCAGTTGCCATCACATGAAATTCAACACCTTGTTGCGCCAGCAAGTTTCTTTCACCGCTTTCCCAAGTTCCTTTAATGAATTGGATAACGCCAGCACGCTGTCCATGACCGATTGCACGAAAGACTGTGCCAAATGCAGCGGTGGTTTTTCCTTTACCGTTTCCGGTGAATACGATGACGATCCCCCGTTCTTGTTGTGCGGCTTCAATGCGGGCATCGACTTTTTCTTTCAGGCGTTGCTGCCTTTTTTGATACTGGCTGTTATCTCTGGTCATTATTCGGCAGGCCCCGCTTTGCGACCGGGTTGGGCATCAAAACTGATACCGGAATCATTTCGGCTGTCGTCTCCCATTACATAAAGATAGACAGGCATAATATCCGCTGGGGTTTTTAACTTGGAAGAGTTTTCATCAGGAAAGGCATTCGCTCGCATACTGGTGCGTGTTCCGCCGGGGTTTATACAGTTAATGCGCAGGGACGTGTTTTGATATTCTTGCGCCAAAACTTGCATTAAGCCTTCTGTGGCAAACTTGGATACAGCATAGGCTCCCCAGCTACTTCTGCCTTCGCGACCGACACTGGAGCTGGTAAGTACCAAAGAACCGCTGGTGGATTTCAATAAAAGAGGAATTAACGCCTGAGTCAGCATAAAAGTGGCGTTGACATTCACTTGCATCACTTCATGCCAAAGTTGGACAGGCTGTTCTATGATAGGGGCAACGACACCCAGAAGCCCCGCATTATGCAAAACACCATCCAAATGTGAATAACGCTGTGTTAGGTTGTTGGCGAAATTTTGACATTCTTCTGCGGTCACAGTCAGCAGGTCCATCGTATAAACATCAGCAGGCAAACCGCCAACGTTTTCAATTTGTTGCTTCACTGCTTCCAGTTTCGCAGTTGTACGCCCCAGCAAAATAACTTGTGCGCCGTGACGGGCATAAGTCAGCGCGGCCTCACGCCCAATTCCATCGCCAGCACCGGTTACTAAAATAATTTTTTGTTGCAGCAGATCGTTATTGGGTTGGTAATCAAACATCGGACAATCTTCCTGTATTGCTTATGAATCTATGATTTGCCATTTCAGAATGGCACATGCGGGTTATCATAAGAACAAAACTTAAGGTTCCCGTCAAATTTGTGCTTATGGCTACAGCAGTACTAAACAAACTATTAGAGTAAGACTTTCGATTTTTAGTTAGAATGAAACATATTGTTCATCATAAATTAATGAAAGGTGGATCTGTGGAATATTTGTCTCTATACGGATTGTTCTTAGCTAAAGTACTCACGGTGGTTTTAGCAATCGCCGTTCTGGCGGTAGTTTGTATCGGCTTAGGTGTGCGTAAAACAATGCACAAAGGAGAATTGAAACTGACTAATCTTGGTGAATTATACAAGGAAAGGCAGCGTCAAATGCAGCAGGCTAGAATGGGCGAAGAAGAACAGAAAATCTGGCGAAAGGCATTAAAAAAGCAGCAAAAGAGTGATGCCAAACAGAAAAAAACAGAAGCCAAAACTGGCCATAAAGGTTTACAGAAGCCGAATCTTTATGTTTTGGATTTTAAAGGCAGTATGGATGCTCATGAGGTGGATTCCCTCCGCGAAGAGATCAGTGCAATATTGGCAGTAGCAGACAAAAATGATGAAGTGTTATTGCGTCTGGAAAGCCCTGGTGGTGTGGTTCATGGATATGGACTGGCAGCATCTCAACTGGCTCGTTTGCGACAGAAAGGGGTACATCTGACGGTTGCCGTGGATAAAGTTGCTGCAAGTGGTGGTTATATGATGGCTTGTGTAGCTGACCGTATCATTGCCGCACCGTTTGCGATCATTGGCTCCATTGGTGTTGTGGCGCAATTGCCAAATATTCATAGGTTGTTGAAGAAAAATGATATTGATGTGGAATTGCATACTGCTGGCGAGTACAAACGTACTTTGACTGTTCTGGGCGAAAATACTGAACAGGGCCGTAAGAAATTCCAGGAAGATTTGAACGAAACGCATAAGTTATTCAAATCATTTATTCATCAACATCGTCCATCTTTGGATGTGGAAAAAGTAGCAACTGGTGAGTATTGGTATGGTATGCAAGCAAAAGAGAATGGACTGATTGATGACATGGGTGTTAGCGATGATTTCTTGATTGAAAAAATCAAACGCTATGAAGTTATTGGCGTCAACTATTCTCGCCGCAAACGTGTCATAGAGCGTTTTATGGGTAGTGCGATGGAAAACGTTGATAAACTGTTTATGCGTTGGTGGCAAAGGGGAGAAAAGCCTTTATTATGAAGGAATTGGTTATGACGGAAAGCTGTTATAGCTACAAACGTTTATTATTGCTTGTATATGGTGACAAACTGACATAAGCATGTACTAAACCAGGTTATGTGCTAAACCGATTCAAAAAAGTTTCTGAACTCAGTTATTGAAATCATTGCAAGTATTATACGAGTAAAATGCGGGTCAATAGAGGAAATCTTGTTGTATCCTTTATTGTCCGCATATTTATTGATAGCTTATCAATCAGGCAGGAATGATATTGTTAGTTTTTTAATCAACTAAACGATACTTTTTGGATAATATATGTGCTAAATGTTTAAACATATTAAACACAGCGGTACTTTTTTCGGCAGGTAATCCATTTTCATCCAGAAAATACTCGCTTCGAAATACTAATATTCTACCTTTTTGTTCCATACTCTCTGCGCACATTCCCTGTATAAAATCGTCGTGTGTCTCAATGATTTTATTTGCTTTTTTCAGTAACTGTTCTCGCTTAATTGGAATGATTTCAGTTTGCATTTATTGTGCTCTTTCAAGAAATAAGTTGTTGCGCATCGTTTTTTATCAGGTAGAGTGTGGGCTTTTCGTCATGCAGATGGAAGATTTTGTTTACAATTGTTAAATCATACAATTGCATGGCCTATGTTGGTATATAAAATACCCTAAATATTTCAAAGAGTTTTGCGCTTAAGCAAAAGTACAAGATAAAAATTAGTTGATATCTTGCAAATCTATCGCAATATAAAAAGAGGTTTTATTTTATATATCGCAACATAACGCCGTGATTTTCGCCATCTGAAAAGAAGATAATTAGGTAAAGGTAACTATGGCTAAAGCTCTTGTTATAGTGGAGTCCCCGGCAAAAGCCAAAACAATCAATAAATATCTGGGGAATGACTACGTTGTGAAATCCAGTGTGGGTCATATCCGTGATTTGCCGACGAGTGGAACAGTGAGTCAAAAGAGTTCAAGCTCATCTACCGATAAGAATAAAAAGAAAGTAAAAAAAGATGAGAAAACGGCACTGATAAACCGTATGGGCGTCGATCCCTATCATGGTTGGGAAGCGAACTATCAAATTTTGCCAGGCAAAGAAAAAGTTGTTTCAGAGCTGCAAACGCTGGCTGAAAAAGCTGATCGCATCTATCTTGCAACGGATCTTGACCGAGAGGGAGAAGCTATTGCGTGGCATCTGCGAGAAGTGATTGGTGGGGACGCTTCCCGTTTCAGTCGGGTGGTATTCAATGAAATCACCAAAAATGCAATCACACAGGCTTTTGATAAACCCGGTGAATTGAATATTGATCGCGTTAATGCTCAGCAAGCGCGCCGTTTTATGGATCGCGTTGTGGGTTATATGGTTTCCCCGCTACTGTGGAAAAAAGTTGCCAGAGGGTTGTCCGCTGGGCGAGTTCAATCAGTTGCGGTTCGTCTTGTTGTTGAGCGGGAACGTGAAATTAAGGCATTCGTGCCGGAAGAGTATTGGCAGCTTTATGCGGATTTAATGGCTAAGGGAGATACTCCTCTCCATATGGAAGTCACCCATGAGAAGGGAAAGCCGTTTAAACCTGTAAATGCTCAACAAACGCAATCAGCAGTATCTTTGCTTGAGAAAGCGAAATACAAAGTGATTGATCGTGAAGATCGTCCGACATCCAGTAAACCGAGTGCACCGTTCATCACCTCAACATTGCAACAAGCTGCAAGTACACGGCTTGGGTTTGGGGTCAAGAAAACCATGATGATGGCACAACGCTTATATGAGGCAGGGCATATCACTTATATGCGTACTGACTCGACTAACTTGAGTCAGGATGCTTTGGAAATGGTTCGTGGTTATATCAGCAACCATTTCGGTGACAAATATTTGCCGAAAAGTGTCAATGTTTATAGCAGCAAGGAAAACTCTCAGGAAGCCCATGAAGCGATTCGGCCCTCTAATGTCGATGTTATGGCTGAAGAACTGAAAGATATGGAAGCTGACGCGCAAAAATTGTATCAGCTTATCTGGCGTCAGTTTATCGCTTGTCAGATGATGCCTGCGAAATATGATTCCACGACACTGACCGTTCAAGCTGGCGATTTTGAGCTGCGCGCTAAAGGCCGTACTCTGCGTTTTGATGGTTGGACAAAAGTAATGCTGACTTTGCGCAAAGGGGATGAAGATAATACTTTGCCAGTAATTGAAGTGGGAACAGAACTTGATTTGCAAGAATTGATACCAAGTCAGCACTTTACAAAACCACCTGCGCGTTTCAGTGAAGCATCCTTGGTCAGGGAGTTGGAAAAACGCGGGATTGGTCGTCCATCAACTTATGCATCAATTATCTCAACTATTCAGGATCGTGGTTATGTTCGAGTAGAAAACCGCCGATTCTATGCGGAGAAAATGGGTGAAATCGTCAATGATCGTTTGGGAGAAAATTTCAACGAATTGATGAGTTATGACTTTACGGCAAGAATGGAAGACCAGCTCGATCATGTAGCCAATAATGAGGTGGATTGGAAAGGCGTTCTTGACGAATTTTTCTCCAATTTCAGTGAGCAGCTTGATGTAGCCAATAAAGATCCTGATGAGGGTGGAATGCGCCCGAATCCTATGGTGATTACATCAATTGAATGTCCGACCTGTAGCCGCCCAATGGGGATCCGTACTGCGACAACAGGCGTATTTCTTGGCTGCTCTGGTTACGCACTATCA
The DNA here is from genome assembly GCF_028598805.1 of Xenorhabdus yunnanensis. Lineage (GTDB taxonomy): Bacteria > Pseudomonadota > Gammaproteobacteria > Enterobacterales > Enterobacteriaceae > Xenorhabdus > Xenorhabdus yunnanensis. The sequence continues at coordinate 34,775 of NZ_JAQRFI010000027.1, read as the reverse complement.
CCTAAAGAGAGATGTAAGCAGACTATTAACCTTATTCCAGAAAATGAGATTCTGAATATTCTGGAGGGGGATGATGCTGAAACCAATGCATTGCGTGCTCGCTGTCGCTGTAAAAAATGTGGTACAGCGATGGACAGTTATTTGATTGATAATCAACGGAAATTGCATGTATGCGGTAATAATCCTGCATGTGATGGTTATGAGATTGAAGAAGGTGAATTTCGCATCAAGGGCTACGATGGTCCAATAGTTGAGTGTGATAAGTGCGGTTCAGAAATGCACCTAAAAATGGGGCGTTTTGGTAAATACATGGGTTGTACAAACGAAGAGTGCAAAAATACCCGTAAGATTTTGCGTAGTGGGGAAGTAGCACCACCGAAAGAAGACCCTGTTCCGTTACCTGAACTGGCATGTGAAAAATCAGATGCTTACTTTGTCCTGCGTGATGGTGCAGCCGGAGTATTTTTAGCGGCCAACACTTTCCCTAAATCCCGTGAAACGCGCGCACCATTGGTTGAAGAGCTTGTTCAGTTCAAAGATCGTTTGCCGGAGAAATTGCGTTATTTAGCGGAAGCACCTGTTGCGGATCCTGAGGGAAATAAAACAATTGTCCGTTTTAGCCGTAAAACTAAGCAGCAATATGTTTCTTCTGAGAAAAATGGTAAAGCTACCGGATGGGCAGCATTTTTTGTTGAAGGTGCTTGGGTTGTGAAAGAGAAATAATTGATCTGATGATTAGTTTATGTGTTATACCCTTATTTATTGAGTATATATCATAGACATATATTTAGAGGTATATTTCTTTTTTTGGCAGAAATGCAACTTTTCTTTCTAAAAAGCCAGTCCATTGGACTGGCTTTTTTTGTATTTCAGCAAAATTTAAACACAATATATCTGCAACAAACGTTTGATAATAGTTACTCAATCTAATTATTTGTTATATAAATATACAGCAGGTGTTATAGTGGTTATATATTGACAAATATATATTCTGTATGGTTATAAGTGAATAACGATTAGCAATATAGACATTGATTAAACTGCAAAACATTCATATATTTCATTATTAGGGACAGTGCTGATATGAAACTACAGCAATTGCGTTATATTGTAGAGGTAGTTAATCACAATCTGAACGTATCTTCTACGGCAGAAGGATTGTACACCTCTCAACCAGGGATAAGCAAACAAGTCAGAATGCTCGAAGATGAGTTAGGGATTCAGATATTTGCTCGTAGTGGTAAACATCTGACTCACGTGACTCCGGCTGGTGAAGAAATTGTCCGTATTTCACGTGAGGTTCTGTCAAAAATCGATTCAATTCGTTCTGTTGCCAGCGAACATACCTATCCCGATCGTGGTTCGTTATATATCGCGACCACTCATACACAGGCAAGATATGCTTTGCCCCCTATTATCAAGGGCTTTATTGAACGTTACCCTAATGTATCACTGCATATGCACCAAGGCTCTCCAACTCAGATTGCGGAAGAGGTATGTAAAGGAAACAGTGACTTTGCGATAGCAACAGAAGCACTTCATCTTTATAGCGATCTGATTATGTTGCCTTGTTATCATTGGAACCGTTCCATTGTGGTAACGAAAGAACATCCTCTTGCCAATAAACAGAATGTGACGATTGAAGAATTGGCAGAATATCCAATAGTAACCTACACATTTGGTTTTACTGGACGCTCTGAATTGGATGTTGCTTTTGAGCGGGCTGGTTTGAAACCTAAGATCGTATTTACAGCAACAGATGCTGATGTGATTAAGACTTATGTGCGGTTGGGGCTGGGAGTTGGTGTGATTGCCAGTATGGCTGTAGAATCAACTCAGGACAGTGATCTGGTACGTATTGATATGAGTGGGAAATTCAGTTATAGCACCACTAAGATCGGTTTCCGACGCAGCAGTTTTCTACGTAGTTATATGTACGATTTTATTTGGCGTTTTGCCCCTCATTTGACGCGTGATGTTGTAGATAAAGCTATTGCATTGCGTTCCAATGAAGAAATCGAAGAAATGTTCAAGGATATTGAACTACCGATAGTATAGATAGTATAAAGAATAGCTTAGAAGATTAAACCACCCCTTGGAATGTAAGGGGTGGTTTAATCTTTATCTTCTTCCCATTATTTGATTACAAAAGTCCTTGCAGGGTCTCTGCTAATTCTTTATCGTTAGCTCTCTCACTTTCTTTTAAATGAAAATTGCTGATTTTGATTTAATAAAAATATCTTCAACTTTCTGAAGCCACAATTATTTTATGACTCTTTTGGAATCTCAGTCTTAAACTCACCACTGAAAAAATCATCAGAATTTTCGATAGAAGATTTTTGGTTTTTAAGAATAAAGTTATCGAAGGCTGTTTTGACATCACGATCTTCTAACGCTTGATAATTAAATAATGAAATACAAGAGGAGTAAGTGAATTCAACATTAATATTTTCATTAGAAGCACAGTTTGATGTCACTTCTGAGTTGGTTCTATTAAAATCTATTTTATACAGTTTTATTTTAGGGACATACATGAATCGATCTTCAACTCCAATTGCCTCAATGGCACTGGCTAATGTGAGAGTGGAATAATGATCTCCATTTCGTTTTAAACCTAGCCTAATGGCATCACCTTGTTTTTGCAGGAAATTGGAAAAACTATTAAGACTAGGGGAGCCTGCATTTAAAATAATATCCATGATGAGTTCGAGTAAATTTGTTGCAATTGAAACTCCTTTCATTTCATGTTGATAAGTTTGACTTTCAATATTCATGACGCTCATTAATGGCAATTTTGCCATGATATCTCCCCAAAATTGAATGTCAGTCTTATACTCTTTGCCATGAACATTGGTGTATTTAGTGATGTAGTCGGCAGCTATTGAAGAAAGGGAGATCTGTATTTTTTTGATTTCATTCATTTTCTGTATGACATTGGCTTTGTCAACAATGTTTGAAGTAATAATAAATTGAACAAGGCCATCTGTATCTCTTAACTGATAATCCGACAAGGAAAATTTATCTTTAATATCAGTGGAAAAGAATTTTTCTGCTTGCTGTATATGGCTTAAATAATGCTGGAAATCTTTATTTTTTTCTGTATCCATAATTTATCTCCAATATTTAATAAATTCATTGAGCACTCTGAATATACCTGCATTTTTTAAATTGTAATTTGAAATTTACTCACCAGAAATGTGTAGAAACTTTAGAGCCAATTTAATCAAACTCTTATAACATGAATAAAACATATCTACTTTGGAGGTGTCATCATTAAAATTTATCAATAAATGAGAATTTACAGCCATTTAGCAAAATGTGTGGTTGCGGAATAACAAATACTTGCTTATATGTTATGTTTAATGGTGTAGCTGACCATAAATAATAAGAAAGGAGGAGTTATGTCGTTTAAATTGAAAACAGACTGTGCTTCAACGCTCTCGATTAGTAGTAAATCGATTGATAGCAAATCGAGTGTCAACAAATCCACTGGCAGTACAACCTATCACTATTACAGTTTACCTCTGTTATCTGAACAATTGGGTGATATATCCCGCCTGCCAAAGTCTCTGAAAGTTCTGCTTGAAAATCTTCTACGCAATATTGATGGTGAGTCTGTTGTGGAAGACGATTTGAAAGCGTTAGTGGAATGGCAAAAAAACGGTCATGCAGACCGAGAAATTGCTTATCGTCCTGCTCGTGTACTCATGCAAGATTTTACGGGTGTACCAGCCATAGTGGATCTTGCTGCGATGCGGGAAGCAGTGTTGAGACTCGGTGGAAATGCAGAACAAGTTAATCCATTATCTCCTGTTGATTTGGTTATTGATCACTCGGTGATGGTTGATAAATTTGGTACTGAGCAGGCATTTTCAGAAAATGTTCAGATAGAAATGGCACGCAACCATGAACGTTACCTGTTTTTACGTTGGGGACAGAAGGCTTTTAATCGTTTCCGCGTTGTACCTCCCGGAACAGGGATTTGTCATCAGGTTAACCTTGAATATCTGGGAAAAGCCGTTTGGTATGAAAATCAGGATGGTAAGGATTTTGCTTATCCTGATACGCTGGTCGGAACGGATTCACACACGACCATGATCAATGGATTGGGAGTTCTGGGATGGGGTGTAGGAGGCATTGAAGCCGAGGCAGCCATGCTGGGGCAACCAGTTTCTATGCTGATCCCGGATGTTGTTGGTTTTAAACTGACTGGAAAATTGCAAGAAGGGATTACGGCAACTGACCTTGTATTGACTGTGACACAGATGCTGCGCAAACACGGTGTTGTAGGTAAATTTGTTGAATTTTACGGTAATGGATTATCTGATTTGCCGCTGGCAGATAGGGCAACCATTGCCAATATGTCTCCTGAATATGGCGCAACCTGCGGTTTTTTCCCAGTCGATGACATCACATTAGGCTATATGCGTTTAACGGGGCGCCATGGGGAAGAAATTGCCTTGGTTGAAGCTTATTGCAAGACTCAGGGCTTATGGCGTAACGCGGAGGATGAGCCTATCTTCACTAGCACCCTTGAGTTAGATATGTCAACGGTTGAAGCAAGTCTGGCTGGGCCGAAACGCCCTCAAGACAGAGTTGCATTGGGAAATGTACCACAGGCTTTTCAATCTGCCATGGAATTGGATATCCATAAAAATATACATAAAACCCAAGAACCTTTATCAGCAGTACCAACTACAGCAGCGATTACTTTAAATAATCAAACTTTTTCACTGCAAGATGGTGCTGTGGTTATTGCGGCCATTACCTCCTGCACAAATACTTCTAACCCTAGTGTATTGATGACAGCAGGCTTACTTGCCAAAAAAGCAGTTGAGAAGGGTTTGCAGCGTCAACCATGGGTTAAAACCTCACTGGCCCCTGGCTCGAAAGTAGTGACAGATTATCTGGATCTGGCAGGCTTCATGCCATATCTGGAAAAACTTGGTTTTAATTTAGTGGGATATGGCTGCACTACCTGCATTGGTAACTCTGGGCCATTGCCTGATCCTATTGAAGCAGCGATTAAGCAATCTGATCTGACCGTTGGGGCAGTGCTTTCCGGTAACCGTAATTTTGAAGGCCGCATTCATCCATTGGTGAAAACAAACTGGTTGGCATCACCACCGTTGGTAGTGGCTTATGCTCTTTCTGGCAGTATGAAAAAGGATCTGACGCGGGAGCCTATCGGAAAAGATCAACAAGGTAATAATGTTTATTTAAAAGATATTTGGCCCAACAATGCAGAAGTTGCAGAAGCAGTTGGAAAAGTCAGAACTGAAATGTTCCATAAAGAATATAATGCTGTATTTGATGGTGATGAAAGCTGGCAATCTCTGAGCGTCGAAAGTTCAGCGACTTATTCTTGGCAGCCGGACTCTACCTATATACGACATCCCCCTTTCTTCAATGAGATGATGGCTGAGCCTAAACCGGTGACAGATATTCATCAGGCCCACATTTTGGCGATTTTGGGGGATTCAGTCACGACGGATCATATTTCCCCAGCTGGAAATATCAATGCTGACAGTCCCGCCGGACGTTACTTGCAAGAACATGGTGTTGCACCAAAAGATTTTAACTCTTATGGCTCAAGGCGTGGCAATCATGAAGTTATGATGCGAGGAACGTTTGCCAACATTCGTATTCGCAATGAAATGGTATCAGGAATTGAAGGAGGATATACCCGCCATATTCCTTCACAATTCCAGCTTGCTATTTATGATGCCGCTATGCGTTATCAAGAGGAAAAAATACCATTAGCCGTTATTGCGGGTAAAGAATATGGTTCAGGATCAAGTCGCGACTGGGCGGCGAAAGGAACAAGATTGCTAGGGGTCAGGGTTGTGATTGCGGAATCTTTTGAGCGCATTCATCGTTCTAACTTGATTGGTATGGGGGTCTTGCCATTGGAATTTCCTCAAGGCATTAGCCGTAAGACATTAAATCTGACGGGAGAGGAGAGAATCGATATTACTGGATTAGCTAATATTCAGCCTGGACAAACAATTACGGTGAAAATTATCTATGCTAATGGACAGGAGGTTATGATTGATACCCGTTGCCGCATTGATACGGCAACAGAACTGGCTTACTTCTATAATGATGGCATTTTGCATTATGTTATTCGTAATATGTTGAAATAATTGTCTCAGAAATAAAAACTGCGCCCACACCGACGCAGTTTTTTGCAGATCTTGCAGAAAATAATTAGAGAACTTTTAGCTTGATTTGAACAGTAGGTGACCCATTCTGTTTGCTTTGGTATCTAAGTAGTGAGCATTTTTGGGATTACGCCCTACAATTAGCGGAACACGTTCAATGATATTGATACCCGCTTCTATCATGATTTCAACTTTTTTAGGGTTGTTGGTAAGAAGACGAATTTCATTAATATTCAATAAATTATACATGTCTGCGCAAAGGGTGAAATCTCTCTCATCGGCAGCGAAACCTAATTGATGATTGGCTTCAACAGTGTCAATACCTTGATCCTGTAAAGCATAGGCACGGATTTTATTTAGCAGACCAATATTGCGACCTTCCTGGCGGTGATATAGCAAAACACCGCGGCCTTCCTGACTAATTTGTGAAAGAGCGGCTTCTAATTGAAAACCACAGTCGCATCTTAGACTAAATAAAGCATCTCCAGTGAGGCATTCTGAGTGGATCCGCGATAATATAGGTTTATCGCCAGTAATATCGCCGAAAACAAGAGCAACATGATCGCGACCTGTATTGATTTCCTCAAACCCAATCATTAAAAATTCGCCCCATGGCGTAGGCAATTTCGCTTCAGCTATTCGTTTTAGCTGCATTTTTGTATTCATATGTTGATTTGATCCGTTATAAATATTGCGATACTCAGAACAATACCGGTTGAGAGATTAGCTGAAATTATGTAAAAAATCTCTCTGATTACAACGCATGCATGCCTATGCATTGTAACAGAAATTATTAATACGTATGCATATTATGCATATAAAGTGCCGGGTTCTTTTAATGATAACTAAACTGTAGGTAGAGTTTTGAAGGTGTATCGTGTGGTATTGTTTTTGAAAAACAGTAGAACTGAATGCAAACAAGCAGGATAATATCACAAAAAGAAGGAAATCATTGTTTGTTACAATAAATTGCTTCCTTTGCGTAGACGAGAAATGCTAATTTAACACGCCACTATGTCTGTTATTTGGCATAATTAATCAGTAACAATAGATAACAGGAAGAAATGTGAAATATTTTCTAATTTTATTACTGGCATTGGTTGTTTTTATTATCTCAGTGACATTGGGAGCGAATAATAATCAAATAGTGACATTTAATTATTTGATTGCTAAGGGGAGTTACCCTGTATCCACACTGTTGGCGGCGCTGTTTGCTGTTGGTTTTATCCTCGGTTGGAGTATTTGTGGAGTTTTTTACCTGCGCGCCTGCTTTTCTTTGCGACATGCAAAACGCAAAATCAAGCGACTGGAAACTCAAATGGAGCAGCCATCTGAATCATCCACAAAAGTTATGTCTACCGTAGCATTAAACAAGGAATAATTCTCCATGTTAGAGCTGTTATTTCTGTTGCTTCCCATTGCTGCCGCTTATGGCTGGTATATGGGGCGCAGAAGTGCTCAACAAGATAAACAACAATCGGCTGCCCGCCTTTCACGTGAATATGTTGATGGTGTTAACTTTTTGCTCTCCAATCAGCAGGATAAAGCGGTAGATTTATTTCTTGATATGCTAAAAGAGGATAGTTCTACATTTGAGGCTCACCTAACACTGGGAAATCTATTCCGCTCCCGTGGTGAAGTTGAAAGAGCTATCCGAATTCACCAGTCCCTGATGGAAAGTGCTTCTCTGACATTTGAACAGCGTTTGCTTGCGATCCAGCAGCTTGGGCGGGACTATATGGCTGCCGGAGTCTATGATCGAGCTGAAAATATGTTTATTCAGCTAGTTGACGAAACTGATTTCCGTGAAAACGCCTTCAACTCCTTGCTGACCATCTATCAATCCACTAGTGATTGGAATAAAGCCATTGATATTGCTGAGAAACTAGTAAAATTGGGCAAACACCATTTTCGGGAAGATATCGCCCATTTCTATTGTGAATTGGCTCTGCAATGTATGGGCAGTGACGATTTTACTAATGCGGTCGGCTACTTGAATAAAGCGGCTCAAGCAGACAAAAACTGTGCCCGTGTTTCTATTATGCTTGGCCGTATTTATATGGCTCAGGGAGAATACTCTAAAGCAACCGATGCTTTGAAACGTATTCTTGAGCAGAATAAACAAGTAGTCAGTGAATCTTTGCCGATGCTGCAAGAATGTTATCAACATCTATCCCAACCGGATGAGTGGCAAGCTTTTATACAGCGTTGTGTAGAAGAAAAATGTGGTGCAATCGCTGAACTGCATATGGCTGATCTCCTTGAGAAGAAAGAAGGGCGTGATGTTGCTCAGAATTACATTAATCGTCAGTTGGAACGCCATCCAACAATGAGACTATTTTATCGTTTGATGGATTACCATCTGACGGAGGCAGAAGAAGGACGAGCTAAAGAAAGCTTGATTCTTTTGCGCAATATGGTAGGTGAACAAATCCGCACGAAACCTGATTATCGATGCCATAAATGTGGCTTCACTTCCCGCTCGTTATATTGGCATTGCCCATCATGTCGTTCATGGGACTCTATTAAACCGATCCGGGGATTGGATGGTCAGTGACACTGTCACCATCACTGTTACTATTACAATGCCCGACCGCTATGATCGACGCCAAGTATTAGCAATGCATTGTTATAAATAATTTATTATGAACACACTTTTATAAATATTTTTTGAATATTTTTACATTCATTGGTGATTAAAGTTCATAAATAATTCAAGTTAATTGGTAAATCAAAGGGCCTAAAAATGACTTCCTACACAGCTCAAACTTTAGCTAAACAGATTAACTCACCTGTTATTGTTGCATTGGATTATGATAATCAGGATGCAGCGCTGGCATTTGTCGACAAAATTGATCCGAAATTCTGTCGTCTGAAAGTGGGCAAAGAAATGTTTACACTGTATGGCCCGCAATTTGTTCAGGCGCTGCATCAGCGTGGTTTTGATGTGTTTTTGGATCTCAAATTTCACGATATTCCTAATACAACGGCAAGAGCAGTCGCGGCGGCAGCTGAACTAGGCGTGTGGATGGTTAATGTTCACGCCAGTGGTGGCGCAAGAATGATGACAGCGTCTAAAGAAGCGCTGTTGCCTTACGGTAAGGATGCGCCTCTGTTGATTGCTGTGACAGTGCTGACCAGTATGGATCAATCTGATCTATTGGATATAGGTATTGATATGACTCCAGCACAACATGCTAAACATTTGGCATTATTGACAAAACAATGTGGCCTGGATGGTGTGGTCTGCTCAGCTCATGAAGCACAACAATTGAAAATGGTATGTGGGCAGACGTTCCAACTTGTGACTCCGGGTATTCGTCCAGAAGGTGCAGAAGCGGGAGATCAGCGTCGGATTATGACACCTCCTCAGGCGGTTCAGGTTGGGGTGGATTATATGGTGATCGGGCGTCCAATTACCCGCGCAGAAAATCCAGCGTTAGCACTACAGCAGATTAATCAATCTATTGGGGTCATTCATGGATAATAACTCTCGCTTGGTTTATTCGACGGATGGCGGCCGCATTCAGGAAGAAAAGGTAAAACCTACTCGTCCGAAAGGTGCTGGTATTGTGCGTATTCAGCGCCAAACCAGTGGTCGTAAAGGAAAGGGGGTTTGTGTGATTACGGGTATTGATGCTGATGATCAAACTTTGGCTAAACTGACCGCCGAATTGAAGAAAAAATGTGGCTGCGGAGGTTCTGTCAAAGAGGGTGAAATCGAGATTCAAGGCGATAAACGTGACTTGTTGAAGCAATTGCTGGAAGCAAAGGGAATGAAGGTGAAACTGGCTGAAGGTTAATTCCAGTTTGTTATGTACAGTACAAGCTATGTAGTTTATTTGCCGCATAGCTTGTTATTTGGTGAAAAAACTTTATTTACTCAGTTCCCCATTTTGAGTCATGATACGTGCAGCTGCTGCTAATACATCGGGACGAGCATGGGCTTCTTTATTATCTGGCTGAGTAAAGTAAGTAACCAAAACCAAAGGTGCACGCTTGGGGACTGGCCAAATTACCGCAATATCATTGGTTGTACCATAATTGCAGCGGCCTGTTTTATCTCCCACCACCCAATCTTTGGGCACTCCGGCACGAATACTGGCGTTACCGGTTGTATTTCCTTTTAACCATTCAATTAATTGTTCACGTTGTGTTGTAGCCAAAGCATTTCCAAGCGCTAAATTATACAAACTTTTTACCATGGCTTGTGGTGTGGATGTATCACGTTCATCACCTGGAACAGCGGTATTTAACTCAGGCTCTTGGCGATCGAGGCGAAAATAATTGTCACCAATAGCGCGAGCAAATCTTGTAACTTCACTTGGACCATTAAGTTGATTAAGAAGCAAATTCATAGCTGCATTATCACTATATTGTAGTGTTGCTGCGCTCAATTCTTTCACTGTCATACCATTTTTGAGATGCTTTTCTGTAATGGGGCTGTACTCAACAAGATCTGATTGTTGATAGTGAACTCGTTGGTTTAATAAGTGAGCATCTGTTTCGCTTTTTTTCAGAATAGCGGATACCGCCATTAGTTTACTGGTACTACATAGAGGAAAACGTTCGTTTGCACGGTAATTGATGGTGGAATAATCAGACGTGTCTATCAACACCACACCAAGCCGGCCATTAGCATTTTTTTCTAGTATGGAAAGCTGGTGGATAATCTCTTTTGTCTTGAGGGAATTCCTTAGGGATGATGTTTCATTCTGGTGAGGATCTTGATCTCGTTGGAGAAATTGATTTTGCTGAATAGTCGCACTGGCTGGACAAGTGAATAATACACCAAGCAAGGAAGCAAGAGCGGTTGTGAAACCTATCCGGTTTAATGAAGAAAGTCGCATATGGGAAGACCTTAGGATTGATTGGGAAATCAGGTTATTAATTCGATGCCAACTGGACCTGATATTATCAGGTATTGTACTGAATGGATTATCCTACTGTTATGACAGTAATATTCTTACAGAAGTATTATGACAAAACTGCCACCATTTATGGCGGCAGTTTTATAGATATTGCTGGTAACTGGTAAAATTAACTGTATTAACTTATACAGGACGCGCCACAATATTGCGGGTTTCCATTCTGACCTCTTCAATACGGACATTGATGATGTCATTCAATTGGTGAACAGTTTCACCCTTAATCAACACGGAACCTGTTTCTTGACTGCATTGGAGTTCATCACGAATAGAGTGTAAGAATGGTCCGGGAACAAAAGCAATGGCCCCGTTATCTACCAGTCGAACACGCAGGCCACCACGGGTAATATCGATAATTTCTGCCGGAAATGTTTTATCTGTGCCTGCATGAGGTTGCAGGAAACGGGCATAGAGCCAGTCACCGACATCACGTTCTGCCATGCGGTTAGCTCGGCGACGGTCAGTCAATTGCAGGCAAAGATCTTCGGTTGGTTTTTCTGCCTCAACTTGCTGAATAATAGCTTTCAACAAGCGGTGGTTGATAATATCGCTGTACTTACGGATAGGAGATGTCCAAGTAGCGTAAGCATCAAATCCTAGCCCAAAGTGCGGACCCGGTTCTGTTTTGATTTCGGCAAAAGTTTGGAAACGGCGGATACGGCTATCCAAGAATTGCGTTGGTTTTCTATCCAGCTCACGGCGCAATTCACAGAAACCTTCCAATTTCAGCAATGTTTCAGCATTAACCTCGATACCATGCTCTTTGAGAACGTCAACGGCTTGTTCAATCTGGGTAGGTTCGAAGCCAGTGTGGACGTTATAAATACCAAAGCCTAACTTATCACGCAGAATTTTAGCTGCACATAAATTCGCTGCGATCATGGCCTCTTCAACAATGCGGTTGGCTGAGCGGCGTTGTTCAATAACGATATCAACAACATTGCCACCTTCATCAAGAATAAAGCGATAATCTGGACGTTCCTTGAAAACCAGTGCGTTTTTCAGGCGCCAGTTATTGCGGCGTTCACACATCTTTTTCAGAAGCGTGATTTGAGTAGTAACGGCGTCTGACTCTGGCTTCCAACCCTCTTGGCCTTCTAACCAATCTGAGACTTCGTCATAAACCAGCTTAAATTTAGACTCGACCCATGCAGCGAAGAATTGAATATCATCGCTCAACTGACCATCTTCCAAAATAGAAACTTGACAAACCAGAGCAGGGCGACGCACATTAGGGCGCAGAGAACATAGGTTATCAGACAGCTCACGAGGGAGCATTGGAATATTGAAACCCGGCAGATAATTGGTGAAACAGCGTTGATAGGCAATTTTGTCCAGTTCGCTACCCGCTTTGATATAAGCTGTGGGGTCTGCAATAGCAATAGAAAGTTTCAGGCTGCCATCATCATTTTTGGTGATATGCAGGGCATCATCCATATCTTCGGTTGTTGCACTATCAATAGTAACAAAATCAAGAGCGGTCAGATCGATGCGTTCGACAGAACTGTCATCCAGCTGGCAATCTGTCATGGTTGGAGCTTCATGTTCCAGACTGTGGCGGGTTAATGTGACCCACCATGGTGCATAATGATCATCACCTTGCGTAATATAGCCGGTAATTTCAGCATGAAAACCGCGATCGCCTTTCAGGGGATGTCGGCGCATTTCAGCTACGGCCCAATCGCCATTTTCAAACGTATGGTTAACTTGGTCTGTAGGGCGACAAGGGATGGCGTCTTTTAATAATGGATGGTCAGGAGTAATCCAGAGTCGATTGTCATTTTCTTTCTTCAGGATCTTTCCTACAAAACGAGTCAGGAATGGTTCAATCAGAGATTCTGGCTCGGCAATCTCTTTATCTTTGTCTGTATGGATAGCAGCGGTAATCCGATCACCGTGCATTACTTTCTTCATGTTGGGAGGTGGAATGAAATAACTTTTTTGTCCATCGACTTCTAAAAACCCAAAACCTTTCTCAGTTCCTTTGACTAAGCCTTCAACGCGCAGAGTTTTAGAGTGAAGTTGCTGTTTTAGCTGCGCAAGCAGCGGATTATTTTGAAACATAATATCTGGGGAGTATGGGGTTATTATGGATAATTTTAGATAGTAGTTTTACGCGAATCGAAGGTATGGGGCAAGCAACATCTTAACAAAACAGGAAAATTTGTGGAGTAAGCCTAAAAATTGCATGCCGTATATACATAGAATGAGGTGATTTTATGGAAAAATTATCACGGAATCAGGAAATTTATTGGTTTTATGCATATATTAATGTTATGGAGTTGTACGCCCCAAAATCACCATGATGAATGAAATATCGCTTAGGCGTTTTAATACTGCTCTGCCTAGAAACTATCATTTCATACGATTATGGTACAATTATGGCTGTTATCGTCTGAATTGTAAATTCGTTGAATTGGACGTTAATGTCACAAATTTTAGCACAATCAAAGGAAATTCATCAGAAAAATACAGAATGATAAACTATGAAATTTTACTTTCGACATAATTTCATTTTTTATATGTAATAACTTAGATTTAATTCATTTCCCTTATTGATGTAATCTAAATAAATTCATTTAAATAATTAAAGGTGTAAAGGCCACTAATGGTGAGTCTTTATTTTTTATGGATGTAATGATATTACATTTTTATTTATTTGTATTAAATACTGTAACACTTGCGTTAATTAAAATTGTTCTTTCTAGTGAAGTTGTTATGTAATGGCGCAATTAATAATAAATATTATGAAACTATATTATTTGGCATTAATGATTTTGTAACAGCTTGCAATGATGTTAGTTCTGGTAACAGTCTGGAATGTAAAAGAACAGGAAATTCACATACTGTTACGATAAGAAAAGAGGGTGTTCATATCTTTAATGAAGATACAGAACTTGATATACCAACTATAGATGAATTAAAACGTTATTATCGTTTCTATGAAATGTTGCAAGTATATGGAACAACACTAAAAGCATTAATACATGAACAATTTGGTGATGGTATTATTAGCGCAATTGACTTTAGATTAGATATTAAGAAGGTCGAAGATCCAGAAGGCGGAAGTCGAGCAGTAATAACTTTGGATGGTAAGTATTTACCTACGAAACCGTTTTGATGATTAGTTTTTAGAAATAAGCCAGCATAATTTTTGAAGCTGGTTTTTTGATTAACATGGTTGTTTTTAAGCCTACAAAAGTTTAACTATTAAACAAAAATGCCGTAAATACGATATACTGTGTTTTTATCCAGTTGTGATTCTTATCCAATTATTGTGGTTTTGGGCATCAAAAACATAGAGGAAGAAAATCTGGCAATAGCGTAGTTGTTTAGTCTGTTTAGTCTGTTTCCTATTTATCACCACAGGAAACAGACTTTTGGAGATTAAAGATAAGGTAATGATTCAGTTTATGGGATTTTTATCATTCAGTTTTGTCTGCATATTCACACAAATCCTCAATAATACAAGATCCACAGCGAGGTTTACGGGCAATGCAGGTATAGCGGCCGTGCAAAATCAGCCAATGATGGCAATCAACCTTGAATTCAGCCGGCACCACTTTCAAGAGTTTTTTTTCCACTTCATCAACATTTTTTCCGGGTGCAAACTGAGTCCGATTGCTGACACGAAAAATATGCGTATCAACGGCAATTGTCGGCCAGCCAAAAGCCGTGTTCAACACAACATTGGCTGTTTTGCGCCCAACACCCGGCAAAGCTTCCAGCGCCGAACGATCTTCCGGCACTTCACCTTGATGTTGTTCCAGTAAAATCCGGCAGGTTTTAATCACGTTCTCAGCTTTGGTGTTATATAACCCGATGGTTTTTATATACTCCTTCAAACCATCAACACCCAAATCAAGGATCGCCTGTGGCGTATTAGCCACAGGATACAATTTTGCCGTTGCTTTATTCACGCTGACATCTGTAGCCTGTGCAGACAGTAATACGGAAATGAGCAACTCAAATGGGGAGTTGAACACCAGCTCAGTTGTTGGGTGTGGATTGTTATCCTGTAAGCGGGTGAGTATCTCAACCCGTTTTTGTTGGTTCATATCTGGTTGCACCTTCAGTCTCTTGTAATATGGCTTCCACAGCTTTTTTCTACATTGTATTTTTTTCTATATTGTGTTTTTTTGCTATATAGTATTGGCGTTCTTTGTTTTCTGTCCGGCTCTTCATGCGTTCATCAATGAGATATTTACCTGCCAGCATCAAACCTAATCCAATAAAGGCACCGGGTGGCAGGATAGCTAGCAGGAAAGGCGAATCCATATGAACAATCTCAATACGCAGTAATTTAGCCCAATTGCCCAGTAATAAATCAGCACCATCAAACAGTGTGCCATTACCCAGAATTTCACGTATCGCGCCCAGTACGAACAAGACAAAAGTTGCACCGAATCCCATCGCAAGACCATCAATCATTGAATGATAGATTGAGTTCTTAGATGCGTAGGCTTCCGCTCGACCAATAACAATACAGTTAGTGACGATTAGCGGAATAAAGATCCCCAATGATTCATATAATCCGAATGCGAAGGCATTAATTAGCATCTGAACGGCACTGACGACAGATGCAATAATCATCACATAAATCGGAATGCGAATTTCATGGGGAACCCAGCGGCGTAAGGCTGATACCGCAATGTTGGTACTGAACAGAACCAGGGTTGTCGCTAACCCTAATCCCAATGCGTTGGTGGCAGTAGAAGAAACGGCCAAAAGGGGACAAAGCCCTAAAAGTTGCACCAATGCGGAGTTGTTTTTCCATAGCCCTTGGATAAATAGGTTTTTGGTTTCATTCATGATTATTTCTCTCCACAAGTTGGCAGCGAAGAAAGTTGCGCTGGTACTGTTTCCAGATAAAGGGTTGTCCGTTTAACGGCATTGACAACAGCACGAGGTGTAATAGTAGCACCAGTAAATTGGTCAAACTCTCCGCCGTCTTTCTTAACCGCCCAGTTTTCATCGCTCTTTGACATCACTTTCTTACCAGAAAAAGCATAGATCCAATCGGAGATTCGGGTTTCAATTTTGTCTCCCAAACCTGGGGTTTCATGATGCTCAGTCACACGAACACCTAACACTTTGCCAGAGAAATCAGCACCCACAATTAATTGAATTGCACCTGAATAGCCGTCTGGTGCTGTGCTTTCCAATGCAGCAGCAACCGGAACATCATTTTTACGGGCGAGATAAAGACGATGGGGTTGATGGTTACCTAATGCATTGTCTGTCACCAGATAACACTCATTTTGCATATCATTGTCATAAAAGTTAGGAGGAACAACTTGATCCAGCAATACCTTATGTTGCAAAGCTGCTTGTTCAGCGATACGGTCTTTTGTCAACGAATAAACAATTGCCGTTAACCCTGTCGTACAAGCGGCGAAAATTGCGAGGGTAATACCGTGACGACGCATGGTTTCTAACATGGTAATCTCCCTTTTCCTATTTATGGCCGTAAGCACGAGGTTGAGTATAATGGTCAATAAGCGGTACACATATGTTTGCCAGTAATACCGCAAAGGCAACCGCGTCTGGATAACCACCATAGACACGGATTACCCAGATAAGCCCACCAATGATGACTCCGTAAACCAGACGACCTTTTGGTGTTGTTGATGCACTAACCGGATCGGTGGCAATAAAAAATGCACCTAACATGGTTGCACCGGAAAAGAGTTGCAATAAAGGTGGTGAATAGCGAGTAGGATCAATAAACCAACTAATCAACGCACAAGCGCCCAGTGACAAAATAAATGCTGTTGGGATTTGCCAGTTAATGACTTTTCGGTTGAGCATAATCAGGCCACCGACCAAATAAGCAATGTTGACCCACTGCCAGCCAATGCCCGCCAGAACGCCCTGTAGAATAGGTTGTTGCAATACCTCATTAATATCATGAGTCAGTCTGCCAGTTTTAAAACTATCCAGTGGTGTTGCCTGACTCAATCCATCAATGCCTTGTTGCAGTTGTAATAAAGTAGAACCATCTGGCATATGCCCTGTGAAAATGACCATCAGACTATCCCATGGCGTTAAAGTGAATGCTTGTAAAGAATCCGGAGGCATCCAACTGGTCATTTGTACAGGAAATGAGATCAGCAGAACAACATAACCAACCATGGCAGGGTTAAATGGATTTTGTCCCAGTCCCCCATACAAATGCTTAGCAATAATGATGGCAAAAAATGTTCCGAGTACGATTAGCCACCATGGTGCTAATGGTGGCAGGCTAATACCTAAAAGTAATCCTGTGACTAAAGCAGAATTATCCTTGAGATAAGGAAGTATCAACTGTTTTTTTAGCGCAATAGCAGCGGATTCAGCTAATAATGCGGTAATGACAGCCAACGCGATCTGGAACAAAGTTCCATAGCCAAAGAAATAGGTTTGTACTGCCATACCCGGTATGGCAGCTAAAACTACCCAAAACATAATCTGGCTGGTGCTTTTTTTGTTGTGCGTAAAAGGCGAACTCGCGACTTTTAACAGGTTGTTGTCAGTTTTTACTGGCCTAAATTTCATCGATAAATTTCACTATTCTGTTGTGATTCTTTGTTCTTCTTGAGCTTGAGCCGCTTTTTTAGCTTTGACACGAGCAATAGCTGCTGCAACAGCCGTTTTACGCGGATCGGTTTCTTCCGGTGTTTCGGAAACTGCTTGTGGTGGCGTCGGCTCCGGCTGATTTTGCGCGGCTTTCTTAGCCTTGGCACGCGCAATGGCTGCTGCGACAGCCGCTTTACGTGGATCGGTTTCTTCCGGTGCTTCGGAAACTGTTTTCGGTGACATTGTCACCTCTTCGCTATTTTGGGCTGCCTTTTTCGCTTTTGCTCTGGCTATTGCAGCGGCGAGGGCGGCTTTACGCGGAGCACTGTCTTCAGCCGATGCTGATGTATCTGCATCCAAGCTTGTAGGGGCTTGTTTTTCTGCCTGACGAGCACGCAACTGTTCTTTTCTGGCTCTACGTGCTGCAATCGCGTCTTCATTATCAGGTAGTTGTCCAGCTTGTATGGTGATAGCTTTACCGACTGTAGCCTGTTTTTCTTTTACACGGGCAAGGGCGGCTTGAATAGCATTCTGCTCTTTACTATCGACTTGAACCATAGACTTTTTATGGCGTTCTTCACGAGCCAGTTTTTCTCGTTCCATACGCGCTTGTTTAGCCTCAAACCGAATTTTAGCTTCGGCCGAGCGGCGTGTCTCGGCATCAATGGCGCGTATTTCGGCTTTTTCCTGTCGATAGTATTGAACCAGGGGAATATTGCTTGGGCACACATAAGCACAGGCACCACATTCAATACAGTCGAATAAATTGTGATTTTTGGCTTTTTCATGTTCTTGCCCACGACTGAACCAATAAAGTTGCTGAGGTAATAACCCAGCCGGACATGCTTCAACGCATAAGCCACAACGAATGCATGCCTCTTCAATCTCTTTTGGTTCCATCTCTTGTATCGAAGGCGCAAGGATACAGTTACTGATTTTTACGATGGGAACATTCAAGTCAGGCAGAGTAAAACCCATTAATGGCCCACCCATAATGACCATCTGTTCTGATCCTGATTTAAATCCAGCTTGTTGTAGCAAGAATTGAACCGGTGTACCAAGACGTGCCCAGAAATTACCGGGAGAAGTTACTGATTCTCCTGTGAGTGTGACGACACGTTCGATTAATGGCTCTCCATCAATAATAGCTCGCTTTATAGCCACTACTGTGCCCACATTTTGCATAAGAACGCCGATATCAGAAGAGCGTCCACCAGAAGGAACTTCTTTTCCGATCAGGATCTTGGTAAGTTGTTTGGCACCACCAGAAGGATATTTGGTTGGAATAACTCGCACAATGATGGATTTATCACCATTGAGTGCTGCGTCTAGGGCATTAATTGCGTCGGGTTTGTTATCTTCGATACCGATCAACACCTGCTTTGGATTGAGCAAATGCATCAAAATACGGATACCTTCAATAACTTCTTCTGCATGTTCCTGCATTAAACGATCATCAGCGGTGATATAGGGTTCACACTCTGCGGCATTGATGATCAAAATTTTGAGGTTATGTTGACTACCTTTCAGTTTTGTCTCAGTAGGGAAACCAGCGCCACCTAAGCCTGCAATGCCGGCTTGCTGAATGCGTTTCAATATTTCATTAGCATCCAGCGTTGTGTAATCAGCGACTTGATTACGTTCTATCCATTGGTCCTTACCATCAGGGCGTAACCGGACACATAGTTCTTTCAATCCAGAAGGGTGTGCTGTGACGCAAGGTTCGATTGCGATAATTGTTCCTGATGTAGAGGCATGAACAGGCAGCGTTTTACCTACTCCAAGCGTCAACGTCTGGCCTTTCAGCACTAGATCACCCACTTTAACCCGCAATTCACCTTCTGGCCCCAAATGTTGCTGTAGGGGAATAATTAATTCATCCGGCAATGGGGCATGACGTAACGGGGTGCTGCTAGATTGCAGTTTCATTTCCGGTGGATGGATGCCACCATCAAAATCCCAGATTCTATTCTTGTTAAGTAAGTTGAGTAGATTAAACATGGGTTTTAACCTCAACAGGCTTAGCAGGAGAGAACAACGTCGGCTCTGGTGTTACGGGAATGTTTTTTACTGGAATGGTGTTTAAATCCCATTTCCAATTTGAGGTTGTAGTAGCAACTGGAATCATTGTAATGCAATCTGTTGGGCAAGGCGCGACACACAGGTCGCAACCTGTGCAGAGATCTTCAACAACGGTGTGCATGGCACGGTTTGCACCAATAATGGCATCCACAGGACACGCTTGAATGCACTTTGTGCATCCTATGCAATTTTCTTCATCAATAAAAGCAACTTTTCTGGCAGGATTCTGAACGCTATCGTCGCCATCCAGCGGTTGCGGATCAATACCCAGCAACTCAGATATTTTGATCATAACTTGCTCTCCGCCGGGAGCGCATTTATTGATCATTTCGCCATTGTTAGCTACTGCTTCCGCATAGGGGCGACAACCGGGATAGCTACATTGCCCACATTGACTCTGAGGCAATAAATTATCGATTTTTTCAACAATCGGATCTTCTTCTACTTTAAAACGACGAGCTGCAAAACCTAGAATTAAACCAAAGGCCAACCCAAGCACACCTAACACGCCGATAGCAATCCATAATGACATCATTAGAATTTCACCAAACCACTAAAGCCCATAAATGCGAGGGACATTAACCCCGCAGTAATAAGCCCTATCGATGAACCACGAAAAGGGGCAGGAATATTGGCAACAGCCAGACGTTCCCGAATGGCGGCAAACAGCACCATGACAAGGGAAAAACCAGCCGCAGCGCTGAAGCCATATATGGCAGATTGTAAAAAGCCGTGGGATTGATTGACGTTCAGCAGTGCGACACCAAGTACAGCACAGTTGGTTGTAATCAGTGGCAAGAAAATCCCCAAGAGGCGATACAGTGTCGGGCTGGTTTTGCGGACGACTAATTCAGTAAATTGAACGACGACCGCAATGACGAGGATGAAGCTCAGGGTTCGCAAATAAACCAAATCAAGCGGAACAAGAATAAAAGTGTTTATCAACCATGAACTGATAGAGGCCAGGGTGAGCACAAAAGTCGTTGCCAACCCCATGCCGATAGCGGTCTCGAGTTTTTTGGATACGCCCATAAAAGGGCATAGGCCCAAAAATTTTACTAAAACAAAGTTATTGACCAAAACTGTGCCAATAAATAACAAGAGGTATTCAGTCATTGCTGTACCTGAAAATAAGATATTAGGAAAGTGGAACACTGCTTATATAGTCTGAATAGAAATCCCCCACTTGAGTGTGGGGCAAGTGGGGGCAATGATAACAATCAATTGTGGGGTATGTTATCGATCTTGTGTGAAAGTCATTTTTACTCGATGTGAGCGTTTAATATAAGGAACGAAAACAGCAGCAGCCAGCAATGGCCATAATAAAGAGCGTATTGCCATTTCATCGGAAATAGGGGAAAAGGCGAAGGTTTTTATAGCAATCAGAACAGAAACCATCAGCCAAATAATAAAAATACGTGGGAATCGTTTCGAACGAATAAAAAGTAACTTCAATATCCATACAGTAAAACACCACATCATTGCAGTGGTTAATACGGAGGTGTACCACAACGTGGTAAAGCTACCGCTGATTTGATGAATTGCTTCATTTTTATGGATAAACATCATCGTATATAACAGCAACATAAAACTAGCTGCGATTAATGTCATTATTAGGTATGCAGCGGGCGCTAATAACCAGCCGTTGATGCGATAATAATCATTGGATTGATACATAAAAAATCTTCACTCCATCATGAGTGTCTTTGATATAGGAAATATATTATAGAAAAAAGATAGTAGCACAGGAATCAGGATTATTTGCTAACGTGTGATAGGTGGTGATATTTTCTGATGCCTCGTCACTAGGTATGGTATTACGAACCATAATATTACGATCATTTTTTAGAGGTGGTTATGAGCGATTTTTTAAAAGTTGGTTTGGCTGGTTATGGCTATGCAAGTAAAACGTTTCATGCTCCATTGATTGCAGGGACATCCAATGTTGAATTGGTTGCAATTTCCAGTAGTGATGCATATAAGGTCAAACAAGATTGGCCAACGGTATCAGTCGTTTCTTCGCCAGAGGCACTTTTCAATGATCCCAATATTGACCTTATTGTGATCCCAACACCAAATGATACTCACTATCCATTAGCGCAAAAGGCGCTTGCAGCGGGGAAGCATGTTATCGTTGATAAGCCTTTTACCATTACTGTAGAACAAGCTCAATCACTGAAAAAACAAGCGGAAGAAGCGAATTTATTGTTGTCTGTATTCCATAATCGTCGTTGGGATTCTGGTTTTTTGACAGTGCAATCAATCATTAAAGAAAATAAATTGGGAGCACTGAAATATTATGAATCCCACTTTGACCGTTATCGTCCCTCTGTTCGCCAGCGTTGGCGCGAAGCTGCCGGAGCAGGTAGTGGTATTTGGTATGATTTAGGGCCTCATTTATTGGATCAGGCGGTTCAACTCTTTGGCAAGCCACAAGCCATCACAACAGATTTAGGCATGATACGTCCGAGCGCAGAGACTGCGGATTATTTTCATGCGCAACTCACTTATCCTGATTTGAAAGTTGTACTACATGCAACCATGCTTGCTGCGGCAGAGTCACCTATTTATACATTGCATGGTATGGCTGGTAGTTATACCAAATATGGTCTCGATCCTCAGGAAGAGTGTTTGAAAGCAGGAGAAAGGCCACCACGGGCAGATTGGGGATATGATGCACGAAATGGTTATGTGACGTTGTCACAAGGTGAAGATTTAGTTACGCAAGTTATCCCAACTATGCCGGGTAATTATGGGGCTTATTATGCTGCTGTTCGTGATGCGATTTTGTTTGGAAAACCTAACCCAGTGACTGCCAGCGAAGCTATTTTGATCATGAAGCTTATTGAGGCAGGTGAAAAATCAGCAAAAGAACAACGTACAATCTTAATTGATTGATTACACACTGGCAGGTAGGGCAAGGGGAGCTATATTGATGAACGTGTTGCAAAAATTAAGAATCGATCCTTTTTTGGTGATACTGATTACGGTGGTCATCATTGCATCGTTCTTTCCTTGTGAAGGTGAAGCTAAAAAGTGGTTTCAGTACTTAACAACGGCCGCTATTGCATTGTTATTCTTTATGCATGGTGCGAAGTTATCTCGTAATGCCATTTTGGCAGGGATAGGACACTGGCGATTGCATTTGGTGATTTTCACCAGCACTTTTATCTTGTTTCCCATACTGGGTATGGGATTAAGTTTTATTGTGCCAGAATGGATGTCACCAACGGTTTATATGGGATTTCTTTATCTTTGTGCCTTACCTGCCACAGTACAGTCAGCTATCGCCTTTACTTCCGTTGCTGGTGGAAATGTTGCAGCAGCAATATGTAGTGCTTCCGCTTCAAGCTTATTGGGCGTGTTTCTATCTCCATTATTGGTTGGCTTTTTGATCCAAACTAATGAAGGTGACGCTCATACCGATACTTGGAAAGCGATAAAAGATATTGTCTTGCAGCTGATGGTACCTTTTATTGTTGGGCACCTATCACGTCCTTTGATTGTCAGTTGGGTGGAAAAACATAAAAAATTGGTCAATATGACGGATCGTTCTTCTATATTGCTGGTGGTTTATGTTGCATTTAGTGAGGCGGTGGTGGAGGGCATTTGGCATAAAATAGATGCTCATTCGCTTTTTATGATTGGTATCGTCTGCTGTGTTTTGTTGTCTGTGGTATTAATAATTAATGTATATAGCTCGCGTTTATTGGGATTTAGCAAAGAAGACGAAATAACCATAGTGTTTTGTGGCTCGAAGAAGAGCTTGGCGAATGGTGTGCCGATGGCTAATGTACTGTTTCCTGCATCAGTGGTCGGAGTGATGTTGTTACCATTGATGATCTTTCACCAAATCCAACTAATGGTCTGTGCTGTGTTTGCTCAGCGTTATGCTCTACGCCTGAGGACAAAAAAGGCAGAGTAGTTTTCTGCCTTTAGAAATAAATAACACTTCTTAGCGGTTGGCGACTTTGTCTTTCAGGGCCTGTTTTTCTGCTTCACTGAGGAATGCAGTTGCCAATCCATTAATCTGTGCCTGTCTGATCAGGACTGGAGACAGTCCTGCTGCTGGCGCAGCAATATTATACTCATGACGAATTTCAATGCCTTCTACTGCTGGGTCATCTGTATTGATTGATGCCAGAATACCGTGCTCGAGGAATTGTTTCAGTGGATGAGCTAGCAGGGAGCTGACGGTGCTGGTTTGCAGGTTTGATGTCAGGCAGGATTCAATACCGATACCGTGTTCAGCCAGATAATCCATCAGGGCAGGATCGGTGATTGCTTTTACTCCATGTCCGATACGCGTCGCGCCTAATTTACGAATAGCATGCCAAATACTTTCCGCACCAGCTGCTTCACCTGCGTGTACACTAATATTCCAGCCCGCATTACGTGCTTGGTTAAAATGTTGTTCAAAGAGATGGCCTGGGAATCCCAATTCATCACCAGCCAGATCTAATGCAGTAATGTATTGCTTATGAGCAAGAAGTCCGGCTAATTCTTGGGAGCAAGCTTTTTCACCAAATGTTCTGCTCAGGATACCAATTAAACGGATCTGTATATCATATTGCTGACTTGCTGATTGGATACCATCGACGATTGCTTCTACGACACCTTCAACGGGAAGTTGATGTTTCATGGCCATGTAATAAGGGGAAAAACGCAGTTCAGCATAATCAAGACCTGCATTGACAGCGTCTTCAACATTTTCGATGGCGACCCTGCGGCAAGCGTCTAAGTCGGTCAGAACAGTAACACCCCAGTCCAATTTTTGTAGAAAGCTAACAAGGTTAGGCTCATTTTCAATAATTTGGACATGGGGGCGTAATGCTTCCAGTTCATAGGCCGGGAGTGGGATATTATGTTGACGAGCGAGGTCCAAAATGGTTTCAGGGCGAATATTACCGTCAAGATGGCGGTGTAAATCGGTCAGAGGAAGCTGTATGTCAATCATTTTCTTATCCTTCTTATCAAATTTTATATATACAAAAAAGCCAGTCAACACGTTGACTGGCTGGAAAGTGAGGGAACCCGAAACTCGGGTTCTGGTTATTTGTTATGGTGACAGTTATTCAACTGTATTTATTCAACCACCGGAAGTTCAGCCTTATCATCATGCTGACTTTCTATACCATCCGCATCATCATAGGATCCGGAAAGGTTATTATCAAGCAGGAATTGATGTAAGCTGGATTCTTTGTCGTTTAATTTAACTTTGTCATTGGCATAGTGGAAGTTAAGGCCAATAACTCCATTTTTAGCAGTGAGGAATTTACTTCCAAGGAGGACAACAGTTTGAACTTGTTGCTCAGCCTTAATTTTAGCGGCAGTTTTATCCTTACCGTCTAGCTCATCTGCTTGTACGATAGATTCTATCAACATGGCCTTAGGTACGTTAATGTTCAATGATAATTCTTTAACCAGAGTACGAATTGTTTCTTCCGGCTCCATGAGGGATAACGCACTTTTATCTTCTGGAATGTTTTGTAAGGAAAGTTTGAAATCCATTGAACTTTCACCTTTACTGTTTTTCCAACTTAAAGGTGAAATGCTGAATTGTGGATTTTTGTTTATGAGTAGATGTAAGTTGTTGAGAACAGCATCATCAGGCAATACTCTATTCGTAGCCAAGGCCTTTTGTGCCGCTTCATTATAGGCTTGAGTAAATTTGTGTACAGATTGGCTATCTAACTTTTCCATACCCAGATTGAACTTACCGGAACCGAACTCTATATCCTTAATTTTTAAGCCATCAATGCTACTGGCAACCTTGATATTTAAATTATCTTTATCCTCGCTCGAATTCAAGGTGACTTTTATTCCTTTGAGAGAAATACTTGGTTCATTAGTAATTCCACTCATACTGAATTCACCAATGCTAAAATTTTGATTTCCAATATAAAAATCGAAATTGCCTTTTTTCTCATTCCCTTCGAAATCAATTCCTTTAAGTGAAATTGTTTCTTTTTTTGCAGGATCACTGAAAGATAATTCATCACTTTTTACGGTGAATGCAAATGTACTTAAATCGCGATTAGTATTGGCGTTGATTTTTGCGCCTGTGAATGACAGAACTCGTTGATCGCCATTTTTATTGGTTTTTGTATGTTTAATAGGGACAAATTCAATATTGGCAGAGATGGTGCCGCTATAACTAACGTTAACATCTGATTTGAATGGCTGTTTTCCATCCGTGAGGTTAAATAATTCTTTTAGCGTATCATTTTGTTCAAGCTCTGAATGGATAGAAGCCATTTTCGGTGCCAGATTGAATGTTTTCAGATTGGCAATGGGGAATGGCCCGTGATCAATAGTCGATTTGAAAATGACTTCTTCATTTGGCTTAATTCCGGCTTCTTCTATACCGCCTTTGGTGGTTAGGATCAAACGGACATCAGAACTGAAAATGCCTCGTTTGAAATCTTTTGCTTGCCATTCTAATCCGTTTTCAGGTGCTGAATTTTTCAGTTCAGTGTTTGCTTTTTCTATAAAGCGATCTAAACGACTTTCAAGTTGCTTACCTGTATACCATGACATTCCGGTCCATACTGCACCCAAAGCAACAATAACGCTTACTGCAACTAACGATTTTTTCATATGAAAATTCCATCCTTTAACGCATGTAACATGGTCGGTGTATGCGTTTTGTATTTATGTCAAAAATGGTTGTTAAGTGTATAGTCTAGCTAAAATGGTTTTAATCAGTTTTCACTGAGAATGTGATTAATAATTAATGGAAACGATTATAAGCCCATGAATCTAATTTAATTAATTAGATACTTTGGCTATTTTCCCATTGCCATAAACAGTTACAGATTTCTCTATAGCAGATAAGAAGATTGATTCACCTGAGAATAATCTTAATTGCTGACTATCGGTGCTGATAACAGCCCATCCTTCAACACAGAATAGAACTGAAGCTGAATCATTTTCTAATGAGATTAGCTGTTCTGCAACAGAATAAACAGAAAAACAAAAATCATTGACAGGAACAGGGTAATTCAAGGCGTCTTTTTCCTGTTTTGGCTCGGTTAGCAAAGTATCGGTAGATTTTGGAATAAAATCCAGATTAGCCATTAATTCGGGAACGTCAATGTGTTTGTTGGTTAAACCAGCACGCAGAACATTATCAGAATTGGCCATGACTTCCAAGGCCACGCCGTCAAGATAAGCGTGAGGGGTGCGGGCATATAAAAACATCGCTTGACCAGGTTTGAGTTCAACCACGTTGAGCAGGAGTGGAGCAAACAGTCCATTGTCATCTGGATAGAACGTGGTCATTTTTTTGATAGTGTCCCACGGCTCGCCTTGATGATTGTTCAACGCTGACTTTAAGACGGCAATTGCCAAGTATTTCTGTTCGCCTTGCATATTCAATAACTGTGAAAATAGAAACGACAAGCTCTGCTCGGTTGGATGCTGGAGAAATGTTTGAATATCTGGATGTGCGGTAGAAACATGACCCAATAGTTTCTCAATCTCAGATAAAGGCCTAAAAGCATTCATGGCCTTGAACGGTGTCAGTGCATATACCAATTCAGGTTTGTGATTATCATCTTTGTAGTTGCGCTTTGTTGAATCTAAAGGGATTGCCAGTGTATTTTCTCTGGCAAAGCCCATTTCTGCGGATTTTTTGTCAGGATGCACTTGAATAGATAATGGTTGAGCGGCACACAGCACTTTGAACAAAAAAGGTAAACGCTGGAATTGTTGGGCTACTTTTTCACCAAGATATTTTTCTGGTTCTTTCTCGATCAAAGTGTTCAAGGCAATAGTTTCGCCTGTTTGAGGATCAGTGACCAATGAACTACATTTCGGATGTGCTCCCATCCATAATTCTGCCATTGGTTGACTATCAGGATTCTCGATACCGTAGATATCCGTCAGGGCGGTTTTACTTCCCCAGTCATAATGTTGGATGTTGTTGGTCATTTTTAGCATGGCGGAATTTCCTATAATAAAAAAGTAATTTATTTATAGACAACAATACAATAAACACGATTGGGTCGCATTATCGATATTGAATTTATGGCATAATAAAAAAGTGCCGACTAATTTATCTGCAAAGTTTGTTCCGGCGTATTCAATTATTCTGTGTGCTAAGGAGATAGTAATGGCAGCCACTCGCATTGAAAAAGACTCAATGGGACCTATCGAAGTACCTGCTGACCAATTATGGGGGGCGCAAACTCAGCGCTCACTGGAGCATTTCCGCATTTCTCAGGAAAAAATGCCTGTTGCATTGATTCAGGCCCTGGCATTGACTAAACAAGCAGCGGTCAGCGTCAATATGGATCTAGGTCTTCTGCCTAAAGAGCGTAGTGATGCAATCATCGCTGCGGCGAAAGAGGTGTTGGAAGGCAAACACCCAACAGAATTCCCTCTTGCTATCTGGCAGACCGGTTCGGGAACTCAAAGCAACATGAATATGAATGAAGTGTTGGCGAACCGTGGTAGTGAGATCCTTGGTGGTGAGAGGGGTAATGAACGTCTGATTCATCCTAATGATGATGTTAATAAGAGCCAAAGCTCTAATGACGTTTTCCCCACGGCCATGCATGTTGCGGCAGTGATTGCAGTACGTGAACATCTGTTACCAGAGTTAAAAGTGCTACAAAAAACTCTGGCAGATAAAGCTGAAGCATTTAAAGATATCGTAAAAATTGGCCGTACTCACTTACAAGATGCAACTCCATTGACCTTAGGCCAGGAAATTTCCGGCTGGGCAGCTATGTTGACACATAACTTGAAACATATTGAAGATAGCATTCCTCATGTGTGTGAACTGGCTCTGGGTGGGACAGCGGTAGGAACTGGCCTGAATACTCATCCTGAATATGCAGTTCGTGTTGCGCAAAAAATTGCTGAATTATCCGGTCAGCCTTTTGTAACTTCACCAAATAAATTTGAATCGCTGGCAACTTGTGATGCATTGGTTCATTCGCATGGCGCATTGAAAGGTTTGGCTGCATCATTGATGAAGATTGCTAACGATGTTCGTTGGTTGGCTTCTGGTCCTCGTTGTGGCATTGGTGAAATTTCCATTCCTGAAAATGAGCCGGGTAGCTCCATCATGCCAGGCAAAGTGAACCCAACTCAGTGTGAAGCGATGACCATGTTATGCGCTCAGGTTATGGGTAACGATGTGGCGATCAATATTGGTGGTGCATCTGGTAACTTTGAATTGAACGTATTCCGCCCGATGGTTATTCATAACTTCCTGCAATCCGTTCGACTGTTGGCGGATGGTATGCGCAGTTTTAATGAGCATTGTGCTATTGGTATTGAACCTAACCATGATCGTATTACTCAGTTGCTGAACGAATCACTGATGCTAGTCACTGCGTTGAATACTCATATTGGCTACGATAAAGCTGCAGAGATTGCCAAAAAAGCGCATAAAGAAGGCCTGACCCTGAAACAGTCAGCTCTTCAGTTAGAATATTTAACTGAAGCTGAATTTGATGCGTGGGTACGCCCAGAAGATATGGTTGGTAGTATGAAGTAATGCTTGTTATGAGCAGATAACTTATTTATGTTACTGAATTAAAAAACCGGAGTAAATATTCTCCGGTTTTTTATTAGGGAAACATCTGATACTGCCCTCAACTGACGGCAGTACTTATTTTTGCATTTTAGATTTCTTTGTAGAGATGTAGGCGAGGAATTACTATCTCAAGTGGCTTGGCTTTGGGCTTATATCTATATTTAATTGCATTGGCGTTGTAGTTAGACAGCATACCGAGTTTGGGTTTGATTTCTTTATCTTCCGTATAGAAAACAATCACCGGAACTGGACAAGCATATTGAACTTGTTTTTGTATTTCTGAATACCATACGCGGGTAATAGGTTGTACTTTAACTGGTCGTTTGATTTTCAATACCACATCATCAGGCAATTTTTTGATATCTGTAATCTCTAATGCCACCAATGCTGCCCATTGTTCACTGGAGTAGGGGGGAACTGCTCTTCCTGCATTATAACTTTTTTCCAGTCTTTCCAGAACTTGTTGTTTGGTAACCTTATTAATAATGTTTTTATTGGCCCAACCAAAATTAATGGAGTCAGGATTTAATAGGTGAGTGATAGTACGATAGGCATTCAGGGTAATCAGGCCTCGCAAATGCTCATGAACAAATTCAAATCGTTGCTCTTTGCTGACGCCTGATTCTTTGGTAACGATATTTTCCAGCTCTATTTTTAACTGATTTACTTCGTCAATGACTCTCATTGCTTCTTTATATTGCTGGTGGTTGACAGCAAAACACAATGCTCCGGGAAGGCGGCTCGCAGCTTTGCTGCTGATGTTAGGGTTATTATGATGTATAAATAATTTCTGGTAGAAGCGTAAACCTACATTGAGCGCTTCATCCCCCTGCAATGGATTGACCATAATTTCGGTCACTTGTTCATGTTCTTCGCCTTTCTCTATTTTAGGTAATTCAAATATCCGGGCATCAATAAGGGAATAGTTCATTAACAATCCAACCAGCTCAGACAGTTTTTCTTCTTGCTTTTTGAAGCAGGTTGTCAGTGATTCTATTGAAAGATATTTATTCATGAATATATTCTCTGCTGTCATCAGTCATTCACAATACTTTTTTAGTTACAACATACTTTAAGTTTAACCATAACTTACAAAAACCACCACAACAAAATCAAACAAAAGCTAAATAGTACATAAAAAAATAAAAAACAATTATTGCAAAGAAAATTAAAATTATGGTAAAAAATTAACCCATTAAAATAAGTTAATTATGCAATCATTTACTTTACTAAACATAAAATCAGTAAAGTAAATAGCTCAAAAAGGTTGTTAAGTATGAAAAAGTTAATCAAACCTCTAGGTTCCTTCAATGAGGTTATTAATGTATTATTGCCACACTCTGAACTGATCACGACAGATTTATTAACACAAGGAAAAGCAATTAAAATAGATAGTAAATTTCTTAAAATTTTCTTACTAGAACAAGGGCATGTCAATATACGTAGAATAGAGGATGAGTTAATCATTGCGACATTTTTTTCACCTTATGTTATTGGTTTATCTTTTTATCCTAGTGTAGGAATTTATTATTCCATTGAATTAGGGGAAAATTGTAAGATTTATCAGATTCCTCGTAGTAGAGCGTTAAGTACTATAAGGACACACAATCTGTATAACGACTGGTTGAGGATTTTTTCCTATAAAATATCTTTCTTATATGCAAGAGATATTAGTATTTTTTGTCATAATAATCGAGAAATCGTATATAATTTATTATCCCGCCTGATGAATTGACCAGTGGATTTCAGGGAAAATACTACAGTGATTAAGTACATAGAGCAAAGATGTACAATTTCACGCAGTTGTATACAACGTGTATTACTTTCTTTAAAAAAAGAAGGATGCATTGAACTTGTTAATGGATATTTGGAAAAAGTCTCATCATTGCCGACTCAATCTTATTATTAAGAATGGTGATTGAAAATAGAAGACTATGTCGGCAATTGTAATTATTTTAATAAGTTATTGAGTTTGAATCCTAAATAGAGAGCAACAATAGTTAATAATGAAATAAATACGGCAATACCGTTCCAGGCGAAATGGAGCCAGAATATTCCACCTAATGTCCCTGCAATACTGGAACCAGAGTAATAACAGAATAAGTAAAGTGATGAAGCTTGCGCTTTTGCTCGCTTGGCTCTTTGACCAATCCATCCACTAGCAACTGAATGAGCAGCAAAAAAGCCCGTTGTTAGTATCATCATTCCCAGAATTACTGCCCATATAGGAGAAAATAGGGTGATTGCGCAACCAACCAACATTGTACTAATAGCAGTTAACAATACTTTTCCTCGTCCATATTTATTTGTTAATGTTCCAGCTTTGGTGGCACTATAAGTTCCTGTTAGATAGACGATAGATAGTAACCCAACGATAGTCTGACTTAAATGATAAGGCGCTTCTGATAATCGATAACCAATGTAGTTAAACATGGTGATAAAGCTTCCCATAATCAAAAAAGCTTCAGCAAATAGAAGGGGAAGACCTTGATCACGAAAATGTATCTTCAAATTTATAAGCAGCGTTTTAGGTTTTAATGGGCTTGGCTTAAAATGCTTAGATTCTGGTAACAGTTTCCAAAATGCGATGGAAGAGATTAAAGCAAAAGCGCCTAATAAGATGACTGCCAATCTCCATGAATAGTGATCTGTGATTACACCAGT
Source organism: Xenorhabdus yunnanensis (assembly GCF_028598805.1). Classification (GTDB taxonomy): domain Bacteria; phylum Pseudomonadota; class Gammaproteobacteria; order Enterobacterales; family Enterobacteriaceae; genus Xenorhabdus; species Xenorhabdus yunnanensis. The sequence continues at coordinate 2,829 of NZ_JAQRFI010000027.1, read as the reverse complement.
AATCAAACGTCCACTCATTCCTCCTATTGAGTTACCACTGATATAAAGCCCCATGGATAAGGCAACATAGCTGGGATGAATTTCTTCACTTAAATAGGTCATTGCAACCGCAGCAACTCCGCTGACCGATAAACCTACTAATGCGCGGATAAACAAAATTCCATGCCAACTTGATACTACGGCACTTAAGAGAGTAAAAATGGCGGCGGCAACCAGTGATATTACCATGATATTTTTACGGCCCAGTGCATCAGATAAAGGGCCTGTGATTAATAGACCCAGAGATAACATCCCAGTAGGAAGTGATAGAGCCAAACTACTATTGGCCGGTGAAATATTAAATTCTTTTGACAAGATCGGCAAAATGGGTTGGATAAAATAGAGCAATGCAAAAGTTGCCAGCCCAACGGCAAAGAATGATAGAGTGACACGTAGGTATGCAGTCTCTTTACGTTGAATGTAATGCTGTTGACTTTTTTGTCCTGGATTAATCGTGTTTTCAACATCTCTTTTAACAACGCCAGAGACTGCTGATTTTTCACTGACGCTTTGGGTTGTATTCACGCTACTTCCTTATCTATATAAAACAAACGTTAACTACTTGATTTAGATCAAGGATAGGAATTCAAAAATATTTTGTCTAATATATTAATCGTTAGGAATAATATTTTAAAAGTATCAATTGGGTAATAGATAATGGCTACTAATATTGAACTCAGGCATCTGCGTTACTTTATTGCTGTTGCGGAAGAGTTGCATTTTGGGCGAGCGGCTGAACGGTTGAATATCTCACAACCACCATTAAGCCAACAAATACAGGCTCTGGAAGCAAATATAAATGCACAGTTACTGGTGCGTAATAACAGAAATGTTAATCTGACACCTGCCGGACGTATGTTTCTTCAGGAAGCATATCAAATCATTGCTCAGGTTGATGCGGCTGCGATCAGAGCGGCCAGAATGCAGCAAGGAGAGTTAGGGGAGATATCGATTGGTTTTACGTCTATCGCACCTTTTATGCAGAAAGTAGCGCTTAGTTTACGTCAGTTTCGAGAACGTTATCCTGACGTAGCTATTCAAATGCATCAAATGAATACTAAACAGCAAATAGCACCTTTGCAGACAGGCCGGATTGATATAGGGATTATGCGTAATACATCATTACCCGATAATCTAGAACATCAGTTACTCTTTAGAGAACGTTTTATGTTAGCTGTATATAATGGACATCCTTTACTGAAGTACGCTAATAAGGGTGTTGATTTGAAAATGCTATCTGATTTCCCGTTAGTGTTTTTTGAGCGTGATGTAGGGACGGCATTGTACGACGAGATTATTTCTTTATTGGCCAATGTGGGAGTGGTTCCGACTATTTCTCAGGAAGCAGGGGAAGCAATGACAATACTAGGATTGGTTGCTGCGGGATTGGGAGTAAGTATTATTACTGAATCATTTATTCGAATGAAACTGGATGGAGTTCAATATCTGCCTTTAGCGAATAATCCTGCTTACTCTGAAGTTTGGCTGGTCAAACATAAAAATCGTAATAATAGCCCTGCGGCAGAACGGCTAACCAATCTCCTGATCTCAAATATTGTATAAGAGATTTACAGATAAGATTGTTTAATAGATCCGATTAACAGAGTCATCGATAGTTCACTATACTACGGTATTCAAAATCTTCCGTTGGGGAGTTTTTTGCACCAACGTACAGGACTTGATGATTATGTTGGCGCAGGAATTATGACAGCAGGGCAAATGCTCCATGCCGGAAATCATAGTGTCGTAGAAATAGGGCACATTCAAATCGATCCTAATGGCGAACTACTGATCGAGCTTATGCAAGGATAAGAATAGCGCACATCCCGCAAAACATTGAGCTAACTCAATCTCTACCTCAAATTCATCTTCTACACTCTAAACCTACTCGCTAAAGAGAATAACCGGTCTATCTGGTCTGTTCTTATGGAAAACGGAAAAATGAATTTATGTTAACGCGCTTATTTGTTACAGGCACGGATACCAACATCGGTAAAACAGTTGTTACCCGCGCATTACTGCAGGTTTTTAATCGTGAAGGAACAACCGCAGTAGGATATAAACCTATTGCGACAGAAAAACGAGAAACTCTGGAGGGAATACGTAATCGTGATGCTTTGGTCATACATAAATCTTCACCGGTTCAAGTAGATTATGAAGAAATCAATCCAGTTATTTGGGGAAGCAATTATGAAGAAGGAAATCGTGCTGATTTCACTCAAATGACAAAAGGCCTAAGAAATTTAGGGCATAAAGTAGATCGTGTAATCATTGAAGGTAATGGTGGGTGGCGTATGTTACTGGAAGATGAAACGTTTTATTCTGATTGGGTTGTGCAAGAAAAAATCCCCGTAATTTTGGTCGTCGGCATTCAGGCTGGTTGTGTTAATCACGCCATTCTAACAGCTCAATCCATCATTAATGATGGTGTACCTTTGATTGGTTGGATTGCTAACCGCATCAATCCCGGACTAGCGCACTATGCTAAAATATTGGATAGGTTACGGTATCATATAACCGCTCCACAGTTAGGGGAAATACCTTACCTTTTAAGGCCAGAAGAACGGGATTTATCTTGCTATCTGGATGTTTCTGCAATATCGGCATTTGATTTATCCTTTAATGAGTAAACTTCCCGCATAGTTCTTTTACATATAGCTTTTTGATTATTAAAAAAGGAATAAGTATCCCCCGGCATAGCCGGGGGTTTTTCATCTGCGCCTATAAGGCTCTCTTACCAGCCGCGCCCTAACAGGCGCATCGCAATCTGACATTTGCATTCTATTGATT
>NZ_JAQRFI010000026.1 GCF_028598805.1 Xenorhabdus yunnanensis | reverse complement strand
GTTTCGGTCAGTTGTTTATAGGTCATAGCGCATTTTCCTTTGGCGAGAAAGATGCCTACTATAGCAACTGACCGCCTTTCTTAGAAATTGCACTTATTAGGTGAATCCACGTAACCATTATTATATTGGAATATATCGATTATTACTGCATCCAGACTCAATTGCCCAGCCATAAATGAGGATTCAATTACTGAGTTACTTAACATGTCAATTTCGCCTACTGTTTATGTTATGAACATTTAATCTATTTATTGATTAAAAAATGTCAAGCTCTCTACGGAATGAATTTACTGTACAAAAACGAAATATAATTAATGAAATAAATAATTAATGAGGGAAAATACATTTTCCATCCCCAGATTCGAGGATGGAAAAAAGAAGGGAAATAATTTTTTATTTACTGAAGCAATTCAAAATTAAATTGCAACCGGGGCTTTAATACCCGGATGCGGATCATAATCCATAATCTCAAAGTCTTCGAAACGATAATCAAACAGTGAATCTGGTTTGCGCTTAATAACTAACTTAGGTAACGCACGTGACTCACGGCTTAATTGAAGTTTGGTCTGTTCCAAATGGTTGCTGTAAAGATGAGTATCACCACCAGTCCAAACAAAATCACCAACTTCAAGATCACACTGTTGTGCCATCATATGTACTAATAGAGCATAGCTGGCGATGTTGAATGGCAACCCTAAAAACACATCACAAGAGCGCTGGTACAGTTGGCAGGAAAGTTTGCCATCAGCTACGTAGAACTGGAAAAAAGCATGGCATGGTGCCAATGCCATTTTATCCAATTCCCCGACGTTCCATGCGGAGACGATGATACGGCGTGAATCAGGATCACTTTTCAACTGCTCAATAACTTGGGCCAATTGATCGATCTGGCGACCATCAGCAGCACCCCAGGCACGCCATTGTTTACCATAAACAGGCCCCAAATCGCCATTTTCGTCAGCCCATTCATCCCAGATAGAGACGCCATTATCACGCAGATATTGGGTATTGGTATCGCCATTCAAGAACCAAAGCAATTCATGGATAATGGAACGAATATGACAACGTTTGGTTGTTACCAGTGGGAAACCTTCTTGCAAATTGAAACGCATCTGATGACCAAAGATAGAGAGTGTTCCCGTACCCGTACGGTCATCTTTTGCTGTGCCCTCTTCCAGCACTTTTTTCATTAAATCCAGATACTGTTTCATTTTGTCTCTTGTACCTTGTTATTGCGAGTTTTGTTGCCAGGGTATTTATATGCCCACACCATCATGATAATTCCAAATAAAATCATGGGGATGGAAAGAATTTGCCCCATACTTATCCCTTCAAACAACCCGAGCTGCGCGTCAGGCTGGCGGAAAAATTCGACTATTATGCGGAATGCGCCGTAACCAATCAGAAATAAGCCTGAAACACTCCCCATCGGGCGCGGTTTGCGGATAAATAAATTGAGGATGATAAATAACACGATGCCTTCAAGCACCATTTCATATAACTGTGATGGATGACGGGGCAAGACACCATATTTTTCCAGAATCGGCCATAACGAAGAATTAGCTGTGGCCAGTACAATATCTTCACTGCGGGAACCCGGGAATAACATCGCCCACGGTGTATCAAGCGTAACACGCCCCCACAATTCTCCATTGATAAAATTACCGATACGCCCCATGCCCAAACCAAAGGGAACTAGTGGAGCAACGAAATCCGCGACTTGTAAGAAGTGGCGCTTAGTACGGCGCGCAAACCACCACATGGCACTGATAACCCCTACCAGTCCGCCGTGGAAAGACATCCCCCCATCCCAAATTTTAAACAGGTAAAGAGGATTATCAAGAAACATTGGGAGATTATAGAACAGAACATAACCGAGGCGTCCACCGACGAAAACCCCGACAAACCCTGCATACAGTAAGTTCTCAACTTCGGTTTTGTTCCAGCCACTGTTTGGTTTTGCCGCACGGCGATTTGCCAGCCACATGGCAAAAACAAAACCAATCAGATACATAAGACCGTACCAGTGAAGAGATAAAGGCCCGATTGAAAATATGACTGGGTCAATATTAGGAAATGCCAGATAGCTAGTGCTCATCGTTCCCCACTAAAAATAATGTTGTGTGAATGAATGATATTGTGAATAAATGATCTTATTTGAATGAATTATATGACTTGAATAACTTAAGACAAATAATCACAGATAATAACACAGGCAGATAGATGGATTAAGGTTTATGGTGACTAAATCCCCCCTCGAATCAGGCCTCCCAAACCATGTGATTCCATAAATTCGGCTGACAATTCTTTTACTTCATGGCTGGTTTCGGCTTTTAATACCAACTTGATAAGATGCTTAAGTTCATTGGCATCCAAATGTCGCAATAAATATTTGGTACGCGGAACGCTTCGACCACTCACGCTCAGGCTACGATAACCTAAACCAAGCAATATTAATGTCCCCATTGGTAAACCTGCCATTTCGCCGCATACACTAACAGGGAGATCAAGGCGCTGGCATTCATCAAAGGCCAATTTCAGTGCTCTAATTACCGCAGGGTGTAAATTATCATATAGCGAAGCGACGTGTGTGTTATTGCGATCCACCGCCAGCAAATACTGGGTCAGATCATTTGTACCAATAGAAACAAAATCAATCCGCTTTTTTAATTGTGGCAGCAAAAAAATGGTAGATGGTACTTCAAGCATAATACCAATCTGAGGCATTTTGATCGTAACAGCTAGCGTTTGCTCTACTTCAGCTTTCGCTCTCTCAATCAGTTTCCGGGCTTCATCAATTTCTTCAATACTTGTCACCATCGGCAAGAGTATTTTTAAATTGCCCGTCTGCACATTGGCTTTTAGCATCGCCCGAAGCTGAATCAGGAATATTTCCGGTTGATCCAGTGTGATGCGAATTCCCCGCCACCCCAGACAAGGATTTTCTTCATTAATGGGCATATAAGGGAGTTGTTTGTCAGCGCCAATATCCAGTGTTCTCAACACAACTGGCTTATCAGGGAAAAGTTCCAGCATCTCTTGATAGCGATTTTTCTGCTCATCTTCTGATGGAAAACCACTATTCAGCATAAACGGAATTTCTGTGCGATACAGCCCAATACCATCAATGCTATCTTCTATCTGCTGTTCATGTTTTAAACTCAGACCAGCATTGAGCTGTACCAGAACCCGTTCCCCGCTTTTAAGCTGTGCTCGCCGCTGTTGTTCACATTCAGCCTGCTTGCTGAGCACCTGCTCTTCTTCGATGATTTGTTGGTATTCCTGAGCAACAAGAGGTTCTGGTTCAATAAAAACCTCTCCGCGGTAACCATCAAGAATTAGTGTCCGGTTATGTAATAGTTCAGGCTGGATATCCACCCCCATAATCGCCGGAATCCCTATTGCTCGAACCAGTATTGCCGAGTGAGAGTGAGTCGCACCATCGCGCACAATCACGCCAACCAATTGCTCTTGTGGCAACTCAGCCAGTAAGTTAGCACTGAGTTCATCAGCAACCAGAATAAAGCGCTCCGGCCATTGTCCTCCCTCTGTGAAGAGATCATTCAGATGGTACAACACCCGTTGCCCAAGCGCCCGCAGATCTGATGCCCTCTCTCGCATGTAAGGATCTTGCAAGTTGTTAAACCGTTTGGCGTATTTCTCAATCACGGTTTTAACTGCCCATTCCGCCATAAAACCATTATCGACAGAATGAAACAAATCTTGTTTGAGTTGAGGATCATTTAATAGATGAGAATAGAGATCAAAAATGGCAGCACTTTCTTTCTGTGAGCCGGCAGTGAAACGCTTACTGATACGACGGCATTCTGCCGTGGCTTTTTCAAGAGCAAAAGTCAGCCTTGAGCGCTCAGCCTGATAATCCAGTGTTAATACTTCAGTAACTTGTTCCAATAACGGTTGGGAGCGATCTTGCCATCCCTGTGCCATCACAATGCCATTAGAAATGGCAAGTGCCTTAATACGGGTTTGACGATACTGACCAAATAACCCTTTTGTTTGCGCCTGAGCGAGAGCAGCAGCAAGCTGCATCGCCAATGTCACCATGAAAGATTCTTCACTTTCATTAAATAACCGTCGCTTACGCTGTTGAACAACTAATATTCCCTGCAATTGGCGACGATAAACAATCGGTACACCTAAAAAAGCCCGCAGGTTTTCTTCTTTCACTTGGGGAATAAATTTAAAACTTGGATGCTCACGGACATCAGCGAGATTAATTAATTCGGACAAACGCCCAACTTGCCCCACAACGCCTTCATCAAAGGCCAGACTGATGGCTTGTCCTTTGGGTTTTTTCAACCCTTTGGTTGCCATCAGGTAATAACATTGCCGCCGATGATCTGCCAGATAGATAGAACAGACATCCGTGTTCATTGCCAGACACGTTTCATTGACCAGTAACTCAAGCGCTTCAGATAAATTGGCAGCCATAGCAACTTTTTCGACAATTTCCCGTAAGCGCATGAGCATAGCAATTACCTAATTTCTTCTACGACGATGTAAATAAGGTGAATGTAGCAATGAAGCAGGCTCCTGATTTGGCATCACAATAGAAGAGAATTCTTTCATCACGCGGCGATATACATCCCGTTTAAAAGAAACTACCTGCCGGACAGGATACCAATAGCTGACCCAACGCCAACCATCAAACTCCGGCATCTTACTGCTCTGCACATTAATCTCTGCTTCATTACACAGCAACTGCAATAAAAACCAGCGTTGCTTTTGCCCAATACAAACAGGCTTTGTATCCCAACGCACCAAACGCTTGGGTAATTTGTAACGCAACCAACTCCGGGTCGAAGCGAGAACCCGTACATCTTTGCGATTTAAACCAACTTCTTCGAACAACTCGCGATACATCGCTTGCTCTGGTGATTCCCCCGGATTGATACCCCCCTGAGGAAACTGCCAGGAATGCTGCCCATAACGGCGGGCCCATAGAACCTGCCCTTGGCGATTACAAATTACAATTCCTACATTCGGGCGGTAGCCATCATCATCGATCACCAGACTACCTCTCGGTATAACAAACTTAAAAAGATAGCTAATTGTTTCACACTCATCTCAAGCGGTAAACCTCTATGATTGGACTTTGCAGGCGCAACCGAAGTCTCTACAATACCGCCATCTCAACGGGGTGCGGCTGTTGCAAAACAGTACGGCTGAGAACAAACCCGTCGAACCTGAACCGGCTAGTACCGTCGTAGGGATTTGAGACGCTACTCATTGATATAATAAATGTAATTTTTATTTAGCATCTTCTCAGATCCTTTGCCATTGCTAATAACTGTTAATACTCATAACTATTAATATTATTTATTAATATTATTTATTAATAACTACAGGAGCGCAAAGTGTTTAAGAAATTACTTTCCAGCTTTATTGCTATTGGTATGCTGTCTATTTCGGCCTGTGCCTTTGCTCAGGTGAAGCCGACATTGACAGTTTATACTTATGATTCATTTGCCTCTGAGTGGGGTCCGGGGCCTGCCATCAAAAAAGCCTTTGAAGCAGAGTGCGGCTGTGAACTAAAACTCGTTGCTTTGGAAGATGGGATATCCTTGCTGAACCGTTTAAGGATGGAAGGCAAAAAAACTCCCGCAGATATTATACTGGGATTAGATAACAATCTGATTCAAGCCGCTCAGCAAACAGGGTTATTCACACCCAGTCACGTCAATACCTCAAAACTGAAATTACCCATTACATGGAACAATACGACGTTTATTCCTTATGATTACGGTTATTTCGCCTTTATTTACAACAAAAACACCCTATCTCATCCACCCAAAAGTATGGATGAATTAATCAATAGTCACCAGAATTGGAAGATTATTTATCAAGATCCACGCACCAGCACTCCGGGCTTGGGGCTGCTACTCTGGATACAGGAGCTTTATGGAGACAAAGCGGCACAGGAATGGCAGAAAGTTGCCAAAAAGACACTGACTGTCACTAAGGGCTGGAGTGAAGCTTATGGCCTGTTTCTGAAAGGTGAGGGTGATATGGTACTGAGCTACACCACGTCACCGGGCTATCACATTATGTCAGAGAAAAAAGATAACTATGCCGCAGCCATCTTCAAGGAGGGGCACTACTTGCAGGTTGAAGTGGCTGCTCAAGTGGCTTCAAGCAAGCAGCCAGAACTGGCGCAGAATTTCCTGAATTTCATGATTTCACCCGCATTTCAGCAAGTACTGCCAACAACTCAATGGATGTATCCCGTGATTGATATTCCTTTGCCTGACGTTTTCAAACAACTTCCTGTTCCTGAGAAATCTCTGCAATTCAGCGCAGATGATGTGGCAAAACACCGTACAAAATGGATTCGGATATGGCAAAGTGCTGTAAGCCGTTAATCGCGGGTTGGTTATTGCCGGGGGTCATTGCCTCCGGCCTATTAATTATTGTTGCCCTGTCAGCATTCGGGGCACTATGGTTCAATGCGCCTGAAAGCCATTGGCAGGAATTTTTAAATGACCGTTATCTCTGGCATGTCATTCGATTTACTTTCTGGCAGGCATTTCTATCTGCTGTCTTCTCGGTAACCCCTGCCATTTTTCTGGCACGGGCACTTTACCGTCGCCATTTTCCGGGAAAGACGCTATTTCTGCGCCTATGCGCCATGACATTGATTCTGCCCGTTTTGGTCGCTCTGTTTGGCATTCTTACTGTTTATGGTCAAACTGGCTGGCTGGCACATATTTTCCAATGGATAGGCATTGAATATCGTTTTACCCCTTACGGATTGCAAGGCATTCTGCTGGCACATATTTTCTTCAATATGCCAATGGCAACACGGTTATTGCTGCAATCTCTGGAAAGTATTGCCATAGAGCAGCGCCAACTCGCTGCCCAGCTTGGTATGAATGAATGGCAGCATTTTCGTTTTATCGAGTGGCCTTATCTGCGCCGCCAGATTTTGCCGACTGGTGCATTGATTTTTATGCTGTGTTTTGCCAGTTTCGCAACCGTTCTTGCCTTGGGGGGAGGCCCGGCAGCAACGACTATTGAACTAGCCATTTATCAGGCCATTAGTTATGACTACGATCTTGGTCATGCAGCCCTACTTGCCTTGATACAACTTTTTTGCTGCCTCGGTTTGGTACTCCTTAGCCAAAAGCTCAAGGGCGCACTTTCCGTTGGTTATGGGCATCAACAACAATGGCGTAATCCACAGGATTCATGGCTGCGAAAATTATCTGATGGTTTATTGATTGGCATCGCTTTACTGCTGTTACTTCCCCCTTTACTGGCAGTAATCGTTGATGGTCTGAACCGTGGTATTTTTAATGTATTAAGCCAACCTGCTTTATGGCAGGCTCTGACAACTTCCATCATCATTGCGTTGGGGGCAGGATTGTTGTGTGCCTTCCTAACTATGATGCTGCTATGGAGCAGCCGCGAATTACGCTTGCGTCACTCTCCCCGATGGGGACAAGCAATGGAAACCAGCGGCTTGTTGATCCTTGCCATGCCGGGAATTGTCCTTGCCACAGGATTTTTCCTCCTGCTGAACACCACCATTAGCATACCTCAATCACCTTACGGATTGGTTATCTTGACCAACGCCCTGATGGCGATCCCCTATGCCCTCAAAGTGTTGGAAAATCCAATGCGCGATCTGGCGGAGCGTTACAATCCCCTATGCCGCTCCCTTAATATTCAGGGACTTCACCGCCTACGCTGGATTGAGCTTAAGGCATTAAAAATCCCATTGGCACAAGCGTTGGCTTTTGCCTGTGTATTATCAATTGGAGATTTTGGGGTTGTCGCATTATTTGGCAACGAAGATTTCCGTACCTTGCCTTATTACCTGTATCAACAAATCGGGGCATATCGTAGCCAGGATGGTGCAGTAACCGCATTCCTACTGCTTTTGCTTTGTTTTATTTTATTCACTGTGATTGAACGCTTACCGAGCCGACGCCATGATTAAACTTGAAAATGTCACTTACACCTATGAACACCTTGCCATGCATTTTAATGTGAGTGTTAAAGCCGGAGAGCGCATTGCGATCCTCGGCCCAAGCGGAGCGGGTAAAAGCACATTATTAAGTTTAATCGCGGGCTTCCAGTTCCCAGAACAAGGCAATATCTGGCTGGATGGCGAAAATCACACAAATACCCCACCTTCCAAGCGACCCGTTTCGATGCTGTTTCAGGAAAATAACCTGTTTTCCCATTTAACCATTGAGCAAAATATTGGCTTGGGATTGCACCCCGGATTGCGGTTGAGTACTGAGCAAAAGAAAACGCTCCAACAGATTGCCACACAAGTGTCACTGGAGGAGTGTTTATCTCGCCAGCCAGCTCAACTTTCTGGCGGACAACGCCAACGGGCGGCACTGGCTCGCTGTTTAGTCCGCCATCAACCGATTTTATTGCTGGATGAACCCTTTTCGGCACTTGATCCTGCTTTGCGTAATGAAATGTTGGAATTGCTGGATCAAATATGCAATGAACGCCAAATTACTTTATTAATGGTGTCCCATAATCTTGATGATGCAGCAAAAATAGCTCCGCGTTCTTTGCTGATTGTCGATGGAAAAATTCATTATGATGGGGCAACAGAGAAGCTAGTAAGTGGAGAGGCCGATGAGGCGGTGATTTTGGGGATAGGTTAAGCAATCGAAAACTTCAATATGGTCATGATATATTCTGTGGATTGGATATAGTGATCAGTGGAAAAGAAATTATAAGAATTGATTGATTTTATGCAAAAATGGCCGCTTAAACGGCCACTCTCCTAATATATTCTACTCATCACTTTCTATATTACCCAGCGCCATTTTCTTATATACAACTAAATTTTCACGATCTTCATCGGGCCTATGCCCATGCCAAAATAGCATCATTCCTTCAGGAGCAGGTTCTATTTCTTCCGATAACACAATCAACCAATCGCATTTTTCAGGCGTTTCAAATTTATGCTGTTTTTGATGCAAGACATGAGCAAAGTAATAAATCATTGGCGCTTCAGATTCACCAATATTATACGACGCCATACAGTCATTAACTTGATACATGCCAGCTAATTTGTGTTTCAAATCAAGAAATACCTCTTTATAGCCCTTGGCGTAATCAATCCAGCCAACAAATAGCGTAAATACTAATCCCCAAACGGTAGTGATACCTAAAACCCAATTTTGAGCAGCGCGTAAGGCGGGTGATTTAGAAATGAGACAATTTTTCGCCATCCATACAGCGGTTATCAAAACAGCGATAGCAAAGATAAATCCTGAAAAATGCATCTGATAACTCATTGGCAACCATCTGCCAAACGGCGCTAACCAATGCTTGTAATCAGAGGAAAGCGACAAAAAGTAACAGGCCCATAAAAATATAATCAGAATAGACCAAAATGTGGAGGAGAATATGGTTAAGTATTTATAGATTACCTTAGGCATTTTAATGAATTTTTCTGTCGCTAAAATTGCCATTGGTGCAATAAAGGGTAATAAATATAATGCGCGACCTGAGGCTGAAATCTGCAATAAAACAACCCCTAATACAACAAACACTGCACAAAGGAAATAATGTTTATTCACTAAGATTTTAATTGGATTCATTAGCATAAAAATGAAAGCCAATATACCCGATGGGAAGGCAAAAAATAGCACTGCCTCAGGGATTATTGTCAAATTTCCTCTTGCTCCAAGATCTTCAACAGAAAAACCTAAGAAGCGACCAATATTGTTATCCCAAAACCAAACTTTGAATAAATCGGGATGTTCAATCAATAACATAACTGGCCACGGCAGGATTAAAATTAGTGCAATGATTCCTGACAATAAAGCACCTAGCCAATAATGTTTGGTTCGACAATGTTTAAGAAATACAGGAGCCAGAACAAGGCAAATCCATAATAATCCCGGAATAAAGACCCCTTTTGATAACAGCGTTACAGCTGTACCAATGATCAACCATAAACAAGAGTAACCTGTTTTTTCGTTTTTGATTAATCCCAGCAAACCATATAATCCGATGGTTGTTCCTGTTATCAATGAGGTATCAGTAAACATATCGTGGCTGTGACGAATCAATCCGGGAGCACTTGCATACAAAGCAAAGGCTATCCATATCCGACTATCTGTAAAGTTTTTGACATCAAATACACGGCGAGCCAACAGAATAAAAAAAGAAAAATTGATCACTGAAAAAAATAAACTGGCTGTTCTGGCTGCATCGTGCATCGGAAGCCAGTGAGATAACAAATGGACGAATGCAGTTGCAGTCCAATAATACAAAGGAGGCTTTTCCATAAAAGGTTGCCCCGCATTCATTGTTACCAACCAATTCCCTGTTTCATACATGGTTTGAATAATGCCAAAACTGTAATTTTCATCTTGTTTCCAAGGAGTATGCCCATAAATACCCGGTAACAAATATAGCAGTATGAAAGCGATAAATAACAGTAAGGCTTTGATATCTGTTTGACTCAATTTGTTTGGATTATTCATCATGGTTTACCAGATTCAATTGATTTTCGTTTTCTCTTGGATTTAATAACAAAAGGTGCTTAAGTATGATAGCGGAATGCTTAACAATCTTGATTAATTTAAAATAATTTTAATCAGTAATCTATCTCTGGAAAAAACAACTCTTTATAAATAACATCTCTTCTTCTATCTTTTTTAATCCACAAGTAGCAATCTGAAAGATAAAGGAGGAATTTAATTATTCCTCCTCAGGTAATAATAAATATATTTAATTATCAGCAATTAAATTATCACTTTTCGTAATGCACTCCATCTTTACCAACTGAAATGTCTTTAATTTTTTCGTCTACCAAGGTCCAGAATGAAACTTTTCTTTTATGCTTTTCATACAATCCGTTTAGATAAGCTTCATGAGTATAAATCCCCTGCCAATCTGATAGCTTTTGGCTATAGTCAAAGCTCTTTTTCAGATCAGAAACAGCATATTTGTAATATTTACTTGCACCGCGATTTAGAACCTCACTGACCAACGCTCGTCGCAAAAATATCGCAGAATGAGCAAATCCGCATTTATACAGCCCAGTTGAACCTTCCCTAGCCAATTTATGACCAAAAGTTTCTACAATATTGGCTTTATCTTCCTCTCCGAGCGTCAAAATATATTCATTGAGAAGATCAAATTTCTTCATTTCGACCAAGAAACAAATATATTGGAAATCACCATCTTTTTTGCTGCTGTCCAGAAATAATTGTATCGCCTGTGCTCTTTCACTTTCGTCAATCAGACTTTCATATAATTCATAAAATTTATAGCTATAGTCATTTTGGAAGGCTTCAAAGCAAAGTTCTTTTGCTTTTTCTTTCTGACCTTCTTCGATATTGGCTTTAATTAGCAGTGACATCAGCACTTCATAGTATCTGGATTGCTGAATTTCATGATCTTTTCGAAAATTCTCCAGTACCACAATGGCTTCATCCGCCCGGACATCTTCAATCAGCAATTCCGCATAAGCCAGATAAGCTGTCATTATTGAAGCGGATTCGATATTTTGATCAATCATCTTCTTCAGGAAATCCATATCATTGAGAGCCTTGCTGATAGCTATGGCTTCTCTATATTCTTTATGTTGATAAAAGAGATCCCTCAGTAATTGAAATGTTGCCAGACCAAAGTCATTTTTGTAATTGAGCAAGAAAGTCTCGTTAAAACAAAAATAAGTTTTTTGGGCGATATTGAAAAGCTTATTCGCCACAACAGCCTTATCGACGTCTTTTTGTAAGGCAAGCGCTTTTACCCATGTTTCAATGACATAAAAGTAATAATCCTGCCAGCCACCACTCGATGTATCCTTAGTTTCAGCCACGCGGTCAAAATCCAGCACCATTTTCTCCAATAGTATTTCCGACTCTTGCGGTGCCTTTGATATCGCATTATCAAGCAGCGGAGCCATCATTTTATGTAGTTCTTTAAAGAAGATATCAGCTTCATGATAATCAAGGAATCGCTGGCTTTTAGTGCGTTTTTTATATTCTTTTTCTATCAGTTTCAAAATATCTTTCGGTTCCAACAGGTAGCCACTACTTAATGTGGTTTTAGCCTGTTCATTATTCGTAATAATGACTTGAATAATTTCGAGCAGTTTTTCTTTATCAAAACTGGTGAGCAATTCCATTTGCTTTTTAGTTAACCCATTTTTCATTATCACCCTCCCAACAAGTGGTCCGTCAAAAAATACTGTATAAATAAACAATATAAATGCTATAGTCGCAGCTATCATCGATAATACTAATTCTGGCTTATAGCGCTTAAACAGAAAGATTATGCAGACAAATCATGTTGAGCAAGGTTTTATACTCACTCGCCACTGGAAAGATACGCCATCTGGTATCGAGTTGATATATTGGCTGGCGACGGATAAGGGTCCACGTCGTATCACGATCCCTAGTCAAAAAGCGGTTGCCTTTATTCCTCAATATGATTTACCTAAAGCAAAATCTTTACTAACACAGGAGCGGCAGTGTGAAATAAAGACATTGCCATTGAAAGATTTCAATCGCCAGCCTGTTGCGGCGCTATATTGCCTACAATATCGTCAATTGCAACATCTGGAAAAAGCGCTCAGGGAGCAGGATATTCCTCTCTACGAAACGGATATCCGCCCACCCGATAGGTTTATGATGGAGCGCTTTATTACTGCTCCCGTTTGGTTCAGCCGCAAATCCGACGACAAATCCGACATAAGTTATCAAATGAAACCCAATCCCGCCTATCGACCTGATTTGAAATGGGTGTCACTAGATATCGAAACCAGTCAGCATGGCGAACTATATTCCATTGGCTTGGCGGGATGCGGCAAGAAAACCGTGTTTATGTTAGGGCCAGAAAATGGTAGCCAACAGGATCTCGATTTCAAACTGGAGTATGTTGCCAGTCGCCCAATGATGCTGGAAAAACTCAATCAATGGCTGGCGCATTATGATCCTGATGCCATTATTGGCTGGAATCTGATTCAGTTTGATTTGAAGGTGTTACAGCAACATGCTGAGCGCTATAACGTGCCGCTAAAATTCGGTCGCAATAAGGCTTTGCTCGAATGGCGCGAGCACGGTTTCAAACCGGGGCACTTTTTCGCTTCGGCGGAAGGTCGTCTGATTATTGATGGTATTGATGCCCTGAAAACTGCAACGTGGAATTTTCCTTCTTTCAACCTTGAATTTGTCGCTCAAGAACTCTTGGGGGAAGGGAAAGCGGTCGATAATCCTTATGATCGCATGGATGAGATCAATCGCCGCTTTCAGGAAGATAAGCCCGCTCTCGCCCGTTATAATTTACAGGATTGTGTTCTGGTTAATCGTATTTTTGAGAAGACCGATCTGATGGCCTTCCTATTGGAGCGCGCTACGGTAACGGGATTGGCGGTGGATCGCAGTGGGGGATCTGTGGCGGCATTCACGCATCTTTATCTGCCCAGAATGCACCGTATCGGCTATGTCGCTCCCATTCAGCCAACCTATTCCGATGATAACAGCCCCGGTGGTTTTGTGATGGATTCGTTTCCGGGGTTATACGATTCGGTGTTGGTGCTGGATTACAAGAGCCTCTATCCTTCGATTATTCGCACGTTTCTGATTGATCCCGTCGGGATGGTTGAAGGCATCGCTCACCCTGACAGTGAACATGCTGTGCCTGGTTTTCGTCAGGCGTTTTTCTCCCGCACCCAACATAGTCTGCCGGATATCGTTACACAAATCTGGCATGAGCGTGACAAGGCTAAAAAGCAACAAAATGCGCCGCTTTCCCAAGCTCTGAAAATTATTATGAATGCATTTTATGGTGTGCTCGGCGCTTCTGGCTGTCATTTTTTTGATTCTCGCCTGACTTCATCAATTACGATGCGTGGGCACAAAATCATGCACCAAACCCGTGAGTTAATCGAATCACAGGGCTATCAGGTGATTTATGGCGATACGGATTCAACATTTGTCTGGCTAAAACGCTCTCATTCAGAAGAAGAAGCCCGTCAAATCGGACATTCTCTGGCGCAATTTGTCAACCAATGGTGGCGAAACCATCTTAAAACCGAATTCAATCTTGAAAGTACACTGGAGCTAGAGTTTGAAACGCACTATCAGCGCTTCCTGATGCCAACGGTACGAGGAGCTGAGCAAGGCAGTAAAAAACGTTATGCCGGATTAAGCGGTGATAAGGTCATTTTCAAAGGATTGGAAACAGTAAGAACCGACTGGACGCCTCTTGCACAAATATTCCAGAAAGAGTTGTATACCCTGATTTTTCATCAACGATCATGTCAAAAACAATCATGTCAAAAACAATCACATCGAAAACAATCACATCAAAATTATATTCGTGAGTATATTGCCAAAACGCTGACGGGTGAGTTTGATGATCGTCTGGTGTATCGTAAACGACTGCGCCGTAATTTATCTGATTATCAGCGCAATGTACCTCCCCATGTCCGGGCAGCACGTTTGGCGGATGAATATAATCAACAGCATAATCGCCCATTACAGTACCAAAATGGTGGTTGGATCAACTACGTCATTACCCAATCAGGCCCTGAGCCATTGGAGAACCAGACCTCGGCACTCGATTATGAACACTATATCCATAAGCAGTTGAAGCCGATTGCTGATGCCATCTTGCCATTTATTCACGATGACTTTATGCCCCTGCTGACCGGGCAAATGAGCATGTCTTTCGAATAATGGATATTTTTGCAGGTGACGACTTGCTCAGCTTCAATTAACATATCGCCCCTCTAATGGGCTACTGTACTTTTGTGATCCCGTTTTCAAAAGAACGGGCGTTGTAAAATTCAGTTGAAAACTATCCCTATCGATAACCAATGATGATCGATATCCAACAAAAGCAGCCACCCTGCAACCATAAATAATATTGTCTAACAGAAAACTGAGCCAAAATTTATGCCATTTACTCTTGGTCAACGCTGGATAAGCGATACAGAAAGCGAACTTGGATTAGGAACAGTCGTGGCGCTTGATGCGCGCATGGTAACGTTACTCTTCCCTGCCAGCGGAGAAAACCGCCTTTACGCACGCAATGATTCACCCATCACCCGCGTTATGTTTAATGTGAGCGATACCGTGACCAGTCACGAAGGCTGGAAACTCAAGATCGATGATGTCCAGCAAGATAATGGCCTGCTGATCTATGTCGGTACTCGTCTGGACACTGAAGAAGAAAACACCTGCTTGCGGGAAGTTTTTCTGGATAGCAAGCTGACGTTCAACAAGCCACAGGATCGCCTGTTTGCGGGGCAAATTGACCGCATGGATCGCTTTGCTTTGCGTTTTCGCGCCCGTAAACACCAAAGTGAGCAGTTCCGTCTGGCTGAAAGTGGACTGCGTGGTATTCGCGCCAGTTTGATTCCTCACCAATTACACATTGCCAATGAAGTGGGCAAGCGTCACGCACCTCGTGTATTGCTGGCGGATGAAGTTGGTTTGGGTAAAACCATTGAAGCCGGTATGATTATCCATCAGCAATTGATGGCTGGACGTGCGGAACGTGTGTTAGTCATTGTGCCTGAAAGCCTGCAACACCAATGGCTGGTAGAAATGCTACGCCGTTTCAATCTGCGTTTTTCGCTGTTTGATGATGGCCGATACAGCGAAGCGCTTCATGACAGCGATAATCCATTCGAAACTGAGCAGATGATTATCTGTTCCCTGGATTTTGTTCGCCGCAATAAGCAACGTTTTGAACATCTGCTGGAAGCGAGTTGGGATTTGATGGTGGTAGATGAAGCTCATCATCTGGCATGGAGCGAAACATCCCCAAGCCGCGAATATCATGTTATCGAACAATTGGCAGAACAAATCCCTTCTGTCTTACTGTTGACAGCAACCCCAGAGCAGTTGGGGCAAGAAAGCCACTTTGCCCGTCTGCGCTTGCTGGACCAAAATCGTTTCCACGATTATCAGGCTTTTATTGATGAACAACAGCAATACCGCCCTGTCGCAGATGCTGTCACGCTGCTGTTATCCGGTGAAATCCTGAACAATGATCAGCAAAATGCAATCGGTGACCTGATCAGTGAGCAGGATATTGTGCCTATGCTGAAAGCAGCAAACAGCAATCAAGATGAAGAGAGTGAAAATGCCCGCCGCGAACTGATCACCATGCTGATGGATCGTCACGGCACCAGCCGATTGCTTTTCCGTAATACCCGTGGTGGCGTAAAAGGCTTCCCACATCGTGAATTGCATGAGATCAAGTTACCATTGCCATCCCAATATCAGACGGCAATCAAGGTTTCTGAAATCATGGGAGCCAAAAAGACGGTGGAGATGCGCGCCAAAGATATGCTTTATCCTGAGCGGATCTATCAGGAATTCGAAGGGGAAAATGCCACATGGTGGAATTTCGATCCCCGCGTAGAATGGCTGATGGGTTTCTTGATGGCAAACCGCGATGAGAAAGTACTGGTGATCTGTGCCAAGGCGGAAACTGCGCTGCAACTGGAGCAAGTTTTGCGTGAGCGCGAAGGTATCCGCAGTGCCGTGTTCCACGAAGGTTTGTCCTTGCTGGAACGTGACCGTGCCGCTGCTTACTTTGCTTCTGAAGAAGAAGGCGCGCAAGTGCTGCTCTGTTCTGAAATTGGCTCAGAAGGACGTAATTTCCAGTTTGCCAACCAACTTGTCATGTTTGATTTGCCATTCAATCCTGATTTGCTGGAACAGCGCATCGGTCGTCTGGATCGTATCGGTCAAAGCCGCGATATCAAAATCAGTGTGCCTTATCTGGAAAATACTGCGCAGTCCATTCTTCTGCGTTGGTATCACGAAGGTCTGGATGCCTTTGAACATACTTGTCCTACAGGCCGCCCCATCTATGACAAATATTATGAAATCCTGCTGAATTTCCTTGCTAAACCAAATGAGCAAACCGGATTCTGTGAATTTATTGCGGAATGCCGCAAGCATCATGAGACGCTCAAACAACAATTAGAGCAAGGACGTGACCGTCTGCTGGAGATGAACTCCAACGGTGGCGAGCGAGGCCAGAAACTGGCAGAACAGATTGCTGCACAAGATAACGATACAGATCTGGTGAATTTTGCCCTGAATCTGTTCGATATCATTGGTATCAATCAGGAAGATCGCTGCGACAATATTATTGCCCTGCATCCATCCGATCATATGCTGGTGCCTGATTTCCCCGGATTACCAAAAGATGGCTGCTCCATTACGTTTGACCGTGAAAAAGCACTGTCCCGCGAAGATACTCAATTCCTGAGCTGGGAACACCCAATCATTCGCAATGGTCTGGATTTAGTCCTGTCTGGGGATACGGGAAGCTGTGCCGTTTCCATCCTGAAAAACAAGGCACTGCCAGTCGGTACACTGTTGGTTGAGTTGATTTACGTTGTTGAAGCCCAAGCGCCGAAGCATCTGCAATTGACCCGTTTCTTGCCACCAACGCCAGTACGCCTCTTGTTGGATCTGAAAGGAACCAATCTGGCTTCTCAGGTAGAATTTGAAAGCTTCAACCGCCAGCTGAACGCCATCAACCGTCACAACGCCAGCAAGTTGGTTAATGCGGTACAAAAAGAAGTTCATGCTATTTTGCAACAATCTGAGCCTCTGATTGAAGAGCAAGCGCATGTGTTGATTGATAAGGCGAAGAAAGAAGCAGATGAAGTGCTGTCGGCTGAATTGTCACGTCTGGAAGCCCTGAAAGCGGTTAACCCGAATATCCGTGATGATGAGCTGGAAGCGATTGAATCTGAGCATAAGAATCTACTGCTCAATCTTGATCAGGCTAACTGGCGTCTGGATGCTATTCGTTTGGTGGTCGTTTCTCACCAATAAGTTTCTCACCAATAAAATAATTTCCCGTGAATAACGTGAATAAATAGCTATCAATCGCTAGCTAATCGTAAGTTCAGGGGCTTTCTCTGTGAGATGCCCCTGAAATCCAACCTTTTCCGACCCATTGGAGCCACTATGCTGGAGTCTTATAAACCCCCGACAGATCCTTGGTTATATGTGCTGTATCAGGATGAGCACATTATGGTTGTTAATAAACCCAGTGGATTACTTTCTGTGCCGGGTAAAGCAGAAGAGCACAAGGACAGTATCATGACGCGGATACAAGCTGAATTTCCCACAGCCGAATCAGTCCATCGATTGGATATGGCTACCAGCGGTATCATGGTCGTTGCTCTGACTAAAGCAGCCGAGCGTGAGTTGAAACGCCAGTTCCGTGAACGTGAACCGAAAAAAGTCTATATCGCGCGGGTATGGGGAAAAATGGAGCAGGAAAAAGGATTGGTGGATTTACCCTTGATCTGCGACTGGCCGAATCGCCCGAAACAAAAAGTCTGTTTTGAAACGGGCAAGTCAGCACAAACTGAGTATCAGGTGCTGGAATATGAAGCTCAGGCAACGCGTGTCCGGCTGGCACCAATCACAGGACGCTCTCATCAGCTGCGGGTACATATGCTGGCACTTGGTAATCCCATTCTGGGAGATAGGTTCTATGCTCATACACAGGCAAGAGAACTGGCACCTCGCCTGCAATTACATGCCCAAGAGCTATTCATTACTCATCCGGCGCATGGTATGCCAATACATTTTGAGTGCAAAGCCGAGTTTTGATAAATGCTTTTTTCTGATTTGTTCGTATAAATTTTGCTTGGATAAATTTTGTTTAGACAAGAGCTACTTAAAGCCCTTCTCTTTTTTAATCAAATCGTAAGCCGACTGGATGGACTGTGCCTTCTGTTTCGCAAGTTCCATCATTTCTGGTGGCAAGCCTTTTGCCACCAGTTTATCGGGATGATGCTCACTCATCAGTTTTCGATAAGCTCGCTTAATGGTTGTCGCATCATCCTGTTTATTGACACCCAATACCTTACAAGCATCTTCCAATGTCGCGCGCTGCTGCCGATGACCTTGATAATGCCCATGTTGCTGGAATTGCCCACCAAAATCATGCCCATCAAAATGACGTCCCCCTTCCATCATGGCAAGGAATTGTTCAAATTGGATATGGGAAATACCTAACTCTTCGGCGATGACAAACAGAACTGTTCTTTCATTGGGATGCAGTTCGCCATCAGCAAATGCAGCTTGTAGCTGAATTTCCAGAAACATTCGAATAAGGTCAAAACGACCGAAGCAAGCACGGCGTAATTGTCTTAATGTTTCACGTAAAGGAAATTGAGGCTGTTTGCCTTCACGAAATGCCTGCTGTGCGGAAAACCGTGCCTCACCATGCAGCCGCATTCTGTTCATCAGTTGGGTGGCGAGCTGGATATCCGTTTCTGTTACCCGACCTTTTGCTTTGGTCAAATGCCCCAATACTTGAAACGTACTGCGGAAAAACAGTGCCTGTCGGGTTGGACTTTTAGTGGTCTCCCCCAATTTTTTCGCTCTGACTTTGTCGAGTATATGACCAAGCAATAAGCCGATCACAATCCCCCAAAAACCAGCACCAGACGCAATCCCAAATATCAATCCGAATAATTTTCCCCAATACTGCATATAGTCTTCAATTCCCCAATGCCCTGAACGCAATTTTGCATTATCATACTATTCATTAAGCTCTGTGCCTAACAGCAAGATTAGCAAAGTTAAACTTTACTCTGGCGCATATATCTCAACTACGTTAGTCTCTGAGCGTTTGCCGGCACGATGCCACTGATGACGGAACCGCATAAACATCTATGAATAAATGTTATCCTACGCTGCTGGCCACAATGGTATGGGCAGCTCTTTATAGTCAGCAAGCTCATGCTGACCTTGTAGCACAATGTATGCTGGGTGTACCTGTCTACGATAAGCCGATTATCACAGGCGATCCTAATAAAATGCCGATTAACATTAAATCCAATGATACTCACGGTGAGTATCCCAATGTGGTTGAGTTCATTGGCAATGTTGATATCCAACAGGGAAATAAAACGCTGACAGCCGATAAAGTCCGGCTCGAACAAACACAGGATAAAGAACCTGTTCGCACTGTTACCGCCATAGGGAATGTCCATTATGATGATCCTCAGATCATTTTGAAGGGGCCACGCGCTTGGGCTAATCTGAATAATAAAGATACTGACGTGGAACAAGGCAATTACCAGATGGTTGGTCGTCAAGGGCGTGGCAACGCAGACAAAATGATGCTGCGTGATGAAAACCGCTATACCATTCTGAATAATGGAGTATTCACTTCCTGTTTGCCCGGCAATGATAGCTGGAGTGTCGTTGGTTCTGAGGTAATCCTTGACCGTGAAGAGCAATTGGCTGAAATCTGGAATGCCCGTTTCCGCATTGCCAATGTGCCTGTGTTTTACAGCCCATACTTGCAGTTGCCGATTGGAGACAAACGCCGTTCTGGGTTTTTGATCCCCAATGCCAGTTTTTCCAATAAAGACGGCTTCCAGTTCCTGCTTCCATATTACTGGAACATTGCGCCCAATTATGATGCCACGATTACCCCGCATCTCATCACTATGCGCGGTTTGAAACTGGATAATGAATTTCGTTACTTAACCAAAGCGGGCGCAGGGACTGTTGCGCTGGATTGGATGGGTAATGATCGTCTGTATGAAGAGGATAAAAGGCTCAATATCAGGCCTGAGCGGGATAGCAGCAATCGCTGGTTGTTCTATTGGAATCATAGTGGTGTCCTGAATCAGGTTTGGCGTTTCAGTGCTGATTATACCAAAGTCAGTGATCCGAACTATTTCGGTGACTTCAGCTCACAATACGGTTCCAGTACCGATGGCTACGCTACCCAGAAATTCAGCGTGGGCTATGCCCGGCAAAACTGGAATGCCACACTGACAACCAAACAATTCCAGCTTTTTACCATCGATGATAGAAGAAGAGCCTACCGATCCGAGCCTCAGTTAGATCTCAATTATTATAAAAATGATTTGGGACCATTTGATTTTCATACCTATTCCCAAGTAGCGAGATTTACCAGTGTTGGTAATCAGTGGCCAAATGCAACGCGCTTGCATCTGGAACCTGCCATTAACTTACCTCTTTCTAATGGCTGGGCGAGCATCAATAATGAATTTAAATTGATGGCAACTCATTACCAACAGGATATTTCTGATTCAGTTAAAAAGAATTCACAAACTGCTTCATTGGAAAATTCGGTAAACCGTGTTCTGCCAGTGTTTAAATCAGATGCGAAGATGGTGTTTGAACGCGCCATGTATTTTAATCAAGATTACACTCAAACACTGGAGCCACGCGTTCAATATCTCTATGTGCCTTATAAGAATCAGAATAACATTAACAACTTTGATTCTTCTCTGCTGCAAGCGGACTATAACGGATTATTCCGTGACCGCTTTTACAGTGGTTTAGACCGCGTTTCATCTGCTAATCAATTTACTACGGGTATGACCACCCGCGTTTATGATGAAAATTTAGTTGAACGTTTTAGCCTGTCCGTAGGTCAAATCTA
The DNA here is from genome assembly GCF_028598805.1 of Xenorhabdus yunnanensis. Taxonomy (GTDB): domain Bacteria; phylum Pseudomonadota; class Gammaproteobacteria; order Enterobacterales; family Enterobacteriaceae; genus Xenorhabdus; species Xenorhabdus yunnanensis. The sequence continues at coordinate 43,784 of NZ_JAQRFI010000026.1, read as the reverse complement.
CTACTTTGAACGCCCGCGTACCGAAGATACTGCGTCTATTTCAGGTGGTAAAGATATCATCGGCAATAAAAAGGGAACGGGGGCCACAACATGGGCTGGAGATGCACACTGGAGAATCGATGATTCCTGGGGCCTCAAAGGCGGGCTGCAATATGATAATCGTCTGGGCAGTTTAACTATGGGTAATGCCATAGTGGAATACCGCCGTGATGCTGATCGTATGTTGCAGTTGAACTATCGTTTTGTTGACCGCGATTATATTCAAGCCACGCTGAAGCAAGGCATCCCCGCTTATCAGCAGGGTATTTCTCAGGTTGGTATGGTGGCAAGCTGGCCATTGTCAGATCGTTGGGCATTTGTCGGGGCTTACTACTACGATACCAAAGAGAAACAGCCTGCAAACCAGATGGTAGGTCTGCAATACAACACTTGCTGCTGGGCGGTTAATGTGGGTTATGAACGCAAGATCGTTAACTGGCGCTTCGGCAGCAGCCAATATGACAACAAATGGTCATTCAATGTTGAACTTCGTGGCTTAAGTAACAATCATAGTTTGGGGAGTCAGAAAATGTTGCAGCAAGGTATTCTTCCTTACCAACGCGCATTCTGATACCGATAAACGCAATGTAAACAAAATAACCCCGCTCAGGCGGGATTGATATGATGGGAAATGTATGAAGAACTGGAGATCGCTCATTCTCGGATTGATGTTTTCAGTAAACTCTGTCGCAATGGCCGCTCCACAAGAGCTCAATAAGGTGGCTGCTATTGTTAACAATGATGTCGTACTGGAAAGTGACGTCAATAACCTTTTACAATCCGTAAAACTCAATGCGAAACATGCAGGCCAGCAAATACCGGATGAGAAAGCCTTGCGTCACCAGATCCTTGAGCGCCTGATTATGGATGATATCATTCTGCAAATGGCAAATCGGATGCAGATTACTATCCCTGATCAAGCCTTAGACTCTGCGCTCACAAATATTGCAGCCCAAAACCACTTGAGCCTTGCCCAGTTGAAACAAAGTCTGAGCACAGATGGTATTAGCTTTGATACCTACCGTAATCAGATCCGCAAGGAAATGATTATTGCAGAAGTACGCAACAATGAAGTACGCAGCCGTATCAATATCCTGCCACAGGAAATTGATTCGCTGGCGAACCAAATCGGCAGCCAAAATAGTCAGGATACTGAGTTAAATATCAGCCATATCCTGATACCTCTACCGGAAAACCCAAGTCAGGAACAGGTAGAAAAAGCGGAGACCAAAGTCAAAAAAATCTTGTCTGAACTCAATAATGGCGTGGATTTCGGCAAATTGGCACTTACCTATTCCGGCGATACCCAAGCCTTGAAAGGCGGAAATATGGGTTGGAGCAAACTGCAAGAATTGCCATCCTTGTTTGCAGCACAGCTCCAATCTGCACATAAGGGACAAATTATTGGCCCAATTCGTTCCGGCGTGGGTTTTCACATTCTGAAAGTGAATGATATCCGTGGTGACCAGATGCCAATCGCAGTCACTGAAGTAGATGCCCGCCATATTCTGCTGAAAATATCACCGATCATGAATGATGAACAGGCACGTAACAAATTGATGCAACTCAGAGAAGAGATCTTAAGCGGCAAAATCTCATTTGAAAAAGCCGCAAAAGAGTATTCTCAAGATCCGGGTTCAGCCATGCGTGGTGGAGAGCTGGGGTGGAACTTGCCGAGTGCTTACGATCCTGCTTTCCGTGATACGTTGATGCAGTTGCAAAAAGGTGAAATCAGCCAGCCTGTTCACTCCTCTTTCGGTTGGCATTTAATTCAACTGCTTAATAGCCGTAAGGTCGACAGAACAGATGTAGCACATAAAGATCGTGCTTACCGTCTGCTGTTAAACCGTAAATTCAATGAAGAGGCACAAAGCTGGATGCAAGAATTACGCGCCTCCGCTTATGTGAAAATTTTAGATGGTAGCGATGCTCAACAATAAACCCATCATTATTACCCCCGGCGAACCAGCCGGGGTTGGTCCTGACTTAGTCATTGCTCTTGCCCAAAAAGAGTGGCCCATCCAATTGGTTGTTTGTGCCGATCCAGAGCTGATGCTCTCCCGAGCCAGGCAACTAAATTTACCTCTGCAACTGCAAACTTATTCTCCTGAACACATTTCTTCATCACAAGCCGCAGGAACCCTGACCATCCTGCCTGTTCATCTTCAATCCCCTACTATTGCAGGGGAGTTAAACCAAGAAAACGGTACTTATGTCACGGAAACCTTAGCAAAAGCCTGCGATGGTTGTCTGAATGGCGAGTTTTCAGCATTGGTGACAGGGCCTGTACATAAGGGCGTCATTAATGATGCGGGAGTGCCTTTTACCGGACATACTGAGTTTTTTGCTGACCACAGCCAATGTTCAAGAGTAGTCATGATGTTGGCGACAGAAGAACTACGGGTAGCATTGGCAACAACACATCTGCCGATTCTGGATGTCCCTAAAGCGATCACGTTTGATTCCCTAAGGGAAGTTGTCACCATTCTCAATCATGATCTAAAAACCAAATTTGGTATCCCCCGCCCCCACATCTATGTTTGTGGCCTGAATCCTCATGCTGGTGAAGGAGGGCATATGGGGCATGAAGAAATAAATGTTATCATTCCGGCCTTAGACAGTCTGAGAGCAGAAGGCATATGGCTGGAAGGCCCATTGCCTGCGGATACCCTGTTCCAGCCCAAATATTTGGATAATGCTGATGCAGTGCTTTCTATGTATCACGATCAAGGGCTACCCGTGTTAAAATACCAAGGTTTTGGCAGGGCAGTGAATATTACGCTGGGTCTGCCATTTATCCGAACTTCTGTCGATCATGGCACAGCACTGGAGCTGGCAGGGACAGGTCAAGCTGATGTGGGTAGTTTTATCACCGCATTAAATCTAGCAATTAAAATGATACAAAACAGTAATGAATAACAAAGTCCATCAAGGGCATCATGCCCGTAAACGTTTCGGGCAAAACTTTTTAACCGATCAGTTTACCATTGAGAGTATTGTCGATGCGATAAACCCACAGGCAGGCCAAGCCGTAGTGGAAATCGGTCCGGGTCTGGGAGCGCTGACTGAGCCAGTTGGTGAACGCATGGATAAAATGACTGTCGTCGAGCTTGACCGTGATCTGGCGGCTCGTCTGCATGTCCATCCCAAATTGAAAGATAAGCTGACAATCATTCAACAAGATGCAATGACTGTTGATTTTAGTCAGATTGCCAAAGAGCGCGGTCAATCCCTGCGTGTATTTGGCAATTTGCCTTATAACATTTCTACACCGTTGATGTTCCATCTCTTCAGCTATACTGATGCTATCGCTGATATGAGCTTTATGTTACAGAAAGAAGTCGTGAATCGTCTTGTCGCAGGGCCTGGCAGTAAAACTTACGGGCGTTTAAGTGTAATGGCACAATACTACTGTCAGGTAATTCCTGTTCTTGAAGTACCACCTACGGCATTTACACCAGCGCCGAAAGTGGACTCTGCCGTTGTACGTTTGATCCCACATAAATGCATCCCTTATCCGGTTCAGGATATTCGCATGTTAACCCGGATCACAACTCAGGCATTTAACCAACGGAGAAAAACTATCCGCAATAGCCTTGGGAATACTTTCTCCGCTGAACAGTTATCTGAACTAGGCGTTGACCCAAGCACGCGGGCTGAAAACATCTCTGTCGAGCAATACTGTAAAATGGCAAACTGGTTATCATCTCAACCTGCAACTGCCTAAGTAAATAAACAGACATTACAGTAACAGGAGGCACTTATGCTCAATGAACCAAGAATTCATATTCAAGTACAAAGTACTTACGTAGAAAGTCAATCACAGCCGGAACAACAACGTTTTGTGTTTGCTTATACAGTATTAATTCGTAATCTTGGGCATTCTCCCGTGCAACTGATTAGCCGTTACTGGCGCATTACCAACAGTGATGGTCACCGAATCGAAATTCAGGGTGAAGGGGTTGTGGGAAAACAACCTTTGATCCCACCGGGAGCAGAATACCGCTATAGCAGTGGCACTATTTTGGAAACTCCTTTGGGTACTATGGAAGGCTACTATGAAATGATTGATCACAACGGTCGTCCGTTTCAAGCTCCCATTCCTGTGTTCCGTCTGGCTATTCCAACACTGATAAATTAATTATGGCTACCTATCTTATTGGCGATATTCACGGTTGTTATCGTGAATTTCGCGCTTTATTAGAACAAGTTGATTTTAATCCCAATAAAGACACCTTATGGCTGACAGGTGATCTCGTCGCCCGTGGTCCTGATTCATTGGCAGTACTGCGTTATATCAAACAACTCGGTTCCGCAGTTAAATTGGTATTGGGCAATCACGATCTGCATCTGTTGGCGGTTTACGCGAAAATCAGCCGCAATAAACCGAAAGATTTGCTGGATGAATTACTCACGGCACCGGATATTGATGAATTAATAAATTGGTTAAGAAAACAGCCAATGTTGCAAATTGATGACGAATTAAAACTCATCATGACACATGCCGGGCTTACCCCGCAGTGGGATTTAGAAACAGCCAAAATATGTACCCGTGAAGTGGAAGCCATTCTTCGTAGTGACAGCTATCCCTTGTTTCTCAATGCAATGTATGGGGATATGCCAAATAATTGGACTCCAGAGTTAAGCGGTCTTGCTCGGTTGCGTTACAGTACCAATGCCTTGACCCGGATGCGTTATTGTTTTCCAAATGGTCAATTGGATATGATCTGCAAATCCAAACCTGAAAATGCCCCTGCTCCATTGAAACCTTGGTTCGAATTACCACGCAGTATTCCTGAAGATTATTCCATTGCCTTTGGTCACTGGGCCGCACTGGAAGGTCAAGGTGTACCTGCTGGCATCTACGCTCTGGATACGGGGTGTTGTTGGGGAGGTAAATTAACCATGCTTCGTTGGGAAGATAAGCAATATTTCAGCCAGGATTCATTGCTCACTAAATTATAAATCCAGCGGATTATAATCCTGACCTGTGACCTCGGAAGGAACTGTGACGCCGGAGTGCCTTAAGGCACTCCGCACGTAAAATTAGCTCACTCTCGACGTTCTAGAATTTCAAAACAATAGCTATGTGAATTGTTTTCATCTGCATCGTGATATTCAGTAAAAACTGAATTCCACTCATCAGGTTCATAATCAGGAAAATGTGTGTCGCCAATCACTTCTGCATCAATATGGGTCAGATACATACGGTTGACCAAAGGAATAAACTGCTCATAAATTTTTCCTCCGCCCATCACCATAACTTCTTCGGTATCACCAGCGGCTGCCAAAGCAGCTTCGATAGAGTTTACCCACGTGACCCGATCATCACTTGCAGGTTGACTACTGATCACGATATTCAAGCGCCCCGGCAAAGGGCGGCCAATCGACTCATAAGTCACTCGCCCCATCACAACCGGCTTTCCGAGTGTCTTGTGTTTGAACCAGGCTAAATCACCCGGCAAAGTCCATGGCATGGCGTTCTCCATACCAATAACTCGATCCATAGCCATCGCAGCAATCAAGCTGATAATCATTAAATCACCTTACAGCCAAGTAGTATGAAAATTTCGGACACTATACGGAAAGGGTTACTTTCAGTCGATAAGATTAGTAGTTTATTCCATACAAATAGTTAATTTGCACACTAATTGTTAAACAATCCATTGTTTTACAAAATATTAATTAACAAATGGACACAAAAATAACACCCTTATTCAATTTCACAGAATATCTATCTGAAAAGCGAGTAATCTGACAGGAGTTCAAGACTGCTCTTTGCTCTTATTTCTGAATTCACTCTCTTTCTGCTATGAGCTGCCATGAGTTAAAACAGTGGCAAAATTCAATGAAGACGGTAACAGCGTTCCACTTATAAATCCGGAGGATTAACAATCAACTTCCCGGCAACGCCACTATCAGCCATCTCCAATATCTGGCTGTAATACATAAAAGGAAAATTCTCATAAGACGGCTGCATCATATTAACCAGCAATTCTGCCCGGCTATCAATCCAAACAGTATCTTTCCAGCCATAATCCTGTGGCTCTGGACGTTTGCCATTCAGATTGATGACCTTAAATCTTACCCCTTCAATATGCAAAGGCTGAGGTATTGACGTTGTGACTATCCAACGCTCCCATGCTCCTTGCTGGCTCGTGATATTGATTCGATGCTTATTCGTTAGTGAACTATTGCTCTCTGGTGAATAATCTCCCAAGTCAATCTGACGACTTCGAATGGAGGAGTTAATATATGGATTATCAGCTACAAGCTGAGTCAGTAATTGATCTGTCACCAAAGGAAGCAGCCCGCTGGCTTTCAGTGTTAATACCGTGGTTGACAAGAGTTTAGTTGAATATTCCAACAAACCTTTCAAACGATCCATTACACCTGCCGATTCCCCCGCAGTAATGGTAACACTTTCCCCTTTCGACATATCAATCAGGACCTCACGACGCTCTCCCGGAGCAAGTGACAATAACTGTACCGCTACGGGAGCAGGCAGCAATCCTTGATCAGTACCAATCATGTAGAACGGGCGTCCATCGCTGAGTTGCAATTCATATCGCCGAGCATTAGAAGCATTCAGCAAACGCAGCCTGACCCAACCTCTGGCAACTTCCACAAAAGGATTTTCGACACCATTAACAACCAAGATATCACCAAGAAAGCCTTGATTATCCGTTGGGTTGTATTGTGGAACACCAAAATTATCAAACCGCTTATCTTGCAAAATAACAGGAAAATCATCGACACCATAATGTTTGGGCAACGGCAGGCTACGGCTGCTTTCGTCTTCCACCAGCCACATACCCGCAAGACCGGCATAAACATGCCGTGCCATGCGATTTGGGGTATTGGCATGATACCAACAGGTAGTTGCAGGCTGGTTTATCTGGATAACCGGCGACCAACTTTCCTTCGGTTTTATCAAACGGGACGAACCCCCTATCAAGGTTCCGGGTACCAATAATCCCCCTACTGTCATTGAAATCGGTTCAGATAGCCGATTGCTATATATTAGTTTGACATAATCCCCTCGGCGAACCCGAATGGTTGGCCCTAAATAATGTCCGTTAATGCCCCAAATGTTAGCATTCTTACGACCATTAAACGCCCAGTTGGCTTTTTGTATAGTTAAAAACAGTGGTTGTCCTATTCGGGATTCCAGTAAGGGAGGGATCGGCAATTGTGTTTGTTGATTTTTCTTGACTCTAATCACAAAAGGAAGCGCACCTAAACACATTGCCACACCTGAAGCCTGAATAAATTGGCGCCGACTCAGTGACATACTTTCTCCACAGAAGAAATGGTCTCTACAACAGAAATAATTTGCACAACGAGAATAGCAATCTCCAGCCTTTTTCTTCCAAGCTGCGGCTTGAAACTCTTAGGCGTACAATTCAAATAATTACTGGGATGAATACCCCGATATTGTGGCTATCAGGAGTTATTATTCTATCGATTGCGTTTAATAAAAACGTTAATTTATTAAACGCAATCATATCGCGAATAGGAGAGAAATTCTAAAACTATCTTAAATTTGTGGCGATAATCCGACCAAAATGCAGGAGATCATATTTGATAATTCCGGACAGTTTACTGTCATTAAATTATCCCCGCTTATTAAGCTCCTCGACTTCTTTATCCAGTTCTTCAATTTTAGTTTGCATCATTTGTCGACAGTGTTCTGCCAGTTCACGAACCTGTTCTTTGGTATATTTCTTGGTATCAATCGGAGGCAACATTTCAACAATAACAGCGCCATTATTCCAACGATTGAGCTTTATTTTATTGTGTGTGGAAGAAACACAGACTGGCACGATAGGTACCCCTGCTGCAATGGCTGCATGAAAGGCGCCTGTTTTAAAGGGCAGCAAACCACGGCCACGACTGCGTGTTCCTTCTGGAAACATCCAGACTGAAACCTGATTTTTTTTGATCTGATCGACAACCTGCGAAATTGTGCCATGTGCTTTTGTTCGGTTGTTCCTGTCGATCAGAATATTACCTGTCAACCAATAAATCTGACCAAAAAAGGGAATAAAGACCAGGCTTTTTTTACCTACGGTGACTGTACGTGGCTGCACCGCATTCGACATAGTAATCATGTCGTAATTGTTTTGGTGATTACCGATATAAATGCTAGGCCCATATTCCTGAGCTTCCGCTGGAATACGTTCCAGCAACTTAATGCCAAACACTTTATGCAACTTGCCAAACGCATGACCAAAAGTCATGACATGACGTGGATTACGCGGACTGAATAAACAGTAGATACAACCAAAAATACAGATCAGTATCGTAAACAGAATAACAATTATTCCACGAATGATTGCCAGCATAGCTGCCCCTTACTAAGCAGGCCAGTGTATTACACTGGCCTGAGATTATGATTGATACCTTCCATCCTGCAATTTGCAGCTTAATTGGTTGTGCCACAAATTGAAATCTGTTGGGTATATATAGCTAATATAAAATAATAACGATAATTATATTAGAAAATAACTATATGAAATATATACCATTATTATATAACATTACTGTTTGGGCATCTCCACTTCAACGCGATCAACACGCTGCAAACCACGAGGTAAAGAAGTTCCCTTGCGCCCTCTTTCAGCCCTGAATTTCTGTAAATCCTCAGGGCGAAGCAATAATTTGCGCTTGCCAAAGTAAAGCGTGATTGAAGATTGTGAAGGCAATACCAACAACCAACTCAACATATCTTCGCCTGATACGGCCTGTGCGGCAGGAATGGAAACAATCTTATTACCTTTTCCTTTCGAAAGCTGTGGCAGATCAGCTACTGGGAACATCAACATACGACCGGCTTTGGTAATCGCCAGTAACATATCATCCTGTTCGTTGCTAATCTCCAGTGGCTGCATTACTTTGGCATTTTCAGGCAAAGTAATCATTGCCTTGCCTGCACGGTTTTTTGCAATCAAGTCATTGAAAGTACAGATAAAACCATATCCTGCATCTGATGCCATCAAGAATTTCTGCTCTTCTTTCGCCATCAGAAGGTGCTCAACCGATGCCCCGGCAGGCAATGCGAGTTTACCCGTCAAAGGTTCTCCCTGCCCTCTGGCTGATGGTAAATCCAACGAATCAATGGAGTAGCTGCGTCCAGTGGTATCAATAAAGACCACAGGCTGGTTGCTCTTGCCACGTGCCGCACTGCGGAAACTGTCACCAGATTTGTAATTCAAACCCGCCGGATCAATCTCATGCCCTTTCGCACTACGTACCCAGCCCATTTCTGACATGATGACTGTAATCGGCTCAGATGGCAGGATGTCATGATCACTCATGGCTTTCGCTTCTGTGCGCTCTTTCAATGGAGAGCGGCGGTCATCACCGTAGCTTGCGGCATCGGCAATAATCTCTTTTTTCAGTAACGTACTTAACTTACGCTCAGAACCCAAGATCGCCTGAAGTTTGTCACGTTCTTTCGCCAACTCACCCTGCTCGCCACGGATTTTGACTTCTTCCAGTTTCGCCAAGTGACGCAATTTCAGTTCAAGAATGGCTTCTGCCTGCGTTTCGGTTAATCCAAAACGCTGTATCAATACTGGCTTCGGCTCATCTTCATTGCGAATAATATGGATGACTTCATCAATGTTCAGATATGCCGCCAGCAAACCTTCCAGAATATGCAGCCGTTTCAGGACTTTTTCCAAACGATAATTCAAGCGATTACGCACCGTTTCGCGACGGAAAATCAACCATTCACTGAGGATCTCAACCAAGCCTTTAACCGAAGGACGGTTATCCAAACCAATCATGTTGAGGTTAACGCGATAGCTCTTTTCCAGATCAGTGGTTGCAAACAAATGGTTCATAACTTGTTCGATATCCACGCGATTAGTACGTGGAACAATGACCAAGCGAGTTGGATTTTCGTGATCAGATTCGTCACGCAGATCATCCACCATCGGCAATTTCTTTGCCCGCATTTGGCTGGCGATTTGCTCCAGTATCTTCGCGCCGGATACTTGATGGGGCAGAGCCGTAATAACGACGTTACCTTCTTCTTTCGACCAAATTGCCCGCATCCGCACCGAACCACGACCATTTTTGTAGATCTTGCGGATATCTTCTTTTGACGTGATGATCTCAGCTTCTGTTGGATAGTCCGGCCCTTTGACGTATTCCATTGCTTCATCAAGCGATAGATCAGGCTTATCCAACATGGCAATCAGGGCATTTGCTACTTCACGGGCATTGTGTGGCGGGATATCAGTTGCCATACCAACGGCAATACCGGTAGTACCATTTAACAAGATATTGGGAAGGCGTGCAGGCAGCATTTTAGGCTCCTGCAATGTGCCATCAAAGTTTGGCACCCAATTTACAGTTCCTTGTCCCAATTCACTCAACAACAATTCGGCGTATTTGGATAAACGAGATTCGGTATAACGCATCGCCGCAAAGGATTTGGGATCATCCGGTGCTCCCCAGTTTCCTTGTCCATCCACCAACGGATAACGGTATGAGAAAGGCTGTGCCATCAAAACCATGGCTTCATAACAGGCCCCATCTCCATGCGGATGGTATTTACCGAGAACGTCACCGACAGTACGGGCAGATTTTTTAAATTTGGCGCTACTGCTCAGCCCCAATTCTGACATCGCATAGACAATACGACGCTGAACTGGCTTTAAGCCATCACCGATAAAAGGCAACGCCCTGTCCATGATGACGTACATGGAGTAATTCAAATAGGCGTTTTCAGTGAACGTGTGCAGCGGCTGACGCTCCACACCATCGTGAGTTATCTCACTCATGTATTAATTTCCTCAGAATCTGTATTGACTACCGTGCGCGATATTTCTCTTTATTTATGCACTAATCCTTTATGCACCAATCACTTATGCACTCACTTATGCACTAAAGTTATGCGCTAAACTTCAATATCGATGGAATCACCCTTCTCTTGCAGCCAATTACGGCGATCTTCTGAACGTTTCTTCGCCAAAAGCATATCCATGACTGAGAGGGTTTCTTGATAATTTTCATCATCGATAGTCAATTGCACCAGACGGCGAGTGTTGGGGTCTAATGTGGTTTCGCGCAGCTGAATTGGGTTCATTTCACCCAATCCTTTAAAGCGCTGAACGTTCGGTTTACCCCTCTTGCGGCTCAAACGATCCAGTATGGCGCTTTTTTCCCCTTCATCCAGCGCATAATGCACTTCTTTGCCGAGGTCGATACGATACAGCGGTGGCATTGCCATGTAGACATGCCCGCGTTTCACCAATGTCGGGAAGTGACGGACAAACAAGGCGCACAGCAATGTTGCAATATGCAACCCATCGGAGTCCGCATCCGCCAGTATGCAGATTTTACCGTAGCGAAGCTGGCTCAGATCGTCGCTATCCGGATCGATGCCAATCGCCACAGAGATATCATGGACTTCCTGCGAAGCCAGTACTTCATCTGAAGAGACTTCCCATGTGTTCAGGATTTTTCCGCGCAGTGGCATAATCGCCTGAAATTCACGATCACGGGCTTGCTTCGCAGAACCACCCGCAGAATCCCCTTCCACCAAAAACAGTTCAGTAATATTGAGATCTTGCGCAGTACAGTCTGCCAATTTACCCGGCAAGGCTGGGCCATTAGTCAGCTTTTTGCGTACGACTTTCTTCGCCGCACGCATTCTACGCTGCGCACTGGCAATCGCCATTTCTGCGAGTTGCTCCGCATCTTGAATGTGCTGGTTTAACCACAGGCTGAATGCATCTTTCACCACACCGGAAACGAAAGCCGCAGACTGGCGAGAAGAGAGGCGTTCTTTGGTTTGGCCGGCAAATTGCGGATCTTGCATTTTGAGGGACAGCACATAAGCACAGCGATCCCAGATATCATCGGCGGAGAGTTTTACTCCACGCGGCAATATGTTGCGGAATTCACAGAATTCACGCATGGCATCCAGCAAGCCTTGACGCAAGCCGTTAACATGAGTTCCTCCCTGTACTGTCGGGATCAGGTTAACGTAACTTTCAGCCAATAATTCTCCACCTTCAGGCAGCCATAACAATGCCCAATCAACTGCTTCAGTATCCCCGCTGAATGTGCCGACAAATGGTGCTTTTGGCAGAGTTACCAACCCATTGACGGCTTCCAGCAGATAATCAGTCAGCCCGTCGGCATAACACCATTTCTGCTCGGTATTGTTCAGTTTGTCCTTAAAGACAATTTCAACTCCCGGACACAGTACTGCTTTAGCTTTCAGCAAATGGGTCAAACGAGTGATAGAGAAACGGGGAGCATCGAAATAGCTTTCATCCGGCCAGAAGTGGACACTTGTTCCGGTGTTGCGTTTACCGCAGCTGCCGATAACTTCCAATTCCTGCACTTTTTCGCCATTCTCAAAGGCGATCTGGTGAACCTGACTGTTACGACGAACAGTCACTTCCACACGCTTGGACAGGGCGTTAACCACCGAGATCCCAACCCCATGCAAGCCACCAGAAAATTGGTAATTTTTATTGGAGAATTTTCCTCCCGCATGTAGGCGGGTCAGAATCAATTCAACAGCAGAAACTTTTTCTTCAGGATGGATATCAACCGGCATACCACGGCCATCATCTATCACTTCCAGAGACTGATCGCTGTGAAGGATTACTTCAATATGCTTCGCGTGACCAGCCAGAGCTTCGTCTACACTGTTATCGATCACTTCCTGTGCCAGATGGTTCGGGCGGGCTGTATCAGTATACATTCCGGGACGACGACGAACTGGCTCCAGGCCACTGAGGACTTCAATGGCCTCTGCGTTGTAACTAGATTGAGTCATGTTGTAATTCTGTCGGTTGCTTCGTTAATAGAGGGCCAATCAGTATTGATATACTGTTGATAATACCAGTCGCTTACTTATTTTTGGCAATTTTTTTACTATTGCCACTGGTTAGCCCCAAGAAGTCGATAATTTGAGGGAAATAGTATTCGAAGCCAATAAAAGCATGATTCCCACCGGATTCAACCGTCTGCCGGCACTGCATCAGGTAAGCAACGGCTTGTCGGTAATCGAGCACTTCATCCCCTGTTTGCTGCAATAGCCAGATAAGATCAGGCGATTCCAGCGGTTCAATGTGCATTACTTTGAGATCATATATGTGGCTTTGTTCGAGAGTATACCGCTCTTCGGTATAGGGATTCACGTTTTCCCCAAGATAATTCTGAAGCAAGTCGAATGGACGTACCGCAGGATTGACGACCACGGCGGGTAAACCAAAGCACTGGGAAAGCCAGATAGCCAGATAGCCACCTAAAGAAGAACCCACCAGACCGATATTTTCACCGGCGCGTTCCATTACCAGTTCTTCCAATAAGATGGCCGCATCTTCAGGATAAGGAGGTAATTGCGGCACCAGCATGTCAATTTCAGGATGCTGCTGGTGCAGCCAAGTTTTCAGCTCATTCGCTTTCGCTGATTGAGGTGAGCTATTGAAACCATGTAAATAAAGTAACGTCGACATTAATACCCGTCCGAATCTAAATCCGGGCAAAATTCGTTACTCTTCAGCCTGTGAACCTGTGTTTGCAGTTTCGCTTCTTTATTACCTGTCACAGAATTGCCAATCACAGACAGTTCGAGATAACGCCATCCCGGGGCCACTGTATCAAGCATAAAATTAGTACAATGTGGCTTAAATTGCACACAGGTTGATGGTGTTGCCATAACACGAATGCCGTTCCACATTTCATCAACTTCTTGATGAATGTGCCCACACAGTATGGCTTTCACCTGCGTTCTGTCTTTCAAACATTCTGATAATTCGGAAGAATTACGCAAACTGTGCTGATCCAGCCATGTGCATCCAGATGGCACAGGATGGTGATGAAGCATAACAATCGTATGGCGCTCGCTGTGCTCATCCAAACATTTTTTCATCCATTCAAGCTGATAATCCGTCAATTCTCCATGAGGAACGCCCTGTACCTGACTGTCCAGCATAATTACCTGCCAATGCTGCCCAATGAATATCTGCTTGGAAGGTGAGATCCCTGCGGCTGCCAACGTATCAACCATTGCTGGCTGATAATCGTGGTTGCCCGGCAACCAAACACAAGGTGCAGATAAACGGGCAATTCCCTCCGCAAAATGCTGATAGGCATTGATGGTCTGATCCTGTACCAAATCACCTGTCGCAACGATCAAATCAATATCGAGATTTTGCTTCAGGATCATGTCCAATACAGCCTGATAACTGCAATAGGTATTGATTCCCAGCAGTGAATCGCCTTTATTGGCAAAAAGGTGTGTATCGGTGATTTGCAGTATTCTGGCTGTGGCGCCTTCTGCCACAGGTACTTCAAGCAGGCTTTCCAAAAGGTTTCCTTTTCCTGTCGATCATGAGAATTATTTTAGCGTATATTTATGCAAAAGATCTGCTGACTGGGGCACACTTCCCGTTTTCCAACGCAAATTAGGAATGATATCCCAACCACGCTTTCTTAATTTTTTCATGGTGCAATGCCAGCCATTGTATTGCAATAACCGAAGCCGCATTATCGATAATACCTTCTTCCACCCACTGATAGGCTTGTTCGCGGCTGACAACCAGAACACGAATATCTTCATGTTCACCTTCCAGACCATGAACCCCTGACGCAGTAGAGGAATCGATTTCACCGACAAAAATATTCATGCGTTCTGTTGTGCCACCGGGGCTGGAAAGATAACTCAATGCAAACTGACAACGCTTAACCTCAATACCCGCCTCTTCCACTGCCTCGCGACGGACGACCTGTTCAGCATCTTCTCCCTCTTCGATCATGCCGGCAATCACTTCCAGCAACCACGGCGTATGACTGGTTTCAATCGCCGGAATGCGGATTTGTTCAATCAAAACAACTTCATCACGTACTGGATCATAAGGCAGCAAAACACCGGCATGACCGCGTTCAAATACCTCACGTTTAATAGTTTCACTCCAGCCTCCCCGAAATAGGCGATGCCTGAATTGATATTCAGTCATTTTGAAAAAACCGCGATAAAGCGTTTTTTGGGAAATAACTTCAACATCTTGTTTAGTAAAAGTATATGGCGAGGCAAGATCTTTACTCATAAAATCTCCTGATTATTTTTTAAAATTTCCTATTATTAAAATGTATTTTTCTACATTGATCTAAATAAATTCCTTTTGATAATACAAACAAGCCGAAAAATGAGGCAATATGGCACAAACAGCCACCCTACCCTGCTGGCATTCTCTGCTAGAATCTGTGGTATTGGTTTTTATGCAGAGGCAACTTAAGTAAAATAGCTGCACAACAAGGAACGCAAATGAAAAAATTGCTCTCTCTTTTTATCGCTATGAATCTGGTAGGTTTTAGTACTTCAAGCCACGCAGCGGATCTGCTACAGATTTATCAGCAGGCGAAAGAAACAAACCCCGAATTGCTTAAGGCACAAGCTGACCGCAATTCGGTTGTTGAAAATATTAATGTAACGCGCAGTAGTTTACTGCCTCAGTTGGGTCTGAGTGCTAACGCCAATTATGGCAAAGGCTTTCGTGACAGCAGAAATTCAGAATCTCATGGCACAGGTGCAAGCCTAAGCTTGTCCCAGACTATCTTTGATATGGCGAAATGGAACCAACTGAACCAATCTGAGAAAAGTGCAGGTATTGCAGATATTAGTTTTCAGGCAGCCCAACAAAAATTAATTCTGGACACCGCTCAAGCTTATTTTGATGTTCTGAATACAATCGATACCCTAACATTTACCGAAGCCCAGAAAGCCTCACTGTATCGCCAATTGGATCAAACGACCCAACGCTTTAATGTTGGCTTGGTTGCCGTTACCGACGTGCAGAATGCCCGCGCTCAATACGATTCAATTCTGGCACAGGAAGTTTCCAACCGTAACAATCTGGACAATGCGTTGGAGAAACTGCGCCTGATTACGGGTATTTACTATCCTCAATTGGCCTCATTGAATATTGACCAATTTAAAACTAATCAACCGGAGTCCGCTGATAAGGTACTGAAAGAGGCAGAAAACCGTAATCTGAGCCTGTTGTCAGCTCGCTTAAGGCAAGATTTAAGCCGTGAACAAATTAAAAATGCCCAAACTGGCTATATGCCAACTGTGAAGTTAACCGCCAGCACAGGAATAACGAATAGCCATAGCCGCGGCAATCAGCAAGAAGATAGATACGACGGAAATAATAGAGTTGAGTTATCCTTAAACTTACCTCTGTTTAATGGCGGTGCCACCTATTCTCAGGTAGAACAGGCAAAATATAATTTCGTCAGCACCAGTCAGGAATTAGAAAACACCTATCGCAAAGTGATACAGGAAGTGCATTCCTCCTCCAATAATATTTCTGCTGCCATCAGTAGTGTTGATGCCAACAAACAGGCTGTACTCTCTGCACAAGGTTCATTAGACTCAATGGAAGCGGGTTATCAAGTGGGAACTCGTACTATCGTGGATGTACTGGACGCGACAACAAAGCTGTATCAAGCCAAACAAAATCTGTCCAAGGCACGTTACGATTATCTGCTTTCCCAATTACAGATCCAGCAAGCCCGTGGCATTTTAAATGAAAATGATTTGATAGCATTGAACAAGCTGTTGGGCGTGCAAATCTCAACCGCTGCCAGCAGCATTATTAAAGAGATGAAAACGCCATCAATTCGTTGATTTAACGTACTATCGTTCTTGATCGAAAAACGTTATATTAAAAACGCTATACTAATAAAGAAAGCAGCCCACCGATTGTGTGGGCTGTTTTTTAAGCATAGCCCTTTATGCATAGCCTTTTATACATAGCCCTGAGAGCCAATCCCATTGGGCACCATAAATGGGATACGCTCTTAATCTTAATCAGATACCTTCAAGATGGATGCTCCCTATGACAATTATTTCTTTAACGCCCAGGAAACGGACAAAAGAGATAAACCGCGATTCTTTCCGCAAAACATGGCGAAGCTATCGCCTGGCACCAGTAGCGCTCGCTGTCAGTGCTGTTTTCATGCTATCAGCTTGTGAACAGAACGATGAAACGGTGTCACTCTATACCAATGCCGATGAGTGTTCTCAGGCGAATCCTTCTAAAAGTGAACAATGCAAGACTGCCTACAACAACGCCCTGAAAGAAGCGGAAAAAACCGCACCGAAATATGCTTCTCGCGCAGAATGTGTTGCTGAATTCGGTGAACAACAATGTACTCAAGCCCCTGCTCAGGCCGGAGTTGGTCAACCTCAGGCTCAGGCTGAAAACAGCAGCGGCAGTTTCTGGATGCCGTTGATGGCGGGTTATATGATGGGACGCTTAATGGGCGGCAGCTCTGCACCATCACAACCGCTGTTCACATCAAAATCGGCCTCCAGCCCAGCTAATGGCAAGTTTGTTGATGCGACAGGTAAAAGCTATGGCTCTGCCACCGCTGGTGGCCGCAGCATGACAGTGCCAAAAACGGCAATGACACCAAAACCCGCAACCACAACCACGATTACCCGTGGCGGGTTCGGTGAGTCGGTGGCGAAGCAATCAGCCATGCAGCGTTCGTCTGCCAGCTCAAGTTCCAATTCTTCCCGTTCGATGGGTGGTTAATTAACGATGAAACGCATTGGTATTACCGAGCGCCCGGATTGGCGCGAAAAGGCAGCAGAGTACGGTTTTAATTTTCATACTATGTACGACCAGCCTTACTGGAGTGAAGAGGCTTATTACCAGTTCACTCTGAACCAGATTGAAGAAATTGAAGATGCAACGACAGAACTGCACCAAATGTGTTTGCAGGTCGTGGAAAAAGTGGTCGACAGCGAAGAGCTGCTGACAAAGTTCCAGATCCCAAAACATTGTTGGGAGTTTGTTCGCTCTTCATGGGTAACCAGCCAGCCTTCACTCTATTCCCGCTTGGATTTGGCCTATGATGGCAAAAATCCGCCTAAGTTGCTGGAAAACAACGCCGATACCCCAACCTCACTGTATGAATCTGCTTTCTTTCAGTGGATTTGGCTGGAAGATCAGATCAATGCAGGTAACCTGCCGTCAAATGCAGATCAGTTCAACAGCCTGCAAGAAAAGTTGATTGAGCGGTTTATTCAGTTACGTGAAAAACATGGATTTGGCCTGCTGCACATGGCCTGCTGTCAGGATACTGAAGAAGATCGTGGCACAATTCAATACTTGCAGGATTGTGCCGCAGAAGCCGGTGTTCCAACAGAATTCCTGTTTATGGAGGATATCGGGCTGGGTGAGAAAGGTCAGTTTACCGACTTGCAGGATCAAGTGATCAGCAATCTGTTTAAACTGTATCCATGGGAATTTATGCTGCGTGAGATGTTCTCCACCAAGCTGGCTGATGCCGGTGTCCGTTGGCTGGAGCCATCATGGAAAAGCATTATCTCCAACAAAGCGCTGTTGCCGATGCTGTGGAAAATGTTCCCAAATCATCCTAACCTGCTGCCGGCTTATTTTGCGGATGAACGTCCTTCAGACATGAATAGCTATGTCATTAAGCCGCTGTTTTCCCGTGAAGGGGCTAATATTCGCATTATTGAAAATGGTCGTGAAATCGCTAATGCCGATGGCCCTTATGGGGAAGAAGGCATGATTGTTCAGCAGTTCGATGCGTTGCCGAAATTTGACGATAGCTATGCGCTGGTCGGTAGCTGGTTGGTAGATGATCAGTCTGCGGGTATCTGTATCCGTGAAGATCGTGAGTTGATTACTCAGGATTTGTCACGTTTCTACCCGCATATTATTTTGGATTGATTCAATTAGCCAATCTGAATAGATAACATACTCAAGGAGCCGTCTTCAATCCCCTCAATGGGCATTGAAATCGGCTCTTCTTTATCCCATGTTCCCATCACATACAGCAACGGCAGGAAGTGTTCTGGCGTTGGATTAGACAATAGACCGTCTTCTCTGTCCAAAGCGTTAAGCAGAGGATGAGGTTCTTCCAGACTCGTTAAACTTTCACGCACAAATTGCTCAAAAGAGAGTGCCCAAGGAAAAGGTTCAGCACCCCATTCTTGGGCAGGCAGGTTATGCACGACGTTTCCACTACCCATAATTAAAACGCCTTCATCCCGCAGTAAAGCTAATTTTTTACCTATTTCATAATAAAAAGAAGCAGGTTGATTGCGATCCATGCTCAATTGAACAACGGGAATATCTGCGTCAGGATACATTTTTGCCAGTATTCCCCAAGATCCATGATCCAATCCCCATTTTTCAAAATCAGTCTCGACCTCTATCGGCTCAAGAATATCCTGTACTAATACAGCCAGTTCAGGAAAACCTTTAGCTGGATATTGTTTTTCATGCAACTCTCGGGGAAAGTTACCAAAATCGTGAATAGTTCTGGGCTGTGCCATCGCTGTCACAGCAGTGCCATTCATATACCAATGCGCGGAAATCACAAGAATCGCCCTTGGTCTGGGTAATTTTTCCCCTAATTCAAACCAAGCACGTGAGTAATAGTTATCTTCAATGGCATTCATTGGACTACCATGGCCAATGAATAGAGCAGGCATTCTCAGGAGACTCATTTTCGCCCCTTATACAGCAAAGTAAACATTTCGAATAATGTATTGTTGGACTATGATAAAAAAATTATGACAAGATTAAGACCCTTCTTCCTTGAATAGCATCAATCAAAAATTATGACGTGTTTCAGAAATACTGAAAGGCCACAGGGTGTGGGCTGTAGCCTCTCAAAGTACATGCGTATGCCTCCCCATCTTTCAAGCTACTGTACTGCTATATTGCTATACGTTAATACTGCTATACGTTAATACTGCTACACGGCAGTACTGTGCTGCAGCACAGCAACTCAAAATCTGTTGAGTATAACCGATATATTCTATTCTGATCTGTTTTCTACCCTAATTTAAAAAACATACTATTTAGGGATTATTTCAATAAAAAACATAATAAAAATTAATGATAGCACCTATTAGCTAGCTTTCTTTGCTATTTTTAAGCGGTAATTCACTAAATCTTCAATAGTGACTATCGGCATATCATGCTGTTTTGCGAATTCAATTACTTCAGGAGCTCGGGCCATTGAACCATCGTCATTCGTCAATTCACACAACACTCCCGCTGGCTTGAAACCCGCCATTTTAACTAAATCAATGGTCGCTTCGGTATGACCACGACGAGCTAAAACCCCTCCCGGTTGCGCACGCAAGGGAAAAACATGTCCTGGACGATTCAAATCGTTTGGTTGTGCATTATCTGTAATAGCGGCCTGGATCGTCGTGATGCGATCTACCGCAGACACGCCCGTTGTCACTCCGTGTGCGGCTTCAATCGTAACAGTGAATGCGGTTTGGTACTGGCTGGAATTGCTTTCCACCATCATTGGCAGTTCTAGCTGTTGGCGGCGTTCTTCGGTCAGGCAAAGGCAAACAATTCCACTGCCATGGCGGATCGTCAATGCCATTTGCTCTACAGTCATCGTTTCAGCGGCGAAAATCATGTCGCCTTCATTTTCACGATTTTCGTCATCTAGTACCATCACGCCCTGACCCGCACGCAAAGCAGCAAGCGCACGTTCAACACGTTCAAATGGTGTCCCATATGAAGAAAGTAGCGTCTGATTCATGGTAAAAAAGCCTCTTTAAATTTATGGATTACCAGAATCAGGGCAATTTTGAGGAGTTTGTGTTGCACAAAAATACGGCAACAAAAACAACAGGCGAGCGCAAGCACTCGATTGATGCTGTTATTCTCTCCCATCCGGACTATCACCGTCGGCTCCAGAATCACACTGGATCTGCTGACCCCTGTTTTAACCCTTATTGCTTCATTTTCAGATAAGCTAAAAAAACAATAAAGACAATGACAAACAGAGCGCTCGCGGGCTTCATAAAATGATCAGTCGATATTTTATGTTACCGCCGGTAGGGAGTTTCACCCTGCCCTGAGATAAACAATTGCACTATAGCGCTAATAATCGGCAGGAGCAAACAACAAAATCAAATATGAAACCTGGCTCTCAATCATTTATGCTTTCGCCATGAAATATTAAAATACTGCCAACACCTCTATGCTATAACGCTCTGTTACGCTATAAGATATCGTTAGCTATAAAGTACAGTTACACCATAAAAGGATGATAATCATGCTCGATCCAAAGAAAATTGAACAAATTGCGCGCCAATTCCACAATGTTATGCCAAAAGGCGTCAAAGAATTTGGCGATGATGTAGAAAAAAAATTGCGTACCGTTCTGCAATCCCAATTGAGCAAGTTGGATCTTGTAAACCGCGAAGAATTTGATATTCAGACACAGGTCTTGCTACGCACCCGTGAGAAATTGGCTGCAATGGAACAACGCTTGAATGAATTGGAAGCCCGTCTCGAAGGAGCAGACAAAAAAAATCAACAGGCTGAATAATGATGCGAGGAGAATAGCGGCCTCAGCTCAGTTCTCCTCCCTATTTTATATTTTTTTCTACACATATAGCCCTGACAATATCCATATTATGTTGCGTTAAATTTTTCATGCACGCCTTATATTTATCTCCATAACTTTTAAATTCTTCCCTTGCTATGGATAATGGTTTTTTCAATAACTCCTCAATAAATTCGGCACTTCCTACCTCAAAATGCTGGTAATCTATCGGTGTATCCCAATATCCTCCCCATCTCATAAAGCCATTCGAAAAAAAGACATCAAGCACTTTTTCCGCCATCCCTTCTCTAACTATTTTTCCGGGCCTTTTTTCTATTCTATTCAAATATTTTTCTTCGCTACCCTCAGGAAAAACATAAGGAACACCATGCTTAAAACCTAAAAATGGATTCTGTACCGGGTTAATATCTATAGCTGCGCCATACGCATGCTTTGACCATGATGAAGCCCCTGTTATTTTCCTTCCATTGAATGCTGACGTGTTATTATCACGCATGGAGGCATTATCATCCCCATGATAATGCTCGATTGCCAAGGCCTTATGTATTGGGAATCGAGCTGATAATAATTCGTGAAAAATATTTTCAACTTGTGGTGAAAATATATCAAGAACAACGATCTCACCGAGATTTTCATTTCCTGAGAAATCAATGTATGTGAAATTAACCACGTTTAATCGATTACAAGATACTGGATTGCTTTTTGTTATCACGTCAGACAATTTCATTTTCTGACAATCATCTTGTGTAAGTGGAGATATTTTCGCTGACGCATAATCAGGAAATAAAAAAACAAATAAAAATGCAATTTTAAATAGTTTCATAAATCCATCATAAATAATAAATTAGATAATACATTATCATAATTACTATTTGCTTAGAGTAAATGATTCATTTATTTATTATCGAAAGAAAAAATGACAGATAACTTGAAAGAAAAAAGAAGGAAAGCATCTGCCGCCATGCTCCAAAAGAAGCATAACGGCACATGATATTTATTTTATTGGCGCTTAATAGTCTTGATGATATTAGTCGTTGAAATACCGTCCTCGAAGTTCAATACCTTAACTTCACCACCCGCAGCCCAAACTTCTTCGCTACCGGCAATCTCTTCTGGCTTATAATCGCCGCCTTTGACCAAAATATCCGGCAAGATACCTGCGATTAAGCGCTGTGGTGTATCTTCTTCAAATGCTACAACCCAATCTACAGATTCCAGAGCCGATAACACAGTCATGCGCTGTTCCAACGGATTTACTGGACGCGTTTCCCCTTTGAGGCGCTTGGTTGACGCGTCACTATTCACAGCAACGATCAGGCGATCACCCAATTTGCGTGCGTTGGACAGATAAGAAACGTGGCCTGCATGAAGAATGTCAAAACAACCATTGGTCATGACGATACGTTCACCACGCTGACGGGCCTGTGTAACAGCTTCTTTCAATTTGGCTTCACTCATTACGCCAAATCCGGTTTCTGCACGCCCACGCACTGCATTTTCCAGCTCAACAGGTGAAACCGTAGAAGTTCCCAGCTTGCCAACAACCACACCCGCTGCCGCATTAGCTAGGTAACAGGCTTCATTCAGCGGCTTGCCAGCAGCTAAAGCCGTTGCCAATACACCAATCACGGTATCTCCTGCGCCAGTGACATCAAACACTTCCTGAGCTTGGGTCGGCAGATGCAATGGGGGTTGTCCAACCCGCAACAAACTCATTCCTCGCTCAGAACGCGTGATCAACAGCGCTTTCAGTTCCAAATCCTGTACCAGTTTCGTGCCTTTCTGCACTACATCATCATCATCCTTGCAATGCCCTACAACGGCTTCAAACTCTGACATATTCGGCGTCAGCAGCGTTGCACCACGATAGCGGCTAAAATCGCTGCCTTTTGGATCGATAAGCACAGGAACATTGGCTTCATTGGCTAGCTTAATCATGGCCTGAATCTGACTCAATGCTCCCTTGGCATAATCTGACAGTACTAACGCACCAATATGAGGCAAGGATTGTTGAATTTTTTCCAGCATTGGCTGGGCATCCACGTTCTGGAACCCTTCTTCAAAATCCAGACGCAATAATTGCTGATTACGTGATAAGACACGCAGTTTTGTGATAGTTGGATGAGTTGGAACAGAAACAAAATCACATCGGACTTTCACACTGCTGAGTTTCTCACTCAATGCCCGCGCAGCGTCATCAATGCCCGTCAAGCCAACCAAACCTGAATTAGCACCCAATGAAGCAATATTCATGGCTACGTTAGCCGCTCCGCCAGGACGCTCTTCTATGGTTTCTACCTTAACCACTGGAACCGGTGCTTCCGGTGAAATGCGGCTGGTTGGGCCGTACCAGTAGCGATCTAACATGACATCGCCAACAACCAAAACACTTGCGCGGTGAAAATCAGGGAGTGTTACTTTCATCCCATGCTCCAAATATCAGAATAAACTGTTGCGGATATTACCATAATCAAACTCAGTGCCAGAAAACTTGATCAGGAAAAGCGACTATTTCAGCTATTTCTGTAACTGCTATTTCTGTAACTACTATTCCTGTCACTCCGCACTAAAATCATTTTCTAGCCATTTTTGCCAGCTATCACGTACCAATGCTTGCTGCTGGCTGAAATGTCCGGCCGAAACTCGGCTGGATAACGCTTGCAAAGCTAAATGATGCAGTTCATCACGCATGGTGATATAAGCCTGTGTCAGCGCCATCGCTTCTTGCTCACCCATAATGTTATAGTTCGCCATTAGCTCGAAAATTCGTACATTATCAGACCAGCGGGTCAACTTGGCATTTTCCGGGGCATAACGCAGTACCTGATACTGAGCGATAAACTCAATATCGGTGATCCCACCCGGATCAGCTTTGATATCAAATTGATCTTGTTGATGGCTGCCCAAGTGTCGATACATTTTCTCTCGCATCTCACGCACTTGTTGACGCAGAAGATCGGGATCGCGGGGAAGACACAATGTTTCACGGCGAATACGTTCAAAATAATTGCGCATTTTTTCATCACCAAAAATCATACGCGCACGAATCAGCGCCTGATGCTCCCAAGTCCACGCTTCATTTTTTTGGTAATCATCAAAGGCTTCAAGGGTACTGACCAGCATTCCCGACTCACCAGATGGCCGCAGACGGGCATCAACGTCATACAGTATCCCCGACGCTGTTCGGGTACTGAACAAATGCATGATGCGTTGGGCAAGACGCAAATAAAATTGCCGGGCATCAATGGAACGAGCACCATCCGTCATCACATCCATGGGGCAATCCAGCAAGAACACCAGATCCAAATCAGAACCATAACCGAGTTCCCAACCACCCAATTTGCCATAGCCAAGAATGGCAAACCCTAATCCCTGTCGCTGGGATAAATGCGCCGGAACACCATAGCGTTTTATCATTTGATTCCACGCCAGCTTTACAACAGCTTCAATAATCGCTTCTGCCAGATAAGTCAGATGGTCACTCACTTTCATTACAGGCAAGACACCCGCAATGTCTTCTGCTGCGATCCGCAATAATTGTGCTTGCTTAAATTGACGCAAAGCCTCCAGCAATTGTTCTTCATCGTCTTCAGGGATACGTAGCAGATATTGATAAAGCTCATCACGATAAGCTTCCATCGGCAACGGCTGATACAGCGATTTGGGATCAAGCAGTTCATCCAGTAATAGCGGGTGGTGAGCAAGCTGACTTGCTATCATTGGAGAAGCAGCACAGAGCCGGATAACATGGATCATGACCTGCTCTGATTCCAGCATCAGTTCCAGATAAGTCGTACGGCTAACAATGCTGAGCAACAGGGAAATAATCCGCTCCAAAACGATATCGGCATCTTCTCTGGCTCCAATTTTCTCCAACAGACGCGGCATCAATTGGTCAAGCACATCCCTTCCCCTTGGGCCAATGGTGCGCTTACTGACGTCTTTACGGAAAAGCGCCATCACATCAAGCATCTTCCGGGCTTTTACATCATCAAGATGAGGAATTAATACGATGAGTTCGGCGGTATTCAGGGATTCCTGCCATAAACTTTTGAACGGCACATGGCTGGCCTCTTCACTGTTTTCCTCTATTTCATCGCCAATCAATTGTCGGAAAATAGCCCGCACTGCATTCATTTTGCGTTCGGTTTCTGCCATCAATTCATTCCAATCGGCAAAATTCATTCCCCAAGAGAGACGAGCACGATCCAGCTCATTATCCGGTAAAGTTTGCGTTTGTTGGTCACGAATAGATTGCAGCAAGTTCTCAAGCCGACGTAAAAACAGATAACTTTCTTCCAGTTGTTTCAACTGTTCCGTGGGCAATAAAGCCAAATCGTCGATGGCTTTCAATGCTGACAATAATGAACGGGATTGCAGACTCGGTTCTCTTCCTCCACGAATAAGCTGAAACACCTGAGTGATAAACTCAATTTCACGGATCCCGCCCGCCCCCAATTTAATATTATCTTTTAATCCCCGACGACGAACTTCCCGTTCAATCATGCCTTTCATATTACGCAAAGATTGAATCGCACTGAAATCGATATAACGACGGAAAATAAACGGTCGTAACATTTGGCGCAGTTCCTGACCATAAGCCTGATCACCATGCCCCAAAATACGCGCTTTCACCAAAGCATAACGTTCCCAGTCACGCCCTTGTTCCTGATAATAATCTTCCAATGCCGGAAAACTGAAAACCAAAGGCCCACTATCACCAAATGGGCGTAATCTCATATCTACACGATAAACAAATCCGTCTACAGTTTGTTGATCCAGGGCCTTAATTAACTTCTGTCCCAATCGAGTAAAGAACTGAGAATTATCCATGTCTCGACGACCGCCTTGCGTTACGCCATTTTCTGGATAGGCAAAAATGAGGTCAATATCAGAGGAAAAATTGAGTTCTCCGCCTCCCAACTTCCCCATCCCCAAAATAAGCAGCGGCTGTGCCACACCATCACTATTCGTAGGCGTTCCCCAATCCTGACAGCAACGCAGGTAAAGCCAATCACGAGCGGCTATAATCAGAGTTTCAGCCAACATACTTAATTGCTGTAATGTCTGTTCTGTCGTACTGCTTTGCAATGCCTGCGACCATGCAATCCTGACCAGCATCCGATGACGGAAAAGACGTAACCCCCGCATCAGACCATTTTCATCATTTGCCGCCAGCAACGTTTGTTCTAACCAATGGGCATAATATTGCCATTCCTCTGATTGAGGGGGATTCTGGTGAATATCCTCCAGCCACACCGGATGTGATAACACGTTTTCTGCCACAAAATCACTCAATGACAGCACAGCCTGTTCATTAGGTGAAAAGGACGTTATCGTTTCCCCCAATGGCGGAAGATTTGCAGCGATATGCTGTAATTGTCGAGCTAAGGGTAATGAAAGTGGCAGCATAACTGTTTTCCTTACTGGCTGTTTTTTAGTCTTTTTTAGCTATTTTACATAGCAAAGGGCTTATCGGTGCTGAGCCATCAACCATTGCATTAACGCCAGCTTACATTGCAACAAAGAAGCGCTATAACACACAGTTTCAGCTTCTGAACGATTTTCAGACCAAGTTGCGGAGGACATATTTAAAGCAACCTTTAATTCCGGCAGGAAATTAGCTAATGAATCCAATATCGGCAAATGTTCAGTTTGTCTTTCAGTCAGTTTCGTCACCCACTGTAAAACCTGCACCAATCCCATTTTTCCTTCTGGCAAACCTGCTAGCCACCCTTCTTCTTGCTCTTGCCATTGCGCCAGAATTTCAGTCAGAAGCACAGACAAGGGCTGCTGCCATTCCAACTCGTCCGGCACTCTTGGCAATGTTTTATGTGATAAGCCATTTTTATGTGATGAACCATGAACAAGCGCATATCCCCGTGCAGCCTTGCTTTTATTTGTTAAACGCAGGCCATTCTGTGATGCCAGTTTATTCGCTAATGACAGAATATCAGTGACATTTCCGCTTTTCAGTTCCAATTCAAACTCACAAATAGGTGAAGTCTGACTTCCTGAATTTTTATTTTCAGAAAAAATGGTTCCCTGATCCAGCACCACTTCAATTTCACTTTCTCCGTAAGTGATAAGCCATTTTTCACGGTTAAAATCGGTGCTGAATAATTTGTTCAATTGTGCCTGTAGATGAGCGAGATCGGTATTTTCAGGCCAGATATAGCTGGGAAATCGAGCCAGATCCAATTCAGGATGAGGCAAAGGAACGTTGAATTCAGGACGTTGGTGCAATCCCCCAAGCACTTTACCCGCAGTTTTGATGGTCATCTCATAGTACCCATCAAAACCACGAATGCGCAGCCCCATATCCCAACGCCGTAATTGATTCTCTGCCGTCTCAAAATAAATATTAGTCAGATGTTGTGGTGAAGTGTAATCATGAGGAAACTGAAATAACTGCTGGCGAACTGCCGGTATCGCATCAGGCTTCACGGACAGTTTCAATTCTATTTCTACAGAACTCATATTTTTTATTCCTCAATTGATATCACAGAATTTTTTTCTTAATCCTGTTGACACTATCTTTCACAGAAGAAAATTTTTCATAGAAGAAAAAATTCTCATAGAAGAGAAAAATAAACCACAATAGGGTGTTATCTCAACAAACATCACATTCACTTCGCCAAAAAAAACCTAACAAGGCCTGTATTCAGGCTGTTGATATAGCACTTATTCTGGTTTACTGATTGCACCCACAAACGTAACTCTTTACTATCCCTTAAGTAGTTTGAATCACGATAGTTTGAATCACGATTAGTCCATACTCGATTAGTCCATACACAAAGAACAGTTGAACATAGAATGCAAAAACTACATCGATTATTTATCCTGTTATTGAGTTTCACTCTTCCATTATCCGCACACGCTGAAGAAAAACGCTATGTTTCCGATGAACTATCAGCTTACATTCGTAGCGGCCCAAGCATTAAAAACCGAATTATTGGCTCACTGAATGCCGGTGAAGAGGTTACCTTAATCAGCCTCAAATCGGATAATGGCTTCCTGCAAGTGAAAGACCAGAAAGGGCGTACAAGCTGGATACTCGCAAGTGAACTCAGCAACATTCCAAGCCTGCGTGAACGTATCCCCTCCATGGAACAAGAGATCAAAACATTAACCGAAAAACTGTCCACAATTGACGATAGATGGAATGAACGCACTGCCGAGTTGCAAAACAAAGTGGCAACCAGCGATAAGACCATCAATGATCTGAAAAAAGAAAATACCCAGATCCAGACTAAATTGATCGTAGCTGAGAAAAAGGTAGAAGCTGCCAATGTGCAACTGGATAAAAAACAAAGGGAAATTATCTTGCAATGGTTTGCATATGGCGGCGGTGTTGCGGGGATTGGCCTGATTTTGGGGCTGGTATTGCCACATATTATCCCTCGTCGTAAAAAGAAAGATCGTTGGATGAGCTGATTTAAGGAAGTAAGAGTGAAAGTTTATTTGGTTGGCGGCGCCGTTCGCGATCAATTATTGGGCCTACCCGTCATCGAACGGGACTGGGTTGTCGTCGGAGGCAATCCAGAGGCTCTTCTGTCTCAGGGATATCAACAAGTCGGGAAAGATTTCCCCGTTTTCCTGCACCCTAAGACTCATGAAGAGTACGCGCTGGCACGCACAGAAAGAAAATCAGGTCAGGGATATACTGGTTTTACCTGTTATGCCGATCCCGATGTGACACTGGAAGAAGATCTTCTGCGCCGTGATTTAACGATTAACGCCATTGCCCAAACGCCCAAAGGTGAATTAATCGATCCTTATCATGGTGCCAATGATCTCAAAAATCGTATCCTGCGCCATGTATCCACAGCGTTTTCAGAAGATCCATTACGTGTGTTACGTTTGGCTCGTTTTGCTGCTCGCTTTGCCCATTTAGACTTTTCAATTGCACCAGAAACACAAGCACTCATTGCAGAAATGGTCTCAAGTGGTGAATTGTCATCATTGACCCCTGAGCGTGTTTGGCGGGAAACTGAAAAAGCGCTTACCTCACAATCACCACAAGTCTATTTTCAGATTCTGCGTGATTGCGGGGCATTAGCCGTACTCTTTCCTGAGATCGATAACTTGTTTGGGGTTCCTTTGCTTGAACATGATGCCGGGCTGCATTCATTACAGGTTTTGCGAATATCCACCCAATTGAGCGAAGAAATAGATATTCGTTTCGCCTCTCTATGTTGCCATGTCGAAGTGACACCGCTGAAACAAATGTGCGAACGGCTGCGCATTCCCAACTCGGCACGCGACTTGGCCACGATTGTGACGCAATATCACCATTGGGTACATACCGCGGAACAATTGTCTCCAGAAGCCCTGCTGGCCTTGTTTAATGCTTTGGATGCCTGGCGCAAGCCTCAACGCATTGAACAGCTGATTATTTGTAGTAACGCAATCTATAGTGAAGCAACCTGTAACGAAGCAGACAACCGTGGATACAAAGGAGCAGAAACTTCACTCTACCCACAAGGTGATTATTTGCGTGAAGTGTTTGCCATTGCCAGTCAAGTAAACGTCCAAGAAGTGATTGCCCGTGGATTTCAGGGCGCTGAGATTCGCACCGAGTTGGAGCGTCAGCGACACATTGCCATCGCAGATTGGAAACAACTATCAATTTATTAAGACAACTATCAATTTATTAAAACAACAATCGATTTATTAAACTAACTAATTAATTAACTCAAGCGTCCCAAATAATTAACCTAATTGGGACGCTTTTTAATGCAGTCAGCCAAAAAGCACGCCAATCAGCTTGCACTCCGTTCAATCACTACACCGACACTTCTTGCTTGTGCAACCGCGCCCGGTTTGTTGACTTTCACCCTTACCCAAGGTGAATGAAATTGGGTCAGCAAGATATCCGCCACTTCTTCTGCGACCCGCTCAACCAAGGCAAAATGTTGGTTAGCCGCATGATTAATGATGGCTTCACTAACCTTGGCATAATCCAGACAATGCTCAACATTATCACTGGAAGAGGCTCGTTTGTTATCCCATCCCATTTCGATATCGAACACTAATTTCTGTTTAATAGCCTGTTCCCAGTCATAAACGCCAATAGTGGTAATGACTGTTAATTCTTCAATAAATACGATATCCATCACGACCTTTCCCCCGTTTTTCAGTTCGCCAGATACCACTTCTGACGAAATATGCGTATTATCCATTGTTAGACTTAAGAAAACGACTCTTATTCATTGGAGATATCTTATGAGTGCTATCGCGCTTGGCATGATCATCTTCGCGTACTTGTGTGGCTCTATATCCAGCGCGATATTGATCAGCCGTTTGGCAGGGCTTCCCGATCCCCGTCAACATGGTTCCGGCAATCCAGGGGCAACCAATGTACTGCGCATCGGTGGTAAGTGTGCTGCATTGGCAGTACTGGTTTGTGATGTTCTAAAAGGGCTAATACCGGTTTGGCTGGCATATAAACTCAACATTTCCCCATTGTGTTTAGGCATTATCGCCATTGCCGCCTGTCTGGGGCATATCTATCCCCTCTTCTTCCATTTCAAAGGGGGAAAAGGTGTGGCAACGGCTTTCGGTGCCATTGCTGCCATCGGTTGGGATCTGACGGGATTGATCACGGGAACATGGTTGCTGACGGTGTTGTTAAGCGGCTACTCTTCATTGGGTGCCATCGTCAGTGCACTAATTGCACCTTTCTATGTCTGGTGGTTCAAACCTGAATTTACTTTTCCCGTCGCAATGCTGTCATGTCTAATACTCATGCGTCATCACGATAATATTCAACGTCTGTGGCGAGGACAGGAAAGCCGTATCTGGCAGAAACTGAAAAAGAAACAGGAAATGACAGATAAAGAGAAAATTCAGGCAACTAAAGAACAAGAGCAACAAGACGACTGAGAGCAATGGCTTTATTTCAATTTTATTGTGAAAGATACTACACTTTTTAATATTGATTAATTTCCACTCATTAAAGGAATCGGATTAACGCGGCAAAAAACCAAATAACCTATGAGAGAGACCTTATGAAAGCACTCGTTTATCATGGCGCAGGCAAAAAGCATTGGGAAGAAAAAACACCACCTCAACTTATTGAGTCAACCGATGCAATCGTCCGCATTATCAAAACCACTATTTGCGGAACAGATTTACATATCCTCAAAGGGGATGTTCCAACTGTAGACGCAGGACGAACATTGGGTCATGAAGGTATTGGGGTAGTCGAGTCTGTTGGAGAATCTGTCCATAATATCAAAGTGGGTGATAAAGTGATTATCTCCTGCATCACAGTTTGTGGTCGTTGTCGTTATTGTAAACGTCAGCTTTATTCCCATTGTGAAGATGGCGGTTGGATACTTGGACATAAGATCGATGGCACGCAAGCTGAAAAAGTGCGTATTCCCCATGCAGATAATAGCCTGCACCGTCTGCCGGAAGGCGTTAATGAAGATGCGGCATTAATGCTCAGTGACATCCTGCCTACGGGTCTTGAGATCGGTGTCATCAATGGCAGGGTGCAACCGGGTAATACCATCGCCTTGGTCGGCGCAGGCCCTGTAGGGCTTTCTGCGTTACTGGCATCGCAGTTCTATTCACCAGCCCATATCATCATGATTGATACCGATGATAACCGCCTTCGTGTCGCACAACAGCTGGGAGCAAATACCATCATCAATCCAACACGTCAAAACGCGGTAGAAGAAATTCAAAAACTCACTGATGGCATCGGTGTGGATGTCGCGATTGAGTGCGTAGGTATCCCTGCAACATTCAAGATCTGCCAAGATATCATTACCGCTGGTGGATATATCGCTAACGTTGGTGTTCATGGAAAATCCGTTGAATTGCACTTAGAAGATCTTTGGATCAAAAACATTACCATCACGACAGGATTGGTAAACACAAGCAGTACACCTATGCTGCTGAAAAGCGTCCAATCCGGCAAGATTTCACCTGAAAAACTGGTAACTCATCGCTATTCGCTGAGTGAAATTGAAACTGCCTATGAAGTTTTTGGCAACGCTGCAAAGGAACAAGCTCTGAAAATTGTTCTGACGGCAGAATAAACAAAGGGATAATCAGGTATCCGCAATTTGAATATACATCTTCCCTTTAATCAGATAATGAAAAGGCTGAGTACCAAATAGCACTCAGCCCATATCAAACAGCATATTTTTTATCATTTTTACAGAGCGGGAAGATCCGCCAACGGCCAACGTGCTTTCACCGTTACACCCAATTCACCGGCAGTTCCTCCTTGCAAACGGATCATGCCAGCCAACGCGATCATTGCCCCATTATCAGTACAGAATTCAGGTCGGGCATAGAAAACTTCGCCTCCCAGCTTTTCCATCACTTCCTGCATCTTGGTACGCAATGTTTGATTTGCACTAACTCCACCCGCCATCACCAAGCGTTTGAATCCCGTCTGTTCCAAGGCACGTTTACACTTAATCGCCAACGTATCCACAACCGCATCTTCAAATGCGCGGGCAATATCTGCTTTGGTTTGCTCATCCTCAGCCATATTATGACCATGAATGTTATTGCGGATCGTATTGGCTGCAAACGTTTTTAGGCCTGAGAAGCTGAAATCCAGCCCCGGACGATCTGTCATCGGACGCGGAAAGACAAAACGCCCCACCTTGCCCTGCTGTGCCATACGAGCAAGAACTGGCCCCCCCGGATAATCCAATCCGAGCAGTTTTGCTGTTTTGTCAAAAGCCTCGCCCGCCGCATCATCAATAGATTCACCGAGCAATTTGTATTCACCGATACCCGTCACGCTAATAAGCTGGGTATGGCCGCCTGAAACCAGTAAGGCAACAAAAGGAAACTCAGGAGTGTTTTCTTCCAGCATCGGTGCCAGCAAATGGCCTTCCATATGATGTACGGGAATAGCAGGCACACCCCATGCAAATGCCAGTGAACGTCCGATTGTTGCCCCAACCAGCAAGGCTCCAACCAATCCCGGCCCCGCTGTGTAAGCAACTGCATCAATATCTTTACTCGTCAGGCCTGCTTCCTTCAAAGCCGCCTGAATCAAAGGAACTGTCTTACGAATGTGGTCACGGGACGCCAGTTCAGGTACTACACCGCCATAATCAGCATGTAGCTTGACCTGACTGTATAATTGATTGGCTAACAGACCGATTTTGTCGTCATAAATTGCGATTCCGGTTTCATCGCAGGACGTTTCTATACCTAAAACTCGCATTGCACTATTCGTCTCGTTGTTTTACGTCTCGTTGTTTGGTCACTATACACATTCGTATTTCTTTCAACGGGCGCCAGTGTAACATTATCTATTTATACAGCTCTAATCTATTTATGCACCTCTAATCTATATATGCCTCTATACTTAAATCCCTTGCTGATAACCACTCTAACATTCTCATCACCGAGTCCATTACATGCTGGCTATTTTTTCTGATTAGTCTATAATCAATCTCCTACTTGAATATTCTGTGTGGTTAATGTTAATGACGCCGATATCAGATTGCTTGTTTTGCGTACAAAAAAGCATCCTGTAACCCATGGCGTTATCGGTTTCAATTTGCCTCGGCACTTTACAAAGCCGTGTTCATTGAAGTAAAATTCCGCACCATTTTAAAGACGGCTGGCACTATCACGCCAGCGACAAACCCGATTTCTATTGAGGTGAGAGGCACATGCCAGTAATTAAAGTACGTGAAAACGAGCCATTTGACGTAGCACTGCGTCGCTTTAAGCGTTCTTGCGAAAAAGCAGGCGTATTAGCAGAAGTTCGTCGTCGTGAGTTTTATGAAAAACCAACGACTGAGCGCAAACGCGCTAAAGCTTCTGCTGTTAAGCGTCATGCTAAAAAACTAGCTCGCGAAAACGCACGCCGCACTCGTTTGTACTAATCTTTGCGGTCAATCCGCTTAGTGGTTGTATTAACAAACTACTGCAGTTAAAGGCCGTGCTTTCCCAAAGGAAGCGCGGCTTATTCTCGTTCATCAACAGGCGTAAAAGGGCTTATGGCTGGACGAATTCCACGCGCATTTATCAATGACTTATTAGCAAGAACCGATATCATTGATTTGATCGATGTTAGGGTGCCTCTGAAAAAGAAAGGCAAAAATCATCAAGCGTGCTGTCCTTTTCATAACGAAAAAACCCCTTCATTCACTGTTAATAGTGATAAGCAGTTTTATCATTGCTTCGGTTGCGGGGCACATGGCAATGCCATTGATTTTTTGATGAATTATGACAGATTGGACTTTGTCGAATCCATCGAAGAACTGGCTGCAATGCATGGGCTGGAAGTTCCCTACGAAGCAGGCTCCGGCGGCGGTCAAATCGAACGTCACCAAAGGCAAAATCTTTACCAGCTGATGGATAAGCTCAACAGCTTCTATCAGAATTCACTGAATACCCCCGGCGCTCAATCAGCCCGACAATATTTGGCTCAACGTGGGCTCAGTGAAGAAATTATCCACCGTTTCGCCATTGGTTTTGCGCCTGCGGGATGGGATAACGCCCTAAAGCGGTTTGCCCATAACGAGGAAGATCGCAAACAGCTAAACGATGCGGGAATGCTGGTCACGAACGACAATGGCCGCACTTATGATCGTTTCCGCGAACGTGTGATGTTCCCTATTCGCGATCGTCGCGGTCGTGTGATTGCATTCGGTGGCAGAGTGCTGGGAGATGCACTTCCCAAATATCTGAACTCGCCGGAAACAGAAATATTTCATAAAGGCCGTCAGTTATACGGTCTTTATGAGGCACAGCAAAGCCACAGTACGCTTACAAGGCTATTAGTGGTTGAAGGTTATATGGATGTTGTTGCGCTGGCCCAATTTGGCATTGACTATGCTGTGGCTTCGCTAGGAACGTCCACGACAGCCGAACACGTTCAGTTGCTTTTCAGGACAACCGATAGCGTTATCTGTTGTTACGATGGTGACCGTGCGGGCCGTGATGCTGCATGGCGTACATTAGAAACGGCGCTGCCTTACCTGAATGATGGTCGGCAATTACGTTTTATGTTCTTGCCTGATGGCGAAGATCCTGATTCACTGATTCGCAAAGAAGGACGGGAAGCGTTCGAGCAAAGAACAGAAAAGGCACTGACCTTATCTTCATTTTTGTTCGAATCACTATTGCCACAGGTTGATTTAAGTAACCCTGAAGGAACGACTAAGCTCAGTTCGCTAGCCATGCCACTGATCAGTCAGATTCCAGGAGAAGTACTACGACTTTACCTGCTTAAAGAGCTTGGAAACCTGTTGGGTACTCCTGATACAACACAATTGGAACGATTTCTGGCAAAACTTGTCAAAAAAGATACCAATGCTTATCAGGCGCTAAAACTGAAACCTACAACAATGCGTATTCTTATTGCATTGCTGGTGCAAAATCCACATTTAGCGGCATTAGTTCCTCCACTACAGGGAATGTTTTCTACGCAAATAGCAGGATTGCCATTATTCTTAGAGCTTATCGACACGTGCCTTGCCCAACCCGGTTTAACCACTGGGCAACTGTTAGAGCAATATCGCGATAATAAATATGCTAAACAGCTTGAAAAACTCGCTGCATGGAACGATATACAGATAGAAGAGATTGCTGAAAAAACCTTTAGCGATGCACTGAATCATCTTTTCGCGTCAGCACTTGATGAACGTTTTAACTTTCTGATTGCTAAAGAGAGAACTGAAGGTCTAACACCAGAAGAGCGCGAAGAAGTCCGGTTAATTACGGTTTCTGGCGCGAGTAAATAAGAATCTGTCTCAGCAAGGCTATTTACTTCAAGACTTCATTATTTGAAGGCTATATTACTTGGCTTACTTACACAATGGGTTTGTATCCACAATATGCCTTGATAAAAATATCGCTAATGAAAATGTAACTTAGTGAAAATATAGCTTGGTGAAACAGGTTCTAAATCAAAACCTAAAATCGCAGACACAGAATTCACGGCTTAAATGCCGCATTAGGTAGGGTAAATAGTCCTACAATTGCCGCAATTGAGGGCAGCGGCAATACAATGAAAACATCCTCAAATGTTATTGTTGGCATATTTGTTTTGCCGACCGACACCAACCAATACTCTGAAGTGTGGATACCGTCTTATGGAGCAAAACCCGCAGTCACAGCTAAAGCTACTTGTCACCCGAGGTAAGGAGCAAGGCTATTTGACCTACGCTGAGGTCAATGACCATCTGCCGGAAGATATCGTCGATTCTGATCAGATAGAAGATATCATCCAAATGATCAATGACATGGGCATCCAGGTAATGGAAGAAGCACCTGATGCCGATGATCTCATGTTGGCAGAAAACACAAACGACACAGATGAAGACGCAGCGGAAGCAGCCGCACAAGTGTTATCTAGTGTCGAGTCAGAAATCGGTCGTACCACTGATCCGGTTCGCATGTACATGCGTGAAATGGGTACGGTTGAGCTCCTGACTCGCGAAGGTGAGATTGACATTGCAAAGCGCATTGAAGATGGCATCAACCAAGTACAGTGCTCCGTTGCTGAATACCCTGAAGCGATTACTTACCTGCTGGAGCAGTACGACCGTGTTGAATCCGGCGAGAGTCGTCTGTCCGATTTGATCACGGGTTTCGTTGATCCTAACGCAGAAGAAGATCTTGCACCAACAGCCACTCACGTTGGCTCAGAACTTCCTCAGGAAGAACTTGACAACAATGATGACGATGAAGATGACGAAGAGCGTGATGATGATGCTGACAGCGAAGATGATAACAGCATCGATCCAGAATTAGCTCGTCAGAAATTCCTGGAACTGCGTGAGCAATATGAACTGACTCGTCAGTCAATCAAAGCTCACGGTCGTAGTCATCCTAATACCGCAGCAGAAATATTGACTTTATCTGAAGTATTCAAACAGTTCCGTCTGGTACCAAAACAGTTTGATTATCTGGTCAGCAACATGCGTTCCATGATGGATCGTGTACGTCGTCAAGAACGTCAGATCATGAAGATGTGTGTTGAGCAGTGCAAAATGCCGAAGAAAAACTTCATTACTCTGTTCTCTGGCAATGAAACGAGTGAGACATGGTTCACCGCTGCAAAAGCAATGAACAAGCCATGGTCTGACAAATTGCTGGAAGTTGAAGAAGAAGTTATGCGTAGCCTGCAAAAGTTATGTCAGATCGAAGAAGAAACTGGCATGACCATCGAACAGGTCAAAGACATCAACCGTCGCATGTCAATCGGTGAAGCGAAAGCCCGCCGAGCAAAGAAAGAGATGGTTGAGGCCAACCTGCGTCTGGTTATTTCGATTGCGAAGAAATATACCAACCGTGGTCTGCAATTCCTCGATTTGATTCAGGAAGGTAATATCGGCCTGATGAAAGCGGTTGATAAATTTGAATACCGTCGTGGTTACAAATTCTCAACTTACGCAACATGGTGGATCCGCCAGGCGATTACTCGTTCTATCGCAGATCAGGCACGCACCATCCGTATCCCAGTACATATGATTGAGACCATCAACAAACTCAATCGTATTTCCCGCCAGATGTTGCAGGAAATGGGTCGTGAACCTTCACCGGAAGAGCTGGCAGAACGTATGTTGATGCCTGAAGACAAGATCCGCAAGGTACTGAAAATTGCCAAAGAGCCAATCTCCATGGAAACCCCTGTGGGTGATGATGAAGATTCACATCTGGGCGATTTTATCGAGGATACCACTCTCGAACTACCGCTGGATTCAGCAACTTCAGAAAGCCTGCGCTCAGCAACTCACGATGTGCTGGCAGGTCTGACGGCACGTGAAGCGAAAGTTCTGCGTATGCGTTTTGGCATTGATATGAACACTGACCATACTCTGGAAGAAGTGGGTAAACAATTTGATGTAACCCGCGAGCGTATTCGTCAGATTGAAGCAAAAGCACTACGTAAACTGCGCCATCCAAGCCGTTCCGAAGTACTGCGCAGCTTCCTTGATGACTAATCAACGAACTTGCTGACAAATCTAAAAAGCGTCTGTTTCGACAGACGCTTTTTTATTACTCACGGATAAATCCCTGATATTCAAACAATGGCTTAAATCCAATACGCCGATACAATCCATTACCATCACGAGAGGCATCCAAATAGCACGCAGTTACACCATATTGTTTAGCTTCATTCAACACATGATTGATCAAGGCAGAGGCATATCCCCTTCTCTGTTTCTCCACCAACGTACTAATTTCATCAAGACGAACAATATTATCTAATCTTGATAAAGTTAAAGAGCAGACCGGCTGACCATCAACATACAAGGCATAATGTTGCAGATCTTTTCCCGCATCCAAAGCCGCCTGATGGCATTTTTGGTACTGCCCAGAAATAGAATCACCTGTCTCAAACGCACTTTCCATCGGGATTGCCCAATCATCCAAACAGTGGTTAACACACCGAATGTCATATTCCATAACTGATGCATCACTCATCTGCCAATTCACCAAATCAAGTTGCATGGCTGTAGTTATGCTATCAGCATCAAAAACAAATCCGGCCTGCTGAACCACCGCTAAAATTTGACTATCTGGCTCTACAGCAACAATCGCAAAAGGAACGTAAGTTTTCTCATCCAGCAATTGAATCCCTTTTTGTAGATCCTCTGCGGTCTGTTGATTAACATCGGTCACCAACAAAAAATTCAATGAATGCGTTTCAACACCAGTCACATAGGCTCGGACACTTTCACTGATATGCTGAGACATTTGGCTGATAGATGAAAAAAAGTGATCTTCTATTTGGTGATGAGCCCAAATAGCTGCCGATAAATTATTTTTTTTCATATTGATTTACCAAAATATTTTTATGAAAAGTAGTAAGAATGGTTGAAAATCAATGAAAAACACAAAATTACACTGATAAAATCTTATTGAGCAAATTATGAACGAAACACAGTAAACAATCAGAAATATTTGTCATAAAAGCAAACAACATCACTAAAAAAGATTTCAGATTACTTCCAATAAGCTGAGATACGTTAAAATATACTGATTATTGTATATAAAACACGCATATGAATTTTGGGGACTAGACCTAAGACCAAACTGTACCGTATAATCTCTCCACTTTAACGGCCCCTTAGCTCAGTGGTTAGAGCAGGCGACTCATAATCGCTTGGTCGCTGGTTCAAGTCCAGCAGGGGCCACCAAATTTTAGCTGTTAAATCAGCACATTAGGCCACTCTTAGACGAGTGGCTTTTTTGTATCTGTGAGACAGTGTCGCAAAAGTGTCGCACGAGATTTAATGACTCTCGACATACAACCTCTCGTTTGATGTTTTTTTTTCAATCAATCTCAATTAGCAGTAGTTTTTTGTGTATATCGGATATTTATCTAAAGGATGATTCACATGATGAATTACAAGGCAGCATCTGACTCTGAATTACTGGTGGAACTTAATAAGCTATCGGGTGATAGCTCTGTTGGCATATCAAGCAGAAAAAAAGAGTTTCTTTATGTGGTTAGACATCTGGAAACTGACGAACGCGCCATAGCCGTTCTATCTGGTGATTTAGATGGTAAGAAAGGGACATTGATCTTACTGACCAGTATTAATATTCATTTCATAAGAATCAGCCTGTTCAAAAAAATACATCACGATAAATTCCCTATAGTATTGATAACGAAGTGTGACGATAAGAAAGGGCTGTTATTTTCAAAAATCATATTCAATATTAATCATGAGCAAGAGTATGTTTTCAGCAATATTGAGAAAAAGGCTCTGGATAAGTTCCTTCCCCGTTTAAATGAATCTACCACTGCTTATGAAGCTTTATCATATGGACAAGATGAGCCGCAAGCTCGCACCTCTCAACCTGAGATAACCTCCCTGTATTCAGAAGAATCTAAGCCATCTATTTTAGATACAAGCTCTTTGGTAGAAAAATTAGAACTCATTGAAGAACTGAAAGATTTTGAAACTATCAATAACAAAGAGTTTAACATACTAAAAAATTACATCTTGGAATCGAACCTTGACAATAGGTTAGCCACGGTAAACATAAAAGCGTTGTGTGAGGATTTAGATAGGTTAAATGATTTTGTTAATGAGGGTGTTATCACAAAAAAAGATTTCTCCACTCAAAAGCAAGCCCTGTTAGCAGCATTACCAACTAACAATCAATCTCAATAAATTTCAGTTCCTTTTATTTCGCAAGGCCGCACAAACCCTGAACTCTTTAACAGGATGCGGCTTTGTCATGCGATCCAATAACTTCACGTAAAATAGAATTTTCCTTTTAATATCATTGCATTGATATCTTCCCCGTGATCCGCCTTTGATCCAAAAAATGAAATTTCCTGAAAATCTTTTCACACCTTTCAGTTGGCGATTTTTCCCACAACGCCAGCACGGGCACACGCTGGCGATTCCCTTTGTAGGATTTTAAAACTGAAAAAATTTTTTGATCCAAAACGTGCAGGCGGGTGCGGTGTAGTGCGTTTTACGTGGGGCTTACGTTTATTTCGTGGGGATTGTGCTGCGTGAGATTGACACAGGAATGCAGATCCAAATGAACCATTATGAGTAGTGAATCGAAAGATAAACGGTGTTGGGTGCGTTTGGTGGCGTTTAATGAGGGAACAAAAATAAACCCTGCCGAAGCAGGGTTATTTGATAAACAGGCAATCAATTGGTGAGGTTGATTGTGCTGTCTTTAGGTTGATAAGGGGGGTGTCTGGGAGCCAACGGATGAAAGTCTACTGACACCGCCATCATCGTTTTCAACGCGGTAATTGCACGTTGAAAATTAATCCGTACATTTCTAACGTAGAACTCAAATCTTACTTCTTACCCCTCAAAATAGCAATCTCACTCATTCGTAAGATAAGTAATACTTACCCAATCACAGGCGAATACTTCTGTTTCAGTCCTTCAGATTTATGGGCGGTGCCTCTGATAGCGCTGGCGTTCTGCGGTGTGCCTGTATTGTGATGGGTATGGGCGGCGGTCAGTTCCGCCAGTTCCCTGACCACATCCAGTGTGTCTAACATCAGGGTCATGACGTTAAGTTGCTGGCTGCCCACCCAGACCACGGGTGCAACAATTTCCTGTTTGACTCCGGCAATGCTCTGCTTAAGCAGGCCGATTTTCTCTATCAGCTTTTGGCCGACGTCGATAGTGGCCTCTTTCCCGACACTGACCACAAAATTCGATGAGGTTGCCACGCTGTAGTCACCCTCGGCGATTTGCTGGACAGCGCCCGCCAATAGCGTGGACGTGCCCAAGACCGTGATTTTATCCGTCGCCTGTACCGTGGTGTCCCGTGCTACCACCGTGCGCGTTTCCGTGTCAGCTTTGATTTCACGGTGCATCGACGATTCATTGATGGTCTGGTCAGTCTGGCGTATCCAGCTTCCTTCCTGTGTGATCCGTTGCGAGACTTCCGCCCGCTGCTGCTGCAATTGTTCACCCGGCTTAATATCGGGCAGGGTGTTGCCCTGGCTTAAGGTCTGGCGGATAAAAGGCTTGTCTGGCCTGCCGCCCTCAAATGCAATCTCAACCACGGTGCCAATGGGCGGATACTGGAACATCCCCGATTCACTGCCTGCCATGGGCAAAGGCAGCGGCACGGCACGATAAACCGGGGCGGCGGCATCTTTGCCGTTATCATCCAGCAATTGCACATCAACCGCATAGCGGGGGCGGAACGGGTCAGACATATCGCCGCTGGCCGTGCTTTCAGTGTGTGCCTCAATGCGGGCAAATTGGGGTAAATGCAGCCCGGCGGATAATTCAGGGTAAGCCGCATCAATCTGGCGCTGGGCAGGGGTTTTGTTCTCTGTCTGGCCTTTTGGCTGCCATGTGATGCTCATGTTTTCATTCAACAGGTTGACCTTGGTCAGCCGCTGCTGATTGACCACAAAGCCGGGGCGCAGGGATTGGATCATCGGCAGGGTCATGGCATTGCCTGCCGACTGACTCTGGCTGAATTCATTGGGGATTTCAGCGGGTTTATCCTTAAACATCGAATGCGCCCAACTGCCCAGATAGACCGAACCGTCCGGCAACTGATGCCAGATATAGTCTTCAATGGTAAAAAGCGGCCCCAGACTGCCCAGTAACTGATAGCCCGTGCCATTATGGGTATAGTGCGGAATGGGTTTATTGGTATAAGGGGCATCCGGTAAGGTGAACGTCAGGCCGCTGTGTTCCTGCAACCACGCCACCATCTGGCGTAACGTCGGGTGCTGAAATGAACACGGCCACGCCTTATCAAACACGCCAACCAGTTCACGGACAAACAAGCGCTGATAGCCGTTCTGGGCGGGTTGTGCGCGTTCCACATACCCGGTAAACCAGCGCAGCACCAAATCTGGATAACCCACATCAAGGCGTA
The DNA here is from genome assembly GCF_028598805.1 of Xenorhabdus yunnanensis. GTDB lineage: Bacteria > Pseudomonadota > Gammaproteobacteria > Enterobacterales > Enterobacteriaceae > Xenorhabdus > Xenorhabdus yunnanensis. The sequence continues at coordinate 1,010 of NZ_JAQRFI010000026.1, read as the reverse complement.
CCAGTTTCCCGGTGTAATCGGTGGTCGTCTCCGCCGTGATAAAGCCCCGGCCACAGGCAGACAGTTCCAGCATGAGATTGACATCCACCACATGCACCTCATCGCCGGATAAGCAGAGCCGCTGGATGGGTTTCATTCACCTACGCCCCCGATGCTGTCGTTAATGGGTTTCAATACCTTGCGTTCAAACCAGCTTAATTTTTCCGGGTCTTCCCCGGCTTTCGCGCCCCCTTGTCCGGTCTGTTTTTTAGCCTGAATGGAACCGGTGGCACGGGCATCGCGTTTTTCCGCTACGGACAGATGTTCCCTTAAGGTAAAGGTCACCTGCCATGCCTGTTTACCGTCCACCTTGCTGGCATCCATCGTGCCCGTAAAGGTGCCGATGCGAAAATTGATGGCCTGTGCGGTCAGGTTGGCCACCCGGTAGCGTTTCAGGTTGCCATTGTCTTTGGCTTCTGCCAATGCAAACAGGCGCGACAGGGTTTTCTGTTCGGTAAAGGGAATAATGCCCGTGATGCGCAGTTCTTTCGGCTTGATGCCTTGTTCGGCCACGGCGGTACTGGAAGACTGGCCGCTCTGGTCTTGATCCTGAAACATCATGGAGGGGGTGACAGTGAGACTTTTTAACGCAATGGCCTCGCCATCAAGGGCGAGGGTGATAATTTGGCTCATGGTGTAGCATCTTTTCTAATGGGCGGATATCGTCCCCGGCAAACAGAACCGCCAGCGTGTAAACGGCGTCCGGTTCGGGGATATTCTGTCGCAACTTTTCGGCCAAATGGACGCCGTCCCCTTTCCCTGAGAACGCCCAGACACTGGCCGATTTATCCTTGATGCCATTCAGGGCATCCGTCACATGTTGCAAGGCGTTTTGCCTTGCCGTGGTAAACCCGCTTAACTGGGATTTTAACCCGGCAAGACTGCTGCCCGCACTGGCCTGCGCGTTGGCTTTAGCAATCAGTTGCGCATTGATTGCCTGACGGCTGGTCGCCGTAGATAGCGGTTGCGGC
>NZ_JAQRFI010000025.1 GCF_028598805.1 Xenorhabdus yunnanensis | reverse complement strand
CCCGTAACGTTGCAGCCAGTTTTGCAACGTTTGGTTAGCTTCACTGACCGCCAGGCCGCGCAACTGGTTTTTGGTACTCTCGACAAGATTGCCGCTTTTCAGCATCCCCGCGGCACGGGAAGCGGCCCCTGCCAGCCAGCGTTCCGTCTCGTTTGCCGGTGTTTCAGGCACAGAAGCCTGCCGCAAACTCTCTGCCAGCCGCTCATTGGATGAGGACTGAGGTGCCTCAATTTCATCGCCCACCGCCAGTGCGGGCGTAAAAGCGCCGACCACAGGAAAGGCAACCTGCGCAAAGATATTCATCCACGCCACCCGCTTAAGGCGATGGCGTTGCTTATCTGTCCACGGCTTGTTTTGTTTCTTTAGCATAGTTATCAACCTTCAGAATCAACACGATCTCCATCAGGCGTTACCAAACGCCGATGCCATTGACTCATCCCAGAGCGGTGTTGCTATCCCCATGTTGTTACTCACATATTGTTATTTACACGGTGAGTTGACATTTAGTACCAAACTGTCAACTTAGGATGATTCATCTAAAAAAAGCCATGTGATGGACAAAATGACCATCATAAATTGATTGATTCAGAGAATTGTTCTTTCGGAATGGAATATTTAAAAACGGGCCTATAATTTTTTATAAAAATCAATAAGAAATAATCAGCGAGAATTATTGAGGGGGTAAAAACATAAATTAAATTTTATTGTTAATAATCAATAGATTAGGATGATTTTTGTAAGCAGAGGAAAAATAAACTAAGTTTAAAAAGAGCTGTTTTAGGTGACTTGACAGTTTGGTACTAATTGTTAACTTTTTGCGTTTTCCTTTTTCATGCCAAATCGTCTCAAACCGACCCGCATTACTCGCGGTGTAACGCACAGTATGACGAATATTCCGGTGGCCTAAATAGTCCTGAATCAGCCGGGTATCGACACCGTTGTCTGCCAGAGCATAACCACAGGCATGTCTCAGCATGTGCGGATTCGCGCAAATCGACAATTTGGCCTTTTGACTGGTCTGGCGAATGATTTTATAAACCTGCTGGCGTGACATGCGTTGCCCGTTGCGGGAGAGAAATAGCCAGTCAACGTCTTCATCTGCGAGTTGTTCGTGTGATCGTGTTTTGGGTAAATAATTTTGCCGTTCCACCAGCCAATGGCGGATAAGCTGGACTTCGCGCGGCACTATCGGGTGAATGGTGGAAAAGCCATTTTTCAGGCGCTGAACACGCAGGCTGCGGCCGTCCAAATCCACATCAGACAGTTTCAGGCTCAACAGTTCGGATACTCTGAAACCGTGAATAAATCCCATAAACATCATGCAGATATTGCGTTCTGCATGTACATATTTACCCAGCTCACTGAGCAATATTTCTATCTCAGGTTGGGTTAGGTACTTGCGTTTTAACATGGTATTCATCTCCAGAAAGCGATGAAGAGCCTGTCCCATAATGGAAACCTACAAGGATAGGCTTTTGAGGGTAAGAAAACGTGTCACCTATTAGTGTTGCTGATTATTTACAGAGTGCAAAATTTGTGTGCAGAAAAACTCCGTCAGTGATGATATTTTTGTCGGTATTCTTTTGGCGTCACGCCATTGCAACGTTTGAATAATTCCCTGAAATAACGTGTATCCTCATAACCCACCTCATGACTGATTTCTTCAATGGATTTCTGGGATTTTTCCAACCAATGCTTTGCCTGTGACAGACGGAGCTGTTGGATATATTGGATTGGTGTTTTTCCTGTGGCGATCTTAAAGCGACGTTTCATTTGTCGTTCGCAAAGATGAATTTTATTGGCTAAATCGGCGACAGATAAAATTTCAGAAGGGAAAGTATGCATCCAGTCTTGCAGTTTATGGATCAGCGAGTCGGTATGTTGGCGATAAGGGGTAAAACAGGCGGAATTGAACGAGGTTTGATGGTCATTTTCGTCTAACAGAAATTTTGCACATTGTTCTCTGGCATATTGTCCGTACATCAACTCAACGATATTCAACATACAGCTCCCGCAGCCATAGGCACTGGAGATACAGAAACGGTGGTTATCGCTGATAATTTTTTTGTCGGTATAAAGGGGAATATGAGGGAAAAGTTTTTTGAATTCAGGGGAAAAATAAGGGTGGATTGTGGCGCCGTTGTTTAATAATTCTGCTTTAGCAAGCATAAATGTGCCTGAGCATATTGAAACGATAGGGATGTGCTTTTCATCCATTGTTTTAAGCCACGCAATGATTTCCGATGTGCAATGCCGTGGTTCCCACTCAGGGAAACCCAGTGAACCGACCAGAATAATATCGGGTTGCTGTTCGTAATCGAGAGAAGTGTAAAGAGAATCGTGGGCGATGGGATCTGAATCCATAAACAGGCTATCTATATTATTGATTTTTTGACTGATCATTCCCTGATTAGTCGGAGAGATAATGCTGACATGAGGAACTGGGCCGCCAATGGCATTGGCGGCGATGGTGAGAATTTCAATCGGCATGGCAACCGATGTTACAGATGTGTGAGAAAAAACCAATGCTGTAATAGAGACTTGTTTCATAGTTATATTCTCTTCCTTAAGAACATCTTATGATGCTGTGTTAATTTCTTTATGAAATTAATTTTAAGGTGAAACAAGCCTCATGTCTTCAATGAATTTCTTTTTTATAGCAATTAAAATAGTAACCAAAGTAATAATAAATTAATTACATTATTTTGTTTGTTGATGCCAAAGTTGTGCATATAAACCATTTTGTTGCACCAGAGCATCGTGTGAACCTGATTCAGCGATTTTCCCCAGATCTAAAACGAAAATCTTATCGGCATGGCGGATGGTATTCAGCCGATGAGCGATGCTAATCACGGTGCGGTTTCGGCATATTTCATCCATATTACTCATGATGGCTGCTTCAGATTCATAATCCAGTGCGGAAGTGGCTTCATCAAGGATCAGAATCTTGGGATCATTCAGCAGTGCCCTTGCCAATGCGATGCGCTGCCGTTGTCCGCCAGAAAGGCTGCATCCTTTTTCACCAACCGGATGTGCAAATTTATGTGGAAACTCATTGATGAAATCAGTGGCACCAGCCAGTGTCGCGGCCTTACAGACTTCCTCATCACTGGCATTGGGTTTGCACAAGCGGATATTGTCCGCAATGCTGCCGGAAAACAGAATGCTTTCCTGCAAGACGACGCTCATATTACGGCGCAGTGATACAGGATCAGCAATGGCTAAATCCATGCCATCCACCAATACTTGTCCGTGTTGTGGTACATATAGGCGCTGCAACAATCGTGTCAGTGTACTTTTGCCGGAACCCGATGGCCCCGTAATGCCAATAAATTCCCCTGCCTTAATGTCCAGTGACAGATTTGCCAGCACTTCCGGCGTATCGGCATGATAGCGGAAACGTATATTTCTGAACTCAATCTGGCCCGCCAGATCAGGTGCCGATGCCAGCCCCTGTTTACTGTTTTCCATCGGTTCATCAAGAATATCCCCTACCCGGCGCAGGGCGATCAAGGTATGCTGAAAGTCTTGCCAGACTTGTGCCAATCGCAGGATGGGTTGGGTAACGTGCCCTGCCAGCATATTAAAAGCAATTAGTTCACCGGGAGACAAATCGCCATTAAGCACACTGCGGACTCCCCACCAAAGCAGCAGAGCGGCAACCACTTTTTGGATCAGCTCGATCCCTTGCCCCGCTGCCAGCCCGCTTTTCTGGGCAGTAAAACGTCGGATTAACTGCTGACTTAATACTTTTTGCCATTGGTGCAAAAAACGTTTTTCTGTTGCGGTAGTTTTGATGGTTTCAATACCCGTAACAGCTTCTGTCAGGAAGGTGGTGGCATTGGCATCGGCTTCATATTCCTTTTCTACTTTGCTTCGAATGATTGGCCCAACGGTAATCCAGAGCAAAAAATAGAGAACCAGCGAACTGATTACGATCCATGTCAGCAGGGAGGAATAATGGAACATCACACCCAGAAACAGAATGATGAAAATCAGGTCAAGCAACAGCATGAGGGTCGAGCCGGTCAAAAATTGGCGGATCTGTGCCATTTCCCGGATTCTGGCGATAATTTGCCCTGTTTGCCGTTGTTTGAAATAGGGCAGGGGCAATCCCACCAGATGGCGATACAGCCTGCCGGAAAGTTCGGCATTTATTTGACTCGCCATATGCCCGAACACAGTATTGCGCAGGAAGCCATACAGGGGTTCCGCCAATGCCAGAGCCAGCATCGCCATCCCCAGAATATGCAGGCTGGAAATACTCCGCCCAACCAGCACCTTGTCGATGACATTTTCAAATAGCAAGGGGGATGCCAGCGCAAAAATTTGCAGCACAATAGCAAACAGAAAAATGTCCCGTAACTGGTTTTTTTGCCTGAAAATGGAGGGATAAAACCAGCTTAAGCCAAATTTGATTTCCTGCTTGGTCAGGGATTTGTCAGCTACAAGCAGTACGCTATATCCCTGAAAATCATATTCGTCAGGATTTGTTTGCCCATTATATTTAGGTTCACCGTGTTTAGGTTCACCATGTTTAGATTCACTATGTTTAGATTCACCATGTGTAGAAGGAATCAACGCATGTACTTCGTATTTTCCGGTGGTGGGATCGAACACACTAAATGCGTCAGGACGGATTTCTGACAACACCCACCAGCGCTGATCTAATTTAATCAACGCAGGTAAAGGTAATGTGGCAGCCGTATCAGATGTCAGGCATTCAAATTTACTGTGCAACCCAATGGCATCCGCAGCTTCACGAAGCTGTGGTTCTGTTAGTGCAAGGGAATCCAGCCCCAGAGCATGGTGCAATTGCTCGACAGAGGCCACTTTATGAAACTGTTTCCCTAAATGGGCGATGCAATCCAGCGCATAATTGCTGATTTCGCTGTCGTGGTTTTTGTCTGTATTACTGGTAAAGGAAAAAGCGTCAGCCATGATTATTTTTCCCTCAATGCTTCAGATTGGTATTCCTGAATCGGGCTGAGCAGATAATCAATCACTCTTCGCTGATCCGTCTTGATTTCCGCAACAATGGACATACCCGCCGTAATTTCGACGGGTTTCCCATCGACCATAATATTGTTCTGTTTGAGGCTGATTTGTGCGGGAAAAACCAGACCCAGCCGCTCATCGTTGGTGGAATCCCGTGAAACGCTGAGTAATTCCCCTTCAATCGTGCCATAGCGGGTATAAGGGAAAGCATCGACTTTGACGGTGACGTGCTGACCAGGATGTACAAAACCGACATCTTTGTTCAGGATTTGGATTTCGGCAAGTTGTACATGTTCATCAGGAACAATCACCATCAAATTCTGGGCGGGTTGCAGAACTGCGCCGAGAGTGTGGACACTTAATTGTTGAACTGTACCTGTTACGGGAGAACGCACAACCTCAAGTTCTTCCCGCTCTTGCATTTTAGAAATTTCCTGTCTTATGACCGCCAATTGCATCTCTGCCTGTTTTCTTTTCTCAAACCATTCCCGCTCTTTTTGTATTTTGATGCTTTTTAAGCGTTCCTCCAGACTCTTGTATTGCGTCATCAGAATATTGAGTTCCGATTTTTGCTGAGCAATCAGCCTTTCTGTTTCCAGCAATTCCTTTTCTTGCTCCAGATATTCCACCTTGCTGATAACCTGCTTTTGGCTCAATGTCTTGCGGGCCTGCAAGCGCTGGTTGATATTTTTGCGCAGATTGGTCAATGAGCGTATATCGCTACTCCGTGCTTTTTGAGAAGTCAGGTTCACTTCCATTTCTGCGTGGATATTGGTGACGATTGCGTCGAACTCTTGCCTTTCGTGAGAGTAATGAGCCAGAATTTTTTCCTGTTTTTCTGCGGATTGCTGCTGGAAAAGCGGCAGGGATTTCGGCTCATGCTTTCCAAGCAGTGCCTGATAACGGATTTCCTCTTCCATCAGATATTCACGTTGCTCGATCAAACGGGTAATATCCTGATTGACGCCAAGCGTATTGAGCGTAAGCAGTGGCATACCTTTCTCAACATGCTGACCATTTGTGATATGAATAGCAATCAGGCGGCTCTGCTCATAAGCCTGAATGATTTGGGAACGACCAGAAGCGATCAAACGTCCGGTTGCGGTTGCCTGCACATCCAATTTTCCCAGATAGGCCCATAGCAAGGCAATCAGAACACCAATACTCAGCGTTATTGCCGTATAACGGGCAAACGGGGAAGGCGGGCGTTGTGATAATGCCAAGTGTGTCGGTAAAAAATCATAATGGTGGGGAGCAGTACGTAACCGTTTGATCCCTTTACGTAAGATAGCCTTAAGCACGTGTAGGCTCCTCCTGTTTTGTTTCTGGTTTTAGCTCTTCTTGTTTTAACTCTTGCTGCAACTGCCAGAGCTTCCGGTAGTGTTTGCCTTGTTGCAGAAGCTGTTCATGGCTACCTTGTTCAATGATTTGCCCTTGGTGCAATACAATGATCCGGTCACATTGACGTACCGTGGAGAGCCGATGGGCAATGGTGATAACGGTTCTGCCTTGAGCAATATCGGCCATGTTGGATTGAATGATGGCTTGTGATTCATCATCCAGTGCGCTGGTGGCTTCATCAAGGATCAGGACCTTGGGATCTGACAGCAGGGTTCTGGCAATGGCTAACCGTTGTCGCTGACCGCCTGATAGAGATTGCCCTCCTTCGGCGATCACCGTGTCATATCCCATCGGCAATTTGAGAATAAAATCGTGTGCCCCTGCCAGCTTTGCCGCCTCAATCACTGCGGATAACGGAGTATCAGGGCATGATTGGGACAAATTCTCATATACGGTTTTATTAAATAAAAAGTTTTCTTGCAGAACGATACCGATCTGCTGCCTGATGGACTCAATATTGAAATTTTGCAAAGGAATGCCGTCCAGCGTGATCGTGCCACTTTCCGGGGTATAAAGGCGTAGCAGCAAACGTGCCAGAGTACTTTTTCCAGACCCAGAGGTTCCGACTACGCCCACGGTTTCACCCGCCCGAATATCCAGCGCGAAACGGTTAATGGTTGTCGGGAGGTCGGGTTGGTAGCGGAAGACGACATCGGAGAATGAGATAGCGCCTTGCAATGCAACCTGTTCGTTGCCTGATTGCTGTTCGGTTGGCAGGTTCAGCATATCTCCCAGCTTATCGATGGCAATGCGTGAACGGATAAATTGCCCCCAGAGTTGCACCAACTTAGCCAGAGGTTGTTGGGTATGGCTGACCATCATATTGAAAGCAATTAATTGACCAATGGTCATGTGCAGGGAAAGCACTTCCGAAGCGCCCAGCCAGATAATGACAGCACTAGTGACTTTTTGCAGCATCATCACCAGATGACCGGAACGATTATCCCATTGCTGTACATCATAACTGGTGCTGACCATTTTTTCGGTCTGGCTATCCCAGCGGCGAATAAAACGGGGTTCAGCGGCCAGACTTTTCAGTGTCTCGGCACCTGCAACGGTTTCGGTCAGGAAAGAAGTATTGATTGCTGCATGAGTGAATTGTTTTTCCACCGCTTTTTCAATTTTTGGCGTTACCCACCAAGCAAGCAGGGCATAGCAGGGAATAGTAAGCAGGAAGATTAGCGTCAGCATACCGGACAGCAGGCTCATGACATAAATAAATACAAACATGAACAGAACATCGATACACAGTGTGAACATGGAGCTGGTTAAAAACTCCCGAACCGTTTCCAGTTCCCGCACTCGTGTCACAATCGCGCCCACTTGACGGGTTTTAAAAAACAGCAATGGTAGGCCAAACAAGTGCTTAACCAGCTTCAATCCGAGTTTTATGTCAATCCGGTTAGCGGTGTGGGCATACTGATACTCACGTAACCCCCGCAGAATGACTTCGATCAATCCGGCCGCCACCAGCCCAAAAATCAGCACATCCAATGTAGAAAGTGCTTGGTGAACGAGCACTTTATCCATGACAACTTGCACAACCAAAGGAGAGATAAGCGCCAGAATCTGTAAAACGAAGGAAAACAGCAGTATCTCCGTAAGGTTTTTCTTTTGCCTGACAAATTCAGGAATGAACCAGCGAATATTAAATTGGCTGTTTTTTTGTTTTATTTTTAGCCACCGGCCACTCCATACATTGATAAATTCTTCTTTATTTAATATCTCTGGGATGTCTTGATTAGGTTTCTGGATTAATACCCGTTGTTCATCATATTTTGCCAAAATGAAAGGTTGTCCATCATTGCTGAACAAAACGGCAGGTAAGGAAATGCTGGCTAACTTCTTATTTATAGAGTATTTATTTTTTATTTTAATATTGCATTCTTTTTGTATTTTGTTTAGAGCAGAAATATAATCATCACTATTGTTTAAGTTTTTATTTGATGTGTCTGCATGCTTTCCATTAGATATCATAATTATTAAATTAATTAATGATATTGTTGTTTTTTCTGTTTCATTCATTAAATTAAATCTACTTTAAATAAATATCTTGATTAAAAAAATAACCTGAAAACGAGTGAGGTGTTTATCTATTAAGTAATTTTAATAAATTTATTAAAGGATATTATCTGTTATCAAAGAATATATGAGTGTTGGTAATTGGGACTAAATGTAGAGGTTAAACAGACATTTTTCTATTTATTTGTTGATTTTATCATATAAATGGATATATTTTTGTTCAAAGTAACTGATATCCTAACATAACTGGTAAACCGCGGTCGGTGGGCCATTTGATTTATCGCTCCATACTCAATGAGTTCATACTATACTTGCCATTTTAGATAGAGCTTGAAAGCAGCACCTTGAAAGAGAGTAGTACCTTGAAAGATAGTAGTACCTTGAAAGATAAAGGTAAGCTGAATTACTTTAGCTTATTCAGGTAGCCGTAGTAATGTAGCTGTAATAATGTAGTCGTAGCAATAAGGTTTAATCATAAATGAGACCATGATGAATATGGGTTCATTTATGATTTAATCATTTTAATTTAATGCAAATTTAACATTAAATAAATATTAATTTAATGTTAAATAAATATTTATTTAATGGATAATGCTATGTCTGAAAAATTTGTTCAAACTATCTCAAGTGTTAATTATAACAAAGGCGTATTCTCCCTTTATTTTGTAGGGCAAGAGCCTAATCGAATGGCAAATGGCACGCTGGCAGAAAATGATCAGGAATTACAATTAAAACAAGTTATTCATATGCCTGCTTCTGGTTTTATGTATATGGTTTCCATGGTTAAAAGTATGCTTGAAGATCCAAGAATGGAAGCTGAACTCAATAAACTGATCGCCGCTGGTTTTTTACCTGCTCCAGAAGTAACTGATCCAGAAGTCATTGATCAAGAAGCCATTTATCAAGAAACGATTGCCCCGGAAACGGCTGAATCAAAAAAGCGCTCAAAGCGTCATTCTGATACATCAAAATAATATCAACAAAATTCTATCAGGTAGTTGCTAGTCCATGATGATCAAACATCAATCGGCAACACTGAATACGACTGAAATACAGGCAATGATTGGTGGGGTGATGTTGCTTTGTCAACACTCCCCCTTGCATCGGCGTTATTTAGTTGCTGAATGGCAACAACGCATTTTGCCTTCATTCCAGCTCAATCAGTTTTGCTATTACCAAGATGAACACCAACGCCCAGTTGCTTTTTGTAATTGGGCTTTTTTGTCTGACAGCAGCCGAAAAGCGATCCTTGCCGGTGAGCGGGAAATTTCGCGGGAAGATTGGCGTTCCGGCCAGCATATCTTTTTTCCGGAAATGATTGCGCCTTTCGGACATGCCCGTGAAATTGCCTACGATCTCCGTCGTCGGGTGTTTGCTGCATGGAAAGGACAAAAAGCCTGCACTGTCAGGGGAACTCTGGATGTTCAAAATGACCGCTGTATCCGTCGGACACAGTGGTTTGTTGTTTAATTTATGCTCAATACCAGGACTATTTTATGGGAAAATCATCCAACCGGAGTACAGAATATTTCTTTACCGGTAGATACGAAGATGATAACGAAGGAAACACAATACATGCCATCGGTGTTGGTGGGGTCATAAATGCTTATGGCGGAAATGACTATATCGTCGTCGGCTCTCTTGGTGCGACCGTCAATACAACCTGGGGTCATGACACTATTGTAGGTGCTGCCGGGTATCTGAACGTCAATGATACAGGCGGCGATCTGACGGTAAAAGGGGGAAGTGGTTTCACTTCAATCAATAAAACACAGAGTGGACCGATAAGATTTGAAGGGGTAGCCGGTGGGGTGAAAATAAATCACACCGGTGAAAAAAGCGGCATTTTTTATTCTGGGGCTGCTGGATATAACAGTATCACCCGCAAAGGCTTGCAGGGTGATATTAGCTTTGATGGTGCCGGGGCGTATAACGAAATCTGGCATGAAACCAATCAGGGCAATTTTTCTTATAAAGGGGCTGGTGGCGGAAACAAGATTGACCGTACATGGTCCAACCGCTATCAAGACTCCCGCGGCAACGTAACCTTTGACGGTGTTGGTGCGGCAAATATTATCAGCTCACGGGTTGAGAGTGGCAATATTGACTTTAAAGGGGCAGGGATCGCTAACCATATTGTCCGTCAGGGAAAAATTGGTAATGTCTCCTTGCAGGGGGCTGGTGCTTCTAACCTTATTGAACGTATTCGTCAGACGGATGATGTTTATTCCGAAACTCATGGCGATATTAAGTTCGAAGGCGCTGGCGGTTATAACAAACTTTATTCTGACGTGGCGCACGGTAATATCCAGTTCTCTGGCGTGGGTGGCTATAACGAGATTACCCGCAAGGGCACAGCCAATGACTTCGGCAGCGAAAGGATGGAATATGCCAAGGCCGAAGAGGTTGTGCTGACCAATGCAACTATGAGCGGTACGTGGATTGGCGATTCCCATCAGGTCATGGGGCTTAAATTCACACGGGAGCCGAATACTTACCTGTTTGCATTTGAGGATGGTACTCACACTAAAATCAACAAAGTTCAGCTCAGCAATGATCCTGAAACTGGCAAACTGAGATACTTATCGACAGCTTGGTATAAAGAAGGGAAGCATCTCAAGGGGCTGGAAAAACAAGATATTTCTACTCAAGGTGGCTTTAATTCTGTCGGTGAGGATGGCGCTTACACATTGTCAAACCTGTCTGTTGAAAAACGGAAACAGGTAACGGTTTATGCGGTTGAGAAAAAACTGACAGAAAACGAATGGGTGAATTATGGCAATGGTGTCCAGATTGACGCGGCAGATATCACCTTGTCTGACGCCAAAATGGGCGGTTATGCTATTTACCGCGATGGAACCACCATTGATGTGAAGGCGGTGAAATCCAACCGGATGTCAAACACCTATGTTTATGGTAAGCAACATGACGGATATACCAAGGTCGTGGTGGTTGAGCTGAGGAACGATCCAAAAACAGGAACGCTGCAATATATCGCCCGCCCTTGGTATAAAGCAGGTAACCATACAGCAAATCTGGCGAACGAAAATATCTCTTATGCTAACGGTTATCACGATATGGGAACCGGTAGCTACTCGCTGAGTGATATTCATTACAGCGTCAATGCTGTGCGCACAACTGCCAGTCGTGTGCCTGATATGCATGAAAACAGTGAGCTTGATCTGTTCAAATCGGCAACTGTCAGCGGTGACAGTTCTGGTGATATTCATTATGCAGGGGCAGGTGGTGGCAATATCATCAAATCCAACGTCACCCAAGGCAATGTCAGTTTTAAAGGTGCCGGCATTGCTAATGTGATTGAACATAGCTCTGAGTTTGGTAACACCGAATTCGACGGTGCTGGTGGTGCGAACGTCATCATCAAAAAAGGCAAAGAAGGCAATCTTAAGTTCAATGGTGCCGGTATTGCCAACGTACTGCTTCATCAGGGGCTACGTGGTGATATGGAAGTCAATGCCGGCGGAGCGGCAAACGTACTGGTTCGCGTTGGCGATGGCCGCTATCTTGCCCATCTTTTGGCAGTAGGTAATATCTCCATCCATAAAGGTAATGGTGATAGCCGAATCGCTATGGGCGGTGGTTTCAATACCCATACCCAGATTGGCAACGGTGACGCATTGTGGTCTGGTGTTGGTGGAGCCAATATCCTGACTCAAGTGGGGAATGGTGACGTTTCCTCTATTCTTGTGGGCGGCGCAAACGTCCTGACCAAAATCGGTGAAGGTGATCTGGAATCAGCCATGTTTGGCGGTGCCAATATCATTAGCCATATCAGTGATGATACTGATACTTCTAATGCCGACTCATCAAATACCCGATCCTCAAATACGTCGGCAATTGCACTGGGTGGCACAAATGTCCTGACGAAAAAGGGCAAAGGCGACCTTCTGTCTGTCATGGGCGGTGGAGCCAACGTCCTGACCCATGTCGGCAATGGCAAAACCACCGGTATTATGCTGGGTGGTGCGAATATTCTGACCAAAGTCGGCAATGGCGATACCACTGGCATCATGTTGGGCCTCGGCAACATTTTGACCCATGTAGGCAATGGGCAAACACTGGGCGTAATGGCTGCGGCAGGTAATATCTTCACCAAAGCCGGTAATGGCACAACGATTGCGGCCATGATCGGTGCGGGCAATATTTTCACTCATGTTGGTGAAGGAAATGCCTGGGCGCTGATGGGTGGAGCTGGCAATGTCTTTACCAAAGTCGGCAAGGGCGATGCATTGGCATTGATGCTGGCGCTCGGCAACGTATACACACACATTGGTGATGGCACGAGTGTTGCCTTGATGATCGCCAAAGGAAATATTGCGACCAAAGTCGGTAACGGTGATGCGCTGTCTGCCATGATTGGCAAAGGCAATATCTTTACCCAGATTGGTGATGGTTCAACCTTTGCCGCCATGATCGGTGGGGCAAGTGTACTGACTAAAGTCGGCACTGGTTTGACTGTGGCATTGATGGTGAGTAAAGCCAATATTTATACTCACGTTGTCCGTAAGGATGAAGAAAGCACTAGCATCGGCCTGCTTGCTGGTACTGCCAATGTCATGACAAAAGTGGGTAATGGTACAACTCTGGCTGCTATGTTTGGCGAAGCCAATATTATGACCCATGTCGGTGATGGCCTGACGGGTGTACTGGCATTAGGCAAAGCCAATATCGTGACGAAAGTCGGTAATGATTTCATGGGAGTTGTGGCGGCTTCTGAAGCCAATGTAGTAACCCATGTCGGTGATGGCACTACGGCGGCCTTGTTGGCTGGCAAAGGCAATATTCTGACCAAAGTGGGTGATGGAACCACAGTCGGTCTGCTGATTTCCAAAATCGGCAATATCATGACTCATGTTGGTGACGGTACTACGGTCGGGTTTGCGAAAGGTGAAGCCAACATCATCACCAAAATCGGTGATGGATCGGGCATCAATGTGGCTTGGGGCAAAGCCAATATCATAACCCATGTTGGTGACGGTGAGCGCTATAACTTTGCCAAAGGTGATGCGAATATCATTACCAAAGTCGGCGATGGTCAGGAAGTTACCGTTGTTCAAGGGCAAGCTAACATCGTGACCCATGTCTATAATGGTGATGACTACACTGGCGCTTGGGGCAAGGCCAATATCATCACTAAAGTGGGTGATGGCCGCAATGTCGTGCTCGCCAAGGGCGAAGCCAATATTGTGACTCAAATCGGTGATGGGGATAGCTTCAATGCTTTATGGAGTCAGGGCAATATTGTCACCAAAGTGGGTGATGGTATGCAGGTCACGGCCGCCAAAGGCAAGGGCAATATCACGACCACTGTGGGTGATGGTCTTAGTGTGACTGCTGCTCATGGTGACCTGAATATCAACACCAAAGTGGGTGATGGTGTTTCCGTCAATGTGGCTTGGGGCAAATTCAACGTTAATACCCGTGTGGGTGACGGCCTGAATGTTTCAGTCATGAAAGGTAAGGGTAATGCCAATATCCATGTGGGTGATGGCTTGAATATCAATGCCTCTTATGCTCGTAACAACGTGGCAATTCAGGTGGGTAACGGTGATTTCTATAGCCTTGCCGTGGCGGAAAGCAATACCCAGAGCAATAAACTGAATGCATTGTTCGATAATATCAAGCAGACAGTGCTTGGCAGCGCGGGTAGTCAGGGCATCAATTATCTGGTGAATGGCGATGAGGCCAATACATCAGGAATCCATAAAGGACGCGGAGCCATTGATCTGCCGGAAGTTTCCTCTCTGAATGGCTTTAAGCTGACAGAAATGGATGAAGTCACTTCTGACTTGAAAGACAGCCTGAAAGGTTCCGTAACAGGCGTTGATACCCCGGATACTGGTAGTATCGAGAATACACTCGGCAATGAAAAACGCCTGAATCCAAATCAGTCACGCAACTTGATCGTCAATGGTGATTTTGAACAAGGCGCCAAGGGATGGACATATACCAATGGCATTGAAGCCAGTTATTCAGCTAAGTCATATGGCCTCAGTGCTGAAGGGCATGGCGATCGTGTCAGTGAGCTTGATGTCAATGGAAACACGCTTATCTGTCAGAATATCCAGAATTTGACAGCGGGTGAAGAAATTACCGTCAAATTCGATTTTGCAAGGCGCGCTGGCAGCTCTGCCGATAACGGGCTGGAAGTGTGGTGGAATGGTAAGGTTGTTTATGCGGCCGCCAATGGCAAAAGTGAGTGGCAAAACAAGACATTGACTTTAACCGCCAAAGCGGGCAAAAACCTACTGGGATTTTCTGGAATCGGCTCGAATGATGGCTTGGGTTACGTTCTGGATAACGTTTCTGCAACTTCATCATCTTATATGTCAGACAGTGCCATTACTGAACATATGCAGAAGGACAAATCCGCCCATAACGCCTTGCAGGATAAGGAAAAGGCGGAAGCTGATCGTCAGCGTTTAGAGCAGGAAAGAGATAAACAACTGGCAGCCGTTTCTGGCACACAGAAACAGCTGGAAGCCACGGATCTGGATACCCTGAACGCCAATGGAGAGCAACAACGCGATGCGATCAAGGACGAAGCCCAAGAGGTGACAGATGATCTGATGGCGAAAGCCAAGGGTCTGGAAGCACTGGACAGCCACGCTGCATATCATGGGGAATCCGGTCAACAATGGCGTGATCAGTTTGCGGATGGATTATTGGGACGTGTTCAGACCGATTTGGACAAAGCAAGCGAGACTGCACGTAACCAATTGGATAACTCACAAAAAATGGCAGCAGGACGTCTGGGGGAGATCAAGGATGCAGTTGCCAAATCAGAAGTAGGGATGCTCAAGGCTGAACAAAACCATCAGAATGCCAATCTGGATATTAAAGACGCTCGTATCCAAGCTGAAAACAGGGAAGCGGAAGCCATCAGCTATAAGCAACGGGCTGAGCAGGCGGAACGTGATGGCAAATCAGCCTCGCAGAAAGCAGAACAGCACGGTCAGCATGAAGTATCCGTGGCAGACAGTAAGACCAAGCAAGTACAAAATAATGCTAAAGGTTCGAAACTTGATGACAATTATAAGCCGACTCGCACAGGAGTAACGGGTAGTGATTTGTCAGATAAAGTTTATGAATCTAGCCACTCTGAAGACATTGAACAAGCAGAAAAATCCAAGAGTCACATCAATCCTGAATCGACCGTTCAGGCTGATGGTGGGTTCAGCGAAGAATTGCAATATCTGGATGAAGATCTGAACGAACTTGACAATGCCAAAGAAGCCTTAAATCGCTTGCAGATCAATGCGGGGATACGCACTAGAAATAAAAACGTGTCTGGCAGTTCTACTCCGACATCTGTGTATACCGAAACGCCAGCCAATCAACCTGTTAGTCAGCCCGCGAATGTCGTAACGGAATGGGTCAGGAACACGCCGAAAATTTCGGGACTGGATCTCAGTGGACTGAAAGCACTGGGTGAAGAACATATTCAACAAGCATCGGTGAGTACTTCTGAAACTGAATCTTCCGTTGCCATCAGAGCACAGAAAGTGGCTGATATTTATCGCTGGTTGGATAGTGATAATGATCTTGTCGCTGAAAAATATATCCCTGTGCCAAGATTTGAGCGTGTAGATGCAGATATCCCCGATAACCTCAGACAGGAAATGAAAGCGCGTTTTGATTCACTTAGTCTTGCAAAGCAGGAAGAACTGCTGGCATTGAATCCCGATAAATATAGGCCAGATACATTGATTGATCTGGATATTAAAACCAGTGCCATTGACAACCTGCTGAATCAAGCGCTGCCATTCTATGGATTACGTACAGAACGTAATTTGCTGGTGCGTGAATCCGATGATGGAAGCTTTGACGTTCGCCCGTGGCCGGGTAATAACAGTGACGTCTCCAAGACTATCATTGTGGAAGATCCAAACGACTCAGCTCAAATCAAATCTGTGGAGCGTTTTATCCTTGCCAACTACGAAAATTACGACCAACTGCCTGAATCATTGTATTTGTCAGAAGATCGTATTATTTCCCTCGATCACGGGCGTACCCGCATTATCGCTGAAAAAGTAGAGGGTAGCTGGAAATATAAACCGAAAATTGACCTGATGTCGGTAAGTGAGTTGAAGGAAGCAGCTTACGTTACGGGCAAAATCCGTGGTGACAGTTATCGTAATGTACTGGAAGCACTCAAAAACTATGAAAACGCCCTGCAAAACAGCGAAGATTATGACCTTGAGGCAGTAGAAAAACTGACTCACTTACATCAACAGGTTGAAGGTTATTTGTTGGGGCATCCAAACTCAGAACGCGTGCCTGCACTAAAAAATCTGCTGTCACAAATCAATGTGCGCATGGAGGAATCGCTGGTACTTGCTGAGCTGACTGTAAACTCAGGCAAGGATAGTTTCAGTGAGTTATATAACAAACTGGGCAATGCCAACCTGAAAGATTCTAAGCATCTTTATATTGATGAGCAGGGAGATTTTGTTACCCGTGGTAAATCCAATATTCAGATTTCGGCGAAAGCAGAAAGTGCAGAAAAAGCCGTTGAACAGGTCAAGGCTGCTGTAACCAAAGAATATGGTCAATCAGTGGTTGACTCGGTCTTTTCAAACTTGCCTGCCTCTGAGTTGTCGAAAGACGGCAAGGGTATCGATGTCTCCGGCTTGACAAAAATACATCAGGCAATTGAACAACAACTGTCTCCGGTCAGTGCAACTCTGTTTGTCTGGAAACCCAGCGATCACAGCCGATTGGGACACGCTGCCCTGCAAATTGGGCAAGGGCGTACCCAGATTAATGCTGATAATGCCGAAGAATTCAACGAAAAAAATTACGTCAGTTGGTGGCCGAAAGGCGGCAAATCTTCTGATCTTGGCCATATTTTCGATGTTTCTTCTGAGCAATACCCTGACTTGCGGATACGTTGGCGTGACCTGAGTCAACCGGCCGCCCAGAATAAAAAGTTGAAACACGATGTTGCTTCTGAGGAAAGTGATAACTTTGGCTTGAATGATGGTACATACAAGCTGGAGAAATTTATTGAAAAACTTCAGATAGCCAAAGGCATTGATGCAAAATTCAAGGATATCAGTGAAAGTTTTGCCATAGCTGCACTGGCGAATCCTCATCTATTACAATCCGCTGGTGTACCGGAAGCGATTTCCCGACCGTTTATCAAACAGTGGGAAGATGGCGGTGTTGACATGTTTGAAGTGGGCAAAGATTTTGCTGAGGCTCTGCGCAGGGCTGCCAGTCAATCGCCTGAGCTGACAGAAAAACGCATCACCAATGTTATCCGTCAGTTTGCTGAACGAGAGCTGAGCGATATTCAGGACTTCAAGGCCAGTGAGGGCGATCAGGGACGTGTATTCCGTATCAATCTGGCAGGATTGGACGCGGCAGCAATGCAGGCGGAATGGCAGAAAATCAACCAAAACCCAGATACCCGTTATCAACTCCTGACCGATAACTGCTCAAGCATTGTTGCCAGAGTGCTCAAAGCAGGTGGTGCCGATAAGGTGATTGGTCATTCATGGCGGCCAAAATTTGGTGTCTGGACACCAACCGAGCTGTTCAATTTTGCACAGGCATTGCAGGAAGCTCAGGTTGAAACAAACCTTCATAAGCCGAAACGGGTTGTAGGCGAAGATCTGGAAGCATTGGGTCAATCTGATAAAAAAGATGAGATGCTGGAAAAAATTGCCATTGATAACGACGGTACACCACCGCGTGACAGAGAGCCATTCAATCCGGTAACTCGCTTCCTTAACGATGAGCTTTACGGTGCCAGAGAAAATCGCCGTAACGTAGATGATGGCACTCAGATAATATTGAATGAAGCTGTCA
Organism: Xenorhabdus yunnanensis; assembly: GCF_028598805.1. Classification (GTDB taxonomy): domain Bacteria; phylum Pseudomonadota; class Gammaproteobacteria; order Enterobacterales; family Enterobacteriaceae; genus Xenorhabdus; species Xenorhabdus yunnanensis. The sequence continues at coordinate 47,198 of NZ_JAQRFI010000025.1, read as the reverse complement.
CCAAAGGTACAGCGGATAAGATCACACTACAAGGTAAAGCTGGACGTCTGACGGGTTATTACCATAACGGTGATCAAAAAGATCAGGGTGAACATGACTTGGTGGAAAATAGCTCGGCGAAAAAAGTCGTGCTTTTCATTCATGGTTCCGGCTCATCGGCGGAAGAGCAGGCCAGTATCATCCAAAGTCACTACCAAAAACAAGGTATTGATATGCTGGCGGTGAACATGCGGGGCTATGGCTCTAGCGATGGTCATCCAAACGAAAAAGGGCTGTATCAGGATGCCCGTACCATGTTCAACTATCTGGTTAATGACCGCGGTATTAAGCCAGAAAATATCATTATTCATGGCTATTCCATGGGTGGAGCAGTGGCGGCAGATCTTGCCCGTTATGCAGAACGCAACGGACAGGCCGTTTCCGGTTTGTTGCTTGACAGGCCAATGCCAAGTATGACCAAAGCCATTACTGCCCATGAAGTACCGAATCCAGCAGGTATCACCGGTGTTCTGGCGAAAGCGGTCAATGGCCAGTTTTCGGTTGAGAAAAACCTGCAAGGTATCTCAAAGCAGACACCAATCATGCTGTTGACCGATAACGAAGGATTGGGCAAAGAAGGTGAAAAACTGCGTGCCAAACTTGTCGTCGCAGGTTATCAGGTGTCGGGTGAACAAACCTTCTATGGTCATGAAGCCAGCGGTCGGTTGATGAGCCAATATGCCGATCAGATTGTTTCAGCACTTTCCGAACCTCGGCATGAAAACGGCAGCGTAAAAGCGGGCTTGCTGGAAAAAATGCTTTACACCCTGTTTGATGCGAAATCAGATGGAAAAGAGTTGGATAAATACTCATTCCATTTCACTCAGGGAGAATCACTGTTACAGAATCTTGATAAACTTGTGCCAGAAATTGGCAATGTGCTCCTGACTAATGGGAACCACACTGAGTCAAAAGAGTTTCTGGAAGGTGTTTGTTTCGCCTTGTCTGGTCGCTATCTGATAGAAGAGCGGATACATGGACTGGGTGGAGGTAAAGCGTATCTGTCTTGGTTGACGGATGCGGTTAAAGCCTACAATGACAATAGCTTGAATAAAAAGAATGATATCAATTCGGTTGAGACCTCTTTGCTTAATAAATATCGTCGCCAACATATCGGTCCGGCAATTCAAGACCTGCTATCAATGCAGTATAGCCAAACTCAAAATATGTCCCATTTGGTAGACCGTGATAAAGCCAATAAAGCTTATGGTGGCAAATTGAAAGCCAATGGGCTGACGGGAAATAGAATCGACCGATCATTGAGTAATGATATCGCTGGCTATGAGTCGGTGATGGGGCAGTTACGTGATGTGGATAAGACGACATACATGTCCTTTATGTCTGAAGACCACGCAATGGCAGTTGTTGTACGTAAAGAAGAAAATCAAACTGTTTGGTCATTCTATGATCCTAACTTTGGTATCAAGTCATTTGATAACTATCAAGACTTCGAACACTTTATGGACTCCTTCCATAAGGGAATGCTAACAGGCTATCAATCCAAGTTTGGCTATACATATGAAGCCAGCATGGAGGCAAACCAAAGTTTCTATGTTAACTACAATACGTTTGAAGATAGCGCCATTACTCATTATGACGGAGTCTGGCAACAGGCGCGTGCAGGTGAACAACAATACGTCTTGCGTGCGCTGAAAGAGCAGGGTAAGACCTTCAGGCTGGGTTCAAATGTTACAGGGCGTGTAGTTGATTACAGTGACGATGCCATAACGTTGGAAGTGACGACGAAAAAAGGTGAGAAGGTACTGGTTGAAGTTGAAAGTAACAATTTCAAGCAGGCGGCTAATCTTGTGCAGTCGAATATTAATAAAGTCGTTGCTGACTCGGAAAATGGCAAATTCATACTCAAAGCTTCGGCAGAGGATAATAGTGCAGTATCTGCACTGGATAATTTATCTGATGCGTTTGATGTGAAAACTCAGCCTAATGAATCTGAGGTACTTAAGGGTATTGATGCGACTGATTTGGTGAAAAAACCATTGGGCGAACCATCAGGTGATAATTTGCCGGAAAATCATATTCGCGTGAATAACCAGGATGTTGACTCTTGGGTAAATGTTGATGTCGAACCACAGTCTGAAAATAGCGACAGCCGCTTTAACCATCAGATCATTATCCAGATGGAAAATGATCCTGTTGCTGCGGAAGCAGCCGCAAGTCTGGCAAGTAAGCATCCTGATTCCAGCGTGATTGTTCAGCTGGATGCCAAAGGTCATTATCGCGTGGTGTATGGTGATCCTGCGGCGCTATTCGGTGATCAATCGCAGTCCGGCAAATTACGCTGGCAGATTGTTGGACATGGACGTGAAGAGTTCACGCAGAATCATACGCGCATGAGCGGTTACAGTGCGGATGAACTGGCCCTGAAACTGAAACAATTCAGTATTGATTTCAAACAGGCCGGCACACCAGACCATATCAGCCTCGTGGGTTGTTCTTTGATCAGCGATGACAACCGAAAAGGTTTTGCCCACAGCTTTATTTCGGAACTGGATAAGCAGGGTATCCGTACCACAGTATCGGCGCGCAGTAGTGAAGTTTCGGTAGACAACATTGGCCGCAAATATACGAAAGATGCGCGGGAGCAGTGGGTTCACAAGCTCACGGATAACAAGATCGTGTTGGGGTGGAATGATAAAGGTGAAGTGGAAAGCCATACGGATCGAATCCGTCGCGGTATTTCTGAAAATGATATTAACTTGTCCCGCGTAGGCCAGACTGGTGTTGATGCAAAAGCGCAAGGCGCTATTGCGGACAATGCAGAAACGTTCCATGCACCAAAAGTCGATCATAAAAAACCAGCTCATGCAAAAGGTGAAAATAAATCTGTAATTCCAGCGGAATCATCAAATAAGCAACTGAGTTATTCCGGCAATATTCAGGTGCAGGCTGGTCATGGGGAATTTACCATCGTTAACTGGGGAACCACTAATGTGGGCATCAAGGTAGGTACGGGCGGCTTTAAATCTCTGGCCTTTGGTGATAACAACGTGATGGTTCACATTGGCGATGGTGACAGCAAGCACAGTGTTGATATTGCTGGCTATCAGGCATTGGAAGGCGCACAACTGTTCGTGGGCAACCGTAACATCAGTTTTAACTCGGGGCGCAGTAACGATCTGATCGTCATGTTGGATAAATCCATTCCAACACCGCCGTTGGTTAACCCATTTGGTGGCGCAGCTCGTATTTCTGGTGTATTGCAAGACATTGCCGGATCGTTTAACTCACCAGATTGGCTGACTAAACAGGATCAGCAATGGACATTGGAAAGTGCGAAGAAATATGTCAGTGACCTGTCTGGTATCGATTTGACCAGCAGTGTGGACTATAAGACCTTGACTGATCTCGACTCTCAAAATGAACGCAGCAGCCGTGGCCTGAAAAGTGATCTCGAAACCACACTGAACAAGCAATACAGCCAGTGGTTGGGTGGAGATGGCAATACTCCTGAAATGGGCAAAATTAGTCGGGCGGATAAATTCCGTCAAGCGAATGAAAAACTGGCCTTCAATTTTGCCGTTGGTGGGCAGGGTGCTGATATTCAGGTAACGACGGGTAACTGGAACTTCATGTTCGGTGACAATATCCAGTCGATTCTGGATACCAACTTGGGATCGCTGTTTGGTTTGATGACGCAGGGATATACCCCAACGGGTATGGCGAAAAACACGTTTACCTTTAGCCCGACGGACTTGCCACGTCAGATCAAAAATAAATTGCAGGGGAATCTGGCAGGCGTCAGAGCGGATACCACACTGTCGGATATCTTTGGCGTGGATTATACCCCGAAAGGCGGTATTGTTTCCCGCTCAGGTCAGTCTGTTGATGGCATTGCCATTCTGCGTGACATGCTGGAAATCATCGGGGAATTCAGTGGTGATCAACTGAAAGCTTTCACTGATCCGAATAAATTGCTCGACGGTTTGAAAGCCGGCTTGAGTATGGGGAAAGATGGTGTGAAATCTTTTGCTGAAAGTCATGGTCTGAAAGCAAAAGCACCTGATGAAAAGCAAGAAGAGCATGTAACCATTACTAAAGAGGGTATACCCGCACAAGAAGGTAAGCCAGCACCGGAAACAGTAGATTCTCAGGCAGATCGTGATTTTGGGTTAACTTCCCTGAATCTGCCAAACCTGTTTGCAACCCTGTTCAATCAGGACAAACAGGCCGAAATGAAATCGCTGGTCACTAATCTGAAAAAGAACCTGACGGCTGATTTGCTGAACATGCAGGATAAAACCTTCGATTTCCTGCGTAACAGCGGTCATCTGCAAGGCGATGGTGATATCAATATCTCCCTCGGTAACTACAACTTTAACTGGGGTGGTGACGGTAAAGATCTCGGCGCTTATCTGGGAGAAAATAACAACTTCTGGGGTGGCCGTGGTGATGATGTCTTCTACTCAGTAGGAACCTCAAATATCTTTGAAGGCGGTGAAGGTAATGATACGGGCGTTATGATGGGGCGTGAAAATATGATGTTTGGCGGTACAGGCAACGACGTTGGTGTATTGGCCGGACGCATTAACTACGCTTACATGGGAGACGGTGATGATCAGGTCTTTGCCTTTGGTGAAGGCGGGGTGATCGATGGTGGTAAGGGACGTGACTATATCGTGGCTTCCGGTAACTTCAATCGCATTGATGCCGGAGAAGATCAGGATTACGTTGTGACCATTGGCAATAACAATCAGGTGGATTTAGGAAAAGGCAACGATTTTGCCACGGTATTCGGCAACTATAACCGGATCGATGGCAGTGCGGGCAACAACTCCATCAAACTGATGGGTTATCACGCTGTAATCAATGGTGGCACTGGTGACGATCATCTGATTGCTGATGTGGTATCGAAGTTCAGCCAGATTAACGGCGGTGATGGTGATGATCTGCTGGTACTGGGTGGATATCAAAACCGCTTTAAGGGCGGCACGGGTGTGAATAGCTTTGTAGTCAGCGGTGATGCCATCGATAACATGGTCGAAGATATCAAGCAAGACGACAAGATTATTTTCAATGACATCAACTGGAAAAACCTGTGGTTCCAACGCAGCGGTTACGATTTGGTTCTGTTTACTCACCGAAACGTCAAAGATACTTCGGCACAAGGACAGTTTGAAGCCATGGGATCGGTGACCTTCAACAATTATTTCAATGGTAATCGTGCAGATATCATCACCCAAAGGGGAGATAAAGATACGCAAGGTGAGCGTGAGTATACGGCACTCTCTGCCAATGCAGTAGACTCTTTGGTACAGGCTATGAGTGGATTCGCACCTAATATGGGAGACAGTGGCTTTATTGATTCGCTTGATAGCCAAAAGAAATCAGCCATTGTAACCGCCTGGTCGGATACAACGAATGGAAAATCCAAACTGGTTTGATAGCTGGAAGGGTTTTTAGTTAAATCTTTTTATTAATGAAAAATGGCTCACGATGGTGGGCCATTTTTTTCATTTTTGCTTTAATTTCGTATTTTATTAATTTTTTCTTTTTTAATTGTTTTTTTATTTTTTTAATAAAAGGGAAGCTTCGTTCAGATGAAAGAGGTTTACATAAACAAGGTCTTTTTTGGCTTGCTATAGCTTTCCCCGTTGTACTTGGATGTATTACAAATGCCATTAACTATTTTAGCATTGTCTTCTGCACTAACTTTTTTGTTGCATCGATTCATAGAACAATACAAACAAGTGCGCAGATTAATGAGTTTGGATAGCAAATAAAATTAAATTTTTATAAAAATAAAATAGATTATTTCTATGCTAATAATAAATATATGATTGAATATTTGGGAAGTGTAAAAGTTCATAAATTATTCTCTCTAACAATAGAAAAGGATAAGTCTCTAAAAGAAATTATTAATAAAATGATTTCGGATAAATATAATGTTAATGAATTTATAGTTATTCAAAGTAATAGGAAGTTATTTTCTGATGTTTATGAGGAAAGCTACAATTTAAAAGATGATTTTAGATAAGATAGCTTACTGGCAATATTTGCCAAAATTATCTAATGATTGAGTCTGATTTGATTCAGAGAGAGGGCGTTTTTAGGTTATGCATTCAAAGGATTGTTGTTTGTATATACATTCTACTTTTAATTCTAACAGAGAACTCAGGTGACAATGGTAGATGGAAGAATTTTCTAAGGTATATAGGGAAGTATCGCTCTATAATAAGGCTGAACTATATTTTTTCCGAATACCGGGTAACATATGGAAAAATTCAACATATCACCCGATTAGTTTTAATGTAAAAGAGTATATTAACCTGATTTATTTTTTATAGATGGATTTTTACTGAATAGTTAATTAACCAATTCAATTTCATTCAAGTAATTAGTATTAGTAAAGTCTTTTCCATTGAAAAAACGAATAAGAAGATCAGCCAGCACATCTGGGCGTTCTACCATAACGAGGTGATCCGATTTTTTGATGGTGGTGAATGTTGAGTTTGGAAAAATAGAAGCGCAATATCTTACATTTTCAGGTGGTGTAATGATATCGTATTCACCAGTTGTAAATAAAGTGGGTTTGTTGAAGTTGTCAGCTTTCTCGTATTTATTTTGGTTCAAAAGACGCGTTTGGAGACCCTTATATCGTTCTCCTTGTTGTCGCGTTGATTCCTGTAGTGTCGTTTTTAGTAGTCTATATGTAGTATCTTTTCCTAATATGTCAGTACCAGGTTCAAGGCAAAGAATACTTGAAATAATTTTCTCGATAGATTCATCATATTTTCCCTCACTGAGTAATTGTAACGCAGTATTTAATCTGTCTTGAATATGAGGTGGTTGAGTTAATGCCACGCCAATTAATACAGCTTTATTGATTCTTTCAGGCCATCGATAAGAAAATTCCAGAGCAGTGGAGCCACCGTAAGAAATACCAATAAGGTTTATCGTTTGCAAAGAAAGCTCATCTAAAACATGTCGGGTACATTCGGCAAGAAATTCAAAACTCTCATTGTCTGGTATATTGTCCGCAGACCCAGTTCCCGGTAAGTCAACCATGATTAGAGGGCCGTCATCTTTAAGGAGATATTCAAGATGTGGTAAAGAATACATATCTTGAAAACCGCCAGCTATAATCAGCTTTGGTACTGCGGTTTTTGATTTTTGGGCTGTAGCATCAGTATTAATATCACCAATAACACGGAAAGCATATTTGACTCCACGCCATTCAATTTTCCTCTTGTCTTGAGGTGGAAGGCGGTGAGTTGAGTCAATAAAAGCCGCAAGAGATTCAACATTTCTGAATCTGAGTACATCACTCCAATCTATTTTCTTTTCTAAATATTGCTCAATAAAAATCTGTATTTCAACTAAGGAAATAGAATCAGCACCAAGACTAAAGAAGTCATCTTTAATGTCCATCGATTCTACGAGTAAAACTTCTTTACATATTTTCAATACCTCATTTTCAGTGTCATTTGATTTGCGATTTTGACTTTGTAGTGATGACATTGTCATATTATTTCCTATTATTATTGAGTTTACTTAATTGGCAAGCCTTTATTAACCACTATAAGTTTAGTACAAACCATTCTTGATCAAAAAATAACTAATTGCAACTATCACTATTGTTATCAATTGGATGGTGGAGATAGCAGCTAATCTCGGTTAGATACCGATATCTGTTGAAAAATAAAACGATTTCAGTAAGTTTTAATGTTAACTACAAGGAGATGTGAGCTGGTTTTGAATGATGAATTAAATCAATAAATACCAGAATAATTAGAATAGTTTACATTATTAACAATATATTAATAACATGTTTTTAATTTGGTTTAAAATTAACACCTATTAACACTTGTTAACATATTAATAACATAATTGGGTGCATGTAAAATATAAATACAAGAACAAATAAGGGCGGTAATTTATATTGTTATATAATGAATATTGAGGCGATAATTTCATGTTGTTCGAATGGTTTTTCTATATATTAATGCTGCTGTCATTTTATTTATGATAAATCCTGTTTTACTCCGTTAATATATATGTAATATTGAGCGAGGTTTAATATGCATAAAAACACAGTGGATTCTAATGATGTTGGGACAGAAAATAATTCATTTACAGTGGAAGGTGATGTTAGTTTTTTAGATGTACCATATAGTATAAATAATATAACTGTTACTGTAATAGGTGATAGGTCAGCAATTTATGATGCTCATTTGTATTATGATATAAATGAAAGCATTGGAGAACAACTACTAACGGTTTTAGAGTTGTCTATTATCTATAAGAAAAAAGTGAGAGTATTTGGGGAAGGTAAGGCTATAAAATCTGTAGCTATATATAAGTAATAATGGAAAGGTATTTTACTGTTTTCACAACTTTATTTTATGTGATTTAAATGATATTAATAAAAAATTATATTAAATGAGGTTAATTATGCAAAAAAATAAATTGGATTCTAATAATGATATTGAAATACAACAAAACCAATCTACAGTCTCTGGGTATGTTTCTAATCTTCATGTAGCATCTCCTGTTTCCAGTAATGTAACTGTTGAAATAAGTGATGATTATGGTCATAAACTACTTGAGAATGCACTGTTAACTTATGGTATAAGTTCAAGTCCGGGTAACCAGATGTTGACGGTCTTAGAATTAGCATTGGTAAATAACAAACAAGTGAAGTTAGTAATACATGTACATGAAGGAACAACTTATATAGACAGTATAGGATTAATTAGAGAATAAGCATAATAAAAATATTTAATGAAATAATCCCCCATAACTCAGGGGGATTATTTTTGTTAGAATTGACAAACAAGAGCTGTATCAAGACAGTTGCGTTGATAATCATCCCAAAAACCTGGAGGATGGCTTTTAATATCACTCTCTAACAACATTGGCTTATGCCATTCAAATTGCAAACCTGCCTTATTGATTGCATCTGCATACTGTTCACGGCTCCAACGATACATCGTAAAAGGACTGAGCGGAGTAGTAAGAAATTCAGCCTGTAAGAGGACTGTGTCTTTCACTGGTTCTTCACTCAGAACCTTTATTTTATAGTTTTCATAGTTCCCTTTTTCCAATCGATAATCAGGTTCAAATGTATAAGCTACGAGTTTACCGGAAGGCTTAAGGTGATCTGCAACTACACGAAACATTGTTGTAAGATCTTCAAGCGATTCTGCATGGCAGAATAACCAGGCTGCAACTATTAGATCAAATTTCCCAAATGATTCCATCTCGCAGACATTTCTTATATGAAATTCTATATCATCATTGTATTGTTGCGATTTATTTCTGGCAATTTCTATCATTTTGTCTGATATATCGACACCAACAACTTTTGAAGCACCAAGATTTTTGAATTTCCGACTAAAAAGACCATATCCACATGCTAAATCTAACACTGATTTTCCTTGTATATCACCGGCTAGATTGAGGATTGTTCTAATTTCTACCTCGATATGAGGAGTTGAGTCTGAAAAACTCTCGTAAAGATGTGCAATAGGATTATATAAGATATTATCGTTCATTATTTTTTTCCTTAATTAAAGTCAAAATGTTCTATTTGTCGATGGAATATATTATTTAGTATTAGTGTAATGTTTACTGATTATTTTTTCTTTGCATATATTAGGATGCCAGTAATGAATTAGATATAATTATTTTTATATTGGCCTTGCATTTTGATTAAGTATAAGAAATAAAGATGGGATTATTTTTAAGAGGAATTAATTTTTTGATAATAATATTGGGTATGCCCTGTTTTTATCAACCCACTAAATGTGGGTTGATAGCAGAATTATTTTGTTTCTAAAAAGCGATGAATTGCCCTGAGTACAGCTTCAGGTTTTTCTGCGTGAACCCAATGACCACAACCTGCTACAACCCAAGCTGTTGCTTGTGGGAATTGGCTGATAATATCTTCTCTATATTCTTCAATAATATAATCTGAATTTCCCCCACGAATAAACAGGGCAGGTTTATTCCATGCAGGAATAGTTTCCCAACCGATAATTTTTTCGTATTCACTTTGCAAAACGGGCAGGTTGAATTTCCATTCCCCTTGGCGGAACGATTTCAGTAAAAATTGAATAACACCTTCTTCCCGAATATCTTGGTGCATAATATCTGTTGCAGCTTGTCGGGTTTGTACACCGGCTGCTGTAACTTTATTCAGTGCTGCAAAAATGCTGTCATGGCGGCGAACTGGGTAAGCAACGGGAGCCATGTCAATCACCACGATTTTTTCGATGCGTTCTGGTGCAACGGCTGTCATGGTCATGGCGATTTTGCCTCCCATTGAATGCCCGATAATATTGGCGTTGGATATATTTAGCTCATTGAGGAGCATCAGGACATCCTGCGCCATATTGCTGTAATCCATGTTTTCCATACGTGGTGAAATACCATGGTTACGTACATCAATTTGAATCACCGGATAATGTTGTTGTAAATCACGCCCCAATACTCCCAAATTGTTTAAATCTCCAAAAAGCCCATGAATCAAGACAATAGGAGTTGAAGATTGTGGATTTTCCGGAGTGTGGAAATGATAATTTAATTGACTATTTGACTTCATGATTTGCCTGAATTTAATACCATTTATATAATGTTTAATATTGATATGTTTAATATCATGACATGTGAACAGTGACAAACTCAATGGGATGAAAATGGGATAAAATAGTTGTAACTGATTGATTTATTTTAGAGGGAAGTCGCTTTTCTAATGATTCTCAATTTAAAAAAATCACTTTAAGTTGTTGAAAGTTTAATTGTTTTGTTTTTTGGTATTATATCTTATAATCCCAAGATAATTTTTCATTAAGAACAGTACTGGATAGAAATGAAAACGATAGAAGTTGATGAAGACCTTTACCGCTTTATTGCAAGCCAAACTCTGCATATCGGTGAAAGTGCATCTGATATTTTACGGCGCATATTGAAATTGGACGCCGGGCAGCCAGTACAAATTACAGAGTCTGCCAACGATCCTGCACCTGTTGTTAAAGTTCCGGTTGCTCGTTCCCGTGATGCTGTCCGCGTTATTCGTGAATTATTGCTTTCTGATGAGTACGCTGAAAAGAAAAAAGCTGTTGAGCGCTTTATGCTGATCCTGTCTACACTATATAGCCTGAACAGCGAGAGTTTTTCTAAAACAACAGAAGCGATGCACGGTCGTACCCGTACCTATTTCGCGGGTGATGAACACACTTTATTAGCCAGCGGCAAGCAAACTAAGCCTCGTCATATCCCCGGTACGCCTTTTTGGGTGATCACCAATACTAATACTGACCGTAAACGCAGCATGATTGAACATGTTATGCAAGATATGAAGTTTCCGGCAAATTTGGTTGAGAAAGTGTGTGGCACGATTTAATTTAATGAACTTCTTAAGTTAGCGAAATTCAGCTAGTTACCCTACTAATCTAATCGTTTGACTTATTTATACTGTACTGGCTTATCGCCAGTGCAGTCTCCCAGGAGAAATACTAAAGTGGCAATTCATCCAAGAGCAGGGCAGCTCGCCCAGCAGCATGATTTAATTAATGTTGCCCAACTCACTTCACAGTATTACACCTTACAACCACATCCTGAAAATCCAGCGCATAAAGTCAAATTTGGCACTTCTGGTCATCGTGGTAGTTCTGGACGCAATAGTTTCAACGAATTGCATATTTTGGCTATTTCTCAGGCTATTGTCGAAGTTCGTTCGCAACACGGGATTACCGGGCCATGCTATGTGGGTAAAGACACCCATGCGCTTTCAGAAGCGGCATTTATCTCTGTATTGGAGGTATTAACGGCAAATGGCGTGGATGTGATTGTGCAGGAAAAGAATGGATTCACCCCGACTCCTGCCATTTCTCATGCCATCTTATGCCACAACTGTCAGGGAAAAAGTCTGGCAGATGGGATCGTGATCACGCCATCCCACAATCCGCCAGAAGATGGCGGCATTAAATATAATCCCCCCAACGGCGGGCCTGCCGATACTGATCTGACTGCAATTATTGAACAACGCGCCAATGAATTACTGGCGAACGATCTTAACGGGATCAAGCGCCAGCCTTATGAACTGGCATTAAAAAGTGAATGTCTACATCCGCAAGATTTGATTGATCCTTATGTTACTGCACTGGGTAAAGTTGTGGATATGGCAGCGATCCAGCAAGCCGGTTTGAAAATTGGTATCGATCCGTTGGGCGGTTCCGGGATTGCTTACTGGCAGCGGATTGGGGAATATTACAATCTCGATCTGACACTGGTTAATGATAAGATCGATCAGACATTCCGTTTTATGACACTGGATCATGACGGTGTGATCCGCATGGATTGTTCGTCTCGTTGGGCAATGGCGGGGTTGTTGGAGCTGCGTGGTAAATTTGATTTGGCCTTTGCCAATGATCCTGATTATGACCGTCATGGGATTATTACACCAATAGGTTTGATGAATCCTAACCATTATTTGGCAACGGCTGTGGATTACCTATTCCGTCACCGTCCTCAATGGCCTGAAAATATCGCCGTGGGTAAAACACTGGTTTCCAGCGCTATGATTGACCGTGTTGTAGCTGATCTGGGACGTGAATTAGTGGAAGTTCCGGTCGGTTTTAAATGGTTTGTGGATGGATTGTATAAAGGTGAGTTGGGCTTTGGTGGAGAAGAAAGTGCTGGTGCATCTTTCCTGCGTTTTGATGGCACTCCGTGGTCAACCGATAAAGATGGCATCATCCTTTGCTTGTTGGCTGCTGAAATGACTGCAATTACCGGTGAGAACCCACAGCAACGTTACGACAAACTGGCAGCCAGATTTGGCACGCCAAGCTATAGTCGTATTCAGGCTCCGGCTACTCATCAGCAAAAAGCATTGTTGTCCAAACTGTCACCAGAAATGGTCAAGGCCGATGTATTGGCAGGCGATCCGATTACCGCTCGCCTGACAACCGCATCGGGTAATGGCGCTTCCATTGGTGGCTTGAAAGTGATGAGTGACAATGGCTGGTTTGCCGCCCGCCCTTCTGGCACGGAAGAGGCCTATAAAATCTATTGCGAAAGTTTCCTCGGTGCAGAGCATCGGGAAAAAATTGAGCAAGAAGCACAGGAAATCGTTAATCAGGTATTTTCTGCTGGTTAATTGAGTCCTTTGTTTCTGATTAGGAAAATAAAAGTCGTAGCAATTGCTGCGACTTTTTTGTTTTTATGGTTCTGATAATGATTCTAGTGATGAAGCCTGTTGCCGTGCTACAACTTGAAATCTATAGGGTATACATCAAAAAATAATTCCTCCTTTATTCTCCTCCCCATTTTTATTAGTAAAAGGATGAGGTAAGAATGCTTATTCCCCTATTTAATCACTGTTTTTATTTTTATTAAAAGTTAAAGGATTACTGTTATCTTTCATTAAAAGGGTTTGACTATGAAATCTGACTTTTGGAGAAAGATTTACCTTATTTTAGGCTGCGGGTTATTGATTTCATTACTTACACATTGCGTTCCAAATAAAACTGACTTGTTGAAAAATCAGGAGAAAGTGATGGTACATAGCTTGGATCAGGTATCAGATAGTCAACACATCTATCTCCACCGTACAGGAATTGCTGATTTTGAACCCGTAATTTCTCAAGCTTCCGCGCACTGGGTTGATAGACAGACGTTATTGTGGTCAGACAATAAAACGTGGTCAGACAATAAAACATGGTCAGGTGGTGAAGGTAAATTTATTGTTCGTCTATATTACAACCAAAATAATAAGGTAGAGGCCAATGACCAAGGCTATTTTACTGATAGCTATTTGACACTCACACCGACGATTTTAAGTCAGGAAACAGCAAAAAAGTTCCCTCATCTGGCAAAGTGGCCGGCTTTCCGTTTGCCTGAAAATGTGGATATTGATCGACTGCTGACCGGAGATTTGGTGATTTTGTCGGCCAATAAGCAAGGTTTGTTCCTATCGGCAACCCAAGTACAGACGGCTGGTGTGCTGGATGATCGTTTCTCTGATGCGGCTGATAAATTGGAATATGGGGCGCGGATAGGTAATAAGGGCGTGATTTTCAGGTTGTGGGCACCCACGGCACAAAAGGTTAGTCTGGTTATTTATAATCAAAATAAACAGGTTATCGCCAATCACACAATGAAACGTGACGCAGCGAGTGGTTCTTGGTCATGGCAAGGCGGTAAGGAATTGATTGGCGCTTATTACCGCTATGATTTGCAGGTTTACCACCCGCAATTTCGTAATGTGGAACGCTATGAGGTTACTGATCCCTATTCTTATAGCCTGTCTACTAATTCGGAATATAGTCAGGTCGTTAATCTGGATGATGAATCCCTGAAGCCCCAAAACTGGGATCACCTGTCAGCCCCGCACTCACAAAATACACCGACGGATATTGCACGTATGACTATCTATGAAACGCATATCCGTGATCTTTCCGTTGCAGACAGTACGATACCAGAAGTTTGGCGGGGTAAGTATCTGGCGCTGACTGACAATAACAGCGATATGTTCAAGCATCTTGAGGCGTTGAGTCAGGCGGGAATGACTCATATGGAGTTGCTGCCTGTATTTGATATTGCTTCTGTTAACGAATTTAGCCAGCAGGTGGCTGATCTTGAACACCCTTTTAGTCGCCTGTGTCAAATCAATCCGATGGTGAAGAATAGTCGTTTTGCCGATTATTGCCATAGTTCATTGACCGTGCTGGAGGTTTTGCAACACTTGCAACGTGATGACAATATCAATAATCCGCAGGTGCAAGAACTAAATACAATAGTGGCAAAAACGGATTCCTATAACTGGGGTTACGATCCATTTCACTATTCAGTGCCAGAAGGCTCTTATGCCACTAATCCGGAAGGTTCCGGTCGTATAAAAGAGTTTCGTGCCATGGTACAGGCTATCAAGCAGCAATTGGGCATGAATGTGATCATGGATGTTGCCTATAACCATACTGATGCGGCAGGCCCGATATCTAGGACATCGGTATTGGATAAGATCGTGCCTTGGTATTACCATCGTCTGGATGAAATAACAGGCAAGGTTGAAAATAATACCTGTTGTTCTGACACTGCGCCGGAACGTCGCATGTTTGCCAAATTGATCGAAGATTCACTAGTGACGTGGGTTAAAGATTATAAGATAGATGCGTTTCGGTTCGATTTAATGGGTTATCACCCTAAAGCACAAATTCTGTCGGCACTGGAAAAAGTACGGGCCATTAACCCATCGATCTACTTTTTCGGAGAGGGATGGAATTCCGGGCAGGATGATCGATTCGAAACCGCTTCTCAGCTCAATCTTAAGGGAACAGGCATTGGTACGTTCTCTGACAGGCTACGGGATGCGGTACGTGGCGGTGGGCCATTTGATATAGCCGATAGTATTCGTAGTAATCAGGGAGTAGGCAATGGTGCTGAAATATTGCCTAATGAAATTTCCAGGTTAGATGCGGATAACGTTCGTCATTTGTGGGATTTGGTACGTATTGGCATGGCTGGCAATTTGGCTGATTTTGTCATGATCGATAAAGATGGGGCAGTGAAAACAGGCAGAGAAATTGATTACAAGGGGGCTGCTGCGGGTTATGCGTCAGATCCGGTTGAGGTGCTGAATTATGTATCCAAGCACGATAATCAAACATTGTGGGACATTATCAGCTATAAAGCTGCCCATGAAGCGAGCCTGATGATGAGGGTTCGTATGCAGGCAATCTCTCTTGCTACGGTATTTCTTGGACAAAGCTTGGCTTTCGATCAACAGGGTTCAGAATTATTGCGTTCAAAATCCTTTACCCGCGATTCCTATGACGCTGGTGATTGGTTTAATCGTGTTAGCTATGGCTATAAAGACAATAATTATGATGTAGGGCTACCCGAATACAGAAATGATGGCAAGAATTACCCATTGATCCATCGGGTGAAGAATCAGGTTAAAAAACCAGGCCAAAATGAATTATTACAGATGATGGCATTTTATCAGGAGCTATTGCGGTTACGTCAATTTTCACCATTGATGACTCTTGGTGATGGTGCTGCTATCAGGCAACGTGTCGATTTTGTCAATATTGGCCCTCACCAGCAAATGGGTTTACTGATAATGACGATTGATGATGGCAATATGACCCAGAGTGATCGTGATTGGCGGTTTGATGGCTTGGTCGTCGCTATTAATGCCGCACCTTGGTCTGTGACTGTCAAAGATCTTAATATCAACGGGTTGAAATTAAATGATATTCAACGTGAATTGGGTAAGGCATCTTTGGCAGCGGGGGTGAGAATAATAGAAAATGGCGAGGTAATAATGCCTGCATGGTCGGCAGCCATATTGGTTCTGCCACAAGAAGGGATTCGTGGAACAGGTTTGCCTGTTCGCAGGAAATAACGCAATCAGGCAAATTGTTTGATCATCCTGAGCTTGAATATTTTATTCACTCGTCAGGCATAAACCGATAACCGATTCCTGTTTCTGTCAGTAAATGCTTAGGACGAGCGGGATCGGTTTCTAGTTTTTGTCGCAGATGTCCCATATAAATCCTCAGATAATGGTTATGTTCGACGTAATTTGGCCCCCAGACATAGTTGAGCAAATAGCGTTGAGTCAGTACCTTGCCACGGTTAGCGAGCAATTCAGTCAATAGGCGGTACTCTATTGGTGTTAAATGAACTGGCGTTAAATGAAGCTCATTGTGACCTTTCAAAACCCGACGATTGACCAAATCTACTTGGATATCTGAAAAATGTATCACGGGATCAGATTGATTGGCTTTGGATGAGCGGCGTAGTGCAACACGAACTCTGGCGATCAGTTCGTTGATGCCAAAAGGTTTGCTGAGATAATCGTCAGCACCGTAATCCAATGCCGTGACTTTATCTTGTTCGCTGTCACGGGCTGAAAGTACGATGATTGGGATATCGCTCCACTGGCGAATATCTTGGATTAAATCAATTCCGTTACCATCGGGTAATCCCAGATCAAGGATCAATAAATCAGGTTTGCGGGTTGCGGCTTCAATTAAACCTCGTTTTAATGTATCACATTCAAAAATCTGCCAATTTTCACCTTCTAATGCCAGCCGAACAAAACGTCGGATCTCTTTTTCATCTTCAATAATTAAGATTTTACTGTTTTTGATCGTACTGATATTAGCTGTATTCACGTTAGTGGTACTCACATATCCTCGAGAGCATTTTCAATTTTTGGTGGATTTTCCAACGGTAGAAGAAAATGAAAACTAGCTCCACCTTTTTTATTGTTAGCCGCCCATATCTTTCCACCGTGGATTTCAATAATGGATCGGCAGATCGCCAATCCTAGCCCGACACCGGGTATGGCGGATTCTTTGCTGGCGCGGGAGAATTTATCAAAAATAAGTTTTTCTTGCCCTGATGGTATTCCTGTTCCCGTATCCCAGACTTCAATATGCACCTGTTTTTGATCGGTTTTTTTCTCGATGGTGGCTTGTATGCCCAAGGAAGTCTGTTCATTGGTGTATTTAATGGCGTTTTCCAGCAGATTGAGAAAAACACGTTCCAATAAGGCGGCATCACAATGTAGTAATAAATCGTTGGGCAAGGAAAGCTCTACTGTGTAGCGATTGAGGGTATATTCCAGAGAACGCAAGGCACTGCCGACAATTTCTTCTAGTGAAGACCATTCAAGATTGAGCTGAATGCCACCTGATTGGAGCCGTGCCATATCAAGCAGGTTATTGACCAGCCGTGAAGTACTGAGGATTTGCTGGCGAATTTGGTTAACTTTTTGTATATGTGGCGAATTTTCTGCGGATAAATCCAACATCAGTATTTCTGACTGCCCGAATAGTACGGTCAACGGAGTGCGTAAATCGTGGGATAGAGCTGCCAACAATGAATTACGCAATTGCTCCCGCTCGGTTTCCAGTTTGGCGGATTCTGCTCTGCGGGCAAGGTGTAACCGCTCTAGTGCGTTGGCGATAAGACCTGTGAAAGTTTGTAATAACCGTTGTTGTTCCGGTATCAATAATTGGCGCGGGTTAGGAGATTCAATGGCAAGAACGGCAAAGACCTGCGAGGGTGTGGCGATCGGCAATAATTGGTAAGGTACTCCCGGTAATGTGTCAGTGCCTGCCCCAGCAGGTTGTTTTTTATCAAAACACCATTTGGCAATCGCTTCGTCAATTTGCATTTGACCACCATTGCTGGATTTCACTTGATATAAATGATGGTCACTATCTGGCAGCAGTAACCCCGTTTTTGCCTGAAAACTATTGGATAGAAAGTGATAGCTGATACGGGCTACGTCTTCTTCGTTCAGGGCCTTGCTCAATTTGCGAGTTATTTCATATAGGTGTCGTGTGCGCTGTTCGCGATAACGGGCTACTCTGGCTTGATAGCGTATGCCTGCGGTGAGGTTTCCGACAACAGCCCCGACAATCAGCATTACAGTCAGTGTAAGCAAATATTGCATATCTTTGACTGCCAATGACCAGTGTGGCTGGACAAAGAAAATGTCGAAACTAATGACATTGATGAAAGCAGCAAAGACGGATGGCCAACGACCATAAAACAGGGCGATGATGACAACGCCAAGCATGTAGAGTGTCACTAAGTTGGCTTTATCAAGAGTTAGTAAAAAAGCCCGGGAAAAAAGAGTAATGAGGGCACAGAGTACTATTGCCATCAAAAAGCCCTGAGTCGGGACTCGCCATTTGTCATAGAATGTTCGGTTATCTTTTGGCTCTTTGTCCCCGCGTTTTTTATCTTCTAACGCAACAATAATCAGATCTAAATCAGGGCCGAGTTTTCCCAGTCGTTCTGAAAAATCACTGCGCCATTTAAAGCCAAAGAAATTTGAATGGGAGTTGTAATAGCGGCCGATAAGGATTTTCCCTAAATTATGTTCTCTGGCATAGTGCAGGATTGCGTTTTCTTCATAAGAGTCAGAGAGTGTTGCGGTTTCAGCCCCCAAATCTTGGGCCAGTTTCAAGGCTTGCAAAATAGTACGTCGTTTGCTTTCTGGCAATTGGTGTAGTTTGGGAGTTTCAACATAAACAGCATGCCAGATGCAATTGAGCTTTGCTGCCAAGCGAGCGGCTTTCCGAATCAGTTTTTCATTGCCTGCATTATAGCCAATACACAGCAACAAATTTTCTCGCGTATGCCATACGGGTTCTTTTCCCCGGGTATCACGAAAAGCGCGCATTTGCTCATCTACGCGATCTGCCGTGCAACGTAGTGCCAATTCACGCAGGGCAATCAGATTTCCTTTGCGAAAAAAATGTTCAATGACACGCTCGGCCTGACTTGAAATATAAACCTTGCCATCATTGAGCCGCTGACGCAGATCATCAGGAGGCAAATCAACCAGAACGACATCATCGGCCTGATCAAATATATGGTCGGGAATGGTTTCCCGAACACGAATACCGGTAATACCACCGACAACATCATTCAAACTTTCCAAATGCTGCACATTGATGGTAGTCAGTACATCAATGCCGGCTTCCAGTAATTCTTCTACATCTTGCCAACGTTTCGGATGGCGGCAACCTTCAGGGTTACTGAATGCCAGTTCGTCCATCAGAATAATAGCCGGATGGCGGGCAAGGGCAGCATCAATATCAAATGCCGCTGTCCTGCGTTGATGATAGCGGAAATATTTTGTTGGTAATTGGGGCAAGCCTTTCAGTAGGGCTGCGGTTTCTTGTCGATCATGGGTTTCAACAACGCCGACAATGACATCTAACCCTTGTGCCAGCAACCGCTGAGCTTCTTGCAGCATGGCGTAAGTTTTACCGACACCCGCACAAGCCCCGAAAAATATTTTTAGTTTGCCACGTGGTTTTTTGTTTGCCAGTATCAGTAAGTCATCAGGGTCGGGGCGTTTTGGCTCGTTTTGCACCATATCTTATTTGCCTTGTGGGTTTAGGTTATCCAACGCCAGATTCAGCTCCAGTACATTGACTATAGGCCTTCCCATATATTCCAGCAGGGGATGTTGAATATGCTGCTTGATGAGTTTATGAATGACTCCGAGTGGCATGTTACGGGCTATCGCTACACGTGGTGCCTGAAATTCAGCGGCTTCTGGGGATATATGGGGATCGAGTCCGCTACCGGATGCCATGATTAAATCAACGGGGATCGAATATTTTTGCGGATGATTGAATAAACTTACCCGGATAATGTTTTGGTCTATTTTGTTTTTCAGTTCAGGATTGGTCACAGCGAGATTACTGCCCCCTGATGACAGGGTGTTGTACGGTTTCTCGGCTGTCATGGAGGGCCGGCCATGAAAATAGATGGGTTTAGTAAAATTTTGACCAATTAATTCAGAGCCCACGAATTTGCCATTCTGCTCTATTAGCGATCCTTTGGCTTGATGAGGAAATAAAAATTCTGATATTCCCGTCACCAGTAATGGATAGGCGATGCCAGTGATTAAGCTAAGAAATGTCAGCAGAACAATGGAAGAACGTAACCAGATCATTTTTCATCACCTTATTTGAAGGCCTGATTATTTAAATGCAGATTAATTAAAGATCGTCAGTTAAAAAATTAAGGTTGTGAGCAATATATCAATGAGCTTAATACCGATAAAAGGTACAAGCAAACCGCCAAGGCCGTATATCCATAGGTTTCGGCGCAAGAGTGACAATGCGTTCATTGGGCGGTAACTGACGCCTTTTAGCGCTAATGGCAGCAGAAAGATTATGATTATCGCATTGAAGATAACAGCAGACAGTACCGCAGATTCCGGAGAATGAAGGTGCATGATGTTCAACGCATTAAGTTGTGGATATGTAACTGAAAAAGCGGCGGGAATGATGGCGAAATATTTAGCAATATCATTGGCAATGCTGAATGTTGTCAAAGCACCGCGGGTCATTAACATCTGTTTGCCAATATGTACAACTTCAATCAACTTGGTAGGGTTGGAATCCAAGTCAACCATATTGCCTGCTTCTTTTGCTGCCTGTGTACCTGAATTCATAGCAACGGCAACATCTGCTTGTGCCAGCGCTGGTGCATCGTTTGTACCATCGCCAGTCATGGCAACCAGACGCCCTTCGGACTGGTATTGGCGGATCAGGGCGAGTTTCGCTTCGGGAGTGGCTTCTGCCAGAAAATCATCAACCCCAGCTTCGGCTGCAATGGCTGCAGCAGTCAGGTGATTGTCACCTGTAATCATGACGGTCTTGATTCCCATTTTACGCATTTCAGTGAAGCGTTCTTTAATCCCGCCTTTCACAATATCTTTTAAGGCGACAACTCCCAAGACCCGCTGATTTTCAGCAACAACCAATGGGGTTCCTCCTTTATATGCGACTTGCTGTACCAAATGATCAATCACATCAGGGAAATGGCTGTGGTTGGCTTCAATATAGCGACGAATGGCATCGACAGCGCCTTTGCGGATCATGCGATTATCAATATTGACTCCGCTCATGCGTGTCATGGCAGAGAAAGGAATGAATGTGGCTTTTAATTCTCGCAGATCTCGTTCACGCATATTGAAACGTTGTTTTGCCAAGATGACGATGCTGCGCCCTTCCGGTGTTTCATCTGCAAACGAAGAGAGTTGAGCAGCATCAGCTAACTGTCGCTCTGTTACGCCCGGCGCAGGTAAAAATTGAGATGCCTGACGGTTTCCGAGTGTAATCGTGCCAGTTTTATCGAGTAGCAGAACATCCACATCTCCAGCCGCTTCAATAGCACGCCCACTGGTGGCGATGACATTGGCTCCCAACATACGGCTCATACCGGCAACACCAATGGCTGACAGTAATCCGCCAATGGTAGTGGGGATCAGGCAAACCAGTAAGGCAATCAATACAGTGAGTGTAATGGGCGCACCAGAGTGATTGGCTTGGACGCTGAACAAGGAAAAAGGCAGTAGGCTTACACAGACCAGCAAGAAAATAATGGTTAGTGCAGTAAGCAAAATAGTGAGGGCTATTTCATTTGGTGTTTTACGTCGCTTAGCTCCTTCAACCATTGAAATCATTCTGTCTAAAAAGGTTTCGCCCGGATTGACTGTACATTCGATGATTAGCCAATCTGATAAAACTCGCGTACCTCCAGTGACAGAGGAAAAATCGCCCCCTGATTCGCGGATAACCGGCGCAGATTCCCCTGTAATGGCGCTTTCATCAACGGAAGCCCCTCCTTCAAGGATTTCACCATCACAAGGAATAGTTTCTCCCGCCTCCACCAGCACGATGTCCCCTTTACGCAAAGTGTCAGAAGTGACTTTTTCTTTTACGGCTTCACGGCTGGATGATGCCAGTTTGATCGCCCAACTGGTTTTTTTTATGCTTTTCAGGCTGGATGCTTGGGCTTTGCTACGTCCTTCCGCTAGTGCTTCTGCAAAGTTGGCAAACAGTACGGTAATCCATAACCAGAGAGCAATGGCTCCGGTAAATAGCATGTTGCCCGTTAATTGTCCCATTAATATGCCAATCCATAATGCGGTAGTCAGGCAACTTCCCACATAAACAACGAACATGACCGGATTGCGCCATTGTCGAGCCGGATGGCATTTTTTTAACGAGTCGATAAGTGCCTGGCGAATCAAAGTGGGTTCAAATAATACTTGTGGTTTATTTTTCATATTTTACCTCACACTCTTTTTATCTCATACTTTCACGGTCAAAGTTGTAGGTGTTCTGCGATAGGGCCAAGAGCCAGAGCAGGGATAAATGTGAGAGCACCAATCAGTAAAATGACCAGAATTAATAATCCAATAAAGAGGGAACCGTGGGTCGGTAAAGTGCCACTGCTAATAGGCTGGCGTTTTTTGTTAACCATGGAACCAGCGATGGCCAGAACAGGCAGAATGATGCCAAAACGTCCAAGAAACATGGTTATCCCCAACAGCAGGTTATAAAAGACGCTGTTGGCATTTAGTCCGGCAAAGGCACTGCCGTTGTTATTGGCTGCGGATGAAAAAGCATAAAGTACTTCAGTGAAGCCGTGAGCGCCGGGATTTTCAATAGCGCTGCGACCTGCATCGATTGAAATAGCCAGAGAGGTTCCTAATAAAACAAGCGAAGGGGTAACTAAAATCGCCAGTGCGACCATTTTCATGTCATGGATATCAATTTTTTTACCTAAGTATTCTGGTGCCCGGCCAATCATCAAACCTGCAATAAATACGGCAAGCAGGACGAACAGTAATATGCCATAAAGACCAGAGCCTGCCCCACCGAATATGACTTCACCAATCTGCATCAACCAGAGCGGTATCATGCCGCCCAGTGGAGTAAAGGAATCATGCATTGCATTTACGGCACCACAGGAAGCGGCTGTCGTCACAACGCCAAAGAGGGAAGAGGCGAGAATACCAAAGCGGGATTCCTTTCCTTCCATATTAAAAAAGTGGTTACTGATATTGGACTGTATGAGATGAGGGTTATCTGTGGTTTCGGCATACATCACTATACTGGCGGCAATAATGAAAACAATGCTCATTGCCCAGAGCAAAGCATATCCCTGGCGATTGTCTCCGACAACCAGACCGAATGCGAAACATAATGAACAGGGGATCAAGAAAATAGCCAGAACTTGGACAAAGTTACTGAGTGAAGTTGGATTTTCAAATGGGTGGGCTGAGTTTGCTCCAAAAAATCCTCCTCCATTGGTGCCCAGAAGTTTTATGGCCTCTTGAGAAGCAACTGGTCCCATAGGAATTAATTGTTGTTGTCCTTCAAGCGAGTGGGTGAGTACATAGGAAGAAAAATTTTGGATAACGCCTTGACTGACAAAGAACAAAGCAAGGATGATCGCAAGCGGAAGTAAAAGATATAAAGTAATACGTGTGATGTCAATCCACGCATTTCCCACGGTTTTCGTGTTTTGACGAGAAAACGCCCGCATCAGGGCAAAAGCCACAGAAATGCCAGTTGCCGCAGACAGAAAATTCTGAACAGTCAATCCGGCCATTTGGCTCAGGTAACTGAGGGTATTCTCTCCGCTATAAGCCTGCCAATTAGTATTAGTAATAAAACTGATTGCAGTATTCAGTGCCAGATCCCATTTCATACCAGCAAAATGTTGTGGATTCAATGGTAAGTGACCTTGGCCGATCAGCAGGGTAAACAGTAGCAATAGCCCCGCTATATTAAATATGAAGATCGTAAGTGCATATTGCCACCAGTTCATTTCTTTGACATCGTGACCGGGTTTTTGCAGGCCACAACAACGCCATAGAATGATTTCTGTTTTTGTCAGCCAGCGAGGCAATTCTCCTTCGATGAGCCTGGCGATCAGATTGCCAAGAGGCTTGCTCAATAGAACCAGTATGAGCAAGAAGCTGGCAATCAGTAAAAAAGCTGATGCTGCCATTTAGAAATCCTCCGCATTCATCAACGCATAAATTAGATAGCCCAGTAATAGCGTCACCAGAAAAATGCCAAGGATTAGGTATATATTCATGGTTTATCTCCTTGCTTATTTCTTTAAGAAATAGCCGGTTACAGCATAGGAATGACCATACAAATAAGTTGTTAAAAGAGTTCCTGAAAGCGTAAAAAAAGTATAAATAACCTGAGGAATTCATCGACAAAGTATTATTAAGGCAAGTGTAGCAAACAATTTATGGTTAATTGTTTGTTTTGAAATTGTTTGTTTTGTTTCTTTTTAAGTATGGTTTTGTAATTAAATTACGCAACTAGAAAAAAAAGGTGATTTATACCACTAAAAAAGTGGTCGGATGAGTAGTAAATTTTCACTTTATCAGATAAAATTTTATGCATCTTACAGGATATGCCCATGAGGAGGATATCAATGTCTATATATCGTGAATACTCTTTGCACCAGATTCTCTTGCGGCGTATTGGCGCTGTATCATTGGGCGTCATTGCGCTTCCTGTCATGCTGTTTCGTCGAGATCGGGCCCGTTTTTATAGCTATCTGCATAAAGTATGGATAAAAACCAGTGATAAGCCAGTGTGGCTGGAATGTTTAGAAATAGCTTCAGGTACTCGAAATCGCTAGAACAGCATTATGACGGAGCTTAATGACCTTTCCCGTCTCTCAGGTTTCCATTCTTGGTTTTTTCTGCCTGAGCGAGTATTTTGAATACAGCACTTTGAATACAGCACCTTGAATACAGCACTTTGAATATCGTTTTTGACACCTTGCCGGTTTATGCTGGTGAGGTGTTTTGTTTTGTATGTAATTAAGGCGTACATTTATAACCCAAGATTTTTATATCCAATCTATTTCGAGTCTGGCTTGGAAGATGACGGGCATAGGCAATTTGGCGAGTGAATTGACTTAATTCATAGCAGGTATGTATTTTATGGTGAATAAAAGGCTAAGTGACAAGGGGAATGCGATGAACAATATTGAATTGGAGCATGTGCTCAATACGGAATTGAGAGTCCGTGAATTTCAAGACTATGCCCCCAATGGATTACAGGTGGAAGGTCGTTCCCATGTTCAGCGGGTGGTTACTGGCGTGACAGCTTGTCAGGCATTATTGGATGAAGCCATTCGCCTTGAAGCGGATGCTGTCATCGTCCATCATGGATATTTTTGGAAGAATGAATCTCCTGTTATCCGTGGCATGAAACGCCGTCGTTTGCAAACACTACTCTGCAATGATATCAACCTGTATGGCTATCATCTCCCGTTAGATGCCCATCCCGCTTTGGGCAACAATGTCCAATTGGCACGTCAGATGGGTGTGAAGGTTATAGGTGAAATTGATACTCTTCTTCCTCATGGTGCTTTTGATCAGCCTATTACGCCAGCAGAATTGACTGAACGCCTTGAAAAAAATCTGGAGAGAAAAGTTTTGTATTGTGGCGATAATGCGCCCGAAGAAATCCGCACACTGGCATGGTGTACAGGCGGCGGCCAAAGCTTTATTGAACAGGCGGCTGAATTTGGTGTTGATGCCTTTGTGACGGGAGAAGTATCAGAAAAGACTATCCATGTTGCCCGTGAAATGGGACTGCATTTTTTTGCGGCAGGGCATCATGCAACTGAGCGCTATGGTATCAAAGCGCTTGGCGAATGGCTGGTGAATAATTATGGGTTGGATGTGACTTTCATCGATATTCCTAATCCGGCTTAATCTATATAGCCCCCAGATTTTATTTCCATTTTGGGCGCTGGGGGCTTTTTATCTTTGTTTAAAAAGGGATGTTTGAACAAGGGACAAAACAATCATGCTGATCCCACAAAAAATCAGTACACAACCCAATGCTTGACTCCAGCCTGCCAATGCCAAACCAAGGCCCAGTAGTAAATAGTAAAACAATCCTAGTAAAGCACCAGCAGTGCCCAATCGCTCTGAATAGTTGGTTAATGCAGAAGCCAGAATATTCGGAATAGCCAGTCCATAAGCGATGACGATCCCCAACATTGGAAAAATAAAGAACCAGCTATTTTCGAGCAGGTATACACCGCTTCCACTCAGTAGGCTAATCAATGAAGCGAGTGTGACTAATTTGGCAGATATCCATTGTTGTTTTAATAGGTATTTGTTTAATAAAGAGCCTAGCCCAGCCCCGAAAGTCATTAACAAGCCAGTATAACCAAATGTTTCCTGTGATATTCCCAATTGTTCAAAACGGAATGGTGCTAATTGGTAGTAACTGAACAAACAAATATTGAAAAATGCGATTAAAAACGCATTTCGCCAAATTGAGATATCTTTGAGCATCATTATTGCAGTGCTGAATAAAGACACTTTTGTCACGTTAATTGGTCGAGTTTCTGGTAGCCGAGCGATAGACCAACCAGTCAGGATAATCGCCAAAATGGTTAGCCCGGAAAAGACTGCTTTATAGCCAGAAAAATAGTTTAATGTTGAGCCGCTAAGCATACCAATGGCAGGGCTGGCAGCTAAGGCAATACCCATGATAGAAAAGACGCACGCCAATTCTTCTCCACGATAAGTATCACGCATAATAGTTTGTGTACCGACAGAGCCAACTGCTGCGCCGAAAGCAGACAACATTCTGGCAACGAGTAGTAACCAGAATTGTTGTGTCAACAATGCCAGCAGGGAAGCGAGGCCATAGAGTGACAGGCCGGCAATGATAGTCGGACGTCTGCCAATCACATCACACATGCACCCCCAGACGACAACACCGAGGGCAAAAGCAAAGAAGTAGAGTGATAATGTTTGAGCGGCTTGCTCTGAGCTAACCGAAAATCCATCGGCGATATTGGTTAATGCAGGACTATAGATGGTTTCTACGATTTGCGGAAACATCATCAAGGCAATGGCGAGCCAAAGTGATGGTTTAGTTTGCATGATTTTTTCTTCTGATAAATAAGTGAGTAATGGCTCGAAAGGTTAGCATTCTGATTGCTGTCTTTTTATGATAATAAAGACAAATTATTTATTTAATCAGACATTGAATTAGGGGGAGTAACATGGCGTGGCTGCAACAAAGTGATCATTTTGATCCTGATAGTTTGAATGATAGCTTGAATGTGCCAGTGGTAGGGATCGCAGCAGAGATGGGACAACACGATTCAGGTTTTCATCAGCATGATATGGGACAATTGTTATTTACCAAACGGGGCTGTATCAAGATTACATTGGCAAATCAGCTCTCTATTCTGCCGCCAACCAGAATGGCATGGATACCTCCGAAAACACAGCATCGGGCAGAAATGCGTGGCTCGGTAGGCTACCGCTCTATTTATTTTGATACTCATTATTTGAACGCTCACTATCCGAATGTTTCTGGAATAGCGTTAATTTCGACACAAAGTGAAGTGTTGGAAGCCACGCCACTGTTGCAGGCGCTTTTGGAGCGTATAGCTATATCTTCTTTCGACTCTGATTGGTATCAGGGAAAAGGGAAAAATTTGTTGGCAGTCTTTTTTGATGAAATCCGTGAGGCACGTAGGGAACCGACTTTATTACAGTTGCCGTCTGATCGGCGTTTAGCACGTTTATCATTTGAGCAATTGCCGCCATCGTTGAACGTATTAGCAACTTATATTGGCGCCAGCGAGAAAACGATTACCCGGATATTTCAGCGTGAAACAGGAATGAATTACCAACAATGGCGACAGCAATGGCGATTGGTAAAGGCAATAGAGTTGCTGGCACAGAACAAAACTTTGTCCTATGTTGCACAGGAACTCGGTTTTGCCAATGATAGTGCGTTTGTGACGTTTTTCCGCAAAGCTATGGGGAGGCCGCCAAGGGAATATATGGCGGGTTCAGAGAGATAAAGGCATTTGTGCGTACTCCATCAAGGTAAATACATCGCTATCGCTTGAATTCCTACTGCTTGTATATTCTTTTCGTTATTAAAACTAGTTTTAAAACAATTAGTTGATATCGAACCATAAAAAACTACACCCCTGATATCAGGGTAAAACTGATATGAGAGGTGCAGAAATACACATATTCAGAATATGAATAGTGTGATTGGAGTGACTAAATTATTTTTTTAACTGGCTCTTGAAGTCACGTTTACTGTGGCCAGTGTAAAGCTGGCGCGGACGTGCGATCTTCAAGCCTTCATCGTGCATTTCATTCCAGTGTGCAATCCAGCCAATAGTACGGGCAATGGCGAAAATCACGGTGAACATGGACGATGGAATACCCATGGCTTTCAGGATAATGCCAGAATAGAAATCGACGTTTGGATACAGTTTTTTCTCAATGAAGTATGGGTCGTTCAGGGCAATGCGTTCTAATTCCATCGCCACTTCCAGCAGACTGTCATTCAGGCCAAGTTCATTCAGAACTTCATGGCAGGTTTCACGCATCACGGTTGCGCGCGGATCGTAATTTTTGTAAACGCGATGACCAAAGCCCATCAGACGGAAAGAATCATTTTTGTCTTTGGCGCGAGCGATGAATTCGGGAATGTGTTCGACAGTTTGGATCTCTTCCAGCATCCGCAAGCAGGCTTCATTTGCTCCACCATGTGCTGGTCCCCACAGGGATGCAATACCCGCAGCAATACAGGCGAATGGGTTGGCACCAGAAGAACCCGCAGTGCGTACCGTTGAGGTTGAAGCATTTTGTTCATGATCCGCATGCAGAATGAAAATGCGATCCATGGCGCGTTCTAATACTGGATTAACCTTATATTCCTCACACGGTGTTGAGAACATCATGTGCAGGAAGTTGGCTGCATAAGACAGATCGTTGCGTGGATAAACAAAAGGCTGACCAAGGGAATATTTGTAACACATTGCTGCAACAGTCGGCATTTTGGACAGTAGGCGATAAGCAGTGATTTCACGATGGCGAGGATTATGGACATCCAGAGCATCATGATAGAAGGCAGCCAATGCGCCCGTAACACCACAAAGTACAGCCATTGGATGGGAATCACGGCGGAAACCATGGAACAGACGCGTGATCTGTTCGTGGATCATAGTGTGGCGAGTCACCGTTATTTTGAATTTTTCATATTCTTGGGATGTTGGTGGTTCGCTGTATAGCAGAATGTAACAGACTTCCAGATAGGTTGATTCCGTTGCAAGCTGATCGATGGGAAAACCACGGTGTAGCAAAATGCCTTCATCGCCATCAATATAGGTGATTTTCGACTCACAGGAAGCTGTAGAAGTAAAGCCAGGATCGTAGGTATAGAAGCCTTTTGAGCCGAGGGTACGAACGTCAATCACTTCAGAACCTAGGGTCGGCGTTAGTACGTCTAGTTCGATAGCAGCTGAACCATTTATGTTCAACGTAGCCTTTTTATCAGCCATTTACATCTCCTTAGCGCTTATTTTTATAACCCCTAACAACCAGATAGGCGCAATTTATACTGTGCCGAAGGCATTGTGCTACCGGAGAGAATTTAAAATCAGGCTGGTATCACATTTAACGCTGAAATCTCATTACGGATGACAATGGTTTTCAGGTTGTTAAAAAGTTTTTGGGAATTATGTTTGAAGTATTATTGACATAAAATGTTAACATTTTGTGCTTATATGACACTCCCACATAACTTTTATTTTTCGTGAAGATTAATTCTTCATCATACAATGACGCCAAATAATATATAACGACATATATGTAAGATAAATGTTTAATCTTTGTCAAACAACATAATAGTTTTTATGATAAATGTTTGAAGCGTGATCTTTCTCACTGTTCAAGCTAAATGTTAACAATCATATTGTGTGGGAATTGTAATAACAATGTGAAGTACTTATACTTCCGTGAGGTCTCCGGATTACCCTGATGTAGGAGCACCCAGCGTGACCAAATCACAACTTTTGATGAACAGTAAGGATTGTTGAGTTAATTATGTTGTGTCTTTGTATCCTCTTAGCGCTGTCTGATTCCCGCCCAGGACCGGAGGATGGAAAATAAAAAAAAGCTTTGTGGGCAAAATTGTGAAAAAACAAAGACCTGTCAACCTTGATCTGCGGACGATTAATCAACCCGTCTCCGCGATAGCATCGATCTTGCACCGTATCTCAGGCGTCATCACCTTCATCGCAGTCGGTATTCTGCTGTGGTTGTTGGGTATGTCACTGTCTTCGCAGGAGGGCTTTCTACAAGCATCTGAAATCATGACTGGCTTCTTCGCCAAATTTATCCTGTGGGGGATATTGACGGCATTGGCTTACCATATCTGTGGAGGCATACGCCATGTGTTGATGGATTTTGGTTTCTTGGAAGAAAATCTCGCTACCGGTAATGCATCTGCCAAAGTGGCAATAGTAATCGCGGTTATTCTGTCTATTCTGGCTGGGGTATTATTATGGTAAGCAACGCATCCGCATTGGGTCGTACGGGTATTCAGGACTGGCTGTTGTTACGTGCATCTGCAATTATTATTGTTTTGTACGTCCTTTACCTCGTCGGTTTTGTCGCAACAACGTCGGATATTACCTATGAAGTCTGGCGTGGTTTCTTCTCTTCATCCCTCACTAAAGTATTCACTGTGTTGACTCTGCTTTCCATCCTGGTTCATGCGTGGATTGGCATGTGGCAGGTACTGACAGATTATGTCAAACCGTTTGCACCGCGTTTGGTTCTGCAACTGGTGATTATTGTAGCGTTGTTAACTTATTTGATTTACGGAACATTTGTTGTGTGGGGTGCATAATGAAACTGCCAGTAAGAGAGTTTGACGCTGTTGTTATTGGTGCTGGTGGCGCAGGTATGCGTGCTGCACTGCAAATTTCACAAATGGGTTTATCCTGTGCCTTGATTTCTAAGGTGTTCCCGACTCGTTCCCATACTGTTTCAGCGCAGGGTGGAATCACTGTTGCTCTGGGTAATACCCATGAAGATAACTGGGAATGGC
Source organism: Xenorhabdus yunnanensis (assembly GCF_028598805.1). GTDB lineage: Bacteria > Pseudomonadota > Gammaproteobacteria > Enterobacterales > Enterobacteriaceae > Xenorhabdus > Xenorhabdus yunnanensis. Next base: position 15,933 of record NZ_JAQRFI010000025.1, on the reverse strand, counting down.
ACATGTATGATACGGTGAAAGGCTCCGATTATATTGGTGACCAAGATGCCATTGAGTATATGTGTAAAACTGGCCCAGAAGCAATTTTAGAATTGGAGCACATGGGTTTACCATTCTCCCGTCTGGAAAATGGCCGCATTTATCAACGTCCATTTGGTGGGCAGTCCAAAAATTTTGGTGGTGAGCAGGCCGCTCGTACTGCTGCCGCTGCTGACCGAACTGGTCACGCTCTATTACATACTCTGTATCAGCAGAATTTGAAAAACCACACGACAATCTTCTCTGAGTGGTATTCGTTGGATCTGGTTAAGAATCAGGATGGCGCGACAGTTGGTTGTACCGCTATTTGCATTGAAACCGGTGAAGTCGTTTATTTCAAAGCTAAGGCAACTATCCTGGCAACCGGTGGCGCCGGCCGAATCTTCCAATCCACAACTAATGCGCATATCAATACTGGTGATGGTGTGGGCATGGCATTGCGTGCAGGTGTTCCTGTTCAGGATATGGAAATGTGGCAATTCCACCCAACCGGCATTGCCGGAGCGGGTGTTCTGGTCACAGAAGGTTGCCGTGGTGAAGGTGGTTACCTGTTGAATAAAGATGGTGAGCGTTTCATGGAGCGTTATGCACCAAATGCCAAAGACCTTGCCGGCCGTGATGTGGTCGCACGTTCTATGATGATTGAGATCCGTGAAGGTCGTGGCTGTGAAGGCCCATGGGGTCCTCACGTCAAATTGAAACTGGATCATCTTGGCAAAGATGTATTGGAATCCCGCCTACCGGGCATTCTTGAATTATCCCGTACTTTCGCTCACGCAGATCCTGTGAAAGAGCCGATTCCTGTTATTCCAACTTGTCACTATATGATGGGGGGAATTCCAACTAAGATCACCGGTCAGGCATTGACATTAAATGAAAAAGGTGAAGATGTAGTGATTCCTGGCCTGTTTGCTGTGGGTGAAATTGCTTGTGTATCTGTTCACGGTGCAAACCGTCTGGGTGGTAACTCACTGCTTGATCTGGTGGTATTTGGTCGTTCCGCAGGCCTGCATCTGAAAGAGTGCCTGATGGAACAGGGTACTAGCCGTGATGCCAGCGAATCTGATGTTGATGCAGCACTTCAACGTCTGGATCGTTGGAATAATACCCGTTCAGGTGAAGATCCGGTTGAAATCCGCAAAGCCCTGCAATCTTGTATGCAGCATAATTTCTCGGTATTCCGTGAAGGTGATGCGATGGCAAAAGGATTGGAAGAGCTGAAAGTGATCCGCGAACGTTTGAAAAATGCTCGTCTGGATGATACTTCATCAGAATTCAATACCCAGCGCATCGAATGCCTGGAGTTGGATAATCTGATGGAAACGGCCTATTCGACTGCAGTTTCTGCGAATTTCCGCACAGAAAGTCGTGGTGCTCACAGCCGCTTTGATTACCCAGAACGTGATGATGCTAATTGGCTGTGCCATAGCCTGTATTTACCGCAAACTGAGAGTATGACCCGCCGTGAAGTGAATATGCAGCCAACGCTGCGTGAAGCTTTCCCGCCGAAAGTGCGTTCTTACTAATTGCGTTGCTGATGTTCCAGTTGCGGAGAAATAGATTATGAAACTTGAATTTTCGATTTATCGTTATAATCCAGATGTAGATGATGCACCCCGTATGCAGGATTACACACTGGAAGCACAGGAAGGGCGCGACATGATGTTGCTGGATGCGCTCATCCAGCTAAAAGAGCAAGATCCAACCCTGTCATTCCGTCGTTCTTGTCGTGAGGGGGTTTGTGGCTCTGATGGCGTGAATATGAATGGTAAAAACGGTTTGGCATGCGTGATGCCAGTTTCTGCGTTGCGTCGTGGCAATAAGAAAATTGTTATTCGTCCATTGCCTGGCCTGCCAGTGATTCGTGATCTGGTTGTCGATATGGGGCAGTTCTACGCGCAATATGAGAAAATTCGTCCTTATCTGATTAATGACAATAAAAATCCCCCCGCGCGTGAACACCTGCAATCACCGGAACAGCGAGAAAAACTGGACGGATTGTATGAATGTATCTTATGTGCCTGTTGTTCAACGTCCTGTCCATCATTCTGGTGGAATCCGGATAAATTTATTGGTCCAGCCGGTCTTTTGTCAGCATACCGTTTCCTGATTGACAGCCGTGATACTGAAATAACTTCACGATTGGATAACCTGAATGATGCGTTCAGTGTTTTCCGCTGCCATGGGATTATGAATTGCGTCAGTGTATGTCCTAAAGGGTTGAATCCGACAAAAGCGATTGGTCATATTAAGTCTATGTTATTGAAACATAGCGCATAGTAAAGAGATGCTTCGTGCATAAATAACACATAAATAGTGCATATAATGTTGCCCTCCACAATTTTGAAATAAATATCAAATCGGTGGAGGGCATAAAGAATGAAAAATGATAAATTGCCTACTGCTAAAGACGCGACATGTTTCCAAATAAAGGAATCTTTAAAAACTGGTATTCAGTTTTTAAAGGTTCCTTGAAGGGTAGGAAAACCCAAAAAAGAACATGCAATAAGCACGTCCAAATGAACCTTTTATCAACACCGCTAATTAAGCGGTATTTGTTAACCACGGCGAAAACTAAAGCTTTTAAAGCTTAAGGGATCACAATGCAGAACGGCGCAATGAAGGACTGGCTGGACTCAAGCTTTCTGGCTGGTGCAAACCAGTCTTACATAGAGCAAATCTATGAAGACTATATAACCGATCCTAATTCCGTTGATGCAAGTTGGAGAGAAATTTTCCAACAATTACCGGAAGCAGGATTTAGCGGGGAACAACTTCACTCACAGACACGCGATTATTTCCGTCGTCTGGCAAAAGATGCTACGCGTTACCACACTTCAGTCAGCGATCCAGCAATGGATGCAAAACAAGTTAAAGTTTTGCAGCTCATCAATGCATTCCGCTTCCGCGGACACCAAGATGCAAACCTTGATCCATTGGGATTATGGAAACAGGAACCTGTACCAGATCTCGATCCTGCTTTCCATAATTTAACAAAAGCGGATTTTGAAGAAACGTTTAATGTGGGTTCTTTTGCCATTGGTAAAGAGACAATGAAATTGGCGGATCTATATGACGCACTGAAAAGCATTTATTGCGGTTCAATTGGTGCGGAATATATGCATATCACCAATACAGAAGAAAAACGTTGGATTCAGCAACGTCTGGAGTCTGTGACGGTTGGTTTACAATTTAATGCAGAAGAAAAGCGTCGTTTCCTGAAAGAATTAACATCAGCGGAAGGTTTGGAACGCTATTTAGGTGCTAAGTTCCCGGGGGCGAAACGTTTCTCCCTCGAAGGTGGCGATGCACTTATCCTTATGTTAAAAGAATTGATCCGCCACGCAGGTAAACAAGATACCCGCGAAGTTGTGTTGGGAATGGCTCACCGTGGCCGCCTCAACGTTCTGGTCAATCTCTTGGGTAAAAAACCTGTTGATTTATTCGACGAATTTGCAGGTAAACATAAAGAGCATCTGGGTACAGGTGACGTAAAATACCATCAAGGTTTTTCTTCTGATTTTGAGACCGAAGGTGGTTTGGTGCATTTGGCACTGGCCTTTAACCCGTCTCACCTTGAGATTGTCAGCCCTGTTGTTATCGGTTCTGTACGTGCTCGCCGTGATCGCCTTGATGAAGGTCGTAGTAACATGGTTCTGCCTGTCACCATCCATGGTGATGCTGCAGTAATAGGGCAAGGGATTGTTCAGGAAACGCTGAACATGTCTCAGGCTCGCGGTTATGAAGTCGGCGGTACTGTTCGTATCGTAGTTAACAACCAGATTGGTTTCACCACTTCTAACCCGAAAGATTCTCGTTCAACACAATATTGTACTGATATTGTGAAAATGGTTCAGGCACCGATTTTCCACGTTAACGCGGATGATCCGGAAGCTGTTGCATTTGTTACTCGTCTGGCTCTTGACTTCCGTAATACCTTTAAACGTGACGTAATGATCGATCTGGTTTGTTACCGTCGCCATGGTCATAACGAAGCTGATGAACCAAGTGCAACTCAGCCTCTGATGTACCAGCAAATCAAGAAACAACCAACTGCACGTAAAATCTATGCAGATAAACTGATAGCAGAAGGCTTGCTGGCTGCCAATGATGTTACTGAGATAGTAAATCTGTATCGTGACGCATTGGATCACGGTGAGTGTGTTGTTGATGAATGGCGTCCAATGGGGCTGCATTCATTCACATGGGAACCCTACCTGAATCACGAATGGGATGAAGAATATCCGCATCAAGTGGATATGAAACGTCTGCAAGATCTGGGCAAACGCATCAGTACTATTCCTGCCGAAGTAGAAATGCACTCACGTGTTGCGAAAATCTACGGCGACCGTGCTGAAATGGCTAATGGCAATAAATTTTTTGACTGGGGTGGTGCGGAAACACTGGCTTACGCGACTCTGGTTGACGAAGGTATTCCTGTGCGCCTCTCTGGTGAAGATGCGGGTCGTGGTACTTTCTTCCATCGTCATGCGGTTATTCATAACCAAACCAACGCTTCTGTTTATGTACCTTTGGCAAATGTTCACAATAGTCAAGGTGTATTCAAGGTATGGGACTCTGTACTTTCAGAAGAAGCTGTACTGGCATTTGAATACGGTTATGCAACAACTGAACCTCGTGCCCTGACGATTTGGGAAGCGCAATTTGGTGACTTCGCCAACGTGGCTCAGGTGGTGATTGACCAATTCATCAGCTCTGGCGAACAGAAATGGGGCCGTATGTGTGGCCTGGTTATGTTGTTGCCACATGGTTATGAAGGGCAAGGTCCTGAGCACTCATCGGCACGTCTGGAGCGTTATCTGCAACTGTGTGCTGAACAAAACATGCAGGTCTGCGTGCCATCGACTCCGGCTCAGGTTTATCACATGCTGCGTCGTCAGGCTCTGCGTGGTATGCGCCGTCCGCTCATCGTTATGTCTCCTAAATCATTGCTGCGTCATCCATTGGCAGTATCTAATCTGGATGAATTGGCGAACGGCAAATTCGAGCCAGTGATTGGTGAGATTGACGCTTTGGATCCAAAAGGTGTTAAGCGCGTTGTACTTTGTTCCGGTAAAGTTTATTACGATCTGCTGGAAAAGCGTCGTAAGAATGAACAGACTGATGTCGCTATCGTGCGTATTGAACAGCTGTATCCATTCCCACGTCAGCATTTGCAAGCTCAGGTTGAGCAGTATGCTCATGTTCATGACTTTGTCTGGTGTCAGGAAGAGCCACTGAACCAAGGGGCTTGGTATTGCAGTCAACATAATTTCCGTGAAGCAATCCCATTTGGAGCTTCTTTACGTTATGCAGGTCGTCCAGCATCTGCTTCCCCGGCTGTGGGATATACGTCTGTTCACCAGCAGCAACAGCAAGCACTGGTTAATGACGCACTGAACGTTGAATAAATAAGGATAGAAAATGAGTAGCGTAGAAATTCTGGTTCCAGACCTTCCTGAATCTGTTGCAGATGCCACTGTTGCCACATGGCATAAAAAACCAGGTGACACCATAGAGCGTGATGAAGTACTGGTTGAAATTGAAACCGACAAAGTTGTTCTGGAAGTACCTGCAAGTGAAGCGGGTGTCTTAGAAGCTATTTTGGAAGAAGAGGGCGCAACTGTACTGTCCAGACAACTGCTGGGTCGTATTCGTCTGGGTAACAGCACTGGTATTCCTGCTGACGTAAAAGAAAAAACAGAGGCAACACCAGCACAACGTCAGACTGCGTCTTTGGAAGAAGAAAGCAACGATGCATTAAGTCCAGCGGTTCGTCGTCTGATTGCAGAACATGATTTAGATCCTGCTGCAATTAAAGGCAGTGGTGTTGGTGGCCGTATTGTTCGTGAAGATGTAGAAAAATATATCGCTACGAATAAAAAAGAGAGTGGTAAACCTGCTGCGTCTGCTGAACAGTCATCCTTATTGCCACATCGTAGTGAAAAACGCGTCCCAATGACGCGTCTGCGCAAACGTGTTGCAGAACGTCTGCTTGAAGCGAAAAACAATACTGCGATGTTGACGACTTTCAATGAAGTCAACATGAAGCCAATTCAGGAGTTGCGCAAACAGTATGGCGATGTATTTGAGAAACGTCATGGTATGCGTCTGGGTTTCATGTCTTTCTATGTGAAAGCAGTTGTTGAAGCATTGAAACGCTACCCAGAAGTGAACGCTTCTATTGACGGCACTGATGTGGTTTACCACAACTATTTTGATATCAGTATTGCTGTATCTACACCTCGTGGTCTGGTTACACCAGTATTGCGTGATGCAGATGCATTGAGCATGGCTGACATTGAGAAAAACATCAAAGAGCTGGCTATCAAAGGCCGTGACGGCAAACTGACTGTTGAAGAACTCACTGGCGGTAATTTTACTATTACTAATGGCGGTGTTTTCGGCTCCCTGATGTCCACCCCGATCATTAACCCACCACAAAGCGCGATCCTTGGTATGCATGCCATTAAAGATCGTCCAATGGCAGTCAATGGTCAGGTTGAGATCCTCCCAATGATGTATCTGGCGTTGTCCTATGACCACCGTCTGATTGACGGTCGTGAGTCAGTCGGCTTTCTGGTGACCATCAAAGAAATGCTGGAAGATCCAACACGTTTGTTGCTGGATGTATAGCATCACTATCGGCGGAGGGTGTTAACTCCGCCAAGTCTGAAGTAGTACGATGTTGATGTAAAAATGTATATGCAGGCCAGCCCTTTGGGCTGGTCATATCCAGAGCAACGAATATATACCCGATAGATTTCGAGTTTTATCGCGGCGGCAAGTAAATGAATACAGCCAACAAAGAGACAATTCGAAAGATAGAAGGGGATAGAAGGTAATTTACCTTTCTTAGATCAAATTATGGATAGAACATCATGAATTTACACGAGTATCAGGCAAAACAACTTTTTGCACGGTATGGTTTACCAGCACCAGCTGGCTATGCTTGTACCACTCCGCGCGAAGCAGAAGAAGCAGCATCCAAGATTGGTTCAGGCCCTTGGGTCGTTAAATGTCAGGTTCATGCAGGTGGTCGCGGTAAGGCTGGTGGCGTGAAAGTCGTCAACAGCAAGGAAGATATCCGTGCTTTTGCTGAACAATGGCTGGGTAAACGACTGGTAACTTACCAGACAGATGCACAGGGACAACCTGTTCATCAGATTTTGGTGGAAGGAGCAACCGATATTGCCAAGGAGCTGTATCTCGGTGCTGTTGTTGACCGCGGTACACGTCGTGTAGTGTTCATGGCCTCTACTGAAGGTGGTGTCGAAATAGAAAAAGTGGCGGAAGAAACGCCCGAGCTGATTCATAAAGCAATTATCGACCCACTGTCTGGCCCTATGCCGTATCAAGGCCGTGAATTGGCGTTCAAACTCGGTTTGACTGGTAAGCAAGTTGGTCAATTCACCAAAATTTTCTTAGGATTGGCAAAATTGTTTTTAGAGCGTGATTTGGCAATGGTCGAAATCAACCCTCTGGTGATCACAACTCAAGGTGATCTGGTTTGTTTGGATGGAAAATTAGGCGCTGATGGTAATGCGATGTTCCGTCAGGCCGAAATGCGTGAAATGCACGATCCTTCACAGGAAGATCCACGTGAAGCCCAGGCTGCACAATGGGAGCTGAACTATGTTGCGCTGGATGGCAACATTGGTTGTATGGTGAATGGTGCAGGTCTGGCAATGGGAACTATGGACATTGTCAAACTGCACGGTGGTGCACCGGCAAACTTCCTTGATGTAGGTGGTGGTGCAACAAAAGAACGTGTTACTGAAGCATTTAAAATCATCTTGTCAGATGAAAATGTCAAAGCTGTTTTGGTCAATATCTTTGGTGGTATCGTCCGCTGTGACTTGATTGCTGACGGCATTATTGGTGCGGTGGAAGAAGTTGGAGTTAATGTACCAGTAGTCGTTCGTCTGGAAGGCAACAATGCTGAACTGGGCGCTAAAAAACTGGCAGACAGTGGTTTGAACATCATTGCAGCTACCAGTTTGACAGACGCAGCTAAACAGGCAGTAGCAGCAGCGGGGAATAAATAATGTCTATTTTAATTGATAAAAACACCAAAGTGATTTGTCAGGGTTTTACTGGCAGCCAAGGTACTTTTCACTCCGAACAGGCGATTGCCTACGGTACTCAAATGGTTGGCGGCGTAACACCGGGTAAAGGTGGTACTGAACATTTGGGGCTACCTGTATTCAATACCGTACGTGAAGCGGTTGAAGCAACTGGCGCGACTGCTTCTGTTATCTACGTTCCGGCACCATTCTGTAAAGATTCCATTCTGGAAGCGATTGAAGCAGGCATTAAACTGATCATCACTATTACGGAAGGCATCCCGACACTCGATATGCTGACAGTTAAGGTAAAACTGGATCAAGCGGGTGTTCGTATGATTGGTCCTAACTGTCCGGGAGTCATTACACCTGACGAATGTAAGATTGGCATCATGCCTGGCCACATTCACAAATCCGGTAAAGTGGGCATTGTCTCCCGTTCAGGTACATTGACTTATGAAGCCGTTAAACAGACCACTGATGCTGGATTAGGGCAATCTACCTGTGTTGGTATCGGTGGTGACCCGATCCCAGGTTCAAACTTTATTGATATTCTGAAACTGTTCCAAGAAGATCCACAGACAGAAGCAATTGTCATGATTGGTGAAATTGGTGGTACAGCTGAAGAAGAAGCTGCTGCTTACATCAAAGAACATGTGACTAAACCTGTTGTTGCTTATATTGCAGGTGTGACTGCACCTAAAGGTAAGCGCATGGGTCATGCTGGAGCGATTATTGCGGGTGGTAAAGGTACAGCAGATGAGAAATTTGCTGCACTGGAAGCTGCAGGTGTGAAGACTGTTCGTAGTCTTGCCGATATTGGCGATGCTGTAAAAGCGTTATTGGCATAAGAAGCCCAAAATAAACTATTTTTATAGAAAAGGCTGCCTTAGGGTGGCCTTTTATTTTTTATTTATAATATTAACAGTAGGTTAGTTCATTTATAAGATGGAGTGCTTTTCAATTTAATTGAACTGGATTTTAGATAAATCTATTTATTTGATTAATTAACCTCAGCTTCGTTTAAAAATAGCGATATCATTATCCCGTAGATTCAAGCTCGGCTTTTTAGGTTGGAATGTATAAGCAATAAGGCCGGCAGCAACTTCCAATAAAACGCCGAGCTGACTGCGATGCCTTGAATGCTCTATCTGAGAAATATTCTTGAGCTGATCGACGACTGTTTCTATCAAAAACCGCCGCCTTAACATCAATCGATCCCAGAGAGATAATGCCTTGGCTTTCATGTTACTCCGGACATTCGTGAGTAACGTGATACCTTCTGCTTCCAATTCATCACACAAAGCCTGGGATAAATACCCCTTATCACCATACAAACATCCTGTTAATCCTTTTGTCAGCGCTTTGACTGGCTGACGATCATCCTTGTTTCCTGCGGTTAGTTTCACGGCTAACAATTCGCCGCAATCATTGATAACCAGATGAAGTTTAAAACCATAAAACCAGCCTGTACTTGTTTTTCCTCGTTGTGCCATTCCCTCAAATACCCGATGACGGGGAATACGAAGGTTATGACAAACGGCAATTTTGGTGGAATCAATAAAAGCGATCCCTTGGGTTGTCACCTTATGTGACGAAAGAAAAGCGCATAAAGGAATAAGCGCCCTTTTCTTCAGGGTAAGCATGCGGGTATAGCTGACTAATCCGGGAAAGTCGGCGATAAGATATTGTTTTACATGTTTATTATAAAAAGTTTTAAAATCACGGTAATGGCTCATATGGAATAAAATGAGGATCATCATGACTTCGCTGAGAGAAAGGGACGCTTCGCGGTGTCGTTTACGTAATCCGTTTTCAATGAGTTGTTGATGCCAGAGAGGGATAAATTTTTGGCAAAAATCATCGACGCAGCAGTAAAGTTCTTCTAAATTAACCATGCCTGAGGATCTCCACGATTTTGTTTTCTTTAGCAAAAACTTTGATCGTGCCTCAGGCACTTTAGTTCCCTTCTTAAGCGAAGCTCAGGTTAACTATTTTACAGAAGCTGTCGCAGCATAAGTGCCTCACAGATTTTATGCTCTTAGTTTGACTCGTATTAATCTGAATCGGGGCTGGAAAAGTGCTTGCCAAAAATTTTTTTTATCCTTTTTACTGCCCTTCTGAACGGAGTAAAATACGTATTTTTCAATCCTGAGTAATTTTCATATTTCTCTCCCGTTATACCAAATGCTAAATCTGCTTTAGCTGGAGGAAACATTTGAGTACCAAATAACTTGTCCCAGAAAGAAAAAATGAAACCGAAATTCATGTCATGATGTTGTATGTCACTACTGTGATGCAATTGGTGGTATGCAGGGCTGACGAATATATTCCGTATAAATTTAGGATATCTTAGGTAAACCATAGAATGTTGTAAATTTAGTCCGAGCATCAGGAGCAGAAACATAAAAAAATTCTGACCTGCAAATACTATATAGGCATGTTTGGCAGCAAAAAAATATCCAACTATCCCTGAGTAAATTCCGGTAAACACGCTGACCAGAAGTATAAAACAGGACTGATTAACCGGATGCGAACGATAGGCTGTTAGGGGAGTAAGATGCTCAGCGATGTGATGAATTTTATGAAACTCCCAGAGAACTAGAATTTTATGTGACAAATAATGTTCAAAAAAAACTGCAAAATCAAAAACAACAAGTGCCCCCAAGGTCAGCAGCAGGCTGATAACCACGCCTGGGACATAATGCTGTGTTGGCAGGCCAGTAGAAGCCAACAGATCCATAATCTGATTTCGGAAAAAAAATGTTGCACCGAGGATACTGGAATAAATAAAGCCAAGGATAATCTTATCAAAAAAATATAGTTTTAAGTCGTCAATAGATGATTGTGATGTAAAGTTATGCATCAAGATAACTTCACGTCCAGATTTAACAGGGTTCCATGTTTTTCTTTTCCACGAAAAAAATATCACAGCAATAAGAAAAGCAATTAAAAGATAACCAATAAAAAGCCCGTGATTTGGGGAAAAAAAGACCGTCAAACGAGACCATAGAGGGATAATAACCTTGTGATAAAATGTACTTTCCGTTATATGATCAGTGAACATATGAACCTACCCGTAACAAATTATGACACAACAAATGGTGTTAATATTTCTTTAATTTTTACCATCATTTTAGCGCAGCTAAGAGCCTGCACCTGATGTTGGTATAACTTATCGAGATCATATCTATTAATATGATTATGGAAGTTTTTTAGCATTGCCGTATGTTGTAATCTGGAAAAGCTGACCATAATATCTTCATAATCGACCAATGGCTTTAGCCCCCAAGAGTGTCGAATCACTGTAGATGGAAGTATTTTCCCATATACAAATGAACCACAGTAAGGCATCACAAAATCCCTGAGAGTTAACTCTCCTTTATCTCCAGATATAATACATTGCTGCCGGACAACGGTTCCACGGTACGACGAGGCAAGGGAAAAAGAGATTCCGCAATGGGTGAATCCGGTAGTATTGAACTCTATGATTGCATTGCAATTATTCTGTATCATAAAACCACTTGCATGACTGATCAAAGAATCTGGGACTAGGGTCGAAAGCAACCTCAACGGATACCAGCCAATATCACCTAATGCACCATCGGGTTCTAAATCAGGGGAAAACTTTATTTGTCCATTGTTCTGGTCAGGCCAGAAAAAGCTGGCGTCAATCCTGACCAAATTTCCCACACAAGTGTCCATCATTTCTCGGAGCATGGCATAACATTCATTATGAATAAAATGAGTGGCATCCATCCATACAAGATTTTCTTCTTTTGCTCTAGTAACAAAAGAACTGAAGATACTGCATGATGGAAGTGGTTTTTCAATCAGAACAGGTTTTGCAAATCTGAGGCAAAGTTCAATATAATGCATTTTTTCTGAGGTTGGCGTGGCAATATAAACAGCCTGAAGTTCTGGATCAGAAAAGAATGGGATGGCATCTGTATAAAGTTTATTATTATCAATATGATGTACTTTACCGAATTGTCTGGCTGTTTCTTTCTTACGTGAAAGGATGGAATGAGCAGTAAAGCCGGACTCCTGACACACTCCCGCCATAATGCCGGCCATAAGGCCCGTTCCGATAATGCCCAATTTAATCATAATAACACCTGTAATCAAGATGCTGGCTTACTTTTACTGTGAAAGTGGTGTTCTGGGGAATTATTACCTCACTTCCTGAAACTACGGATATTATTGTCTCTTTATAGGAAAAAATTGCTTCACCTTCAGATATTTCGAAACGTTCAGTTTCTTCAGCAACCCAACGGTATTCACCTATGGCCATAAATCCGAAGGTTAATCGACCTTTATCTCCTTTAAAATTTCGCAGCAATACTTTTCCGTCAAAAAATATACAGGTATTTTCATAATAGAGTGTTTCAGACATGAGTTGCTCCAAGTTGAACTATATAATCGTCGTCTATAGATAGGTTATCTTTAAATGGTGATGTGATGACTTCAGGAACAGGATCAAAACCCAAATGTTTTCTTTTATCAAACTTTAGATTTCTGTCTCTTGTGTAACATAGTATGAGTTGGAGGCGGTTATTATACGGGCATGGTTCACGCCAGTGTTCAAATTTTTTACCATCAAGGATGAGAATGTCTGTCGCATCCATATCTACCCGATTTCCTTCAATATAAATACCCCAGCCACTTTCCTCTGCTTTATGAATACCAAGAGAAATAATATAATCAACGGAATTTCTATCTTTGTGGCGAGGAAGTCGGTAATTTTTTTTATAATTCCAAAGAAAAGAATAGCTGGGATAAACAGGCTCTCCAATTGTCTTCGATACAAAATCACAATAATAGCTCAGCATGGCTTCAAAATAGGGAAGTGCATAGTACATATGTGCTTCCATAGAGTCAGTATTACCCTTCAGAAGTCCGCAATTGGCAGAGATTGCCAAATAGCAATACAGAATATCTATTTCGCGCTCAGACATTGCATTTTTAACGACCATCATTCCGTTAAACATTTTTCTCCCTCATGATTTTATTTATAAAACTATCATGTCGATTGTAGATCCGGTTTTCTATTTCATCAGAAGGTATACCACTCATATCAGAAAGCCAGTTGATACCTTCTTTGTTAACATGCATAATTCGCTTGAAAGTGGTAAGATGATTCCTAATCATTTCCATTTTTTCCGGGGAGCGTTCGATTAGCTGACGAAAATAATTAATACCTAGTTGAACATGCCTCGCTTCATCCTGCATAGCACCTTTATAAATCTGACCAATGAGACTCTGCTCACTGAATGCATGAACAAAAATATTGAACTGTTCCAGTGCCCCATTCTCAAGGAAAACATGGCTCAGAAATATCTCATTAAAAGTCTTTAGCTCCGCAAAGTGCTCGATATAGATGTCTCTTGTCTTGGACAAATCTTTAATTTTTCCGTTGGCTAGAATGGCATATTTAGCAAATAATTCAGAATGACGGGCTTCGTCATTAACTGCTTGAGCAAGCCCTATTTTTAGAGAAAAATCATTGGATTGTAATAACAGCTCTGCCGCATTTTCCATTCCAAGTATTTCTACATGGGCTGACAGACTGGCGACAGTAACAGCAGTATCGCGCAAACGTTCGGGGATTAGATCATTGGCAGCCAATTTCCAGTTTAATTCACAGTCCCAAGTCTGCCGTGGCTTTCCTATCTAATAAAGGGCATAATGTTTATCGTTCAAAAAATTAATTTCACTGAGTTTATATGAGTTATACATATCTATGCTTCCTTTTATTATTTTTTTTGTTGAATAAGATGAAATAAACTAAGGTAATACCGAGAATAATACTGGTTATACGGAAAGTCGTGTCTATGCCATAATAATTGGCAATAAAACCTCCGGTAATCGGCATAATTATTGCAACTACAGCGGACAACATCTGAATTATACCTGTTGCTTTTCCTACGTTTTCGTAACCCACCATATTTCTGACACCATAACGTATGGCAAAAAAAGTAATTCCCGATGATATCCCTACTAGCACTATGGCCGCATAAAAAACTAAAATAGAAGTGGTATTTGAAGATAAAAAACCAAAGCAAGTAAACGCTGAAACATTAATAAAAATGGAGAAAAGTAGAACTGATTTTGCTATTATTTTCTTGATCAGAAATGAAGCCAGTTTAGTTCCTGCAAAACCACCAAGCCCCATTAAAGAAATGATAACACCAATACTGTTTTCATTCTGCCCTATCGCTTTAAAGAAAATTCCCAGCATATCATTACTGAGATAAAAGGCTAAATTCGAAATCGTATATGCGGTAACAAGAATACTCAATTCTTGCTTTTTCAGTATCATTTCTAAAAATGAATATGATTCTGGCTGTTTGGTAATCTGAGGAATTTCTGAGCAGTGATATTGTGTTTGATCAAAAAATACACTTAGTGCTGCCAGCAAATTTAAGATGATGGAAAGTCCGACGACAAACCATATTCCCCAAAGACCATATGTGCCGATGACAAGCAATGGAATAATAATCCTACTGAAATTAATTAAATATCCATAGATTTCATAAAATTGACTAGTTTCTTTATCATCCTTATTCAGTTTTGTATTTGAAATATTAATCCCACACCTAGCCGTAGTTTTAATGAAAGCTGCGGCATAAAGTACGAAAATGCTACTCCCTAAGCCGATGGATGGCATTACACAGATATTAACTGCAAACAACAATATTCTGAATTGTCGAATTTCATATCTATCAAAAACCTCCCCAAATAAATAACCAGAAAAGAGGAAAGGTAAAGCAAAACATGCCCCAAGAATACCTAACTGAAGAGGTTCGGCATGCAATAAATAAATAGCAATAATATTAAATATTGCATAGTCCAGATATGTGTCAAGTTCATTAGCACCTATGCTAATATATTTTATCATTTTGGGGTTTCCATTATTTAAATGGTTGGACAGGTATAAGTGTATTTTACACCTGTCCGAATGTAACTAATTAAACGGCCAGTGGTTGATAATCCATAATAGCCTCCCTCCCAGTCAGAAGTTGTAAGATTATTGTTTACTTGCAAGGTAAGTTACAATATAGGCAGCTCATACTAAAAATACAAGTGGTGATAATCGTTTTTTTTTAAATTTCTCATGTGTTGTCTGATTATTTAATATGTGTGATTGTTGAGAATTAATTAATATTGCATCATGAAAATACAAAAAAAATCATATTAAAATATAAATAAATGAACATCATAACATATTGTATAATATGTTATGCATTCACTTATATATTTTATATTTTTATTTATTATTTAAATAAACCTTCATAATAATGCATGCATCTTTTGATACCAGGATGAGAGCATGAATACTAGTAAAATGAGCTAAGTGATTGAAAGTGACTTTTTAACACAGACAGATATCTTTATTTTTTGCACAAAATAAAGATATTCTTGCTAATAAAGATTATTTATTCAGAGTAAAAAATGCTCATGCTCATGCTCATGCTCATGCTCATGCTCATGCTCTTACCCTGCTTTTGATGGTTATGTATTAAATAGTTAGATCTCTTATTAAAAATAGTTCTCACGCTCAATGAAAGTACCAATCACTTTATCGTGCATTTCCTCTGATTTAGAATACCCTATCGTTTTTCGATTCAGTCTTTTTATCCGGGTTCGATGCGTTAAATTGTTTCTTTCTAAACGTTGGGTGAATGTCTTTCCAGTAAGGTGTTCTTCTTCTGGGAGGCTGTCATACACAGCATAATCATCCGTACAATAAAACCGAATATTAAAGGGCGATAAAAGGGCAAGCAGTTTGTCTAATGTTTTCCGGCTGCGATCCCCAAAAACATGC
>NZ_JAQRFI010000024.1 GCF_028598805.1 Xenorhabdus yunnanensis | reverse complement strand
ACAGCCAGCTTCGTCCTCACTGGTATAACAATGGGTTAACGCCCAATGAGTCAGAACGATTATTTTGGAAAAACGCTAAGCCAGTGACCAATTTTTGTTGACCACAACACTCGCCGAACGGCCCACTTATGCGCTTTTTTGGAGTATGTTAATATACGATTACCAATTGATGGTACTTCTTTGGCAACGTCTTCAATTAAGGAAAGCCAAACATGGAACGTTACCTCATCATGAGGTAATTGCCCTATTTTGGGGAAAACGTAAATCTCAAAAGAGCGCAAAATGTCATCCGCCCTAACTTTTGAACCTTGCATCGTTGTTTTCCACCAGTCCCGTATAAGCCTCTCTACAGTCACCGCACTTAATACGGACTCCTTGCGAACGCGTTTGACTATTTTAGGGTTGCGGTGTTGTTCCAGTTCCCCACGATAAAAAATCACCGAGTCACGGGCATCCTTTAAACCAGTTGCTGGATAGGTTCCTATGTCGATTCGATCTCCTTTACCGTTCCAACGATATCTAAATTGGAATATAATTTTTCCTTTGGGGGTAATACGAACAGACAGACCATCTCTATCTGACTTGGTGGTGATTTTTTCTTGGGGTTTGCCGTTAATGGATCGCAGCCATGAATCAGTAATTGCCATATCACTTTCCTCGAAAAATAACACAGCTTTTAATGTAGTTCATGTACACGACAATGTACACTTTTCTCATGACACTAAGTGAATACCTGTGACTATTGCTGATTACACAAAACAAAAATCAAACATAATTAATTTAAAGATCAATGTATTATATAAAAATCTATGACTGCGTGTGACTGTCAATGATTAAGGATGACTAATTAAAAGTATTTTTTTAAAAAAGAATTGCAAAAAAGGCTGTCATTATACTGGAAATTCTGACCGGAGATAAGGCCATAACCTCTTTCTTAACAAGACAATTTTTTGCTACCCGATAACATTCATAGGATTTATTATTAAATACTATGATTTATAGCGACAGTTTTCTTTTTGAGGTTTATCATCATTTGGCCGTTTTTGGATTAGGCAATGGAGTTAAAAATGGTTAGCTCGCTTTATATAGTACTGGGCGCACTACTGTTAATTAAGCTGTCTCTAGATGTAGTCAAGTTGAGAACGCAATATCGGGTAACCTATGGCGATGGCGGTTTTTATGAATTGCAAACAGCCATTAGGGTTCATGGTAATGCCGTTGAATACATTCCAATCTCAATGTTGTTATTGATCATGATGGAGATGAATGGAGCTCCCGTTTGGATGCTGCACATTTGTGGGTTGGTGTTACTGTCAGGCAGAGTACTACACTACTTTGGCTTGCGCCATCGAGAAATACGCTGGCGGCGTATGGGAATGGCTGCAACTTACATATCAATGCTAATAATGATTATCACTAATATTTACTATTTACCGTGGGAGCAAATTTTTTCTTTCTATATATAAATTTGCCCCGTATATAAGTAAATAGTTCACCCTATTTATGATACCCTGACATCATAAAATTCCATCATACCCTCAGCGGTATACTGCCACCGAGGGGTTATCTATTGATTATCCCTTTCTGCCTTTTCCTTCATTCTGTTAGAATAACCCCTTCTTATTGTTTCCAAAATCAATGCTGTTATGTCAAATCAAGAACCTCATAATCAACGGGACAGCCTGTTCTCTGCCCCAATTGCCAATTTAGGTGACTGGAGTTTCGATGAATGTGTTGCCGAAGTTTTTCCTGATATGGTGAAACGTTCAATTCCCGGTTACTCCAATATCATTTCCATGATAGGTATGCTGGCAGAACGTTTTGTAACGCCAAACAGTCAAATTTATGATCTCGGTTGCTCCCTTGGTGCAGCCACACTGTCAATCCGCCGAGCCATTAGTGCCGAAAATAATAATGCCGAAGACAGTAATACTGGCCGTCGTACAAATGGTTGCCGCATTATTGCCATCGATAATTCACCAGCAATGATCGAGCGCTGCCGCCGCCATATCGACGCTTTCAAAGCCAGTATCCCCGTTGAAATCATCGAACAGAATGTTCTTGATACCGACATTCAAAATGCATCAATGGTAGTTCTGAATTTCACATTACAGTTCTTGCACCCTGATGATCGCCAGAAAATGCTGGATAAAATCTATGCCGGTTTAAAACCCGGAGGTGTTTTGGTTTTGTCTGAAAAATTCAATTTTGAAGATGATCAAATTGGTGAGTTGTTATTCAACATGCACTATGATTTCAAGCGAGCCAATGGTTACAGCGAGCTGGAAATCAGCCAGAAACGCAGTATGCTCGAAAATGTTATGCGAACAGATTCTGTTGAAACCCATAAATCACGGCTCAAAAGAGCAGGATTCCCGCACGTTGAAGTCTGGTTCCAATGCTTTAACTTTGGCTCATTACTGGCAATAAAAGGAACTGAACAATGATCGATTTCGGTAACTTTTATCAATTGATCGCCAAAAAACACTTAAGTCACTGGTTGGAAAGCCTGCCTGTACAATTAAGCCATTGGCAGAAAGCATCATTGCATGGTCAGTTCAGTTCATGGTTAAAGATTCTGGAGAATCTGCCTGAGATTCATCCTACTCAGCTTAACCTGAAAAATGGCATCATCGCGAATCATGAGCCGGAACTTTCAAACGGTGAAAAAGCCTGTATTCAAAATATTCTGAAGTTATTGATGCCATGGCGTAAAGGGCCTTTTTCGTTGTATGGCGTGGAGATTGATACCGAATGGCGTTCTGACTGGAAGTGGGATCGCGTCCTTCCCCATATTTCGTCTTTAGAAGGCAGAACCGTACTTGATGTCGGTTGTGGCAGTGGTTACCACATGTGGCGCATGGTTGGTGAAGGGGCTGATTTAGTGGTGGGCATTGATCCAACTCAGCTTTTCCTTTGCCAATTTGAGGCCGTCAAGAAATTATTGGGCAATGATCAACGTGCTCATCTTCTGCCTCTGGGCATTGAACAATTACCAGAACTAAAAGCCTTTGATACAGTGTTCTCAATGGGCGTGCTTTACCATCGCCGCTCTCCCCTCGACCATTTATGGCAACTGAAAAACCAGCTGGTCTCTGGCGGCGAATTAGTTTTGGAGAGTTTGGTGATTGAAGGTGATGAGCATCAATGTCTCATGCCGGGTGAACGTTATGCACAAATGCGGAATGTCTACTTTATTCCGTCTGCCAAAATGCTGAAAGTTTGGTTGGAGAAATGTGGTTTTATTGACGTCCGAATTGTCGATCATGCGGTCACGACACTGGATGAACAACGCCAGACAGAATGGATGAAGACTGAATCATTGGTCGATTTTCTTGATCCAAACGATCACAATAAAACGATAGAAGGCTACCCTGCACCACTACGAGCCGTCCTTATTGCCCGCAAGCCATAACTTCATACTCTTCATTTTTCAAATTGCTACTTTGTTGGCTGTCTTCTCCCAGTCATATAATTAACTATATGACTGGGATTCACGCTTTTGTCGCTGCGCTACAGCTTGGGGTCTATTTTTTCCGTTGAACCAGGCTAATCACTCCCTTCATTGATTCAACCAGCTGACCATCAACACAGTAGTGAGCATATTCATCTATATCACTGTCGTCAGAACTCATCGTGACACCTGCTTTTCGATATCTCATGGAAGAAGGCGCCGTCTTGCCTGCTGAACTATGAACTTCCGTTATCCCAATTTCCAGAAACTTACTGATATTGCTCATCCTGACACCAGCACCCGGCATGATAATCGGCCTTTGGCTAGCCTGTAACAGCTCTTTTAACAGAGGTAATCCCAACTCAGCATTTTGTTGCTGGCCAGAAGTTAAAATACGCTGTACACCTAACTCTGTCAGTTGCTCCAAAGCAACATGTGGATTGAAACACATATCAAATGCGCGATGAAAAGTAACTTCCATATTTCCTGACAATGACATCAATTGTCTCATGCGAAGCCGATCAATATGGCCTTCTTCGTTTAAAACGCCAAAAACTACCCCGGGGAATCCCATATCACGGATACGAGCAACATCATCTTTCATCACTTCGAAATCAGTATTGCTGTAGCAGAAATCTCCCCCTCTCGGCCGTACAATGGGATGCACTGGAATTGATAAACGCTGTAGTGCGTGCTGCAACGCCCCGAAGCTAGGTGTTACCCCACCTTCCGACGGGCTTGCGCTCAATTCAATGCGATCAGCTCCCGCCTTTTGTGCAACCAAAGCACAATTTATGCTATAACAGCAAATTTCCAGCTTTATCATTCAAAGACCTCCTCGGATATAAACTCTCACTGCTCCATTTATATGTCCCTAAAATATTTCATTAATGAACCTATTAACTATGGCAATTAATTTTATTTAATATTTTATTGGAGGTCACAAGGTTAGAATTTTTTGCTAAGCCCGCATAAAGAAAAAGTTATTTTTGCCGACCAGGCCTCACTTTTGATGATCTCTTTGAGAGGAAAAGAGTGAAATTTGATTGTAAGTTCACCATTTGTTACTGCTAACGTTGAGTTTGGTAACCTTTCATTATTACTTTTCGGGTGACTTTCTTTTGTGCGATAAATATCGGGCAACGGATCAGGCAATAACTTATAAGCTTCGTGTACAAGTTGTTCTGGTGGCACAGGCAGAACCAATTCGACATGCTCCCAGCCTTCGTGTACATATTGCTTTTTACCCGGATAAGGTAACTCGACACAATCAATTTGCCAGCCAAGTAATGCTATTGGCTCCTCTAACTCAAATAAGCAGATAGGACGACCATTAATCATGTTTTCAGACATCAATTGACCACATTGCAAAAAACCTTGATGCCAGCGATCAGCTATTGCCGTTTCATTACAACGCAAGGAAATGTGATCTGCTGAATATTGCGCAAAATTTAAGCCAAGATGGTCACCAAACAGCTTTAATTTTTGTTCAAACTTCAATAAATCAACCGATAAATTCTGTAATTCAGAAATTGTTGAAAAGTGTGTCATCGCCGCTTCCCCATCAAAAAACTATATCAAAAAGCTATCAAAATCATTTTCCGCCCTTACGCTAAAATCCGGCTGATTTTAACCAAAATGGCGAAGAATCGCCTGAAAGACGAGCTGAAAACAAAAAGTCATACTACCAGCGGTGGCTGATGGTAGCATGCAGGACGCTGAATATGGTATAAAACCCGTTATTTTCTCATAACTCACTCGCTTGAAAGTATCTGCATCGTTTTTATTTGCATCGTTTTTATTTGCATAGTTCAAATGCAGGGGCTTTTGTGCGTAACCTAAGGTAACACGGTGAATATTCAGGCAATTCTTTCAGAAAAAATCAGTCATGCGCTGATTGCGGCTGGTGCTCCAGCTGACAGTGAAGCTCACGTTCGTCAATCTGCAAAAGCTCAGTTTGGTGACTACCAAGCGAACGGTGTCATGGCGGCAGCTAAAAAAGTGGGCATGCCCCCCCGACAATTGGCAGAAAAAGTCGTCAGTTTGCTGAGTCTACAAGGAATTGCCAGCAAAGTTGAGATCGCTGGCCCCGGTTTTATCAATATTTTTCTGGATAAAGCCTGGATTGCTACCAATATCGAAACTGCGCTGAAAGATGAAAAACTGGGCATCACTCCGGTAGAACCACAAACCATCGTTGTCGACTATTCCGCACCGAACGTTGCAAAACAAATGCATATTGGGCACATTCGCTCCACAATTATTGGCGATGCAGCTGTCCGTACCCTCGAATTTCTGGGCCACAAAGTCATCCGGGCCAATCACGTTGGTGACTGGGGAACTCAGTTCGGAATGCTGATTGCTTATCTGGAAAAAGTTCAGAACGAAGATGCCAGTGACATGGCATTAGCGGATTTGGAAGCCTTCTACCGTGAAGCGAAGAAAACTTACGATGAAGATGAAGAATTTGCCGTTCGCGCCCGTAGTTACGTAGTAAAACTGCAAGGTGGTGATGAATACTGCCGTACCATGTGGCGTAAACTGGTTGATATCACCATGTCGCAGAATCAGGAAACCTATGGTCGCCTGAATGTGACTCTGACAGAAAAAGATGTCATGGGTGAAAGCCTGTATAACAATATGCTGTCCGGCGTTGTTGCAGATCTAAAACAACGTGGGCTTGCCGTTGAGAGTGATGGCGCTATCGTGGTTTACCTTGATGAGTACAAGAACAAAGAAGGCGAACCGATGGGTGTTATCATCCAGAAAAAAGATGGTGGTTATCTTTATACCACCACCGATATCGCTTGTGCCAAATACCGCCATGAAGTCCTGCATGCAGACCGTGTTCTTTACTACATCGATTCACGCCAGCACCAACACCTGATGCAAGCTTGGGCAATAGTACGCAAAGCCGGTTACATTCCTGGGTCCATGTCACTTGAGCATCATATGTTCGGCATGATGTTGGGCAAAGATGGCAAGCCATTCAAAACCCGTGCAGGTGGTACAGTAAGATTGTCTGATTTATTGGATGAGGCCATTGAACGCGCAGATGCCCTAATCCGCGAGAAAAACCCGGATATGCCAGAAGACGAACTGAAAAAAGTCGTCAACGCTGTAGGTATCGGTGCAGTGAAATACGCGGATCTTTCCAAAAGCCGTACTACCGACTACGTATTTGACTGGGATAACATGCTCGCTTTTGAAGGTAACACCGCACCTTATATGCAATATGCTTATACCCGTGTAAATTCTATCTTCAAGCGTGCAGAAATTGATGAAAACAGCCTGAAACTGCCAGTTATTCTAAACGAAGAACGTGAACAGGCTCTGGCAACTCGTTTGCTGCAATTTGAAGAAACTATCACCACCGTAGCTCGTGAAGGAACACCTCATGTAATGTGTTCTTACCTGTATGATTTGGCAGGCCTGTTCTCCGGCTTCTATGAACATTGCCCGATCTTAAGTGCTGATAATGAAGAACTGCGTCAGAGCCGCCTGAAATTGGCACTACTGACAGCGAAGACTTTGAAGCAAGGTCTAGATACTTTGGGTATCCAGACGGTAGAACGGATGTAATTATTGTTCCCAAAACTGGCGTGATATTATTCTTCATGTCAGTTTTTTCTATTTCTCCTATTCTGACAATTAAATTATTAAATAAAATATTTTTGTTAAAAAATCACACTGACAAAAAATCTCAATAAATAATAGAATAATACATGACAAACAAAAAAATATTATATATTTAGCAAATTTTACTCCAACCAAAAATAATATATCAACTTTACAAAAAATAGCACAAGGAGAACTTCATAAAGCTTAATATTGACACAATTAATAAATTGTACAACTATAATAAACAAGACTATTATAACATTTAATTAACTTGAAATTTATAGAGAGATTAAAATGAAAACTGAACTTCATGATCCCACAATAATATTTGAACATTTTATCCATGAGCAGATCGTCCATACCTATCGTACTAATTTAAAATAATACCGCCCAATAAATAATTGAGCGGTTCATTTAAAAGTATTTATGATTACTATAATCCCCGATGAGCGAAATCCTTCAATCGGAAACCCATCAAAGCCAATGCAGCAAAATAACTACCGGCGCCCGCAATGACAACTCCCATTAACCGTAGCAGGCGCAATGCCATATTGCCCTGCTCCCAAGCCGGCATTACCCACAACATTGCCAGTAACACCCCGACCATTACCGCAATTGCCACGACCAATTTCAGCAGGAATACGCCCCATCCTGCTAATGGCTTAAAGATCTCACGCTTACGCAATTGCCAATAAAGCATACTGGCATTGAAGCAGGCAGCCAAACCGATAGAAAGCGCCAAACCCGCATGTTTCAATGGGCCAATAAAAACAAGATTCATTAACTGAGTTAAAATCAACGTCGCAATTGCAATCTTAACGGGCGTTTTAATATCCTGACGAGCGTAAAAACCCGGAGCGAGGATTTTAACCACAATCAATCCCATTAAACCAAAGCAGTAAGCGATCAATGCCCTTTGCGTCATTTCTGCATCAAAAGTAGAAAAATTACCGTATTGAAAAAGTGACACTGTCAATGGTTTCGCCAGAATCCCTAACGCGACCGCACAAGGCAAAGCCAACAAAAAACAAAGGCGCAATCCCCAATCCATTAATCGCCTGTATTCCTCGTGATTTCCACTGGAAAAACTTTTTGCCAGTGAAGGCAGCAGGATTGTTCCTAATGCCACCCCCAATACCCCCGAAGGCAACTCCATTAAACGATCAGCATAATACATCCATGACACTGAGCCAGAAACCAAAAACGAGGCGAAAATAGTATTAATGATCAATGAAACCTGACTGACTGAAACCCCAAAAATAGCAGGCCCCATTTGCCGTATAACCCGCCATACACCACTGTCACGGAAAGAAACCCGCGGCAACACCAACATACCTATTTTTTTCAGGTGAGGAAGCTGATAAACCAATTGCAAAATACCACCGGCAATCACAGCCCAACCCAGTGCCATCACTGGTGGATTACAATAAGGTGCTACAAACAGCGAAAAGACGATCATGCTGATATTAAGCAATGTGGGGGCAAAGGCGGGTACAGAAAAGCGATTCCATGTGTTTAGCACCGCTCCCGCCAAGGAAGCCAAAGATATCAAAAAAATGTAGGGGAACGTAATTCTGAGCAGATTACTCGTTAAGGCAAACTTATCCGGTGTATCTGTAAAACCCGGCGCTGTCACATAGATAATCCAAGGTGCAGCAATCACACCTATCACCGTGACTACCGCCAAAATCAGCGTCAGCATCCCTGAGACATACGCAATAAAGGTACGTGTCGCTTCATCTCCCTGCTGATTTTTATATTCAGCAAGAATAGGAACAAATGCTTGTGAAAAAGCGCCCTCAGCAAAAATACGGCGCAGTAAATTAGGTAGTTTGAAGGCAACGAAAAAGGCATCCGTTGTCATGCCAGCACCAAATATACGAGCAATGATGGCATCACGAATAAAGCCCAGAACGCGGGAGAACATCGTCATTGAGCTAACCGCTGCCAGTGATTTCAGTAAATTCATGGTATTTTCTAAAATTGATTTTTATGAAATGAACATAAGAGATATAAAAGCATTAAGCCAAAAAATCAAGATAATGTTATTGTATATCAATGAGTTCCATTCATTCCAAAGTTGAAAAGAATTGTGAACAATCTACATACAACCAAATGATTTTACAAGATATTATTTTTTTTGATAACCCCTACAAAATTACGCTTGATGACTTTGAATTTGATGCCGGTGACCGTTTTACCTAACGAGTACAACTTTTTCGAGAACTGGCTTCACGACATCCGTATTGAAGCTATTCTCGGTAATTCTGACCTGAAGTCCCCTTTTTGTTTGGCCGGGAATAGAATGCCCGGAGCGACGTTAGCTGATGAAAACGCTAAGACACTGGCATTGCTTAACGCGATTATTCATACCGATGAAACGGCAACAGTCAGAGAGATTCGTCCATTGATTGATGCTCTTGATGCTGTCAGATTTAACCGTCCAAAGGTTAACAGCCAATTACATAAATTTAATCTTGATTCACCTGAACTGGAGCCGATTGTGATATGGCTGTAGCGGATAGGGGTGATCGGTATCCCTAAAGGGATAAAATTAAAGCTGGCCTGCGATAATGTGGGATTAGGTGTTTCTACATATTATAAATTGCGTCACCGGCTAAAAAACGGGGATATACAGTAATCACAGCCCCGGGAGGACAGTATCATACAATTCACGATCCAAATAGCGGTGGTCGATAAATCAGGTCATAGCCATACTGAGAAACTATTCACGATAGAAAAACAGAACGATACCCCAAATGACATTAGGCTTTCCCTGTCTGAATCCAAATTACTCCTGAAGGCTATCCAGCAATCGGTGATCCAGAAACAGGCATCTGAATACCTGGATGAACATCGTGCTTGTCCTTGCTGCCAGCGAAACCGTCGGATAAAAGGCAAACAGAAAATCCAATATCGAACCTTGTTTGGCATCATCCCTGTGGAGGGATTTCGGGTTTACGGGTGTGCTTGTGAGAAAAATTCAACCCAAACCGTTAGCTTGCTCAATAACTGGTGTGATGCGCATACTCACCCGGAACTTAAGTATATAGAAACCCGATGGCTTCACTGATGTCTTATGGGCTGATGGCCAATCTGCTCAAAGATATTCTGCCGATGGGTGAGCGTTGTAATGCTGCTACAATCAGAAATCACCTCTGTCAGACCGCCAAAAGACAAGAGGCCGAATTAGATGGACTGCCTGATTTTCTTCCCGGCGCTCCCAGAGAATGGGAAAAATTACTCAAACCGGGAAAACCAATGACAGTGGGCATCGATGGGGACTACGTCAGAAACCGGGACGACAGAAAACACCATTTTGAAATCATCGCCGGAAAATCATTCGCGGCTAATGTCCCAACCAAACGTTTTGGTTTTGTGCAGTGTCTGGAAAATCACCCCAGAAGAAAACTAATAGCCCAGTTATCTTCACTGAGTATGCAGGCTAATCAACAAATTACTTTCTTATCGGATGGTGCCGATAATCTCAGGGATCTGCAATTTAACTTGTACCCTGAATCCCAGCATGTACTCGACTGGTTTCATGACAAAGGCGCTTACCGCATAAGTGTCCCACACATTTTTATGCTCTCGATCATCACCTTAAACAAAATATTGCTATCAACTCATAAACTCACATTACCCCATAAATCATCAATCAAGGATGTCAGCACATGATCTTGCCAAACTCCATCAATCATTAAATAATTCTTGGCGTAACCTTCCCGTTCAAAACCGAGCTTCTTAAGTAAATTCCCACTGCGATGATTATGTGGCATGTAATTAGCCATAATTCGGTGCATTTTCTGGTGACGCTGCATATAACGGATTGCTGGTTGCAACGCTTCATACATTAGCCCTTGCCTCTGCCATTTTTCTCCCAAAGAATAACCAAGGTAACAAGAATAAAACGCTCCTCGCACAACATTAGTGAAATTAGCAACCCCCATCACTTCATTTTCATTCGAATCCAATAGCAAAAAATTAAATGTAGCTCCCTGCCGTTGCAATTCCGCAATATAACTCAACCTATTTGTCCATCCAGAAGGTTGATAAAAACTACCATCCCTTGTCGGTTCCCACGGCTTAAGAAAATTTTTATTCTCTGCATAATATTCAGCCAGTCTATAAGCATCCCGTTCATACACCATACGAACAACCATTCTATCCGTAATAAAGCGAATCTTGGGAGATGTAGAACGATAACCAAACATGTTTTCTCCTGATATTTACCTCGAAAAATTTTTAAGTAATTTAACGCTTACAGAATTTTTTATCATCTCCGACGATAAAAAAATATCATCTATATTCCCTCTACCTTAATACTTAAATTAAGTCCAAAATAACAAAAAATTCACATTTGTTTTTTTCATATTTCGATGGTGCAAAATGTCATTAGTTTCACAAGCGCGTAGCTTGGGTAAATATTTTCTTTTGCTCGATAATTTATTAGTTGTTTTAGGATTTTTTGTTGTTTTTCCCTTAATTTCCATTCGTTTCGTCGAGCAACTTGGCTGGGCTGCCATTATTGTCGGTTTCGCTCTGGGCTTGCGGCAACTTGTACAACAAGGACTGGGCATTTTGGGTGGCGCGATTGCAGATAGGTTCGGTGTCAAGCCGATGATCGTTACGGGAATGTTACTTCGTGCGATGGGTTTCGCCCTGATGGCTCTGGCATCTGAGCCTTGGATATTATTCCTTTCCTGCATTCTGTCTGGATTAGGCGGAACATTATTTGATCCCCCAAGGGCTGCACTGGTCATTAAATTAACCCGTCCCCATGAACGAGGGCGTTTTTATTCACTTTTATTAATGCAAGACAGCGCCGGAGCTGTAGTCGGTGCACTGATAGGAAGCTGGTTATTGCAATACAATTTCAATATCGTTTGCTGGATTGGTTCAGCTATTTTTGTACTGGCAGCATTCATTAACGCATGGCTTCTGCCTGCTTACCGCATTTCAACCAGCCGAACACCGATCAAAGAAGGTATAGGACGCGTTATTAAAGATCGTCGGTTCTTTTACTACGTGCTGACATTGACGGGTTACTTTGTTCTGTCTGTACAAGTCATGTTGATGTTCCCCATCATTATCCATGAAATTTCCGGCTCACATACTGCTGTTAAGTGGATGTATGCCATTGAGGCCGCGATTTCCCTGACTCTGCTGTATCCTATTGCACGTTGGAGTGAGAAACATTTCCGACAGGAACAACGACTAATGGCAGGTCTGTTTTTAATGAGTATATGTATGTTCCCAATTGGTTGGATTAATCAATTGCACCTTCTATTTAGCCTAATTTGCCTGTTTTATTTGGGCTTAGTGACCGCAGATCCTGCACGTGAAACACTGAGTGCTTCACTGACCGATCCACGCGCACGTGGCAGTTACATGGGTTTCAGCCGACTGGGGCTGGCATTGGGGGGCGCATTGGGTTATACCGGCGGTGGATGGCTCTATGATACAGGCCGGGCTTTAAATATGCCGCAACTACCATGGCTTTTACTGGGGTTGGTGGGCTTAATCACTATTTATGCTCTTCATCGCCAATTCAATCAGAAAAAGATTGAACCTATCATTATTGATAAACATTAATATTGACAAACGTTAATCATCCATTGAACTTATCACTTCATAAATAGTGTAAAATCTGCTCGTTGAAAATTAAGAGGAGACAACATGAAAAAATTTTTTTTAGGGGCAGTATTGATACTAGTTGGATTAATCAGCGGCTGTGATCAATTCAAGGCAACCAGTATCAATGAAAGCCAGCTCAATGATTATTTATCGAAAACAGTTCATTATCAAAAGCAAATTGGCCTACCCAACCTAGCCAAAGCCGATGTCACACTGGGAAATTTAACCAGTCAGATTGGTCGCCTTGATCCGAAAAAAATTGAATTATCAACTTCAGCCAAAGTTCAATTAGTGACTTCGCTGGGTTCAGCTCATGCTGATATGAAATTGATCATTAGAGCTAAACCAGTATTTGATGCAGGAAAAGGCGCTATTTTCCTTAAGGAGCTAGAAATCGTCAACGACAAAACTACACCAGAATCAGCTGCCACATCAATTAAGACACTGCTCCCTCATTTGAAGGCTTCTTTGAGTGGGTTCTTTGATGCTAATCCGGTTTATGTTTTGAGCCAAGACAAAAGCAAAACTGAAGCTGCTGCTTCAAAACTAGCCAAAGGATTGGAAGTTAAACCTGGTATATTGGTTATTGATTTAGTTAAGAAAAAATAATTTTTATTACCAATAAAATAATAAGGGCAGGTTATTTAATTACCTGCCCTTATTTTTAAACACAAACAAAATAACGTGACGTTGTCACTCAGGCTCCAATTCTTCACGTAACGCCTGCAATGCTTCGCGGGCAACAATCGCCAGAGTTCGATAAAAACCGCTGGTTGCATGAGCTTCAACTTTACCAAGAAATTGCCCGCACCAAGGTAACAAATACTCATCAAACAACGCAATCTGGGCCTGAACTTCATCTTCTGCGGCCTGATCTTCCAACCACGATGCAGCCAACAATAAGGAGCCAAACTGATCAGCAGGAGTATTAGACAAAGGCATGCCTCGCTCCACTAAAAACTCACGTATTTCGCTTTCATTCTTATCGGTATAATCAGAACGGCAGACTGCCACGTTCGCAGACTCTCCGGTAAACAAAGCATGATAATCGGCTTCAATCACCGATAACTCACTGTTTTGCTGTAACCTATCCAACAATTCATCCTGTTCCAAAGGCCATGCTTGTTTCAATTTTCCCCCAGCAATCATAGCAATCACAGGTTGCAGAACAGGATCTTGTGGTGCTCGGTTAAACAATGTTCCTAATATGCGGCAAACTATAGAAAATTCGTTCATGATTTAATCCAACCCAATAACTTACCTAAATAATGGATGTTGTTATTGTCCCTAATCGCCTACCTTGCTGTAAAGCTACTTATTAATAACCAAGAGTCATATCAACGAGACCAGTGGGTAACTCACCTTTTTCCATTCGCCGGATATTTTCACAAATCACATCTATAGCTTGATCAGGGATCGTATTTGCCGCGATATGTGGAGTGATATTAATGCGCGGATGAGTCCAGAAAGGATGAAAACTTGATAATGGTTCTTCAACAAATACATCAAGAGTCGCACCAACAACATAACCTTTATCAATGGCAATCAGTAAATCTTGCTCTACGAGTTGCGCACCTCGTGCAATATTGATCACATATGAGCCAGTCTTTAGCTGTTTGAATAATGAAAGATTTAAGATGCCACGAGTTTCTGGTGTATCTGGCAGGATATTAATCAACACCTTACATTCAGAAAGAAAATCACCTAGCTGCCCTTTCCCGTAAAAGCTCTCGACATGATCAATTTGTTTTGGCGTTCGGCTCCAGCAGCGAACAGTAAAATCAAATTCATTCAATTTTTCAATCACACTACACCCTAAAACCCCTGCTCCCAAAACACCAATGACAAATTCCTTTCGATTGTGGGGCGGCACGGGATTCCAAAGACGTTGTTCTTGGTATTGTTTATATTCATCCATGCGGCGGAAATAGTGTAAAACAGAAGAAAGTGCGTACTCCTGCATTTGCCGCGCCATGCCTGTATCTTCAAGGCGTATTAGTGGAATCCCCTTTGGTAACGTCCCCGGATTTTCCAATTCTTGTTTAAGGATGGCATCCACACCAGCACCGAGTGAAAATATCCCTTTTATATCCTGACGATTGGCTAACATTTCATAGGGAGGCAACCAAACTAAAGCATAATCAGCAGGAGCATTATCACCACTAACCCATTGACGAACGTTAGCCTCAGGTAATCTAGTTTGTATTCCCTGAATCCATTCATCAGAATTAAAATTAAAGGAAGGGTGAAAAAAAATGATGTTCATAAAATCTCATTCCTTTTTGTTTTTCTAATAGGGTTAACTTATTGCTGAAAGGTTGCAAGCCTCCGATAAGAAGACAGGAATGAAAATATTGATAATGTTATCTGGTTAACAAATTTGTCATGACTCGTTGCAAAAAGAGAACTTTTGCTATCGTAATTGCTTGCCAAGCACTCAAATTGTTTTTTATTTGTCTAATCAGTCAAAAAGCCTGAAAAAATCCTCATAAGCCTGTTGACGCTTACCACTCTTTTCCCTATAGTAGCGCCCCGTTGTAGCGATGAACTGAAAAAACCACTGCAACAACAAAATATGGTGAGGTGTCCGAGAGGCTGAAGGAGCACGCCTGGAAAGTGTGTATACGTGAAAACGTATCGAGGGTTCGAATCCCTCCCTCACCGCCATTTTCTATGAAAGAGCCTGAACACAATGCTCAGGCTTTTTTAGTGTCTAACCAAATAACCAGAGTATTCAGGTTAAACAAAATAGTTAGACATATTGCAGTAACGTATTCTTATTGAATGCACCAGAAACAAAATTCGGTGAGGTGTCCGAGAGGCTGAAGGAGCACGCCTGGAAAGTGTGTATACGTGAAAACGTATCGAGGGTTCGAATCCCTCCCTCACCGCCATTTTCGACGAAAAAGCCTGAACATGAGTTCAGGCTTTTTTGCATTCAAATTCCTGCTGATGATTTAATATCACAACAAACGGCACTGGATAACCCTGATACTTTTCACTAATAAAAAATTAGCCGCTAAAAATCATGGCGTTATTTATTGTAGAATCTGTGGGTAAATAGCCTGTCGTTTTTATATCCGCTATGGATTTAAGTTAAGTGGATATAACCGTTATCTATATTTGCCCTTCCCAATTCGACTAATGAAACTGTATTAATCTTATAATTTTTTCTTATTCCTATAATAATGAATAAATAAATTAAGTGTTCCACCCCAAAAAACACCATCTGATAAACCACATAAAAAACCAAACATTAAATTAAAGTTTAAAGAATGTAATAAAACAGCATTAATACTTATCATAGCAGAAAGAATAAACTTAACTATAAAGACGATAAGAATAAGGCTCAGAGTTAAAGGTGTTCCTGAACGGATGATTAAGTTACTTTCATCTTTTTTTCTTAATCTTGGCTGATTACGCCATAAGTACCATCCTATGCCACCACCCGCGAATACCCCTAAAATAAGCGCTAAAAAGGCAAAATTTGAAAATGTCGTTTCATGCCATACACTGTAAACAGCCCATATGAAAAACAAAATTGGCATAAAAAACAGGCGTTCAATACGCATTTCCCGATCATATAACGCATTGATACCTCGTTTAATTAGAAAAGCAAATAAAACCCAAACCCAGATAGGAGTACCTTTAATGATGTCTAAAATTGACATATCATTCATCCTTCTTGCATTAATCATAAGATGTTAAACATAAAGTTTTTCATAGTTTAAAAAATAGACCATCATTTATATTAGTACCAAAGATAAACCAATTACTTTTGTATTTATACCTAGGAGAATAAGACAATGCTTTTCAACATAACAATTTTCCCAAAAAAAATATGCCTGAAAAAAATCTGTTTTCTTTCCAAGAAAACATCATCATATATCTCAGGCATAATAAATTTAATCGCTTGAAATTAATGGGATAAAAATTCTTTCAAAAATGGCATCAATAATTCAGGTTTTTCTTCATGTGGTGAGTGCTCGGTAAAAGGAATATTTAATAGACTAGAATGAGTGATTTGGTTGGCTAACTCAGTTAAGTGAGTTAGCGATACTAAACTATCCTTATCGCAACGCAACTATACCTCCATCGCTGTGACCAATAATACTGCATTTCCCTAACCTTAAATGTCTGACTATCGCTTCTACATCTTGTTGAAGGCATTTGTACGATAGGATTTTTTGTCCCAAAGTTGATTTTCCCTGCCCTCTGCTATCTATACCAATAAGTTGATAAGTGTTTCCAAGATCGCTTAACAAATGGTTAAAAGTTTCAATATGACTTAAGCCACCATGCAGAAAAATAAGTGGGTAACCATTGGCATTGCCTTGGATCTCATAATAAATATGAGCACCATCCATTTCTAAGTAACGACCATCTTGATGATTAAAACCGTACATAAAACTTTATCTCCTTCATTTTCCTTAATCCAAAGGACACACTCGAATCATATGACCATCAGGATCTTTCACGAGGAAAGTACGACCAAAGACGTCAGTGTAGGGTTCCTGCTGGATTTCAATGTTTGGATTCTGTTGCCATTTTTCGAAGAGCTGATCAACAGCTTCACCAGAAGGTAACATAATACCCATCTCTGAAAACCGTGGAACTGTGTTATCTGGCTTCGTACCTCCACTCCAAATAGCAAAAATGGCTTCTTTGCCTGCATTAAACGCCACATAACGTGGGCTGGAGAAAACCGGTTCTGTGTTGAAAATCGTTGTATAAAATGCCGTAGAACGTTCGATATCAGAAGAATAAATCAATTGAAGATTAGGTTTAACAAAAACGGATTTTTCTGCATCATTTTTTTCAACTAAATCAGTTCCTTCAATTAAATCTTTTTCTTTAACTACTGCCTTAAGTCTTGAGAGTGTTTCAACCAGATCTTGTGTCACCTGCTTAAAAAAACTTATGGCTTGTGCATCAGAAATATTGTCTTCAGGCTCAAAAGAAACACTTACCTGAATGCAATTTGCCATGTTACTTTCGTCGGTCAAAATTTGGTGGCAGAAAGTTAACATCCCCATCTGCGGCAGATTGACCTGATCGGTAAACTCTTTATTGACTTCAATGTTTGCAAGATAGAAACGAATTTCCGGCATACCACTTAATGCCATCCGGCCGTATTGCCCCGTTTTCACTTCACCTTCAAATTCAAAATACTCGAGATCAATCTCCCATTTTTTCCGCAAATCAAAATCAATATAATGCGCCCAAATCTCAGATGGCTTTGTATTTACCGATGTAGCAAAAGTTAAGGTCAACATAATAAAACTCCAACAGCCTGATGGCTGACTCAGAACATTAAGGAGCCTCAGAGTAGCAATCTGATGTGACAGTTTTTGTCAGTAGTTATTCTGTGTTATGAAACAGAGGAAAATATTCGACAACTCTATTAATGGGCCTTTCATGGATTATATTGTAGTTAGTTTGGTATTTTTTCCGTTTCTCGCCATTCTTTAAGCAACGATTGTCTTGAGCGGGGATAACACTGTGGTTCTATCTTTAAATCGCTCATTCTATCCGATCTGAAATGGCGAAATGTTTTTCTTAATTCACACCATCCAATAACAATACTGATATTCTCAAAATATCCCAGCGCAAAGGGCCATATTGTTCTCATTGATTGATTACTTTTAAGATCTAAATAAGCAAAAGTAATTTTATGCCTATGACTAATCGCTTGCCGTATCCGGGGGATATCAACAGAAGTTTGAACCTTTGTAGCCGCTGGCCCAATTAATAATGAGTTCGTCTCAAGATATTGTTTTAGTTCTGTTGGGATCACTGCCGCAATTTTTTTTATTGCGCTATTTGCCGATGCTTTTAGCTGTGGATCGGCACGTTTGACCACCCAACTGGCTCCTAATGCCAAGGCTTCTATTTCATTTTGCGTTAGCATTAATGGGGGTAAAACAAACCCCGGCCGTAACACATAGCCTATACCCGCTTCCCCCTCAATGCTTACACCTTGAGCCTGTAAGGTCGCAATATCCCTATAAAGTGTTCTTAAGCTGATATTCAACTTGTGAGCCAATACCTTTCCCTGTACGGGAAAATGATAACTACGCAATA
This sequence comes from Xenorhabdus yunnanensis, assembly GCF_028598805.1. GTDB lineage: Bacteria > Pseudomonadota > Gammaproteobacteria > Enterobacterales > Enterobacteriaceae > Xenorhabdus > Xenorhabdus yunnanensis. The sequence continues at coordinate 47,790 of NZ_JAQRFI010000024.1, read as the reverse complement.
TTTCCATAAGAGATAACAAACGTTGTGCCCTAGACAATTTACCATTTCCTTTATATTAATTGTTCAATCCAATCAAACTTATAAAACTCATTATCGTCCCGTCATCGATTTTAAACTGTATCATGGCAGAAAGGCTGTCACTGAACAGTGGAAAGGTATAATCACAAACGAAAAATTAATAATAGCTTGATTTAAATCATAAATTATTGTTCATCCGAACAAGATTTATTTTATTTGATTGCTCTTTTTTGTTATTTATTTTATTAGTAAAAGCAGTTTAGTCTATAAAGGACTCAAGGTAAGATGACTATCTACAATCTAAAACCGCGGTTCCAAAACCTATTGCGCCCTCTCGTCACTTTTCTACACAAATATGGAATCACTGCCAATCAAGTCACATTAAGTGCAATGTTTTTGTCAATCGCTGTTGGTTCATTTCTAAGTTTATTTTCTTCTGCCGCTTTCTATTGGCTACTACCTATTTTTCTATTTATCCGCATGGCACTCAATGCAATTGATGGCATGTTGGCACGAGAACATCATCAACAATCTCATTTGGGAGCTATTTATAATGAACTCGGAGATGTGATTTCCGATGTTTCACTCTACCTCCCTTTCTGTTTTTTACCTAATGTCAGCGATATCAGCCTATTAGTGATTTTATTTCTGGCTATCCTGACCGAGTTTATTGGCGTTCTGACACAAACTCTTGGCGCATCACGGCGCTATGACGGTCCAATGGGAAAAAGTGACCGGGCTTTTGTCTTTGGTGCTTACGGGTTGGTTATAGCGCTTTTCCCTTCAGCCTTGAGCTGGAGCCATTATTTGTTTCCTTTCATGATCATTTTACTCTTGATAACTTGCTACCAGCGCGTTATCAAAGCATTGCATGAAGTCAAATAAATTGAATAGTCACAATCTAAATAAGGCATTACCATGACGCTTTTATCAAAGACACATTCATTTAAGACATATTCATCAAAAAAACCAGCGTTAAATCAACGCGTTGACGAAGAACATTATTTCATTGCATCAGATCAGGCTTCCCTGTTTTATCGTTATTGGCCACAAGAGCAGGATAAAGCAGAAAGAGCCATTATTATTTTTCACCGTGGTCATGAACATTCAGGGCGTCTCCAGCATATCGTTGATGAACTTAATCTTCCCGATGTGCCAATGTTCGCTTGGGATGCCCGTGGGCATGGAAAAACAGCAGGGACACGTGGTTATAGCCCATCAATGGGTACATCTATTCGTGATGTTGATGAATTTGTCAGGTTTATTGCCACCCAATACAGCATTGCAATGGAAAATATCGTGGTAATTGGTCAGAGTGTCGGGGCAGTTTTAGTCTCTGCTTGGGTACATGATTACGCGCCAAAAATCCGCACCATGATACTTGCTGCTCCCGCGTTCGATATTAAATTATACTTTCCTTTTGCGGTACAAGGGTTGCAATTGATGCAAAAAGCACGAGGTGTTTTTTTCGTCAATTCCTATGTAAAAGCGAAATTCCTGACTCACGATGAAGCCCGCATTGCTTCTTATGACAGTGATCCGCTGATTACCCGTAAAATTGCCGTCAATATTCTGTTGGAGCTTTATCAAACCGCAGAGCGCGTAGTGAAAGATGCCAGCGCTATTACATTGCCAACACAACTATTTATTTCTGGTAATGATTATGTAGTGAGCCATAAATCTCAACACCAGTTTTACCAACGATTGAATACCCCGATTAAAGAAAAACATGTTATGGAGGGGTTCTATCACGATACGCTGGGCGAAAAAAATCGCCATTTAGTTTTCGATAAAATACGTACTTTTATTGGACGAATTTTTGCTATCCCACGTTATCAACATGATTACAGCAATGAAGATATCTGGAGCCATACAGCCGATGAATTTCGGGCGCTCACTCTTCCATTACCACTCCTGTGTCCCAAAAACCTTGGCTATAAATTGATGCGTAAGGCGATGAATACACGCTGGGGCAAGGCTTCCGAAGGTATTCTCCTCGGTCTTGAAACGGGTTTTGATTCCGGTTCCACACTGGATTATGTCTATCGCAACCAGCCAAAAGGTCAGGGAATTTGGGGACGGTTAGTGGATCAGCAGTATCTCAGGGGTAACATTGGTTGGCGCGGCATACGGCAACGTAAAAGCAATATAGAAACATTAATTCGTCAGGCCATTCACCATCTACATCAACAAAATATGCCTGCCAATATTGTCGATATCGCCGCCGGACATGGACGCTATATCCTTGATGCAATCAAAGATTTCAGCAAAATCGACTCCATTTTGTTGAGGGATTATAGCGAACTCAATGTCAATCAAGGCCAAGCCTATATTGCAGAGCATAATCTCACGGGTAAAGTCCGTTTTGTGATCGGTGACGCTTTTGATACTGAAAGCATTACATCCATCACTCCAACACCAACATTGGGCATTGTTTCCGGTCTTTATGAATTGTTTTCCGACAATACATTAATCGGAAACTCCTTGCGCAGTCTTTCTGATGCCATCGCAGAAAATGGATATCTGATATATACAGGACAACCCTGGCATCCACAGCTTGAAATGATTGCCCGCGTTCTTTCCAGTCATCGTGAAAATCAACCGTGGATCATGCGCCGACGCACCCAAGGTGAAATGGATGCGCTGGTAGAGGCGGCTGGTTTTGAAAAACAATTTCAATTAACTGATGACTGGGGAATTTTCACTGTATCAATCGCCAAGAAAATTTAATGATAAGAATATAATGATAAGAATAAATAGATGAGAAACTCGACAAAACTCTCGCATAATGATCAGCATGATAGTCGTCAGCGTTTGTGGCTGACAGCCGTTATCTGGCTGTTATTTCTCGCGCCACTCTTTTTCATTACTTATGGGCAGATCAATTCATTCACCGCGCAAAGAGACAATGTGGAAGTTATGGTGTTCAGTTGGGAACATGACATTCCTTTCTGGTCATGGACGATTATTCCTTACTGGAGTATTCATTTATTTTACGGGATATCACTATTTATCTGTACCAGCCGCCGTGAACAATGGCTTCACGGGTGGCGATTAGTGATGGCATCACTGATTGCCTGCGCCGGATTTTTGCTATTTCCTGTGAAATTGTCGTTTTCCCATTCTATGGCAGAAGGCATTTTTGGGTGGTTATTTAAGCAACTGGGACTGTTTGATCTGCCCTATAATCAAGCTCCTTCCTTACATATTATCCTGCTATGGTTACTCTGGCTGCGTTATTCAGCACACCTTCAAGGCCATTGGCGTGTGCTGCTGCATATCTGGTCTATCTTAATTGCTTTATCAGTTTTCACGACTTGGCAGCATCATTTTATTGATGTGATCACCAGTTTTACTGTGGGTGTTGTGATTAGTTACCTGCTACCTATTTCACACCATTGGCATTGGCAACCAAGTCAAGATAGCTATGCCAGAAAATTATTTGGCTATTATGCAGGAATCAGCCTGTTTTTTGCTCTGGTGGCATTTGGGCTAGGTAACATTTTCTGGGTCTTGTTGTGGCCTGCAATATCATTATTGATGGTTGCTCTCGGCTATGCCGGATTGGGCAGTTCAGTGTTTCAAAAGCAATCAGATGGCCGGATGTCACCGTCAGCACGCTGGATAATGGCACCCTATCAATTAGGTGCCTGGCTCTCTTATCTCTGGTTCCGGAAAAAAAGTGCGCCATATAATCAAATTACAGAAGGGATCATTCTTGGTTGTTTGCCACATCAATCAATTATCAAATCAGCTAAAACAGTTAGTGTTTTGGATATGACAGCGGAATGGCATAGAAAACCGGATATTTATACAGCAAATTATATTTGCCAACCTCAAATCGATTTATTGCCGTTGACACCGGAAGCGCTACAATCTGCTGTTTGTGCACTGGACAAATTGCATGAAAAAGGAAGCGTATTCGTTCATTGCACACTCGGATTATCCCGTAGTGCAATGGTCGTGGCAGCATGGCTGCTAAAACAGCACCCTGAATATGATATTCCCACCGTTATCACTATGCTGCGTCAAGCCAGACCCCATGTTACTTTCAGGCAAACACACCTGAATGCCCTTGTTCAATGGGCAGAATATTATCAGCACCGAAGGGTATGAAAGAGTATAGTATGCAACCAGAAACACTGACGGCTAAAATCGTTATTGCCACACTACAAAGCTGGCGCTTTATCTCTGGTTTATCTGCATTTGCAACTCTTATAGCGACAGCAATATTAGTGGCAAGCTCAAATAATATTGCGATTTATGCTATGTCGATATTCTTCTCTCTACTCAGTCAGTACTATTGCTGGCGCATTTGGCTAGACTGTCACTATTTTCAGATCTTGAATTCGCATCCTGAAAGGAATGCCGAGTTAGATCAAACATTATTGCTGATATTCAATAAACCACCCAGACCACGAACACAAAACGATCGCTTTAAAGGCTCAATAAAATTGTTAAAACGAGCAATGATAAGTTTGATCCTACAATTAGGGCTATTTTTACTGTTTATAGTAGTAAGATAAACACTTTTGTTACATTTAATTAGCAATATGAATTTAATTATTTGATTTTTATTTTATGAACGCTAACCTATCAGTTAACTTTTTGACACATAACACCTTTCTGATCTGATAAAAGCGATATGCTGGCATCACTTTTCTCAGAGCATCATCTGATATCTTATTTTTGGTTTTTAATTAAATGAATACTCGTAAAATTAAGAGGATACGTCCATTTAGTGCGCTTATTGACGCATGTTGGAAGGAAACTTACTCTTTTCCTCGTTTGATCAAAGATATGATTGCGGGGATCACCGTGGGGATTATTGCTATCCCACTGGCAATGGCGCTGGCAATCGGCAGTGGCGTTGCACCACAATATGGCCTCTATACTGCAGCCATTGCAGGTATTGTTATTGCCATTAGCGGAGGATCACGTTACAGCGTTTCCGGGCCAACTGCCGCTTTTGTGGTTATCCTCTATCCAGTCTCACAGCAATTTGGCCTGAGTGGTCTACTGATCGCGACGCTTATGTCAGGCGTTATTTTGCTCGTTATGGGATTGGCACGGTTTGGCCGACTTATTGAATATATCCCTCTGTCTGTCACGCTTGGGTTCACTTCCGGCATTGCAATTACTATCGCCATCATGCAGGTGCAGAATTTCTTTGGCTTAAAACTGGAACATGTGCCGGAAAATTATATTGATAAGGTGATTGCCCTCTCTCAAGGGCTTACTTCACTACAATTCAGCGACACACTCATCGGTTTAACCACTCTTCTGGTATTGATTTTCTGGCCGAAACTGGGATTAAAGTTACCGGGTCACTTACCGGCTTTGATTGCGGGCACAGGTATCATGGGCATCATGCATCTGTTAGGTCATGATGTGGCAACGATTGGTTCATCATTCAGTTATACGCTGGAAGATGGTACACAGGGTCAAGGTATTCCGCCCATCCTTCCTCAATTTGTGCTGCCGTGGAATCTACCAGATACCCACTCTTTTGATATTAACTGGAATACGATATCAGCACTGCTACCTGCAGCATTTTCTATGGCAATGCTAGGAGCAATCGAGTCCCTGCTGTGTGCTGTTATTCTGGATGGCATGACCGGAAAAAAACATCATTCCAACAGTGAATTGATTGGTCAGGGAATGGGTAATATTGTGGCTCCCTTCTTTGGCGGGATCACCGCAACTGCGGCTATTGCTCGTTCAGCCGCCAATGTCCGTGCAGGTGCAACTTCACCCATTGCCGCAGTTGTTCACTCTCTGCTGGTTTTATTGACGTTGTTGGTTCTTGCTCCAATGCTTTCTTATCTGCCGCTTGCAGCTATGTCTGCTATTTTGCTAATTGTGGCATGGAATATGAGTGAAGCTCATAAGGTTGTGGATTTAATCCGTCGGGCTCCCAGGGACGATATCATCGTCATGTTGTTGTGCCTGTCATTAACCGTTCTGTTTGATATGGTAATCGCAATCACTATTGGTATTGTTCTGGCATCGCTCTTGTTCATGCGCAAAATTGCCAATATGACTCGAATCAGTATTTCGCCTCTAACAAATAATGATAAAGATTTACTGATTGTGCGAATTAATGGTCCGCTGTTTTTCGCTGCCGCAGAACGTATTTTTGCTGAACTCAAAGAAAAAAGTGCCGATTATCAAACCATTATCATGCAGTGGGATGCCGTCCCCGTTCTGGATGCTGGTGGACTGCACGCATTTCAGGGGTTTATCCGTGAGATGGGAACAGAGAAACATATCATTGTGTGTGATATCCCCTTCCAACCATTGAAAACATTGGCAAGAGCCAAGATCGAGCCGATTAAAGGGCAATTAAGTTTTTATGCCGCTTTATCCAAGGTATTGGAAGAAATGGATTAATCTAAAGATCACTGAAATATTCGTAACTGGAGAACCCTCATGCTTTCAATTGTCTGCTTCTGACCATTTGGCTTTGGTCTGCCTGGGAGCCGAATAGAAAGCTCCCATTTGACCTATCGTGTTCGGATAAAAAATCCCAGAATGAACTGTAACACATACCCATTGCATTACCCCTAAATTTAGATTGCGTTCCTGTATGAAAAATATAGATATATCACCAATGAAACAGAATTCTCTCTTCAAATCAATTCTGTTAAAGAATCGTTTACAACATACAGTTTATATTAAATATCGCATTAATTTTGGATTTTATAGCAATAGTAATGTAAGTGAACACTGTTAACAAAGCTATAATTTAAAATTTATAGAAAACACATTGAAACAACAGGAGGAAAATAGATGTTTATTAGAAACACATATCTTTTACGATTAATAAGAATATCTTAACTAATTGTAAATAAAATATAAATCGCAAGCATGGAAAAAATAATGTAATTTTTTAAGTATATTGAAACACCAAGTGATTAATTTTATCCATGCTTAGAGTGTTATTATTAATAAAATTTCTCAAATAAGGATGAAGAATGAAATTTATAGAAGAGAAATTCGAAATTTTGCATGAAATAAATAAAGAGGTTGCATCATTCTTGTTAATAGCAATGAATCAAGCAGCTAATGAGGGCTTCGATATCATAGATTGCCATATAGATATTCATCTTGTAGAAGCCCCAATAGATGCTCGAAAATATTACGCCGTGAGCTTTTATCCAATAAAAATTACGTCTGAAAATGTAATGGAATATAATGAGATGGCATTAGATTATTTTAATGTTAACATTGACGCTAACACAAAAAATATCATCACAACTCACTCTAGAAAATAACCAATTTATAATCTAATGATATTAGGTTAATAAATTATTTATAAAGCCAGAAAGTTATTGTAATCTGTAAAAATAAGATTACCGTATATTACCGACTTTGATTATTTGATTAAAGAAATCAAAGATAAGAGGTAAGGATAAGGGGGATGAAACACGTTTTCCAATCTCAAATGAGATTTTTAATAATCAATCCCCAATTTTTTTAAGCGTGAGATCAATGTTGTTGGGTTGATTCCCAACAATTTTGCTGCCCCTCCATCACCAAAAATTTTTCCTTTGGATTGTTGAACGGCAAGAGAGAAATTTTTCATTTCCAACTCCTTGATTTGTTCTATAGTTAGCACGTCTTCGGTTTTTTGTAGTTCATTGTGAATACTTTGACGTGAAATTTTAGATAGTTGTTGATCTTGCTCTAGCAAATAGGTAAAGGAAACGGCGCCTTTTTTTGCTGTAATTAGTGCCCGTTCAATGACATTTTGCAGCTCACGGATATTGCCGGGCCAGTCATATTGCTGTAATTCCAAAATATGCTTTTGTGAGAATGGTAGATAATTTATTTTACGATTGTCACAAATCAGTTTGGTAAAGTGTGTAACCAAAAGCGGAATATCTTCTTTACGCTCACGTAAGGCCGGTGCATAAATCGGGAATACATTTAAACGAAAATACAGGTCTTCGCGAAAGCGTTTGTGTTTCACTTCTTCTTTCAAATTGCGATTAGTGGCAGCAATAATCCGCACATTCACATGCCGCGTTTTTTCTTCGCCTACCCTCTCAAAGGTTCCTTCTTGCAACACACGTAGCAATTTACTTTGTTGATCTGGTTGAATTTCGCCAATTTCATCTAAAAATAATGTGCCCTGGTCTGCCAATTCAAAACGTCCGACACGGTCACGCACAGCTCCAGTAAATGCACCTTTAACATGCCCGAAAAATTCACTTTCAAATAGTTCCGAAGGAATGGCTGCACAGTTGACCCGAATAAGCGGTTGCTGTTTACGGTGACTGGATTGGTGAATAGCACGGGCGATCAGCTCCTTGCCTGTACCTGAATCACCATAAATCATCACATTGGCATCGGTTGGGGCGACTACATTGATTTTCTCAATAATCTGTAAAATGGATGCACTGCTGCCGACAATTTCATGGTATTTATTTTCTTGTAAAATTTCTTCTTGCAGATATTCGTTTTGCTGTTCCAGTCGGCTTTTTAAATCTTGCAGCTCTTCAAGGGCATGAGTCAGTTGTTTTTCGGTATTCAGCCGATCAGTAATATCGCGGAATACCACCACCGCACCGATAATTTCACTATCACGAATCACAGGAGTACTGGTAAATTCCACTGGAAAGTAACTTCCGTCACGGCGCCAAAAAATTTCCTGAATACCTTCATACACAATACCGTCATTTACCGCCGCATAAATCGGACACTCTTCTACAGGATAGTGTTCGCCATTTTCATGGGTATGATGGTGAATCTGATGGATATTGTTACTCAGTACATCTTCAGGCTGCAATCCCAACATTTTAGCCCCTGCGGGGTTAATAAAGGTACACAACCCTTGTTTATTGATACTGTAAATACCATCACCGACTGAACTCAGTAATAAATGCTTGCCAGTATCAGAATCAATAAACAATTCTTGTAAAGCCTGGCATTCTTTTGAATCTGTATGGATGACGTTATCAGCATTTTTATTTAGTTGGCGTTGTTCTAACACTTTGACATCCACCAGCGACCATATCAGCAATGTTTTATTTTTATAAGGCAGTGAAATAGAAGTAATATCCAGCTGGATTTTTCCACCATTCTTATCAAAAGCATACAGCTCATTGCTACTGGCCCAATCTTTTTCCAAAGCTTCTTCAGTGAATGCCAAGAGGCTTGGCAATTGACTGAAATGACCGAAAATGGAAGTTACCGTTTTTTGAATAATTTCATGACGTTCATATCGTAATAGTTGAGTAGCACTGATATTCACATCAATAAACTGGTTTTGGTGTGGATCTAATACGATTAATGCCTGTGATGTGTGTTCAAACACCAACGGGCGAATCGAATCTTCAAACGTTACCCAGTCCGAGATAAAGTCAGTTGTATTCATATTGTTCTGCCGGATTAATATTATTTACTTCAAAACCGTTTAATTAAAACTATTCTGCCTGTATTCATACTATGAAACTTCATAATTGAAACTATCAAATTTCGTAATACTACGAAAAATTATAATCTTATAATCGTTCGATTTATCTCCACAAAAAAATTTCAAAAGAAATTAAATAATATTTTTCAATGAGATAAAAACACACACTCTTCCCTCAATATAACTTGGCACAGTTTTCGCTTTAACTCCGGTAGAACACATGTTGATTCATTCCAAAATAGCATTTAATTAGGAGCTGTTATGCCAAAAGTTGATATCGAACAGTATAAAGATGGCGATTTTCTTGTTGATTATGAAGAAAAGGTGTTTGAAGACGTCAAAGCACAGCCGGGTGAAAAGGCATTGGTTACTTTTCATACTGTTGCATTTGAAGGGTCAATTGGCCTGATCAATGTGTTGCAGGCAAAGCGTTTATTGCGCAAGGGCTTTGAAACCAAAATATTGCTTTATGGCCCAGGTGTGCAGCTGGGTGTACAACGTGGTTTTCCAACTTTAGGAGCGGAAGCTTTTTCAGGCCATTTGACCGTCAATAATCAGTTGAAAGCCTTTATGGAAGAAGGTGGAGAAGTTTATGCCTGCCGTTTTGCGTTGCAAGCTATGTATGGTCAAACCGAAAAAGCGCTTATTCCGGGAATCCGCCCAATTAATCCATTGGATGTGATGGATTTAAAACTGCTGATGCGTCGTGACAATGCCTTAATCATTGATACTTGGACTGTCTAAGTAAGACATAAACTATTACCCAATGGATTTCAAGATGCATCGCGGCGGCAAGGGAACGAATCTCCGGTCACATAGTTAACTATGTGACCGGGGTGAGTGAGCGCAGCCAACAAAGAGGCAATTTGAAAGACGAAGGGTATATAAGGGGAATAAGACATGAACCGAATCATTAAAGCCGCCGCAGTGCAATGCAGTCCAGTGCTTTATAGCCAAGCCGCAACGGTAAAAAAAATCTGTGGCATTATTTCTGAGCTTGGAAAACAAGGAGTGCAATTTGCCGTCTTTCCTGAAACCGTAGTGCCTTATTACCCTTATTTTTCCTTTGTACAACCGCCATTTGCCATGGGCAAAGAACATTTAAAACTATTGAATGAATCAGTAGTTGTACCTTCAGAAGCAACCTTAGCGATTGGTCAAGCCTGTCTCGAGGCTGACATGGTGGTGTCGATTGGCATCAATGAACGTGCAGGCGGTACGATTTATAACGCACAACTGTTATTTGATGCCGATGGTTCAATCATTCAACATCGCCGCAAAATTACCCCAACTTACCATGAACGAATGGTATGGGGACAAGGTGATGGCAGTGGTCTGCGGGCCATTGATTCTGCTGTGGGGCGCGTTGGCTCATTGGCATGCTGGGAACATTACAACCCGTTGGCACGCTTTGCCTTGATGGCAGATGGTGAACAAATTCATGCTGCCATGTTTCCTGGTTCGTTGGTAGGACAGGTTTTTGCCGATCAAATCAGTGCAACCATTCAACACCATGCTTTAGAGTCCGGCTGTTTTGTGGTCAATGCCACCGCCTGGCTGCATCCCGAACAGCAACAACAAATTATGCAGGATACTGGCTGTAATATCGCTCCAATTTCAGGAGGATGCTTTACCGCCATTGTTTCTCCCGAAGGCAAGTTCTTAGCAGAACCACTCACGCAAAACGAAGGTTATTGCATTGCCGATCTGGATTTCAGCCTGATTGATAAACGCAAACGCATGATGGATTCAGTTGGACATTACAGCCGACCTGAATTGTTCAGCTTATTGATTGATCGTCGTCAGACACATGTATTACACGAGCTGCAAGCTGAAACGCCAGATCAAAGCCATCATGAAAAACTCTCAAAACTTAAAGAAGTACATATCTAAACCGCATTGATTAAATAGGGGGTAAGGATGTCTGCAATACAACGGTTGCCCGATCCACAATCATTGATTGATCCACAACTATTGACCGATTTGCAATGTAATGGCCTGAAATGGGAAGGCAAAGTTGGTTTGTCCCGTAAAGGTGGTGCAGGGCCAAGCGATCACAAGGCACTGAGTCTTAACGGGCAAACCATGATGATTCCTGTGCTAAACCTTGCAGCACAAGATTCGCCCTATACCGCAAAGCCTGAGACGAACTCCGACAAGGTGATTGTCTTTAAAAACCGGATCCCTGTGGCAACTTTAACTGCACCTGCACGACCACGTTTTTATGATTTAAAAACTGCCGAAGGTATTGCTTATGAGCAAATTGCGACCTTACACAGCCATGACGTATTAGCAACGACGGTGTTACAGCATTGCATTCGTATGAATGACCAAGCAACTGCATGCCAATTTTGTTCAATTGATCAGTCTGTAAAAAATGGTCGAACTTTGATCCGCAAGCATCCACAACAATTGGCAGAAGTCGCTAAAGCAGCCGTTGAGCTGGATGGTGTCAAACAAATGGTGATCACCACAGGTACACCAAATAAGGCGGATCGTGGTGCAAAAATTTTATATGACTCGGTTAAGGCGATTAAGGCACAGGTCGATTTGCCAATACAGGTACAGTGTGAGCCACCCGATGATTTTGCATGGTTTCAGCGTTTAAAAGACGCAGGTGCTGTGTCGATTGGAATGCACCTTGAAGCAGTAAGCGAGAGAATACGGCAGAAAATTATGCCCGGTAAAGCCGAAGTATCATTGGAAAAATATTTTGCCGCATTTGAGGCAGCCGTTGCCGTGTTCGGTCGGGGACAGGTCAGTACCTACATTTTGGCAGGTTTGGGCGACACCGAACCGGAAATTGTAGAGATGAGCGCCAAATTAACCAAAATTGGGGTGTATCCATTTGTGGTGCCGTTTGTGCCAATCCAAGGGACTCCATTGGAGCATCACCCTAAACCTGACCCAGCTTTTATGCAGTCGCTTTATCCTAAAATCGGACAACAACTCAAACAACATGGTTTGAACTCAGAAAATACTCAAGCAGGTTGTGCCAAATGTGGTGCTTGCTCTTCGCTGAAGGCATATGAATAAGGAAAATGTGATATGGAACTTTCTCACTATTCTTGGCGGCTTGAGTTAAATGAAAAGCTGAAAAAAATTCTTAGTGGCGACATTGTCATCAAAACTGTGTCGGAAGATTGGGAGCTTCGTCAATATTATGGTTTACGTGAAGCGACTTTCCGCGATGAACAGAAAATATTAAAGGAAGATCGTGATGAGTATGATTTTAAAGCATTAGGTATTATTGCCATTGGGAAAATATTCGGTGAGCATAACCGGGTGATTGGGGCGGTGCGGATCTTCCCTGATATTGAACAAACGTGGTATGGCGGGCGTTTATGCGTAGATCCTTTATATCGACATTACCATGCTATTGGTAAAGCGCTAATCAATGCAGCGGTATCGACGGCCAAAAACTTAGGCTGCCGTACTTTCTTAGCCACTGTGCAAAATCAAAATGAACGCTATTTCCAAAAATTGCGTTGGGATAGTTTGCGTCAATTAAGCATTGCCAACATTCCCCATATATTGATGCAGGCTCAGATTGAACATTATCCGTTACAGCATATCCCGATGCACGTCTATATGCAGAAGGAGGCGTGCTGATGGAACTCAATCAATTACTTGAAATGCTAAGACATACACCCGCTATGCAGTCCAAGCAGGCGATTTACAGTATTTCAGCCAATACAACTTGCCATGTGGATTCATTGGACAGCTTATATGCCTATCCCGGAGATGATACGGCGGCGCTATTATTAAATAATCAAACGTTATTAAATGAGCAATCATTAAATAGTCAATATATATTGCATGCCTGTGAAGGTATGTTGCCGAGTTTTGTAGCCAATCATCCTTATTTTGCCGGATGGTCAGCGGTTATGGCGAATATTAGTGATATTGCAGCAATGGGCGGTCGGTCAATGTCTGTTGTGAACAGTCTTTGGCATACCAGTAACGAACATACCCAACAGCTAATGCAAGGCATGCAGGATGCCTGTAATGCTTATGGTGTGCCATTAGTTGGTGGACATACCCATTTTGAAGCAGTTTCTCAACCCACTTTATCAGTTGCGATTCAAGGCATAGCGCGAAGACTGCTCTCGGTATTGCATGTTAAACCCCAACAAAAAATTCTGATTGCTTTAAATCTACAAGGACAATTCCATCCCAATACCACTTATTGGAAATGCTTTGAACGTGTATCTGCCCGAATTTTACAGTCACAAATTGCCTTGCTGCCGCAATTGGCAGAGAAAAATCTGGCTCATTCCGCCCGTGATATTAGCAATGCCGGCATTTTAGGCAGTTTGTTGATGCTGCTCGAAGCTACAACATCAGGTGCAGATATCAACTTAGATGCCATTCCTAAGCCTGATGATGTGGATTGGTTTAAATGGCTACAAATTTTCCCCAGTTTTGGTTTCTTACTAACTGCCGATGTAGATAAATGTGAAGAAATTATCAGGCTGTTCCACAGTCAGGGCATTGCCTGCTCGGTAATTGGTGAAACCAATGTCAGCGGTGTGATTGCAGTACAGCAGAAGCAACAGAAACAGCAAAGCATATTTTGGGATTTTAACAGCCAAGTATTTACCGGTTTTTGTTATGTTAATGTCTTAAAAAAAATATCTTAAAAAAATTAGCTTGAGAAAAATTAGTTTCAAAAAAAAGAGTCAGCAGGAGTTTATGTTATGCCCAGTGTGAATTTTACCGTGAAGTGGCCTAATGACGAGCTGTTTCAATATTACTCCCCTTCAACGGCGATTTATGAATATCTGTCCATTGGTCAGCGTTATCCAAGTGCGCAGTTTTTGCATCAAGTTGAAAATGGCCTGCACGCCGCATCAGAAAGAGTACATGCACGTTATGGCTTTACCTGTAGTTCAGCTATGGACAATCTGGCGATGATCAAACGCCAAATCAAAATTTTCGGGCTAAGCCCAGAAGATCAAATTGAAGTCATTGAAATGAAGAATAAATGAGAAGGATGTTCCATGTTAAATATCCAAAATCAAATGTTACAACCAAGTTATGATGTAGTGATTGTGGGTGGTGGTCAGGCAGGTTTATGTATCAGTCACTATTTGCAGAAAGCAGGCATTAACCATGTGGTCTTGGAAAAAGAAACTGGGTTGACCCATAGCTGGCGCCGTAAACGTTGGGATAATTTTACCTTGGTAACCCCTAACTGGCAGTGCTTATTACCTGAACATCCTTACCAAGGGCAAGACCCTGATGGCTTTATGATAAAGCATGAAATAGTGGAATATTTCGATACATTTATTAAAAAACTCAATCCCCCTGCCATTCTAAATATTCAGGTAGAACATGTGAAAAAAGTGGCAGCACATAAGTTTGTCATTAAAACCAATCACGGTACAACCACCGCCAAACAGCTTGTGGTCGCAGCAGGCGGGTATCACACCCCGATTTACCCAAAACTAAATGATACCTTGCCTGAGTATATAAAAGTGATGCATTCGGAAGAATATTTAAACGCCGATCAACTGCCTGAAGGTGCGGTGTTGGTGGTCGGATCAGGGCAGTCCGGCGCACAGATTGCCGAAGATTTGCATCTGGCAGGCAAGAAAGTCTATTTATCGACAGGTGATGCACCACGTTGTGCTCGATTCTATCGCGGTAAAGATGTGATGAAGCGGCTATTCGATATGGGTTATTACGAAACTACTGTCAAAGATCATCGTTATAGTGAAGAAGTACGTAATAGTACCAACCACTATGTCACGGGACGTGACGGTGGGCATGATATTGACCTGCGTAAATTTGCTTTAGAAGGTATGCAGTTGTTCGGACGTTTTGATGATTTTAAAGATGGTCAGCTCTGGTTTAGACCTGATTTATCAGAAAATCTCGATCGTGCTGATGCCACTTATAATCGTATTAATGCCTCAATTGATGAATATTTAGATAAAAATAATATTGCAACCAATGAACCTGCATCAGTGTATCAGCCTGTTTGGCATCCTGAGCAGGAAATCACACACATTGATTTAGCAAAAGAAAATATTACTTCAGTGATTTGGTGTATCGGTTTTAGACCTGATTATTCATGGATTGATTTAGATATTTTTCAGGCTAATGGTTATCCGAGACATGACCGTGGAATTACTATTGATCCGGATGTCACGTTTATTGGTTTGCCGTGGTTATATACATGGGGTTCCGGGCGTTTTCTGGGGATCGATCAAGATGCCGCTTATGTGGTGCAGCATATTGAGCAACAAATTCGTGGCAACGCAGACAACTTAACATCTTGTGGATGAAATATCCCAAAACTGGGGAAATAAAAAAATTAGCGGTTACAGAACAAAATACCTGTAACCGCTTTACCAAACTTTATCAAGAAACCCTGACGGATTGAGTGATTATTTGTCGGTATCCAGATCTGGGAAATTTTTCACCACATCATCAATAGCTTTCATCTGCATCAGGAATGGTTCCAGTTTTGCCAGAGGCAATGCCGATGGGCCATCACATCTTGCATTTTCTGGTTCAGGATGAGCTTCAAGGAACAGCCCCGCAATCCCCACCGCCATACCAGCACGCGCCAATTCAGACACTTGCGCACGGCGACCACCGGAAGCTGCACCTAATGGATCACGGCACTGTAAAGAGTGAGTAACGTCAAAAATAACTGGTGAACCATTAGTTGCCTGCTTCATGACACCAAAACCCAACATATCAACCACCAGATTGTCGTAACCAAAGTTACTGCCGCGGTCACACAAGATAACCTGATCGTTGCCACCTTCCTTAAATTTCTCAACGATATTACCCATTTGACCCGGGCTGACGAACTGAGGTTTTTTGACGTTGATGATTGCGCCTGTTTTAGCCATCGCTTCAACCAGATCGGTCTGGCGAGCAAGAAAAGCAGGAAGCTGGATTACATCAACCACATCTGCAACAGGTTGGGCTTGCGCAGGTTCATGCACATCAGTGATGATTTTCACGCCGAAAGTCTGCTTCAGCTCCTGAAAGATTTTCATTCCCTCTTCTAAACCCGGCCCACGGTAGGAATGGATCGAGGAACGGTTAGCCTTATCAAAAGATGCCTTGAAAACATAAGGAATGCCCAGTTTTTGCGTTACGGTCACATAGTACTCACAAATACGCATTGCCAAATCCCGTGATTCAAGGACATTCATACCACCAAACAGTACAAAAGGCAGATCATTTGCGACCTTGATGTCACCAATATTAACCACTTTCTGTTGCATGCTTATACCTTCTCTTGTTAAGGGCAAATAAATTTGCAGTATTCATAAAAAATAAATAAGGAGCAAAGAAATCCCGTCTTATGACGACATTCTTATAACGACATTTAATGGAGGATAATCGCTCTCTGCTCAATGGAGTTAATCTGCATTTTTAGCATTTCTGAGACAGGATCCTCAGGGCAGTGCTCCACGAAATAACTTAAATCCGAGACAGCAATGTGACTACAGTCGAGCTGTGCATAGATCAGCCCTCGGTCACGGATTTCATACGGATCATCGGGGTCAAACATCAGCACGATTTCGTTGGCTTTAAGTGCCAACTCCATCTTTTTCTCTTGCATCAAGGAAACTTTGATGGTGTCGGTAACTTTTCGCACAACACTGGCATTATCGGCTTCCTGTAAGTCTTTATTTTCCAAGCAAACCGTCGGGCCGATATTGCCTTTCAACCAGACATCAAGTGTATGTTCGTTGAGCGTATCGCCATTCATTGGATTAATAAACCATGTTGGCTCATCAGTTAAATCAATTCGCAAGATTAACTGGGTCGGGAATATGACAGGCTGTACGGGTAATCCCAGCGCCTGAGCAATGTGTGAAAATACCGTCCCCAATGCTACGGGTGCGCCTTGATGTGAATGCAGTACATGATCCAACCATAGAGTATCAGACAAACAATACACCCCATTCGCTCCGCGAAATTTCCACTCTCGATAAAAAAGCGTCAATAACGATTGCAATTTTGTTTTAGTGTCAGTTATGGAGGAAAGTTTTTGCTGTGCTTCTTCAACCAAGGCGGTTAATTGCTCAGTCACTAATATTTGAGGAAAATCAGGACGAATGGCCCGTGTTACTAGAATAATACCGTCTATCAGGGAAGCATTATTGAATTCATAATTAACTATGGTTTTCATTTTTATTCCATCGACCTGCCGTGATACGTTCGTTACCACCATAATCCTGAAAGGTCTCTATCTGTTGATAACCTTTTTCCAAAAATAGGTTTCTGACAACGATTCCCTGTTTCCAGCCATGCTCCAATAATAGCCATCCATTCGGTAACAGGAAGTGGCGAGCCTGTTCCACAATTGTCTGCAAATCTGCCATGCCATTTTGGGCAGCAATCAATGCAGTGGCCGGTTCAAACCTGACATCTCCTTCACGCAGATGAGGATCAAGCTCATCAATATACGGAGGATTACTGACAATCATATCAAATTGTCGTTTCCTAACTGCTGAGAACCACTCACTTTGCAAAAAATCCACATTATGGAAAGGTTGATTACGGCAAGATAGCTTTTCAGCATTTTTTTCAGCATTGTGCTGTGCCAATGCTACAGCATCAGGATTGATATCCACCCCTGTTATATGGCAATCATGCCGCTCACTCGCCAATGCCAATGCAATAGCCCCCGTTCCCGTACCAAGATCCAGAATCTGTGCAGGTAAGTCAGGCAGCAATTCCAAGGCTTTTTCAACTAAGCATTCCGTATCAGGGCGTGGGATTAAGGTTGCTGGTGATACCGCAAGGGGTAACGACCAAAATTCGCGTTCCCCTACAATATAAGCAATCGGCTCTCCCTGAATGCGGCGAGCCAGAAAAGCCTCAAGTTGGCTGGCTTCTTCGGGGGAAATAGGCGTTTCATTGAATGCAATCAAATAAGTGCGGGAACGCCCTGTTACGTATTGCAACAAAATTTCTGCATCACGCTTAGGACTGTCACTTTCAGTCAACTGCATAGCCGCATGCTGGAGCCAATGTTGATAATTCATCAATCCTGCTCTGACAATGCAGATAATTGGTCCGCTTGATATTCAGTAATGATAGGCTGGATAAGCATGTCCAGTTTACCTTCCATCACTTCTTCAAGACGATATAACGTTAGGTTGATACGGTGATCGGTAACCCGTCCCTGTGGGAAGTTATAAGTGCGGTTGCGATCTGAACGGTCGCCAGAACCGAGCAAATTACGGCGTTCAGAAGCCTCGGCTTCCTGACGCTTTCGCATCTCAGCGGCACGAATACGCGCAGCCAGCACAGACATCGCTTTTGCTTTATTTTTATGTTGTGAACGCTCATCCTGACATTCCACAACAATTCCCGTTGGAAGGTGGGTAATTCGAATTGCAGAGTCAGTGGTATTGACGTGCTGCCCACCCGCACCGGAGGAACGAAAAGTGTCAATTTTCAGATCGCTTGGGCTGATTTCCGGTAATTCCGCTTCTGGAATTTCTGGCAGAATAGCCACTGTACAAGCAGAAGTGTGAATACGCCCCTGAGATTCGGTTTCCGGCACACGCTGAACACGATGACCGCCAGACTCAAATTTCAGGTGACCATAAACTTGCTCACCAGAAATTTTGGCAATCACTTCTTTATATCCACCATGTTCGCCTTCATTGGCGCTCATGATCTCAACTTTCCAACGGCGGGATTCTGCATAACGGCTGTACATGCGGAATAAATCCCCGGCAAATATTGCAGCTTCATCACCACCGGTTCCAGCACGAACTTCAAGGAAACAGTTGCGTTCATCATCCGGATCTTTTGGTAATAACAGCACTTGCAGTTGCTGTTCCAACTCTCCATTACGAATTTTTGCGCCCTTGAGTTCTTCCTGCGCCATTTCCCGCATTTCGGGATCATCAAGCATCATCTCGGCTGTTTCTATATCATCCTGAACGCTTTTCCACGCTTTAAAACAGTTAGTCACATCAGTCAATTGAGCATATTCTTTTGAGAGTGCCCGAAAACGCTCTTGATCAGTGATCACTTCAGCATCACCGAGGTGAGCCAAAACTTCTTCATGGCGTTCTTGTAATGCTTCCAATTTAGCGACAATAGAAGGCTTCATTCGTAATATCAGACCTTATTTAGAATAGGTTTAGAATAGGGTTAGTTATGATCCAGCCCAAGGCTGTCCCGTAATAGATTCAGGCGTTCCACATCGCCATCGCTGGCAGCTTGTTGGAGAGATTTAGTCGGTGTGTGGATCAGACGATTCGTCAATTGATGGGTCAATTGGTTAATGATCTGTTCAGCATCAGCACCCTGCCTTATGGACATCAATGCTTTTGCTGTCATCTCAGCCCTGATTTTCTCTGCTTGTTCCCGATATTCGCGAATTGTATTAACAGCACCTTGAGAACGCAACCAATCCATGAAATGGCTGCTTTCTTGTTGAACAATACCTTCTGCAACAACCGCCGCAGCTTTGCGTTGGGCAAGATTTTGCTGAATGATAGCCTGTAAGTCATCCACGCTGTACAGATAAACATCACTCAATTTTTCAACATCCGGCTCAATATCACGGGGAACGGCAATGTCAATCAGCAGCATCGGCTGGTTGCGTCGTAATTTCAACGCCCTTTCGACCATGCCTTTGCCAATGATCGGCAAGGGGCTGGCAGTGGAGCTAATTACAATATCAGCTTCGGCCAATCGGGTATCGATATCCGGTAGGGAAATGACTTCTGCATTGACTTCACTGGCAAGCATTTGTGCACGTTCTTTCGTGCGATTGGCGATCATCATGTGATGCACACCATGTTCTTTGAGATGTCGGGCTACCAGTTCAATCGTCTCCCCTGCCCCCACCAACAGGATATTCAGTTGGGAAAGGGATTCGAAAATTTGTCGTGCCAGTGTGCAAGCAGCAAATGCCACGGAAACGGCATTTGCACCAATTTCCGTTTCTGTTCTGACCCGCTTGGCCACCGAGAAAGATTTTTGGAACAAGCGTTCCAGTTCACCTGACAGTGATTGATAACTTTGTGACTCAGCAAAGGCCTTTTTCACTTGTCCTAAAATCTGCGGCTCGCCCAATACCAGAGAATCCAGGCCGCTGGCGACCCGCATCAAATGGCTGACGGCCTCATTATCCACATGCCAATAGAGGCTTTGTGTTAAATCATCAGGATTAAGCCGATGATATTTACATAGCCAATTAATTAACTGTTCTTTAAAATTACCCTGCTGCTCAACGCTGAGGTAAAGCTCCGTGCGGTTGCAGGTGGACAGCACAACGCCGCCTCGCACCAGTGGTTGCTGGAGCAAGTCATCAAGCGCTAGCCCTATCGTGTCAGGAGAAAAGGCCACCCGCTCACGTAAGGAAACAGGTGCTGTTTTATGGTTGATACCGAGTGCTAATAAAGTCATCTTAACTGCATTGAGTTATCACAGGGGGCAAGGTCATGATGATATTAATAATTATTCTCATAAACTCATACCCTTCACAAGGACTCTCATTAGTCGAGCATTCTACTTGATGCATCAGTTCAATAAAAGTCAATCGGACGGTTCTACGATAATTTATTCGAGAATTCTTACCAAATTTTCGCTAAATTACCCTCCTGATTATAAACTGGGGTGACACACCCTAAATTGTCATATTTAAATACTGCCATATTTACAACCAATAAAATTCAAGTTTCAAACTTTCCTACCACCAAGGGTTACCGTATGAAAATGTCTTCGTTTTTTCGCTTACTTCCCCTCTCCGGTGTTTTACTGACGGCCTGTACAATCACACAACCCCCAATGGGCACGGGATCAGCGGATACCCCACAATGGCATGCCCGTGAACAACAACTGGAAAAGCTGGAGCATTACCAAACCCGAGGTTCTTTCGCTTATCTGGCAAATGAAAGAAAAGTGTATGCTCGTTTTTTCTGGCAACAATATTCGCCTGACAATTATAAATTACTGCTGCTCAACCCACTGGGTACAACAGAATTGGAATTATTCGTCGAACCGAACATGATTCAAGTCACTGACAATAACGGTAAAAAATATCTCAGTGATGAACCAGAATCTTTAATTTACCAGCTTACCAATATGAATATCCCTTTGGATAACCTAAAAAGTTGGATTATCGGTCTGCCCGGCAGTACCAAAGATTTTCAGTTGGATGCCAACTACCTGCTTAAATCCGTGAGTGACAAACAAAATGGTGAAGTTTGGCGAGTCAATTATCAGGGATACGATACATCGATCACACCAGCCTTACCCACCCGACTGGAGCTTACCCAAGGAAAAAACCGCATAAAATTAAAAATGGATAACTGGACGATTCAATAAATGACTGTAACCTGGCCCTCTCCGGCAAAATTGAATTTATTTTTGTATATCACAGGACAACGACCTGATGGCTACCACGAACTGCAAACGCTGTTCCAATTTCTGGATTATGGCGATGAAATCACCATTTCACCGCGTCAAGATAATGAAATCCGCTTACTGACTCCGGTTGCAGGCGTAGCCCATGATGATAATTTGATCGTGCGGGCAGCCCAATTATTGCAGAATCATATATTACAAAAACGCACACTATTACAAAAAAACACGCTATTACAAAAAAATACATTGCAGAATCGCAATGAGAATGCTCAATTCGGAACTGAATGTTTGGGGGCCGATATTCACATCGATAAATGCCTGCCTATGGGCGGAGGCTTGGGAGGCGGCTCTTCCAATGCTGCGACGGTATTGGTTGCCCTGAACCATCATTGGCAAGCCAATCTGTTCGATGATGAACTGGCACAGCTTGGAGTCTGTCTTGGCGCAGATGTTCCCGTATTTGTCAAAGGTCATGCTGCTTTTGCCGAAGGTATTGGGGAAAAACTCCAGCCTGCCTCACCAGAAGAGAAATGGTTTTTGGTTGCCCACCCCGGAATTGAGATATCAACTCCGACGATCTTCACAGATCCTGAATTAAAAAGAAACTCTCCAATTCGCACTCTACCCGCATTATTACAGGCACCATTTGCAAATGATTGTGAACTAATCGCAAGAAAACGTTTTCGTAAGGTTGAACAGCTTCTTTTATGGCTGCTAGAATATGCACCGTCACGCCTGACCGGAACCGGTGCATGTGTTTTCGGCGAGTTCGAATCAGAAGCATCGGCCCGTAAGGTGTTAAATCAAGCCCCAGAGTGGATGCAGGGCTTTGTTGCGCGTGGCGCTAACATTTCTCCGTTGCATACATTCCGCTCTGGGATACCCGTGTTATTGAACCAATGAGCAATGTTTGTTTGATTGGTCAACAATATCTCTCTGGACGCAAGCCTGAGGTTTTTCTCGTGCCCGATATGAAGCTTTTTGCTGGTAATGCTACACCTGAACTAGCACAACGTGTTGCCAACCGCCTGTACACTACCCTGGGAGACGCTGCTGTCGGTCGTTTTAGCGACGGTGAAGTCAGCGTTCAAATCAATGAAAATGTACGCGGTGGTGATGTTTTCATCATCCAGTCCACTTGTGCACCAACCAACGACAACCTGATGGAATTAGTCGTTATGGTCGATGCGTTACGTCGTGCTTCTGCTGGTCGTATTACCGCTGTTATTCCTTATTTCGGTTATGCTCGTCAGGATCGCCGTGTCCGTTCAGCACGTGTACCTATCACTGCCAAAGTGGTCGCAGACTTTCTGTCCAGCGTTGGTGTGGACCGTGTTCTTACCGTTGACCTACACGCCGAGCAGATCCAAGGTTTCTTTGATGTGCCAGTTGATAATGTATTTGGTAGCCCAATTCTTCTGGAAGATATGCTCCAGAAAGGTCTGGAAAACCCGATTGTTGTCTCTCCAGATATCGGTGGTGTTGTGCGCGCTCGTGCAATTGCCAAACTGCTGAATGATACAGATATGGCTATCATTGATAAACGTCGCCCACGTGCAAACGTTTCTCAAGTTATGCATATCATTGGTGATGTTGCAGGCCGTGATTGCGTTCTGGTTGATGACATGATCGATACAGGTGGCACATTATGCAAAGCAGCTGAAGCATTGAAAGAGCGTGGAGCAAAGCGTGTATTTGCTTATGCAACCCACCCTATTTTCTCTGGCAACGCAGTGGAAAACATCAAGAACTCAGTGATCGATGAATTTATTGTCTGTGACACAATTCCTCTGTCTGATGAGATCAAGGCGTTGAACAAAGTTCGTACTTTAACACTGTCTGGTATGCTTGCTGAAGCTATTCGCCGTATCAGCAATGAAGAGTCTATCTCAGCTATGTTTGAGCATTAATGTTTAAACACGAATGTTTAAGCTTTAGCGTTAATATTAAGCGCTAACTTATTCAAATGATTAAATAAATTATTGCCTGAAAAACCCCGTGGCTGCATTTGCAGCGGCGGGGTTTTCTGTTTATTTTACATGTATAAATAATATTTTCATTAAAAATGAATAACACCAATAGATATTAAAATTGGGTTAATAATTAATTTTATCAATAAGTTAACCTAAACATCGTAAATCGCTCTCAACAAAATAATATGGTTATTTTACATACAAACTAAAATTAATATCTCATAATCATTTCAGTTCATCTGGTACGTCCAGTTGTCAAACCTTCTCACAATACTGGTGTCATTGAATAGTTGCTGCTAACCTTTTAAAAAATCAGTGATGGTAGATTTTATTTCCTTACGTCACACAGTCGTATCGAAAAACAAATATTGTTGCCTAACTTTAAAAATAAATTTTTCTAATAAATCGACAACTGAGAGTGAAGTGATAATTCTTTTAGTTTTAATCTAACTAAGGTTATTTTTCATCAGGCTATTTTAGGAAGTATTTAAGAGTTGGGCGTTTTAACATCACATTTTATATAAAAAATCAGAAGCAATACATATCAGCACCTCCAACTTCCTCAGGGAAGAATCACTGGATACTTTTTTATTCAAAGGCGAGATGCTGATCAATAACAAAAACTACTTTTTAAGGAGAGTGCCAATGAAAAAGGCATTTTTATTCACACCTGCACTGTTAGCACTTTCAATCAATGCCATTTCTAATGCTAATGCTTATTCCTATGACAAAGTCTATGTCTTTGGTGATAGCCTGAGTGATGGCGGGAATAACGGAAGATATACGACAGATGGAAAAACCAGCCAGTTATACGATGAGTATATTGCTAAACAACTCACGGGGACTGATCTAACGCCATCCATTAAAAAAGATGGAACTAATTATGCTCAAGGTGGTGCAACAGCTCTAAAAATACTACGCCAAGATCCTAAATTGAATGCTTTTAACCCCAATACAAAAGAACAAGTTGAACATTATTTCAATAAGCATAATCAGCAAGCAGACTCCAACGGCATCTATATCCATTGGGTAGGTGGCAATGATCTTGCCGAGGCTTTAATTGCTGGTCAGAAAGATCCTTTTAAGGCCGTTGAAATTGTTGATACCAGCGCTACCGAAGCCTCTAATCAAATCAATAAACTTGTCGAAAAAGGTGCTGGTTTAGTTATTGCCCCAACCGTTCCTGATGTTGGAATTACCCCTAAGCTACTGGAAAGCCTAATAGAAACAGGTTTAAAAGATAAAGGGATTCCTGAAGATGAAATCAATTCTATTTTGCAAGAAGTTCATTCAGAAATTAATAAACATGAAATCCCCAATGGTGCAGCTCGCGAGCTTGCACTAAAAAACATTTTTTATACGTTAGCACAAAAAGGTGCAAAATTAATTCCAGGAGCTTCTGCTGACCAAATTGAAAAAGAACTTACAGAGGGCTATGAAAAAGTTAGCAAAGATGCTTCAAAACTCACTGAT
The DNA here is from genome assembly GCF_028598805.1 of Xenorhabdus yunnanensis. Taxonomy (GTDB): domain Bacteria; phylum Pseudomonadota; class Gammaproteobacteria; order Enterobacterales; family Enterobacteriaceae; genus Xenorhabdus; species Xenorhabdus yunnanensis. Next base: position 22,536 of record NZ_JAQRFI010000024.1, on the reverse strand, counting down.
ACATACAACAATCTAGTCGACGAAAAAATCAGCGAAAAAAATGGCAATATCCTGCGTGCTGATATCAATGGCCTGCTGAATGAAGTAATCGCCAACCCTCTGATTTATGGCATCCACAATACGTTGGGTTATGCCTGTGAACAAGGAAAAAGTGCTGCTGAATGTACCTCTAAAAATTCAGGATTCACAAAGGATAAACAGTTCTTATTCTCCGATAACTTCCACCCAACGCCGTTGGGACACAAAATAATGGGTCAATATATTACCTCTATTTATAATGCGCCATCACAGGTATTGACCCTGAACCAGGTTAACCGTGCACCAGTTAAAAGTGCCCTCTCTTCCCTTGATGGTCACCTGCAACAACTGCGCAATGGCGGCAATGCTCAGGGCAAAATCGGCGTCTTTGGTGGCTATACTGGCAGCCAGAACAAAACCTTTACACTGGGTGGCGACTATCAGCTGATAGATAATCTGCTGTTGGGTGCAATGTACTCTGACTATAAAGATGAGCGCACTCCTGCCGCTAATTTCTCTTACGAAGGACGTGGGCATGTTCTGACAGCTTATACGTTGTGGAACTACTATAACAACGGTTGGCTGAGCGGTGACGTCCATTATTCGCGCACCAATTATGACAGCCTGACCCGTGCCATCCAGCTTGGCAACGCCACCCGCAGGGAAACAGGTTCTAGCACGGGTAAACAGTGGGGAGCTCGAATTACCGCTGGTTGGGATATCCCTGTCACTAACTATCTGACCACCAGTCCAATCGCCCAATATGCTTGGAGCAAAGGTGAAATCGATGGCTACCGTGAATCCGGCAACAATAACACTTCTATGAATTTTAGCGATCAAGACTATACTTCTAAAGTTGGAACACTGGGCTGGCGAGTAGATACTAAATTTGGTCGTTTCAATCCTTATACCTCTGTTCAGCTCAATCATCAATTTGGCGATACAAGCTATAAACTGCGCAGTGCCATTAACTCCACCAAAACTTCTTTTGTGCAGGAAAGTGGTAAACAGAGCACTAATTGGCGCCAATATACTGTCGGTATGAACGCAAACCTGTTCAATAACTTGCGTGGATTTGCTTCCGTGACTCGCAATGAGGGCAGTGCCCAAGATCCTAACTATAATTTCAGTTTTGGCATCAATGCTAGTTTCTAATACTGTGTAAATAAGACGATATTAATAAACTATCGAACAACAGAAAGGGAACTTTCACTCAGAGACGCAGGGCAATAAATATTATTGCCCTGCGTTTTTGTTTAATTATAAATTAATTCTGTTATTAACATTTTGTTGAATTTTCGTATATATAAATGGAAGTAATATCTAACTGAAATACGCAGGAAATCAGTCATCAACCAGAGAAATAATTGAATGATCTTTTAACTCAATGTGTTGAACTGATGCCAAAATAACATGCTGTTTTTTCAGGAGAACGATATGAAAAAGGTACTCTTTTTAGTATCAGCTACAACTGCATTATTAATAAATTTCACTTCTAATTCTTATGCCTATGACAATGTATATGTTTTCGGGGATAGTTTGAGTGATGGTGGGAATATCGGAAAATTCACAACAGATGGAAAAAACGCTGAACTATATGATGAATATATAACTAGAAAACTCACAGGCGAAAAACTAATGCCATCTGGTAAAGGCGGAACTAATTATGCCTACGGAGGCGCTACAGCTAATGGTTCAGGTAATCCAATCTTAGACTTTATTTTTCATCCCACAGAAAAGCAACTCAATGATTATTTAAAAGCACATTCTGAACAGGCTGATCCTAATGGTGTGTATATACATTGGGTCGGAGGCAATAATATATCTAATGCTCTGGAATATTTAGCGAAAGGCGATAAAAAATCTGCACAACATCTTATCAATGACGGTTCTGAATCAGCAGCATCGCAAGTTAATCGGCTTCTTAAAGCTGGCGCAGGTTTGGTTATTGTACCTAATGTCCCAGATGTTGGAACAACCCCCAAAATTCTGGAAGAAGTGCTTAAAATTTCGTTGGAGAAAAAGAAAGTCCCTGAGGAAAAGATCGCTCAAACCCTGAAACAAATTCATGAAGCTATTAACCAGTATCCTACGCCAAATACCGAAATCCGGAATCAAATTATCGAAGGCGTCTTTAAAAAAATTGCCGCAAACGCATCTCCCCAAGATCCCCAAAAAGCTAAAGAAATTTACCACCAATTACATGATGTTTACGATAATGTCAGCAAAACTGCCTCCCAACTTTCTGACAAATATAATCAAATTGAAGAAAGCCGACTCGGTAACGGAAATATCCTTCGTGCCAATATCAACCTTCTCTTACGAGAAGTGATTGAGAACCCGACTATTTATGGTATCTCCAATACCCTGGGTTATGCCTGTCAACAAGGTAAAACGGCTATGCTTTGTTCTTCTTCCGACCCTGAATTTGATAAAAGCCAAGCATTCTTATTTTCCGATAACTTCCATCCGACCCCTTATGCACATCATGTGATCGGTCAGTACATTATGTCGATCTATAACGCTCCGCTACAGGTGATGACATTGAACCCTATCAATCGCATTCCAGTCAAAGTCGCCCTATCCTCACTTGACAGCCACTTGCAACAATTACGCAATCGTCATAAAGAACAAGGTAAAATTGGTGTATTCGGCGGTTATACTGGCAATCACAATAGTACCCTTACATTGGGGAGCGATTATCAACTGACGGATAATTTGCTATTAGGGGCAACAATTTCACGTTATAGAGATGAACAAAATGCAACGCCTAATTTTAATTATGCGGCGACAGGCCATGTTATAACAGCTTACACTCTATGGAACTACTATGACCACGGCTGGCTAAGCGGTGATTTCCATTATTCACGCACCAATTACGATAATTTGTCACGTTCCATCCAACTTGGTCAGGCTACACGTAGGGAATCAGGTTCAACGATGGGTAAGCAGTGGGGTTGGCGTATTACGGCAGGCTGGGATATCCCTGTCACCCGTTATCTGACCACCAGTCCAATCATCCAATACACTTGGGACAAAGGGAATATTGATAGTTATCGTGAATCTGGTAACAGGAGTACTGCCATGCATTTTGGAGATCAACACTATCATGCCAGAATTGGCTCGTTGGGCTGGCGAGCAGATACACAATTAGGACTTATTAATCCTTATGCCTCTATCCTGTTTAAGCATCAATTCAATGATGAACACTATGCTCTTCGCAGCGCGATCAATTCCACCCAAACAAGTTTCGTACAACAGGGGAAAAAACAGAAGAGGGATCGCGTTCAATACACTGTCGGCATCAATGCCAATCTGACCAATAATCTTCATGCATTTGCGGCTGTATCACATGAAAAAAATGATAATGAGCCAAACCATGACTATTACTTCAATCTCGGCCTCAATGTCAGATTTTGATATGCCAATACTTTCACAAGCAAAGGTAAGGCGGTAGCAAATTGCCGCCTTACCTAAACCTACTGAATTTTAACGTCTAAAATAATTACGGATGTCGATGTTTCTTACGACGATAACGCTCATCGTAATTTTTCAGCCACCAATATCTATCAGTAACCTGTTCCCGACCACCAATCCTGGCGCCTACCAGCCAAATAAATGCCCCAACAAACAATCCCATTAATGAGATACCTGTAAGAAATTCAGACTGACCAAATTTGAAAATATGGCTAAGCAATACATAAGCCAGACTAGCAAGCATTGCCGTCATTCCCGTTCCCATGAGAATATTGCCAAAAATAAAAGCCTTTTTACGTCTCATAAACAACCTCCAATACTTTTTGTGAACGCTAATTTGCAAACACAACGAACTCAAAAGCACGAAAGTAGACATCTTTCTTCATGTATTAATTATAGCCCTATCATATAAAAGGTTATTGCGGCAATGATCACAAGATGTACAAATTTAAGCCTAATTTTTTACATTCCACCAAAATAATATTTATTAAAAAGGACAGTCTTATCGGAAATAGTCAGAGAGATTAGGATTAATGCATCCGGTAAAACAACGAGTTGAAAGATAAGGCTATAATGAATTTTGTACTCAAGCTTTGAGATAGGTAAACTATTCCCCTTTTTTGTTCAATTGCCAATAAGCGAACCTAAACCGTGAGTAACATAAAATTAATCGTTGGCCTGGCAAACCCCGGGGCTGAATATGCACAGACCAGACATAATGCCGGAGCATGGTTTGTCGATTTGTTAGCACAACGTCATAACCAGTCCCTGAAAGAAGAGAGTAAATTTTTTGGCTATACCGCCCGCATCAACATAAATGGGCAGGATATTCGTTTACTGGTGCCAACCACTTTCATGAACCTCAGCGGCAAATCTGTCCTTGCTCTTGCTGGATTTTATCGCATTCAACCGGATGAAATTTTGGTTACCCATGACGAGCTGGATCTACCGCCCGGCGTGGCAAAAATGAAACTAGGCGGCAGTAATGGCGGTCATAATGGCCTGAAAGACATTCAAAACAAATTCGGCAATAACCCTAACTTCCATCGTCTGCGTATCGGCATCGGCCATCCGGGCGATAAAAACAAAGTTGTGGGTTTCGTCCTTGGTAAGCCCCCTGCCAGCGAACAAAAACTGATTGACGATGCGATAGATGAAGCATTGCGCTGTACTGACATCCTCATTAAAGAAGGTATGAACAAGGCAATTAACCGCCTGCATGCCTTTAAAGCCAGCGCCTAGCTGGGAGTGCGTGGCGCAACGGGCTATTGCGTGTATAATAGCGCCAATTTTGTATAACTTACCGACAAGCATATTGTTCGTTGGTTTATAAGTGATTTAAGGTGATAAATATATGGGATTCAAATGCGGTATCGTTGGCCTGCCTAACGTTGGGAAATCTACATTATTCAATGCGCTGACCAAAGCAGGTATCGAAGCAGCAAACTTCCCGTTCTGCACCATCGAGCCAAACACAGGTGTTGTGCCGATGCCAGACCCACGTCTCGACCAATTGGCTGAGATTGTTAAACCACAACGCATACTGCCAACCACCATGGAATTCGTGGACATTGCTGGTCTGGTAAAAGGCGCTTCAAAAGGTGAAGGTTTAGGAAACCAATTCCTGACCAACATCCGTGAAACAGAAGCGATCGGTCATGTGGTACGCTGTTTTGAAAACGACAACATCATCCACGTTTCTGGTCAGGTTGATCCTGCTTCAGATATTGATGTTATCAATACAGAACTGGCCCTGTCTGATTTGGATACCTGTGAACGCGCCATCCAACGTGTACAGAAAAAAGCCAAAGGCGGTGATAAAGACGCTAAAGCAGAACTGGAAGCCTTGGAAAAATGTCTTCCTCACCTTGAACAAGCAGGTATGCTGCGCTCTTTGAATTTGAGTGCAGAAGAAAAAGCGGTTATTCGCTACCTGAGCTTCCTGACCCTGAAACCAACCATGTACATCGCAAACGTCAATGAAGATGGTTTTGAGAATAACCCACACCTTGAGATCGTTCGCGCCATTGCGGAAAAAGAAGGCTCTGTCGTTGTTCCCGTTTGTGCGGCCATCGAATCCGATATTGCAGAACTGGAAGATGCTGATCGCGAAGAGTTTATGGCGGAATTGGGTCTGGAAGAGCCGGGGCTGAACCGTGTTATCCGTGCTGGTTATGAATTGCTGAACCTGCAAACCTACTTCACTGCGGGCGTGAAAGAAGTTCGTGCCTGGACTATTCCGGTCGGTGCAACAGCACCACAAGCTGCGGGTAAAATCCACACCGATTTTGAAAAAGGCTTTATCCGTGCTCAAACCATCGCGTTTGATGATTTTATCACTTATAAAGGTGAACAAGGCGCGAAAGAAGCTGGCAAAATGCGTGCAGAAGGGAAAGACTATATCGTTAAAGATGGCGATGTGCTGAATTTCTTGTTCAATGTCTAAATCATTTTTCTTGTCTTAAGACATTTTAGAATGTCTTATCGAGACTGATAAAATCCACGCAGTTGCGTGGATTTTATCAGATGGCTCATTGCTATGTAATTTGATGTTTATAGTGTTGATTTTGGAAGATTAAGAGCCTTGATGTCATCACGGGTTTTCTTATTAATAACCCACTCCCAACCGGTAAAGAATTTCGTCAAATCAAAACCTGAAATCAGGCTTGCACGTAAGGCAAACATGTTAATTTTCTCTTCTTCATTGGCTGTATTCTTCAACGGGTGGTGCCGATAATAGCGGTGAAGCTTACGATAAAAGTCAGTCCCCAATCCTTTCCTCAGTTGCTCAAACATTACCAGTCTTATCCAGAGCATTTTGTCATTTTTATCTTCATCTGAACTCTCACTGTTGAAATTATGATTAGGAAATTTCTTGAGTTCCTTGAATTCCTTCGCAACTTCATTCCAGATTAGACCGTTATCCATTTTTTTGTCTAATAGAGAAGGAAAACCTAATAGCGATTGAACATACAGAGAATAAATATTAACTGTGGTTTCTACGACGGGTTCCCAAAGCCAATCATCCTGTTGATAATGATGGCCAATTTCGTGCCATACCCCCCAAGCGGATGATAATCTGTCCGGGTTAAGTACATCCAGTGAACTGTCTCCTGGCATACCTATCATGTATTTTTCCGCATACATATAAGCATTACCAATATTTTTTGATGTGGAAAAATTATCCTCAATAAAATGAACTTTAAGCGGAGATGAGCGATCTTTATTATCGCCCTGAGCCGATAAACCAGAGATATCATCGTAGGCATTTATGATACGTTCAATTTTACTTAGCAATACTGCCGGATCTGCCTTTGCAGAACGATTATAAGTCTTTCGTGTTACGGTAATTATGCTTCTGCGATCGGTTATCTCAATAAATGGCGACTGACTGTATTTCTTTAACATATTTCGCCATTCATTGAGTGTTGTCTGACCCGCGACATAAAAAGGAACAGTTTCACCGCCCTCAATAACCTTAATCGACGCTTTCGCGGAGTTTAGTGTCTCAGAATAAGGCAGGGCATAGCGAAAATACATCATCCCACTCGCAGGAGATGTAAAAGTACTGATGTTATCCTTTGAGGATATGAGAATAGAGTTAGTAACCGAATTATCAAACATCTCTTCCGATGTCTTGGAGACAGGGAGCATCGGGGAACCAAAAAAGATCGCAACAGTCTTCGCTCCGGTTAACGATAGGCGAATAGTTTCACCTTTGCGGACATATAAGCCGGAGGAGAAATAATCTGCCAGCTTCATCGTGCGTAGACGCTCCGATTCTTCAATGGCGAAAGGCAAAGCGGGTAATAGATAGCGTTTCTCCACATTGTTTAAATACGCATTGTTTAAATACGAATTGTTTATATATGAATTATTGTTCCCCTTTATGCTGGCCCAGTGATTTTTATCAGTCACATTATCATTAATGGATTGTTTTGCTTGTACGTTCCTTGAAATTAAACAAAACATAAAAAGGAAGCCAAAACGTAGCATATTGTCAGTGATATTTATCATAATTTTCTTCCATAAATGGTAAGTATGAAATTTTCGTGGCCCGCCATTAAGTAACCACATTGATTATCACTTGCCAACATTACCCTTAGAATCTGTCTATATCAACAAATTTTAATCGACCATTAATAGGCTGATTAATAAAGAAAAATCCTATAAACCCATAACAGATAGCAGTATACGGAGTGGAGTTTGTCACCTTGAACGAGGTCAATTGACCCAGAGTTATTCAATAAAATCCACGCAACTGCGCGTGGATTTTCTAACTTATACCGTTTTCTCCACACTCCCCCACACCATTTCCCCTTTATGAAACGTCGCAGTCCGTGGCGAAATACGCGCCACTGCTTCGGCGGAACAGGAAGCATCCACTAGCACAAAGCTGGCATCATCCTGCACTTTAGGCCATACACGTTCGCCTTTATCATTAAGTGGCAACACATCACCGGTGGCAATTGCTAGCGCGCGCGATAACATTTGTTCGTTCGGATGAACATATAGCTGTGCGTACAGGTTAGCTTTTTCCAACATGTCACCCAAACCATACGGCGACCAGTGATCAATCACACTATCGGTGCCGGTCATCACAAATACACCTTTATCGCGTAACTGTTTGAGTGGCATATGCAGCGTACCAATAGGCACAGTCGAAGCAATAGTCACCTGCTGTATAGCCATGCGGGCAGCTATCTCATCCACCTGCTGTTCATTAAGAGTCGCCAGCGCAAAGGCGTGGCTGATGGTCAGTTTGCCTTTCAACTGAGGTGTTTTTTCCACAGTTTCTACCATGTAATTAATCGCTGCTATGCCTGCCGGACTGGTTTCATGCAAATGAATATCCACCTCTTTGCCGTGATCCAGTGCAATCTGGAACATTGTATCGAGGGATTTTTCCATTGAGTCGTCAACATTAGCTGGATCGAGACCACCCACATAATGCGCCCCCATTTGCATTGCTTCACGCATCAATGGCTCCGATTTAGAAAGTAATAAACCGTGTTGCGGAAAAGCCACAATTTCGCAACTGAAACCAGATTGGCGACGCGCCAGCACTGCTTGCAAGTTTTCGAGATTTTTCAGACCAGAAACTGGTTCAATATTGCAGTGGCTGCGGGCAATAGTAGAGCCTTTCGACTGGAGAAGATCAATCAGCTTTTCCGCGCGTTCTTGAGTATACGGTTGCAGTTCTGGCAAAAGTTTCTGCTCTAGTTTGATCATGTCCTGAATCGTGGTGCCTGCGGGTCGGTTAAGGGCACGCCACGGGCCACCATAAAATGTTTTATCCAGATGAATGTGCATATCCCGCATCGCCGGAAGCATCAGCTTGCCACTCGCATTGTAACGAGGTAGTGTGCTGTCCGAATACTGTTTGTTCTCACGCAGAGCAACAATTTTTCCATTGTTGATTTCCAGCGTTTTCAGCTCAGTAAGCGTGCTGACAGTTTTCTGCCCCTCAAATACAAACCCTGACTCCAGCAAAACGTTATCCAGATAGTAATGTTTATCGGTTATCTTCGTAGAATCACTCGCCTCATCATTTGCTGTAGCTGACTGAGCAGCATATGCGACAGGGCTGATTGCACCAAACAGCGCACAAGCAGTGACCATTTTGCCAGTCTGACTTAAGAACTCACGACGGTTTTTATTTTCGTTCATATTTTTTCCTTTTCAGATGTTATATTCACTTAATTCGGGGTCCAAAAATGCTGGTATGGATTGATAATAATATTATTGTTAATTACAACAGACTCTTTTATATCATTGTCCAAATATGAAAAAGGCCACGCATTAGCGCAGCCTTGGATTCAATGTAAGTTGTAGTTAACTCCAGTTAAGGTAAAAACGCTTGGTTTCCCCTATTTGCTCCCTTTCCATTACAGCAAATAATTTCATTACATCTGTTCCACTTGCGTTAGTGTACGTAAAACCAAGCGTAATCGAAGAAGCTACAATGATACCGCTACCAATATGATAGACCACATCATCGACTGTTATATCAAGTTTTTTTTCAGATAATTCTATTATAGCATTTTCATTTTCTTGAGGAAATTTCATTTCCATAACCATATATATAGTAGGATTATCAACACTACCTTGCGATGAAAGTCCGAACGACGATATACCTCCGATCACTGTATTATTTTCGATTATATTTAAAGCGCCATAGCCATCCTTCAAATACCCCAACTCTTTTTCAAAATTTTCAGGCATTAAAATTCCTGGTTTAATATCAAAAGATAACATGTAACCTTTAGACTCTGGTTTATTAACTTCAGACATAAATTCCTCACTTATTATTCGTTAAAGTTCAAGGTAATTTCATTCCTCTGTCAAATGACCAACTCACATTACTTATGTCAACTTTTTATAGCAACATATCACAATCATTCAGAGATTAATATACGTTAAAATATGGTTATTCATTATAAAATAAATTCATTGGTCTAATGAACAATTAGCTGATTTGTAAATTCAAAGTTTGCTGCTCATGAAAACTTCATATAATTAGTAAGGTTTATTTGAAAATACATCCTCCACAATTCTTGCCTAATCCTCCAATCAACCGCTGTTATTGATACAAATTTCCACCGTCTAGCGATATGCTGCATAACGCACTAATAAACATGATTTTTATATAAATAAGGAAATAGAAAATGAATGCATTGCATCACCAATCCGATAGAGCAGAAATCGCAATCCAGTTACAGCTATTGGCAGGAAAAATGGCTAAGTTAACACGTCCTAATACTCACGCGCTAAAAACAGTGATTCCTCAATTGACGCTCTGCCATTTGGAGCAGCCAACAGATCCGATAGGCCAGCTGTACGAATCCAGTATTATGGTTATTGTCCAAGGGGCTAAACGGGTGACAATTGGAGATCGTTCTTATTGTTGCGATTTTCAGCAAATTATAGTGACTTCGACAAATATCCCTACCATTACCCAGATTTGCACCGCATCTAAGGAAAAACCCTTTTTAGCCATGATGTTGCAACTCGACATACAAGAAGTTTCAAGATTAATGGTTGAAAATAAAGTTATGATAAAACATCAAGCGCAGGATACATGCGCATTAGCTATAACCCCTGCCACCGCTGACTTATTGAGCTGTTTTAATCGGTTATTAGAAATATTGAACACACCAGAAGATATTCTCGTCCTCTCTCCCTTGATACATAAAGAGATCATCTATCGACTACTGAAAAGTGAGTTAGGGGGGCGTTTACAACAAATGGCTTCTCAAGAAAGTCCAAGCCACCAAATCAACCATTCGATTAAATGGCTAAAAGAACACTTTGCCGATCCGGTCAAAGTCGAGCAACTTGCTCAAATCGCCAAAATGAGCCCCTCTTCTTTTCATCACCACTTTAAAGCTGTTACCTCTATGAGTCCATTACAGTACCAGAAGTGGCTGCGTTTACACGAAGCAAGGCGAATATTGCTGACACAGCACTACAATGTATCAACCACCGCATTTCAGGTTGGTTATGAAAGTACTTCCCAATTCAACCGTGAATATAATCGCCTTTTTGGAGAACCTCCTTGCCGAGATATCAAGCGATTGCGGGCTATCCAAAAACAGTAAATATAAAAAAATAAATACAGAAAATAGATATTACTGGAGGATCAGGCAATGATTAGCAATAAATAGGCACCCACTCAATCAAAATCAGTTTTAAGATAATCCGTGATTTATCAGCGGAATAAAACAGAGGATTATTATGGGCAATATTTTAGTGATCAATTCAGCAAAAGATTTTGGCGAATCGAAAGGAGAACTCAATAATACCTTAACCGAAATTATTAAGGATCACCTGACAGAGATAGGCCACGATATTCAGGTAACGCATGTAGATAAAGGTTATGACATTGCTGCCGAAGTTAATAAATTTCATTGGGCTGATAGTGTGATTTACCAAATGCCAGGCTGGTGGATGGAAGCTCCGTGGATTTTAAAAAAATATGTTGATGAGATCTTTAGTGCTGGTCACAGTACTTTATTTAAGGATGATGGGCGAACCCGCAATAATCCTGCCAAAAAATATGGCTCAGGTGGTTTGGCACAAGACAAGACTTATATGTTTTCAGTCACCTGGAATGCGCCATTGGAATCATTTGAAGATCCCAATCAATTTTTTGAAGGAAAAGGCATTGACAGTGTTTACTATCCTTTTCATAAAGCAAACCAATTTTTAGGTATGTCGCCATTACCAACATTTGCTTGCCACGATGTAATAAAAAACCCACAAATTTTGCAGGATATTAAACGATTAAAAAAACATTTATCAGAATTTTTCTAAAAATTTATTTATTTTCTATATCCAGTCACTTCTGTGTAATAATTTGGAATATAAAATCATATATATCCACTTGTATATCAGGTGGATTCTTGCTTCTTATAGTATTAATCCCAAGATTCACATAATAAGTGCAATATTATTCATTCCTCCAAAAAATAACATGATCAATTATCACATAAGAAATAAAATATTTTATTAACACCTCCAATAGATTAAATATATCAAAAAATTATTTACATCTCTTCTGTCACCACTTTTTTCGATAAAAAAATGAGGAAATACTGTTACTATTTCGTCAACACATTATCAATACGATGAAAAAACCAATAGCCAAAATACAGAACCTTTGCAAAAATTAGCATGTTGACGTTAACGCTATCTACATAGTTAATTTTTTTGATTGAAAGTAATAGATACAGAGAACAGAGTGCTTTTTTAACATTATATGCTGTTAAAAAAAGAATAATTTTCTATCCGATATCAGAAGTGGAATTCATATTGAAGTGAATCCTTTCAGATAACCAGATGCACATCTATATAAGGTATGAAATTATGAACAGAAAACTAGTTGCTTGTATACTTTCATTAATCATAGGAACAACCATTGCAGCAAATGCAACTGCAATGGCTTGCAATATGTTAGCTGAACCACTACAGCCTGCATGTAAAGCTGTATGTGAAAAAATACCTGGTGATGGTGCTTTAGGCTTACTTAAAGCCGCTTGTATCTAATCTAGTATTATTAGAAGGATAAATGGCATATATCCAGTTTATTTCATTCAGCACTGGTTGGTACATTACCCCTTACCAAACCTGCATTCGCAAAACAATAGATATATGCAAATAAAAATAAGGATATTCTTTAATAAAGAATATCCTTACCACTAGATAGAATTCAACAGATAAAATTAAACTATCAAACAGATAAACCACAACTATAATTTTCACAACTATAATTTTCTCAAGCTACGTAATGAAGACGCTTCATTGAAAACCTTTAAGAAAATCAGCCAAAATTGGATTAAATAACTCGGGTGACTCCAAGAAAGGTGCATGACCAACACCAGCCAAATTAAATACCTTCCCTTTCCAAAGATTTTGGTAATTCAGTCCATTAATATAGTCAAAATTAATATATGGGTCATCTGCTCCATTAACGATTGCTAACGGTATTTTACTGGTTTCAGCCAATAATTTTTGATCAGTTGCCTGAGGAGAAAGAAAGGCTTCAAACATATACTGCCGTGCCAATCCATCTGTTCTTATCACCGCTTCAACAATCAAAGGATCATGGGGAGCATTGATCCCATAGGTATCAGATACAAAATTCTTGATGTCTTCCTCCGTAAACTCTGCTTTGCCGGCAAGCCCCACACCAGGGCGAAAACCAAGAGCCACGTTATCTGCACCCACTGATACTGGCGGAGTACCGCAAATCATTAAGCCAATCATCTTAGGAAATAAAGCCAACATTTCCAACCCAATATGACCACCTAATGACCAACCAAAAACCACTATTTTGTTAATACCTATTTGTTCCAATACCTCAATAATCGTGTGTGCATAACCAGGCATTGAATATGCTTGACGTGGCTCGCTGGCATTTGATGACGAACCATGTCCCGGCAAATCTAGTGCCAAAACTCGATACTTTCCTTTTAACTGGTTAATCTGATGACGGAATACTTTTTTACAACTTGAATTGCCATGAACTAAAAGAACAGGCAGCCCATTACCTCCTGTATCTATTACCGAAACAGATGCATAACGGGTTTTAATATCATAATGATCAATATCATTGTGTATAGTAGCCATTATTCTATCTCCTCTAGATAAATATGAATTTTATTCATAAAGCCTGATTTTTTTATTCTCTGCAAGATTATATAGTGCTCTTACTTCACTTAAAATCTATCAGTTACTTCATATTTTTCGTTTATTTTTTCATACATATAACACTCCTATCACAATTTTCAATATTGAACTCTGAACTGGATATGTAATGCTGTGTAGAAAATAAGAACAATGAGGAACATCCTAAAAATGTATGACGTGATTATCATTAGTGCGAGATTAGTCGTCTTGGCTCTGCCCTGCAAGAACAGCACTTGCGCTTGCTGATATTGGATAAAGAAAATGGCCTATACCCAATGGATTTCAAGATGCGTCGCGGCGGCAAGGGAGCGAATCCCCGGGAGCATAGATAACTATGTGACTAGGGTGAGTGAGTGCAGCCAACAAAGAGGCAACTTGAAATACGAAGGGTATATATTACGACCGTTGCGATAAGGTGATTGTTGCCACGCAACTCAAAGAGCTATCTTTGCTGGAAAATATCTATCAGCGAGGGTTGAAAAACGGCTTTGAAATCAGTCTACTTTCGCAAGCCCAGCTGAAAAAGCACGAGCCTTATATCAATGGGCTTGAGGCAATCTTGATGCCGGATGCAGGGATCGTACATTACCCAGAAATTGCGGCAAAACTGGCGGAAATAATTCAAACCAGAATTTGATTATCCTTATTATCCTTATATCTATTACTATGAGTTAATGATTAGCTTTTTTAAAAATTCATAAAGGATATGGGTTTTTAAAATAAATTAGCTATATAATAGAAGTGAGCCTTATAGCTCACTTCTATTATTAAGGAATAATAATTTACGATTATTTATAACCTTAATATTCTCTAGTCCAAATGGTATTTTTATTTAATATACCTTGACCATCTCCATTACCACCAAACCCATATCCCTTCTTATCACCACCCACTGATGCATATTTGTATTCTTTTCCTGCATACTTAATAAACACTTTTACTCCATATCCTTCTACATGATCACTCCAACATCCGGTACTAATAATCGCAACTTTGACTCCCACAGGATTATTTGTCGGCGCCCCAAGATAAGTAGTCTTCGAGATATGATCAAACACGGTTTTTTTGACCGCATCCTCACTATCCTTATCAAGATAGCTAAAATAAGAATTTTCAATACGTTTATTACTCGCTTCATAAAATAATTCCATTGGAGAAAGTAATACCTTGTTTCCAAAATCTATTTTACTGTTTTCAGCCATCATAACCATTACATGATGTGGGTTACCCAACACAGTTTCTTGGCAGGAAGAATCCCAATAATTGCCCTGTAATACAGCAAATGCTTAAATTTTACTACAGTTTCAATGATGAAAGCAGACCATATTTCATCTGGGATAAGATTCGTCACAAAAATCTTTTGGGACAATTTTTTCGTCTCAAATTGTTCGAAACCTTTAGCAATTAATTTTATCTGAAGGTTCTTTCCATAATATTCAGGTTTAGAATTAAATTTAGTAGATTTTGATTTTATCGGAGAAGATATTTTATAATCCTGATTATCAATTACTTTTCCAGATAGAGTATCCACTAACTGTACACTTACATGATATGTTGGTTTATATTTATTTGAATAACTGACATTCCAATTTATAGATATTGTGTCGTCAGTAAAGACCGGTTTCCAATCTCCTGCTGAGAATACCTGTCCTTTACTAGAATATTTGAGTGTTCCCAGATTTATGTCAGGTTTATCATATAATTCCACATAGTAACTATTGTAATTAGACTTATAATAATCATTTTCGTCAACATGTAGCGTCATTTTTGCTGCACCAGCTGCTTTTCTCGTCCAAACTCCATTAGTTAATACTCCTATGATGCTTTCATTGCCACTTTCCCAATGCCCTTTAGCATATTTAGGCAACACAATATCTTGTTTTATGCTTCTTTTCCCATTTAATCTATCTACTATTGTAGAACTGGGAAAACTGATATTCACTTTTCCTTTCTTCAATAAATATGTAATCTTGGTAGACGATGCCTTAAATTGTTCTGTCTCTGGCGTACTGATGGTTATCATAGCAGTTCCGGGTTTCACTGCCGTAAGATTGCCATGTGTATCCACTTTCACCACATTATTGGCAGAACTGGAAAATTGGCTCAGTTTCAATAAATTGTCATAATCCACATCATGATTCTCGAACTTGATTTCAGCCTTGCGACTTACTCCATCATTCCATACTGCAACAATTTGTATATCCCGGCTCTTTAACTGAGGAGCAGCCCGTTCTACCGTCAACTGATAACTCGCATCCGCCTTGTTATACTGCCCATTGGTTCCTGTTTGTACCGTAATGGTTGTTTTACCCGCTTTTCGCAATGTGATATTCCCGTTGTCATCCACATCGGCAACGTCTGGTACTGAACTTGTCCACATCTTACGTACATCGTGTGGTAAATTGTGTACTTTTTGGGATTTCGTATAGTTTTTGGTGTAAATTACCATTACATCTTTATTATCAAAACGCAAAGCTGGCGTAATAGCCCCTACGTTGATAACTAATGTATTCCCTATTTTTTGCCCATTAACCTCAGCCTGAAGTTCAACCACTCCTTTATTGCTTGAAGTCGCTGACGCGGTATAAGTACCATCGCCATTATCTTTGACCGAACTTACGCTGAAACCATTTAGCTTCTTCGATAAGTCGATTTTGACGTTTTTCCCACTAATAGGATTATCATATTGATCTGACAAATTAACTGTCAGTACTGCTTCTTTCTGTTTGCCAGCTGTACCAATCTTCGTCACATCTGTCACAAATGTCGACTTTCGCATGTCAATGGTCGATGAAGTCACCGTCAGCTCTGGCATGTCCTGATGTGTATTTCCATCCAAAGAGGCTTCAAGAATGAATTTTCCAGCACTAATGGGCTTAATGTTCAGCACGGCGATACCTTGCCCATCAGTCTGACTAGCTGATCTCGGTTTATACGCCTTATCATAGGCCATGTCTGATGGTAATCGCCATGAAACCATCATGCCTTCCAATGGGTTATTATTGGCATCAATGACTTTTACAGAATATGTAACGAGAGTGCCCGCCTCCATTGAACGCTGACTAAGAGTAAAGTCAGTCATCTTTTTAGACTTTCCATCGCCAACAAAGGTAAGAATCGGTTTCCTGACTAAATCCACCCCATTAACCGATACGGTAAATTCTTCATTACCTATTTTCGTCCCTTTAATTGGAATATGGTATTCACCAGAGTGAACATTATCTTCAACAACTTGTGGAGAAATATTAATACCCTTCCCGTTTTGAGGAATTACCCGAATCTCAGTTGATCGGTTAGGTATCACATTTCCTGATGTATCATACAATTTCACAATAAGAAGCGTTTCGTCATTACCATCGGCAATTATTTTAGATTTAGATAATATGACTGCGGAGTTTTGTGTATCTAACTCACCAGCGGTAAATATCACGGCTTGCGTATAAGATTTCCCACCTGGCAGATTGACCGTCACTTTAGCCATGCCAGTTTTATTACTAATCATTTCGACTTTGGCCATACCTTTATCATCCGTTAATACACTCGCCGCACTTAATACACCTTCACCTTCAACCGACCAATAAGTAGGGACATCTTTGCCTAACGGATTACCATTTTCATCCACCAATGGAATGGAATAATTTACTGTTTCATCAACAGCCACACTATCCCCATCTTTAAGAAGATCGTTTCCGCCTTGTTTATTTACAGTAAATGGATTTTGCTCATCAACCGCTTGGGGCTTTGTATGATCAGCCACAATCTCTAATTTGACGGGATGGTCAATTATTAGGGAATAAGCATTAGAATCAGCATTAATAGTAATATCCGTATGACCTACATTTTTGGCTTGAATATTAGCGACATAATCTCCCAAACTATTTTTCTGAAACTGAGGTGGATTAGGCGTGATACCTAAATCATTTGTATACTCTAATGCTATATTTCCTATTATTTCTGTCAGTAAATTGCTGTTTATATCTTTAGGTGTAAACGTAATCTGAATCTCTTCACCGGCAGCCGCAATATTTTTTGAGATATTCACTAATGAATGTGATTTTGACAGTGCCCCAGCAACAAATCTCGCCTGAGTTTGAGCGGTTTTCTCTCCACTGCCCAATACCGCAGTAACTTGTGCACTTCCTGCCTGTTTACTCGTCAATGATATTTCTGCAATACCATTTGCATCGGTTTTACTCAATATTGAAGACAAATTCCCCAATGTGGTTTTCCAGCCGACAGCAACATTAGGCAGTGCCTTATTTCCGTTATTATCTTGAAGTTGAGCTTTAATAACGACACTACCCTTACCATCTGCATTAACAGAAATAAATTGTAAGTTGTTTGGGTTATTAGAACCTGCTTTCATCATTGTGACAGATGCCAGTTGAGCTGTTGTTGCATTGGCAACAAAACCTAGCGTTGCATCAAAATAGAGTTGTTTTGTTACTTCAGCATGGCTTATTACTTCAGCACGGATAGTAGCCAATCCTTCCTGCGTCCCAGAG
Organism: Xenorhabdus yunnanensis; assembly: GCF_028598805.1. Lineage (GTDB taxonomy): Bacteria > Pseudomonadota > Gammaproteobacteria > Enterobacterales > Enterobacteriaceae > Xenorhabdus > Xenorhabdus yunnanensis. The sequence continues at coordinate 4,345 of NZ_JAQRFI010000024.1, read as the reverse complement.
ATAGATACCGTATAAACACCCGGTGCAGATTCCTTTTGATTATGGAAAATAATGCCGTTGGCATCCCCCGAAATAACTGAATATGAAATTTTGTTATTCTGGTTAGGAACTAAATTACCGTACTGATCTTTAAGAACCAGCTTCGCTTCTGCCTTAATTGTTCCATTTGCCACAATGGATTGCGGCAACAATGTAAATTGGCTTTGCTTTTGCGTACCAACTACATCGGCATTTTTAGAATCCGGTTGAATGGCGGTAAAAGTCACCGTATGTTTTGCTTTGGCTTCATTCATAAATATCGCTTCAATAACGATATCTCCAGCCTGCGTACCCGAAATAACTGTACTCGCCTTCCCTTGTGCATCAATCAGGCTTGCAACAGGATTCAACTGATTATTTTTTTCCGAAGAACGCCAAGTAATATGCTTACCAGACAATGGGTTATTATTTACATCAATAACCGTTGCAATCACTTTAATCCCATCATAGCCATCCGCTACAGCTTCGCTTTTATCACTGATGAGCGAAACTTTTGCAGTATTCCAATCCGCAGCCGCATTGACTTGAATAGCTTGAATATTATGCGTCCCATCACAGTTTTCGTAAGTTGCCGTCACAATGATTTCACCCGATTCAGTAGATTTCAGTGTTGTTTTTGCGGCCCCATTTTCATCTGTAATACTTGTTTGATTAACCACCGCCCCATTTTTATCAGTTGTCCATGTAACTTTGACTCCTTTCAAAGGATTACCGTTTTTATCAAAGACTTGCGAAGTTAACTCCACACTATCTTTACCATCTGCAACAAAGTCTTTATTAGGATTTTCTTGTTTTATTTCAGCGACTATTCCTATGGAAGCATCTCCTTAAACTTAATAGGTTCTGAGGTGCTTGAACTTCTCTCTGAACTCTTATTCGTACTGGCAGTGATTCTTACATCGAAAGCTTCTGTACTCGTCACTGTAGCAAAGGCGATCCCATTGTCATCTGTATCAGATTGTGAACTTCCTAGCCTAACTATATTCCTGTCTCGATCTGATTCCCAATAGATTGTGACCGATGTCAGTGGGTTGCCATTTTCATCAACAACAAAAGCTTTGACAGTAACAGGTGTTTTACCATCTGCAAGATAGTTACCCTCAGGATCAGGCTGGTTTTTACTCTCATCCAGCTCAACTTTTAACACTTTGACCGTCGCTTTATGCCCGATAAACGTCATTGGAATCTCAACCTGTATAGCGCCTCTCCCCGTGTTAATAGTCGCTGTCACCGTTGTGGTTCCAGATTTTGTGCTGCTTATTGATGTTTCTGCCACTCCTTGCTCATTTGATTTAACTCTTTCCTCTGTAATACCCGCCTGATTATCAGCGTGGAAAATCACCTCTACATTAGGAACTAAGTTACCCGATTTATCTGTCACTATTGCTTCAATTGGATATTTTGTTTGCCCATCAGCAACAAAAGTATCGCCTTCGGTCACAATAGATCCATCTGGATGCATAAGTTGTAAATTGCCCTCTTCAATACGTGCTGTTTTTTCGTCTGGTGTAAATACAACTTCTACAGCGTACTCTATACCTCCTACGTTAACCGTAACTGTAGTCATCCCTGCATTGGTATTTGTCACCGGCATCACTAATCGGCCATTCACATCGGTGGGGCCTTCTCCTTTAATATCAGCGCCATTGTCTGCATTAAATGTGACGACATAATCAGGAATTGGATTACCAAACCTATCAGTTACAGTCATTTCTATCTGGTTAGGAGTGTTACCATCCGCCGGCACATTTTTCTGTAAAATATTCAATTGGCCGGGTTTGATTTTTGCTGTTTTTTCATCCGCTTTAACCACGATATGTGCTGAAGAAAAAATAGTATTTCTCACCGATAGGGTCAGCGTTAACGTTTCAGTACGCGTACCTGCTGTCACCGTGGCAACATATTTCCCTGCTTCAATACGCTGAAAAGCTAAAACCTGAGTAGATACGACGGTTCCAGTAGCAATAGATTTCTTTGCAGTAGCATTCCGAGAAGCAGGAACCTGAGCAGGCAGGCTATCTGGTGTTTTCTGCTCTGATTCAATGTTAATATTGATTTCTTCAGCATTAACATTAACAGGCAAATTCCGTTTATCTCTAATCTCTAACGTTATTTCTCTGGTACTTTTGCCATCTGCGGGTAACTCAATTTTTGTCGGTGATAGTGTGCTTTGAGTTTTATCTATTGCCGCAGAAGAAACGATAACCTGAAGGTAAGCCCGATCTGAATAATTGCCTTTTTTATCAATAGCAACAGCAGAGACTTTGTATATATTATTAGCCTCTTGACCATATTGGTAATTTGGCAGCAAAATACGGTAATTATTCTCCCGTTTTTCAATAACCTTGCCACCATTAGCTGTCAATAAAGCAAAATCCCAATCAATGCGCTCAAGACCATATTTTGAAGCTATAGCAACCTTTAATGGCTTCTCTTCACCAGCGTAACCCTCGATCACTTCATCTAATTGCAATCGAATTACTTCTTTTTTCTGATATTCCAAAACGATGTTGTTATTTCGCTCAACAAAACTATAACGATTACCAGATAATTTACGCAAAGAAGAAACAGCATCAGTTGAAATTTGTTTCAGCCACGGGATACCAATTTGATAATTTATTTGAAAATTCAATTTTGCATCATTTTTACCGGATTTACCTTTCCGTGTCTCAGCACCAATAGTGATCAGAGGTACTGGCGTATAAGTAATACCTGCTGTAAATGCATGGGGTTTTTGCTGGCGATTATCCTTACCAAATAACGCCGCCTCATTGCCATAATATTGTTCATAAATCAATTTTGCACCCAACTGAGGATATTGCGGTAAGTATCCCTCAGCCCGAATATCCCAGCCATTAGCTGGTCGTTCACGATAATCCTCAAGATCAGAGGAATCTTTCCAGCTACTGATTCGCATATAGCCATTTGCATTCAATTTTAAATAATCACGCCAATACTCTATTCCTAAACCAACGCGGGAATGGTGTCGTGATAAATCGTAATCAAAAAATACGTTATGACCAAACATATAATCAGAAGTGAAATGACGCCAGCCAAAACCCACATTAGCTTGCGTTCTGCCATCTGTTCTGTGAAGACTGTTTTGATTAAAGATAAGATTTTCCTTTTCATCCCATAAAGGAAACAGCAAATCAAATTGAGAACCTTTAAACGAAAAATTCTTATCGGTATTCAATTGAATACGGGCATTACCAAATTGTTTAACCCATTGCTCAATTTCATTATTAGCTTTATTGACGAGGGCTGAGCGAGCAAGAACCATCGCAGAATCAGTGCTTGGGTTATTCTTCAAAAATTGCCCTGTTTGTTTTGCAATATCAGCAAGCTGCCTTTCTCTCTCCTTTGATTCATTTTGATTATCTGACAATTTCAACCATTTTTTAGCTTCGGGCAAAAGAATACGTTCTCCTGGGATTAATACTGTTTTTCCTTCAAATGGTACCAATTGATGATTGAGTACTTTTATTTCATCGACTGTTAAATTGTGCTTTTTAGCAATATCATCTAATGTTTCATTCTGTTGAATGATATACCATCGGCTATCTTGTTGAAGCTCTGAACTTGGTTGGACTTGACTATTCGCATTAGCAACCATGACAGAGGTTAAACTTCCTGCAATAGGGAATAATGTTTGCAATGCAATATTAAACCATGCAACACGGCGAATAAACCCTCCACGTTTCATGTTTGTTTCATTTATATTATCTTTATCCATATTTGAATTCCAACAGATCATTTTAGTAAATAGATTAATTCATCACAAATTCAAAAAATTATGACTATTACTTTTTAATCATCTATTTGGAAAACTTCAATATCTATAATTCACTCAAAATTAAGGTCTATTTTATTTACCCCAATATCCATAAGAATAAATTTACAAATAATTATATTTATCCCTCCTATCATTTCACTTAACACTATCACATAGTAAACCTGCATTACAAAAACATGCATAAATACCTTAACAATGATTCATGGGAAAAATGAAAGGTTATTTCAAAATTAATAAAAAACCACATCACATGTGATAGAGCTTATATTAAATGAAATAAAATAATAGATATAATATTTGTAAAGTCGAATTTATCATACAAAAAACAAATACAATTAAATGTAATTATAGTAATGCATACAACATATAAAAAACAAATAAAATAAATCATTTTGATAATTCTTGGATTCACATATTAAGCGCAACACCGTAATGAACGAAGTAAATGAGTGGGTACTCCTTTAAATAACTCATTCGGTGTTTTGTAATCTCGTGTTTTACGAGGGCGAT
>NZ_JAQRFI010000023.1 GCF_028598805.1 Xenorhabdus yunnanensis | reverse complement strand
TAGCGCCTGTTCCCAGATTTTGGCAGGGGATGGCATGTGACACCGCCTTTTATTTAAGGAAGAAGAGCCCCATCATGGCACAATAGGGATTACGGCTGTAGTACTAAGCAGTAACAATCAGTATCTTATTTACTTTTTTTGTTAGCTCAATTTTTAAACGATATAAATGTGATTATGATCGCTAGATATTTATTAATTTCCTATTAGAGAATAATGTTAGATTAAGAAGCCTGATAACACATACTTCTTACAGTGTTGATTTGGCATGATTTTAATCTTCTTCTGTTCGAATCTAAACTACATATCACCGTAATGGATTCATTTAAAAAATTGCAGAATAAACATCTTTTAATATAGCATAAGTTTTATTTTCATCGATTATGAGTCAGGTAAGGCCATTGAAAATAATCACAAAAATCCCATTTTATAACTATAAATCGGTAACTTATGTCACAACACCACAATCGAGCATTAAATAAACAGGACTATAAAACTCTGTCTTTAGCAGCTTTAGGCGGTGCTCTGGAGTTTTACGATTTTATTATCTTTGTCTTTTTTGCCGTTACGCTTGGAGAACTTTTTTTTCCTGCAGATATACCTGAATGGCTTAGACAACTACAAACATTTGGTATTTTTGCCGCAGGTTATCTGGCTCGACCGTTAGGTGGGATTATCATGGCTCATTTCGGTGATCTCATTGGACGTAAGAAAATGTTTTCACTGAGTATATTGCTGATGGCTGTACCAACACTGACCATCGGAATGTTACCCACCTACGATTCCATAGGCATGACTGCGCCTATACTCCTTTTACTACTGCGGATCATGCAGGGAGCTGCGATTGGTGGAGAAGTGCCCGGCGCATGGGTTTTTGTGGCGGAGCATGTTCCCCATAAACGCATCGGGTTTGCCTGTGGTGTTCTGACGGCAGGATTGAGCATGGGAATTTTATTCGGCTCTCTCGTCGCAACCATTATTACTTCCATTTATACCAAGCAAGACGTTCTGGATTGGGCATGGCGTCTGCCATTTTTCTTAGGGGGAATTTTCGGCCTATGTGCCATGTATCTGCGTCGTTGGCTGCATGAAACACCTATCTTCAAGGAAATGCAAGAACGCAAGGCGTTGGCAGGAGAGTTACCACTAAAATCCGTGATTTTTAATCACAAACGCGCCATCTCTATTTCCATGCTGCTTACCTGGCTGCTTTCCGCAGGAATTGTTGTCATCATCTTGATGACCCCAAGCTATATGCAGACAGTATTTCATCTGGAACAATCACTGACGTTGAAAGCAAACAGTCTGGCGATCATTTCATTGGCGGTTGGCTGTATTTCTGTGGGATATTTATGCGATAAATGGGGAGCTGGTATCGTGTTGATTATCGGCTGTATTCTATTGGCCTCCACTACATGGTTTTTCTATCACAATATTAGCCATGAACCGCTCAAACTATTTAGTGCTTATTCCCTCGTCGGTCTGGCTGTAGGCGTGATTGGTGCAGCGCCTTTCGTCATGGTTAATAGCTACCCGCCAGAAGTCCGTTTCAGTGGCATTTCATTTTCATATAATGTGGCCTACGCTATTTTTGGTGGACTGACACCGATCCTTGTCACCTTGCTGCTGAGATATACCCCGCTGGCTCCCGCCTATTATATTATCGCCTTATCGGTTATTGGCCTTTTATTGGGGTTTTATTTGCGGAAAAAATCTATATGAAATCTATATGAAAAAAACGATGGGAAATTAAAGAGGCATGATTAATGCTCTCATGATCAAGCACAGGATGAGCATAAATCACTCATCCTGTCTAAAAATGGTTAAGCGTGTTTCACTTCACCAATTGGCAGAACAGTACGGCCATATTGTTCATTCAGAACTTCAGCCATTGCCAGATAAAAAGCACTCGCACCACAAACAATGCCTTCAAAACCCGCGAAGGTCAAAATGCTGGCATTACCTGTGATATTGCCAATTGCCAGCAATGCGAACAGCAGCGTCAGGCTACCAAATACCAATTGCAGGACACGGTTAGCTTTCAACGTACCAAAGAACATGAACAGGGTGAAAATTCCCCACAGGGCGAGATAAACGCCAAGGAACTCATGGCTGGTTTCTTCGGCCAAATCCATCATTGGCAGGAACAGTAAGGCAATCAAGCTCAACCAAAACATACCGTAAGAGGTAAATGCGGTTGCAGCAAAAGTATTCCCTTTTTTGTACTCAAAGATACCGGCCAGCACCTGAGCCAAACCACCATAAAAAATGCCCATGCTCAAAATAACTGATGCCAATGGGAAAAAACCTGCGTTGTGCAAATTCAACAAAATGGTTGTCATGCCAAAACCCATTAAACCCAATGGGCCTGGGTTCGCCAACTTATTAGAGTGCATACTTCCCCTAGAAAATACAAATAATACAAAATATTAAAAAGTTATCATGGCGCTTTCCCGCACCAAGAAACCATAAAAGGCGGCGAATCATAATGTGATGGCATCAACTACACAATGGCCTTGGAAAAATTTTTTTATTAAATCTCAATTTTTTTTCAATCAGCCCCTTGATGATGCGATGAATGACCCCATCTAAGTCTCAACTACAGTTACTACTGAATATTTCAGCATTAGCTGAAAAACAAAATGAGGAATTTCTGGCAAACAGAGCCATTGAAAAGAAAACATTCGTCCTCATATAGCTTAGTAACTTGACCGAATATATGAATTCTTTGTGGAGGCGTTTAGATGGGTAAAATTATTGGTATCGACTTGGGAACTACCAACTCTTGTGTAGCAATTATGGACGGCACAACTGCTCGTGTGCTTGAAAACAGTGAAGGTGACCGTACCACACCTTCCATCATCGCATATACTCAGGATGGTGAAACTCTGGTTGGTCAACCAGCTAAACGTCAGGCTGTTACTAACCCGCAAAATACTCTGTTCGCCATCAAACGTTTGATCGGCCGTCGTTTTCAGGACGAAGAAGTACAGCGTGACGAATCCATCATGCCATACAAAATTATGGCGGCGGATAATGGCGATGCATGGCTGGAAGTGAAAGGCCAGAAAATGGCACCACCTCAGATCTCTGCTGAAGTTCTGAAAAAAATGAAGAAAACAGCGGAAGACTATCTGGGTGAACCAGTAACCGAAGCGGTTATCACCGTTCCTGCATACTTCAACGATGCACAGCGTCAGGCAACTAAAGACGCTGGCCGTATCGCAGGTCTGGAAGTTAAGCGTATCATCAACGAACCAACCGCTGCTGCTCTGGCTTACGGCCTGGACAAAGAAGTGGGCAACCGCACCATTGCGGTTTATGACCTGGGTGGTGGTACTTTCGATATCTCTATCATCGAAATCGATGAAGTTGATGGCGAAAAAACTTATGAAGTTCTGGCAACCAATGGTGATACTCACTTGGGTGGTGAAGACTTCGACAGCCGCATGATCAACTATCTGGTTGATGAGTTCAAGAAAGAACAAGGCATCGACCTGCGTAATGACCCACTGGCAATGCAGCGTCTGAAAGAAGCGGCAGAAAAAGCGAAAATCGAACTTTCTTCTGCACAACAGACTGACGTGAACCTGCCATACATCACAGCAGATGCAACCGGTCCTAAGCACATGAACATTAAAGTGACTCGTGCAAAACTGGAATCTCTGGTTGAAGACTTGGTTAAACGTTCTATCGAGCCGCTGAAAGTCGCACTGAATGACGCAGGTCTGTCTGTATCTGACGTCCAGGACGTTATTCTGGTTGGTGGTCAGACTCGTATGCCAATGGTGCAGAAAGCAGTTGCAGATTTCTTCGGCAAAGAGCCACGTAAAGACGTGAACCCAGACGAAGCAGTTGCAATGGGTGCAGCAGTTCAGGGCGGTGTACTGGCAGGTGACGTGAAAGACGTTCTACTGCTGGACGTAACTCCACTGTCTCTGGGTATCGAAACCATGGGCGGCGTGATGACTTCCCTGATTACTAAGAACACCACTATCCCAACCAAGCATAGCCAAGTGTTCTCTACAGCGGAAGACAACCAATCTGCGGTAACTATTCACGTACTGCAAGGTGAGCGTAAGCGTGCCAGCGATAACAAATCTCTGGGTCAGTTCAACTTGGATGGTGTTCAGCCAGCGATGCGTGGAACTCCACAGATCGAAGTTACTTTCGACATCGATGCTGACGGCATCCTGCACGTTTCTGCGAAAGACAAAAACTCCGGCCGTGAGCAAAACATCACCATCAAGGCATCTTCTGGTCTGAACGAAGAAGAAATCCAGCAGATGGTACGCGACGCTGAAGCAAACGCTGAAGCTGACCGTAAGTTTGAAGAGCTGGTTCAGATTCGTAACCAAGCTGACCAACTGGTTCACGGTACTCACAAGCAAGTTGAAGAAGCCGGTGACAAACTGACTGCTGACGATAAAGCTACAATCGAGAAAGCAACTTCTGAGCTGGAAACTGCGGCGAAGAGCGAAGACAAAGCTGAAATCGAAGCGAAGATCCAAGCTCTGGTTGAAGCATCCAAGAAACTGCTGGAAATCGCACAGCAACAAGCACAAGCTGGTGCTACCGATGCTGGTGCAACCAACGCGAAGAAAGAAGACGACGTTGTAGACGCTGAATTCGAAGAAGTTAAAGACAAAAAATAATAGTAGCCCTTAAGCCCAATAGGTTTCGAGTTGCATCAAGGCGGCAAGCGATTGAATCCCAGTCACATAGAAAGCATGTGACTGGGCTAAATGAGCAAAACCAGCAAAGAATCAATTTGAAAGATGAAGGGAATAGCGGGCAAAGTAACAGGCCTCTGTTACTTGTTAACTGTACGGGCGTTGAGGTAACTCTACGCCCGTGCGTGCGTATTAAGGGTAAACAATACGATGGCAAAAAAAGATTATTACGAAGTTTTGGGAGTTTCCAAAACCGCAGACGAAAAAGAGATCAAAAAAGCCTATAAACGACTGGCAATGAAATATCATCCTGACCGTAATCAGGGTGATAAAGATGCAGAAAGTAAATTCAAAGAAATTAAAGAAGCGTATGAGATCCTGACGGATGCTCAGAAACGTGCCGCTTATGACCAATATGGTCACGCTGCCTTTGAACATGGTGGTATGGGTGGTGGTGCAGGTGGTGGAGCTGACTTTAGCGATATCTTTGGTGACGTTTTCGGAGATATTTTCGGTGGTGGCCGTCGTCAGCAGCGCCATAGCCGTGGCTCAGACCTGCGTTACAGCATGGAATTAACCCTGGAAGAAGCTGTCCGTGGTGTGACCAAAGAGATCCGTATTCCAACACTGGAATCTTGTGATACCTGTCATGGCAGCGGAGCCAAGGCGGGCACCAGCCCACAAACTTGTCCAACCTGTCACGGTGCAGGCCAAGTACAAATGCGCCAAGGGTTCTTCGCCGTTCAGCAGCCTTGCCCTCAGTGTCATGGACGTGGAAGCATCATCAAAGAGCCTTGTGGTAAATGTCATGGACATGGTCGCGTTGAAAAATACAAAACTCTGTCTGTCAAAATTCCGGCAGGTGTCGATACCGGTGATCGCATTCGCTTGAGTGGTGAAGGTGAAGCAGGTGAACACGGTGCACCAGCGGGTGATTTGTACGTTCAGGTTCAAGTCAAGACTCACCATATCTTCGAACGCGATGGCAGCAACCTTTACTGTGAAGTTCCAATTAACTTTGCAACAGCAGCATTGGGTGGCGAAATTGAAGTTCCGACCCTTGATGGTCGCGTCAGCCTGAAAATTCCTGCGGAAACCCAGACCGGCAAACTATTCCGTATGAAAGGTAAAGGTGTTAAATCCGTTCGTGGTGGTGTTCAAGGCGACTTGATGTGCCGTGTCGTGGTAGAAACACCGGTTAAGCTGAATGAAGAACAAAAAGAGCTGATGCGTAAATTGGGTGAATCTTTTGGCGGAAAAAGCGGTGAAACCAATAGCCCTCGCTCCAAAAGTTTCCTCGATGGCGTGAAAAAATTTTTTGATGATTTGACAAAGTAATTTAATGTCTTTGTAAGATCATTGATAATAGTTCCTCCTGATTATCTCTCTAATTTATTGATAATCAGGTGGGATTTATGAGTTATTGCATTACCTCCCATTTTTATTCTTTCAAGTAACACGATCATTCCCCCAATTTCGTCCCAATCACTCCAGCTACAATCACCATACAAGCCAATAATCTCATTTTGCTAAACGGTTCCCGCAAAATAAAAACCGACAACAACATTGCAAACAGCACGCTGGTTTCACGCAATGCAGCAACCATTACAATTGGGACATAGCTCATCGCCCAAATGACAATGCCATAACTCAACAATTGCATTAGCCCGCCCAGTAATCCTTGCTTCCAATATTGGCGAATATTTTGCCCAATCGTATAGCGATATTTGAAATACATAATGACGCCCATTGACCAGCCGTGAATGGCAAACAGCCACAAGATATAGGTTAAGGCGTTATCACTGACACGGGAGCCAATGCCATCAGATAAGGTATAGAAAGCTGTAAAAACTGAAGTTATTAGCGCTGCAATTAATGCTCGGCTATCCATCTGAAATGATTCTTTTCCCTTGGGAAATGCGATCAAAATAATTCCTATAACAATTAAGCCAATACCCAACATACCAAGAGGCGGTAATACTTCCTGCAATATAATCCAACTCAAGAAAGCAGTAATTAACGGTGCACTTCCTCTGGCAATAGGATATACCTGACTTAAATCCCCTGTAGCATAAGAACGGCTCAGGAACAGGCAGTAACCGATATGCAGGATGGAAGACAACACTAGCCATGGCAAGGAAGAGAGAGTTGGCAATCCTACCCAGAATAATCCGGCTGTTGAAATCAGGCCAGCAAAAAAAACGATGATTGATATACCCAAAAATCTATCAGCACTGATTTTGACTAAAACGTTCCAACTGGCATGTAGCAGGGCAGCACCGAGAACAAATAATAATAGGAATGTTGTCATGAGATATTTTAATCAATTGTTAATAAATAGCTGATAAAAGCAGCTTTTGATTCTGATTGCAATGTACTCATCCCCGAAAAAATGTTAATTTCATAATGTTATAATTCGTATATGACGAACAATATCGCATAAATAATCTGCTTTTTCCGATGTCATGACTATCATAACATTATTATTTCGATCAATTTCATAGGTTAATTTATCCATGACTGCAATCATTCGCCAATTTTTGAAATTAGAGGCAGCAGGAGGAATCATTCTCATCATTGCAGCTATTGTTGCGCTGGTTATGGCGAATACGCCATTGCAGGGTATTTATCATCAATTTCTCAACCTTCCTGTTGCGGTGCAATTCGCAGCATTAGAAATCGACAAGCCATTATTACTCTGGATAAATGATGGATTAATGGCGGTGTTTTTCCTGATTGTCGGGCTGGAAGTAAAGCGGGAACTCATGGAAGGCTCGCTGGCTGGTCGTGACAAAGCAATTTTCCCAGCCATTGCAGCGCTTGGAGGTATGTTGGCCCCTGCCCTGATCTATCTGCTATTTAATGGCAGTGATGAGATCACACAACAAGGTTGGGCAATTCCCGCAGCAACAGATATTGCTTTTGCACTTGGGATCATGGCCTTGCTGGGGAAACGCGTTCCCACCGCATTGAAAGTATTTTTACTTGCGCTGGCAATCATTGATGATTTAGGTGTGATCATTATTATTGCTTTGTTCTATACCAAAACAGTGTCTCTGGGGGCATTAAGTCTGGCGGCTGCCATGATTGTGCTGCTGGTCTGGATGAATTGGAAAGGAATAACTAAAACATCTGCTTATCTGGTTGTTGGTGTTGTTTTATGGGTATGTATCTTGAAATCGGGTGTTCACGCCACGTTAGCTGGCGTTATCGTTGGATTCTTGATACCGCTTCGCGACAAAAAAGGCGAATCACCTTCTGAAACACTGGAACATGAATTGCATCCATGGGTAGCTTATTTAATTCTGCCATTGTTTGCTTTTGCTAATGCTGGCATTTCATTGCAGGGCGTCACACTGAATGGCTTAACAAGTATGCTGCCTGTAGGCATTGCACTTGGTCTGTTTATTGGCAAGCCATTGGGTATTTTCCTGTTTAGCTGGATTTCAGTAAAACTGGGAATAGCTAAACTGCCGGAAAAAATCCGTATGGGACAAATTTTCGCGGTTTCCGTACTCTGTGGGATCGGTTTTACCATGTCTATCTTTATTTCTGGTCTGGCATTTGAAGGTCTAAATGACGACTTCAGTACCTACTCCCGCTTAGGAATATTGATTGGCTCTACAACCGCAGCTGTCGCTGGTTATGGATTACTCAGGGCATTATTACCGAAGAAAAACACCCAAGAAAAAACGTAGCCAAAAGCAAATGAATAGACTAATTTAAGTGCAAAATAAGAAAGAACTTCCGAAGTAATTCATCCTCTTTATATTCATATTCGCGGCAAAACATTTACAGCTTCTATGCCGCGAATATTTCGTATCAATAGAAAAATAGGAAAACGCCATAATCTGGCGACCTGAAATGTATGGTTACGGCTGTTATGCAGGCGTGAGATATACACAAGGATAAATATATGCAGGTTTCACATTTAAATTTTAACCATCTCTATTATTTTTGGCATGTTTGCAAGGAAGGTTCTGTTGTGGGCGCAGCAGAAGCACTATATCTGACACCACAAACCATTACAGGGCAGATAAAAGCGTTGGAAGAGCGTCTGAATGGGAAATTATTCAAGCGCCAAGGAAGAGGCTTAGTGCCCTCAGAGCTGGGGCAATTGATTTTCCGCTATGCGGATAAAATGTTTACACTCAGTCAGGAAATGCTGGATATCGTTACTTACAGCCGAGAATCAAACCTGCTGTTTGATGTAGGAGTCGCTGATGCGCTATCCAAGCGTTTGGTCAGCAAGGTACTGGAAACTACCGTTGTGGAACATGAAAAAATCCACTTGCGTTGTTTTGAATCGACACATGAAATGCTACTTGAGCAACTTAGCCAGCATAAACTGGATATGATCCTCTCTGATTGTCCAGTGGATTCCTCTCAACAGGAAGGCTTATTTTCCGTGAAATTGGGGGAATGCAATATTAGTTTTTATTGCCGCCAGCCGATCCCAGAAAAATCCTTTCCTGAATGTTTGGAAGAGCGGCGCTTATTGATTCCTGGTCGCCGCTCCATGCTGGGCAGAAAGCTCCTGACATGGATACGTAATAAAAACCTTCAAGTTGAAGTGTTGGGTGAATTTGATGATGCTGCCTTGATGAAAGCATTTGGTATGTATCACAATGCCATTTTCATTGCGCCTTCTTTCTATGCCAATGATATTTTTGCAGATAGTGATATTATTGAAATAGGTCGATTGGATGCTGTACAGGAAGAATATTATGTCATCTTTGCAGAGCGCATGATTCAGCATCCGGCAGTCCAGCGAGTATGTAACAAAGACTTTTCTGCTTTATTCAGTTCTCCACCAAAAAGTCGCCCTGAAAAATCTTTAAAGCTGTGACGTAAAAACCGTGACCTTAAAATCATTGCATTAAAATCAGCACATTAAAACTGACAGATACAAAAAAACCGGCTTTAAGCCGGTTTTTTTAGCACTATCAATTTTTAGCACTATCAATTTTTAGCACTATCAAAACAAATCAAATGATTACATTGCTTTGATTTGCACTGCCAGAGCAGATTTATGACGAGCTGCTTTGTTTTTGTGGATCAGACCCTTACAGGCGTGACGATCAACAATTGGTTGCATATCATTGAATGCTTTCTGTGCAGCTTCTTTATCGCCAGTAGCGATAGCCGCGTATACTTTCTTGATAAAAGTACGCACCATAGAACGACGGCTTGCGTTATGCTGACGACGTTTCTCAGACTGTACGGCGCGTTTCTTAGCTGATTTGATATTAGCCAAGGTCCAACTCCCAAATATATTCTATCGAGGACAATTCAAAGGCCGAGAAATATGCCTGTTCAGCCTTCTTTTGTCAATGAATTTGTGCAAATAAACGTCGTTGTACGACGACGCTGCTTACGTTGTGATGGGGCAGGATTTTATCAGCTTACTGAAAGGGAATACAGTCCTTCGCAATAAAAAACTGAATGAATCACAGAGAAATGCGATAAATTAAATATTTTTCGGGCATCTAGCCTATTTTTATTGTATGAATCAGGTTATTAATTAAAACCCTTTGTGATCGTGGGTTAACCTTGAGCTTTGTACAAGGTATAATCCGACAATTTCCACGGTATTGAGCCAGCTATGGAGCTAATTCGCGGTCTACACAATATCCGGGCGCGTCACCATGGTTGCGTGCTGACGATTGGTAATTTTGATGGTGTCCATCGCGGGCACCAGGCTTTACTAAAACACTTGAAGCAAGAAGGGCAGCGTCTCGGATTACCGACGATGGTCATGATTTTCGAACCGCAGCCTCTGGAAGTTTTTGCTACAGATAAAGCGCCAGCCCGCCTGACAAGGCTGAGAGATAAAATAAAGTATCTGGCCCAAAATGGCGTTGATTATCTGTTATGTGTGAAATTTGACAAATATTTTGCAGATAACTCACCTGAAGCCTTCGTTTCACAGTTGCTCGTTGAAAAACTGGGTGTTAAGTTTCTGGCAATAGGAGATGATTTCCGTTTTGGCAAAAATCGCTTCGGAGATTTCCACTATTTGCAGCAAGCAGGTAAACAATACAATTTTGATGTCGCCAGCACAGACAGTTTTTGTGACAGCGGTCTTAGGATCAGCAGTACAGCCATTCGCCAGGCACTGCAAAATGATGATCTGGCCTTGGCCGAAATATTACTGGGACACCCTTACAGCATAAGTGGCAGAGTCGTTCACGGTAAGCAATTGGGGCGTACTATTGGCTTTCCCACAGCTAACTTACCGTTGAGACGTCTAGTTACGCCCGTTAAGGGTGTTTATGCTGTTGAAGTCCACGGATTGGGCGATAACCCTCTACCGGGCGTTGCAAACATAGGCAATCGCCCTACAGTTGCTGGTCAAGGCCAGCAACTTGAAGTGCATTTGATTGATACCCAAATGGATCTGTATGGGCGTCATATCGATGTAGTATTACGCAAAAAATTGCGTAATGAGCAGCGATTTGCTTCGCTTGATGCGCTTAAACAGCAAATCGCAAATGATGTGATTGCTGCGAGGAACTATCTCTTGCGGCTATCCGAGTCATGTATCTGATATCCAATAGATTTCAAGTTGCAGCGCGATGGCAAGTGAATCAATCCCCAGTCACATAACTCTATATGACTGGGGTGAGAGAACACAGCCAACAAAGTAGCAACTTGAAAGATGAAGGATATAGCGGAAAATTGGAACTGAGAATCTATAATGAGTGACTACAAAGACACCCTGAATTTACCGGAAACAGGGTTCCCTATGCGCGGGGATTTAGCCAAGCGCGAACCAGATATGTTGAAACGTTGGTACAAAGAAGGTTTGTATCAGGCAATTAGAAAAGCAAAATCTGGCAAAAAAACGTTTATCTTGCATGATGGCCCTCCATATGCAAACGGCGATATTCATATTGGTCACTCAGTTAATAAAATTCTCAAAGATATTGTCGTTAAGTCCAAAGGGCTATCAGGCTTCGATTCGCCTTATATTCCAGGTTGGGACTGCCACGGTTTGCCCATTGAGCTCAAGGTTGAGCAAATTATCGGCAAGCCGGGGGAAAAATTTTCCGCCGCTGAATTCCGTGCTGAGTGCCGCAAATATGCCATGACTCAAGTCGAAGCACAAAAAGCGGGTTTCAAGCGCCTGGGCGTACTGGGTGATTGGGATAAACCTTACCTGACCATGGACTTCAAAACTGAAGCAGACATCATTCGGGCACTGGGCCGCATTATCAAAAATGGGCATTTGCTGAAAGGTGTAAAACCCGTTCACTGGTGTACTGACTGTGGTTCCTCCCTCGCTGAAGCAGAAGTTGAATACTACGATAAAACCTCCCCTTCCATCGACGTACGCTTCACTGCCGTTGATGCTGATGCCATATACGCCAAATTTGACGCACAGCACCTCAGCCTGCCAGTTTCTCTGGTTATCTGGACAACCACACCGTGGACATTACCAGCTAACCGAGCGATTTCACTGAATGCTGAAATTACGTATCAGTTGGTTAAAGTTGAAGATGAATGTCTGATTCTGGCGGCGGAATTGGTTGAATCCGTCATGCAACGTGCAGGCATCACTTCATGGGAAGTCGTCAGTGATTGCACAGGTGCAGATTTGGAACTGCTGCGCTTCAAGCATCCATTCATGGGCTATGACGTTCCCGCAATTCTGGGCGATCATGTTACGCTTGAAGCAGGTACAGGTGCGGTGCATACTGCTGGGGGCCATGGCTCTGATGACTACAGTATCAGTCTGAAATACGATCTTGAAATCGCCAATCCTGTTGGCCCTAATGGTTGTTATATCTCTGGCACTTATCCTTCACTGGATGGTCAGTTTGTTTTCAAAGCGAACGATATCATCGTTGAACTGCTGAAAGAAAAAGACGCATTACTGAGTCTGGCAAAAATCCAGCACAGCTACCCTTGCTGCTGGCGCCACAAAAAACCAATCATCTTCCGTGCAACACCTCAATGGTTCATCAGTATGGACAAAAATGGTTTGCGTGAACAATCTCTGAAAGAGATCAAAGATATTCAGTGGATCCCAGGCTGGGGACAGGCGCGTATCGAATCCATGGTAGAAAACCGTCCGGACTGGTGTATCTCCCGCCAGCGTACATGGGGTGTACCAATGTCTCTGTTTATTCATAAAGAGACACAAGAGCCACATCCACGTACCGTTGAATGGATTGAAGAAGTCGCCAAGCGCGTTGAAGTGGATGGTATTCAGGCATGGTGGGATCTGGACGCAGCAGAACTGTTGGGTGATGAGGCTGTTGATTACATCAAAGCGCCGGATACACTGGACGTCTGGTTTGATTCAGGAAGCACCCATTCTTCTGTTGTTGATGCTCGTCCGGAATTCCACGGCAATTCAGCCGATATCTATCTGGAAGGCTCTGACCAGCACCGTGGCTGGTTCATGTCCTCACTAATGTTATCCACTGCGATCAAAGGCAAAGCGCCTTACCGTCAGGTGCTGACTCATGGTTTCACCGTTGATGAGCAAGGACGTAAGATGTCCAAATCCATCGGCAATACCGTCAGCCCACAAGATGTGATGAACAAACTGGGAGCAGATATCCTGCGTTTATGGGTAGCATCCACCGATTACAGCGGTGAAATAGCTGTTTCTGACGAGATCCTGAAACGCTCTGCTGATGCTTACCGCCGTATCCGCAATACCGCCCGCTTCCTGCTGGCAAACCTGAATGGCTTCAACCCAGAAGAGCATATGGTAAAAGCAGAAGATATGGTCGTTCTGGATCGTTGGGCAGTAGGTCGCGCTCAGGCAGCTCAGGCAGATATCCTCAAATACTATGATGAGTATGATTTCCACTCCGTAGTTCAACGCTTGATGCAATTTTGTTCCGTAGAAATGGGTTCGTTCTATCTGGATATCATCAAAGATCGCCAATACACCGCGAAAAATGACAGCCTTGCTCGTCGTAGCTGCCAAACGGCATTATTCCATATCTCAGAAGCACTGGTTCGTTGGATGACACCGATTCTGTCGTTCACTGCTGATGAAGTTTGGAATGAACTGCCGGGTAAACGTACTCAATATGTCTTTACCGAAGAGTGGTATGACGGGCTGTTTGGTCTGGCAGATGGCGAAGATATGAACGATACTTTCTGGGCTGATCTGTTGGCAGTACGTGGCGAAGTGAACAAAGTTCTGGAACAGGCTCGTGCTGACAAACATATCCGCAGTTCTCTGGAAGCTGCCGTCACACTCTATGCAGATGAAGCATTAGCAGAAAAACTCAGCAAACTGTCTGATGAACTGCGTTTTGTGCTGCTGACCTCTCAGACTGAAGTTGCAGATTATGCAACTGCCGACGAGAATGCGCAGCAAAGCGAACTTGCTGGCCTGAAAGTGGCCTTCCGCAAAGCAGACGGAGAAAAATGTCCACGTTGCTGGCACTATGCTAAAAATGTGGGTCTGGTGGCGGAGCATGCAGAACTTTGTGGCCGCTGTGTGACTAACGTTGCCGGGAACGGTGAAGAGCGTAAATTTGCCTGATGAATAAACCCATTTGTTCCACCGGACTGCGCTGGCTTTGGCTGGTTGTTGTGGTATTAATACTGGATTTGGGAAGTAAGTACTTAGTGTTGCAGCATTTCACGCTGCACGAATCCATTCCACTGATACCTTATTTCAACCTGACTTATGCCCAGAATTTAGGGGCAGCTTTCAGTCTTCTGGCCGATAAAGGCGGCTGGCAGCGCTGGTTCTTTTCATTGGTGGCAATTGCCATTACGGTTGTATTGCTGGTGACAATGTATTATTCCAACGCTAGGCAGAAACTGAGCAATATTGCCTACGCCTTAGTGATTGGTGGGGCATTGGGGAACTTGTTCGATAGGCTGGTGCATGGCTTTGTTGTTGATTTCATCGATTTTTACGTCGGGGAATGGCACTGGCCTACCTTTAATATTGCAGATTCTGCAATTTGCATCGGGGCTGTTCTCATTATTATAGAGAGCTTTATCACCCCTGATGACAAGGACAAGAAAGCAGCCTCGAAAGCATAATTCATTAAAAGAAATAGAAATAGTTACTGAAAAATAGTTACTGAAAAAATAGTCATTGAGAAAATAGTTATTTAAATGAATAGTTATTTAAATAAATAGTTATTGAAAGAATGATAATAAATCAGCCCCAGTTTTATGAGCTGGGGCTGAAAACTTCATCTATACCCAATAAATTTCAAGTGGTAACGCAGGCAACTAAACAAAAACTTGGAAGATGAAAGGTATACTTGCAATCATTTTTAAGTAAAAGGTTTGAGCAACATGTCAATGCAGGTGCAAGCGCACAGTGCAGTTTTGTTACATTTCACATTAAAGCTGGATGATGGCTCTACGGCAGACTCGACTTACAGTCAAGGCAAGCCCGCTTTATTCCGCCTTGGTGATGGAAGTCTCTCTGCCCCACTGGAACAACAACTTCTTGGTTTGAAAGTCGGTGATAAACACCAATTTACTCTGGCTGGAGAAACCATTTTTGGCAAACATAACCCTGATTTAGTCCAATACTTCACTCCTCGTGATTTTTCCGATGCCGGTATCCCAGAAGTAGGAACCATCATGTTATTTACAGCCATGAACGGCAGTGAAATGCCGGGGCTTGTCAAAGAAGTCGCTGAAGGTTCCATTACTGTTGATTTTAACCATCCACTGGCTGACCAAAACATCACTTTTGAGATTGAAGTGTTGGAAATTGACCCTCAGTTGGAGGAAACCCATGCAAATATTGCTGGCTAACCCTCGTGGTTTCTGTGCTGGTGTTGATCGTGCCATCAGCATCGTAGAACGGGCACTGGAATTGTACGGTGCCCCTATTTATGTCCGCCATGAAGTAGTACATAACCGCTATGTGGTTGACGATCTCAGAAATCGTGGTGCTATTTTCATTGAAGAAATTTCAGAAGTCCCTGATGGTGCTATCCTGATCTTCTCCGCACATGGTGTTTCCCAAGCCATTCGTGCCGAAGCCCGCTCCCGTGATTTAACCATGCTGTTTGATGCAACCTGTCCACTGGTCACCAAAGTACATATGGAAGTCGCAAGAGCGAGCCGCAAAGGTAAAGAAGCAATTTTAATCGGACATGCCGGCCATCCTGAAGTAGAAGGCACGATGGGACAGTACAATAACCCCAACGGCGGCATGTATCTGGTGGAGTCACCGAAAGATGTGTGGAAATTGCAAGTCAAGGATGAAAATAACCTCTGCTTTATGACACAGACAACACTTTCTGTTGATGACACTTCAGAAGTGATTGATGCACTTAATGCAAGGTTCCCTAATATTGTCGGCCCACGCAAAGATGATATCTGCTATGCCACGACCAACCGCCAAGAAGCGGTTCGTGATCTCGCTTCAGGAGCTGATGTTGTTTTAGTTGTAGGTTCTAAAAACTCATCAAACTCAAATCGTTTGGCCGAACTTGCGCAGCGCGTAGGGAAACCGGCTTATTTGATTGATTCGGCAGAGGATATCAAAGAGGAATGGATTACTGGTGTAAACGCAGTAGGCGTAACGGCGGGTGCATCTGCGCCTGATATTTTGGTACAGCAGGTTATTGAACGCCTGAAAACTTTTGGTGCAGAAACGGTTAACGAACTGCATGGTCGAGAAGAAAACATTGTTTTCGAAGTACCAAAAGAGCTGCGTGTTGAAGTGAAAGAGGTTAATTAACCTTAAGGACAGCAGTTTCAGAATCATATAAATTCAAGCTCGGCTTTTTCGGGTTGGAAGGCGTAAGCAATTAATCCCGACACAATCTCCAACAAAAAGCCGAGTATACTACGGCGTCTGAGTGTCCAGTTAATACTCTTATCCTTTATGGATGCATTAATTTATTATCCTCTGAATCTATAATGACCATTTATAGAATACCATTTGTTACTTTCCGTAGGATTTAGTTGTAAATACACGCCATCATCTAAAATAGTAAATCCCATATTAAAATATACCGGCATTGCTGCTGGTACCGAAGAAAGTGTTAGTTTTCCTTTCATTCCTAATTGTTGTGATTTATTTAACGCATATTCTATTAGTAAAGAACCACAATTTCGAATACCACAATGAGTCACCAAATAATCGATTATCGGTAATTCAGGATAATCGTCATTCTTAAGAGAGAATTGTAAAACCCCTATAGGTATGCCTTTGAAATATGCAGCAAAAAAAATGACCTTCTTTTCTGGTTTAGCTATTTTATTAATATAATCCTTCGCCGAACTCGATATTTGATCCAATATATAATGTGTGCTTTTATATCTGGCATTCCATTTCTCTTGCTCATCATTAATCGAACCAGAAGGATTATAATATTCCCACTCATTCTTTATCATAGTTGTGTTAGTTATCTTATTTGCTATATTTAATGCTTCTTGTGCACTAACTTCCTTGATGGCTATAAATATTCTGGCATCAACTGATGTTAATTTCTGATGCGAAGTAGATTTAGTACGGGTTAAACGACCAAATTCTGCAGGTTGACTAACATTCAAAGATCCTGATCTAAACCTCATAATCTTCCCCATACAAGACTGTAATAAAAATTACTCATTTTTACCATATTAATATAATGACCAAAAAACAGCTGCCATTAATTATTATTTAATTAAAACTAACAAATAAAATAATGTAATGAATTAATGGTATACTATAGGGTTAAACTCCATTTTTTAAAAGGTCACTATAGATCCTTTTGTTGTAAAAAGAAAGATAACAATGATACCAAAATCTAATTTGAATTCAGGCTCAAGTAAAAATACAGTATTTATTATGGAAATAAATTACGATGGAAATACCACATCATATTGCACCGATAGTTTACCTTTCTTTTGCTGTATATCCTGTATCAGGATTCCATTAATTTGCTTTAATGACTCCACGTGTGTTCCACCACAAGGATAAGGTGTAAGCTCACTAAAACCGACCTCTCTAAACCCATTATCCCGTAGAGTAATTTGGCAAGATAAGTTTTCACAAATGAATTGGTCACATTTTTCTTGAAGATCTTCAATTGAAAAGGCTTGTGCATCAGCCCCTGATTTAAAGGTTACACGACTTTCTCCGGGCCAGTGATGTGCCTTAATGGGATGCCAACCCAAAAGTTCAACAATGTGTCCAATAAGGTGCCCCGCAGAATGCAATTGTGAATGTAATCGGCGACGTTTCTCATCAACACGGGCAAAGGCAATACCTGTACTCACAGGATATGTTGTGTAATGAATTATTCTGTCATTTTCTAACGTGACATGAATAACCTCCACATCATTAAGCCAGCCAGTATCACTAGGTTGGCCTCCTCCTTGAGGATGAAACGGAGTTGCTTTTAATTGAACCGCATAACGTTGATCATCGCAAAGAGAGCAATCTAGGATTTCAACTTCTCCTGCCAATATGGAGCTGGATAAATAAAGACGTTCAAACATAACTAATATTCCCTGGTATCAGCAAACTTTTCCTAATTGTATTAAATAAACTCAATTGCGATAATCCATCGAAAAACCAAATAACTTTTGACTTATGAGCACAAATAACACAATAAATTTAATGCGGGAGATGGCTATTTTCGCGAAAGTGGTTGAGACGGGCAGTTTCTCTGAAACAGCCCGTCAGCTTGCTGCCACTCCTTCTGCCATTAGCCGTTCTGTAGCCAAATTGGAAAAAGCTCTGGGAACTCGCCTCTTACAGAGAACAACACGTAAACTACGTTTGAGTGAAAGTGGACAAGAAGTTTATGAGCGTTGTTTGGATATGGTAAATGCAGCTCAGGACGTTATGACCGTATCAGGGAATTTCAGTCATGAGCCACAAGGAATAATACGGGTCAGTGTACCTAAAGCGGTAGGACGTTTCGTAGTTCATCCTCATATACCTGCTTTCCTTACGCATTATCCCAAAGTAGATGTAAATTTACGACTTGATGATCGATATGTCGACTTGATAGATGATCAGGTTGATCTCGCGATACGAATTACAGATCAACCTCCTCCGGGTTTAATGGGACGACGTTTATTGCATATTTGGCATATTTTATGTGCAACGCCTGAATACCTTGCAGAACACGGCACTCCACAGCATCCACACGACCTGAAAACTCACAGTTGCATTTATCTTGGAGAAGAACCGGGTGATTCGCGCTGGAAATTCAGTCAGGGTAGCAAAATTGCCACTGTTAATATTCATGGACGTTATGCAGCCAATCATACAGGGGTAAGGCTTGATGCAGTCCTACAACACATTGGAATAGGCAGTTTACCTTATTTTACCGCTAAGCATGCTTTACAGCAGGGGCGATTAATTCAAGTTCTACCTGATTGGAACTTTAAGGCCAACTATACTGGCGAACTCTGGATACTCTACCCACCAACTCGGCATTTGCCACCAAAACTTAGTGTATTCATAGAGTTTCTGGCCAAATGCCTTCGTAAAGAACCCACCTCAGATAAAATAGCAGCCAAAGGTCGTTCAATCCATAACTACGAATTGCCAGAGGCAGGAGAGTAACTACAAAACAGTAGCTACACAAGACTAACGACATATAGGGTGATATCCGCTGTTTAGTTTTTTTTATAACTTCCCGTCGGATCCCTGTTTTTCTTATTGTCAGACTATAAGTCTGGCGCAGCCAGTTCTTGGCAGTTAAGCTGTAAAACAATTTCCTTAAAAAATTTCCTTTGTCACCTCAATTAAAAATGATTTATAGAGAGGGCCTTATGGCTGATACAGATATTCGCGTTGCTATCGTAGGCGCTGGCGGGCGTATGGGACGTAATCTTATTCAGGCCGTCCAGCTGTTGGATGGTGTTACCCTTGGTGCTGCATTGGAGCGTTCCGGTTCCTCATTGATGGGAACTGATGCTGGAGAGCTGGCGGGAATTGGTAACAATGGGGTGGTTATTAATGATGATCTTCATCAAGTTATTGAACAATTTGATGTATTGGTCGATTTTACTCGTCCTGAAGGAACATTGGCTTACCTCTCCATTTGTCAGCAACATCACAAATCAATGGTCATCGGCACAACAGGTTTTGATGATGCCGGAAAACAAGCCATTGCAGAAGCCTCCCGTGAGATCCCCATTGTTTTTGCCGCGAATTTTAGTGTTGGCGTTAATCTGGTACTAAAATTGCTGGAAAAAGCCGCCACCATTATGGGGGAATATACAGATATCGAAATTGTTGAAGCACACCATCGCCATAAAGTGGATGCTCCATCAGGAACAGCACTGGCTATGGGAGAATCCATCGCTAATGCATTAGGTCGTGATCTCAAAACCAGTGCAGTGTATACCCGTGAAGGCCATACCGGAGAGCGAGATCCTAAAAGCATTGGATTTGCCACCATACGGGCAGGAGATATTGTTGGAGAGCATACCGCGATCTTTGCAGATATCGGTGAACGTGTAGAGATAAGCCATAAGGCTTCAAGCCGTATGACCTTTGCTAATGGCGCAATTAAGGCAGCACTATGGTTAACAGGAAGAAATAGTGGCCTGTACAACATGAAAGATGTATTAAACCTTGATGATATTTAATTTTAAAAAATTATAATCAATTGTAATTACATAGTTATTTATTAAATAGCTGTGTAATTATGATATAAAAACAATTTTCAATAAAATAACTGAGTTAACCACTATTTTCATAATAATACTGAGTCTTTTTGTTGCCTTTTTCCCATGAACACGAAAAAAAACATACTTTTTTTCTGTTTTTAAGTTTTCTCTCACAGTAATCGATTATCCTCTCCTACTTCTCTTATACTTTTCAGCTTCATTTACCCAATACAAGACCAAAAGTTGTAAAAAAGCCAATAAAAATGCCATTTTTTGTAGACAACCCCCCTTCTCATCATTAGAATGCGCGCAATTTGCCAAAATTTTGACAAAAAATCATGATTGGCATTGATTTTAAGGATTAAATCTGAATTAATATGCATTGGATGCGACTAATTATTCATACTGGAGGGCGTTTTGATTAAGTCAGCTATATTGGTCCTGGAAGATGGAACCCAATTTCACGGTCGCGCCATTGGTGCAAAAGGTGTGGCTGTTGGAGAAGTGGTCTTCAATACCTCAATGACCGGATATCAAGAAATACTTACCGACCCTTCCTATTCCCGCCAAATTGTTACTCTTACTTATCCTCATATTGGTAATGTCGGCATCAATGCCGCTGATGAAGAATCCCCCACCATTCAAGCCCAAGGCTTAGTTATCCGTGATTTGCCCTTAGTGACCAGCAACTTCCGCAGTGAAGAAAATCTGTCTGATTACCTGAAACGTCACAATATTGTCGCCATCGCAGATATCGATACACGTAAACTGACCCGCCTATTAAGAGAAAAAGGGGCACAGAACGGTTGTATCATTGCGGGTAATGAGGCAGACACCCAAGTTGCACTGGAAAAAGCAAAAGCATTCCCTGGCTTGAAAGGCATGGATTTAGCGAAAGAAGTCACGACAGCACAATCTTATCAATGGGTGCAAGGAAGTTGGACATTAGCGGATGGGCTACCAGAAGCTCGCAAAGAACAAGAATTACCTTACCACATTGTGGCCTATGATTTTGGAGTTAAGCGCAATATCCTGCGGATGCTGGTGGATCGCGGCTGCCGCGTTACTGTTGTTCCGGCAAAAACCCCGGCTGATGAAGTGCTGAAAATGGCACCAGATGGCATTTTCCTGTCCAATGGGCCTGGTGATCCAGAACCATGCGACTATGCTATTGAAACAATCAAAACTTTCCTGAATACCGAAATCCCTGTATTTGGTATCTGTTTGGGACATCAATTACTGGCGCTGGCCAGTGGTGCAAAAACCGTGAAAATGAAATTTGGTCATCACGGTGGCAACCATCCTGTTAAAGATTTGGATCGCGATGTCGTCATGATCACAGCACAAAACCACGGCTTTGCGGTTGCTGAAAGTTCACTGCCAGCCAATCTGCGCGTCACGCATAAGTCACTCTTCGATGGCACATTGCAAGGCATTCATCGCACTGATAAACCTGCATTCAGTTTTCAGGGGCATCCTGAAGCCAGCCCCGGCCCACATGAAGCAGCTTCTTTGTTCGATCACTTTATTGAGCTTATTGAAGAATATCGCCAGACAAACGCCCAGAACACCAAATAATCAGGAGAAGAAGAAAAATGGCAAAACGTACTGATATTAAAAGTATCCTGATCTTAGGTGCTGGCCCGATTGTTATCGGTCAGGCTTGTGAATTTGACTACTCCGGCGCCCAAGCTTGTAAAGCGCTGAGGGAAGAAGGTTATCGCGTCATTCTGGTAAACTCGAATCCAGCAACAATAATGACCGATCCTGAAATGGCAGATGCGACCTATATCGAGCCAATCCATTGGGAAGTTGTACGTAAAATCATTGAAAAAGAACGCCCAGATGCAGTCTTGCCTACAATGGGCGGGCAAACAGCACTAAACTGCGCGCTGGAACTGGAACGCCAAGGTGTACTAAAAGAATTTGGCGTAACCATGATTGGTGCAACGGCTGATGCGATTGATAAAGCCGAAGATCGTCAACGTTTCGACAAGGCGATGAAAAAAATCGGCTTGGATACTGCACGTTCTGGTATCGCCCATACTATGGAAGAAGCTCTGGCAGTAGCAGAAGATGTTGGCTTTCCTTGCATTATTCGTCCTTCTTTTACCATGGGCGGAACCGGTGGTGGTATTGCCTACAACCGTGAAGAATTCGAAGAAATTTGTGAACGCGGCTTAGATCTTTCTCCAACCAATGAATTGCTGATCGATGAATCACTGATTGGCTGGAAAGAATATGAAATGGAAGTGGTGCGGGATAAAAATGACAACTGCATCATCGTCTGCTCCATTGAAAACTTCGATCCAATGGGCATCCATACCGGTGATTCCATCACAGTAGCACCAGCACAAACGCTGACCGACAAAGAATATCAAGTCATGCGTAACGCTTCGATGGCGGTATTGCGTGAAATCGGCGTAGAAACGGGTGGCTCAAACGTTCAGTTTGCTGTGAATCCGAAAAATGGTCGCCTGATTGTCATTGAAATGAACCCACGCGTATCCCGTTCATCGGCGCTGGCTTCGAAGGCAACAGGTTTCCCGATTGCGAAAATCGCGGCAAAACTGGCAGTCGGTTATACCCTTGATGAATTGATGAATGATATCACAGGCGGGCGTACACCTGCGTCTTTCGAGCCTTCCATTGATTATGTTGTGACAAAAATTCCCCGCTTCAACTTCGAAAAATTTGTCGGCAGCAATGACCGCCTGACCACACAGATGAAATCTGTTGGTGAAGTGATGGCAATTGGCCGTACTTTCCAAGAATCCATGCAGAAAGCCCTGCGCGGTCTGGAGGTCGGCGCGATCGGATTTGATCCTAAAGTCAATTTGGATGATCCACAATCCCTGACCAAAATCCGCAGTGAATTGAAAAATGCAGGTGCTGAGCGTATTTGGTATATCGCTGATGCTTTCCGCGCTGGTATGTCCGTTGATGGGATTTTCAACCTGACTAACATTGACCGCTGGTTCCTGGTACAAATTGAAGAATTGATCCGTCTGGAAGAGCAAGTTGCAGAACACGGCGTTAACAGCCTGACTTCTGATTTCCTGCGCCACCTTAAGCGCAAAGGTTTTGCTGATGCGCGTCTGGCAAAACTGGTGGGAATCTCGGGTAAAGAGATCCGTAAACTACGCCATGATTACAACTTGTATCCGGTTTATAAGCGTGTTGATACCTGTGCAGCAGAATTTGCTACCGATACCGCTTACATGTACTCCACATACGAAGACGAATGTGAAGCCAATCCGAACAATGACAAACCGAAAATCATGGTATTGGGTGGTGGCCCGAACCGCATCGGGCAAGGCATTGAGTTCGATTACTGCTGCGTACATGCTTCTCTGGCTCTGCGTGAAGATGGTTTTGAGACCATCATGGTAAACTGTAACCCAGAAACTGTTTCTACCGATTATGACACTTCCGATCGTCTTTACTTTGAACCTGTTACATTGGAAGACGTGCTGGAAATCGTGCGTGTTGAACAGCCAAAAGGCGTTATCGTTCAGTATGGCGGTCAGACTCCACTGAAACTGGCCCGTGAACTGGAAGCAGCAGGTGTACCTATTATCGGTACCAGCCCTGATGCCATTGACCGTGCAGAAGATCGTGAACGTTTCCAGCAAGCCGTTAATCGCCTTGGCCTGAAACAACCAGCAAATGCCACCGTTACCGCTATCGAACAGGCCGTAGAAAAAGGTAATGATATTGGTTATCCACTGGTCGTTCGTCCATCTTATGTACTGGGTGGGCGTGCAATGGAAATCGTATATGACGAATCTGACTTGCGCCGTTATTTCCAGAATGCGGTTAGCGTATCCAACGATGCGCCAGTCCTGCTGGATCGCTTCCTTGATGATGCAATTGAAGTAGACGTGGATGCCATCTGTGATGGTGAGCGTGTCCTGATTGGCGGCATCATGGAGCATATCGAGCAAGCGGGTGTTCACTCCGGTGACTCAGCCTGTTCTTTGCCTGCTTATACCTTGAGCAAAGAAATTCAGGATGTCATGCGCCAGCAAGTTGAAAAACTGGCCTTTGAACTGCGCGTTCGCGGTCTGATGAATGTCCAGTTTGCGGTGAAAAACAACGAAGTTTATCTAATTGAAGTAAACCCACGCGCAGCACGTACCGTACCGTTCGTTTCCAAAGCAACCGGTCTGCCGCTGGCAAAAGTAGCAGCGCGCGTGATGGCAGGTCAGTCTTTGCTTGAGCAAGGTGCGACTAAAGAGATTATTCCACCTTACTACTCCGTGAAAGAAGTGGTACTGCCATTCAATAAATTCCCGGGTGTTGACCCAATTCTGGGGCCAGAAATGCGTTCTACCGGTGAAGTGATGGGCGTTGGTCATACCTTTGCCGAAGCTTTTTCAAAAGCGATGCTGGGCAGTAACTCCACCATGCGTAAAAAAGGCCGGGCACTTCTGTCTGTACGCGAGGGAGATAAAGAACGTGTTGTCGATTTGGCAGCTAAATTACTTAAGCATGGTTTTGAACTGGATGCGACACACGGTACTGCGATTGTATTGGGTGAAGCAGGAATCAATCCACGCCTGGTGAATAAAGTTCATGAAGGACGTCCACATATTCAGGACAGAATCAAAAATGGTGAATATGACTATATCGTCAATACCACCGCAGGTCGTCAGGCGATCGAAGATTCAAAACTGCTGCGTCGCAGCGCACTGCAATACAAAGTGCACTATGACACGACCCTGAATGGCGGCTTTGCAACCACTATGGCACTCAGTGCCAATCCTACTGAGCAGGTCATTTCGGTACAAGAAATGCATGCTAAGATTGCCAAATAGCAATAATTCTATCAAATAGGATATCGTCTTTGGCGATATCCTCCTACTAAAAACGGCTTCCCCAAAGTTGGTAATCCAATGAGTAAGGAAGCCGTTTTATTTGGTGTTTTGTTTATTAATGATGCTTAACATTGAAGTCTGTGAATAATCAGCAACAATCATAGTAGGTATCTTTGATAATCATAGGGAGTCGAATACTGTGTCAAATATCATATTAAAGCGTAAATACTTAACCCACTCAGAAATTGAAAAGTTGCTGAAGGAATTGGAAAAGAACCCACATGCAGACCGAAATATCTGTATGATATTTATGGGTTTTATCCATGGTTTTCGCGTATCCGAATTGCTTGGGTTACAGTTGGCAGATGTAGATTTAGAAGGGAAAAAGCTGCGTGTGCAGAGACTGAAAAATGGCTTTTCCACCATCCATCCAATGGTGGCAAGAGAAATACAACTAATACGGAAATGGCTTTCCTTACGCCAGCGCTATAAGAATAGTGATCAGAGTGACTGGCTATTCTTGTCCAGAACAGGCGCACGTATGTCTCGCCAGCAGTTTTATAAAATCATCCGACAAACAAGTTTAAAGGCCAATTTAGCGGTTTGCGCGAATCCGCACATGTTACGACATTCTTGCGGCTATGCCTTGGCGGACAATGGCGTGGATACCCGCTTGATTCAGGACTATTTAGGCCATCGGAACATTCGTCACACCGTTCGCTATACCGCAAGTAATGCGGGCCGCTTCGAGACGATATGGCTAGAAAGAGGAAAACGAAAATTGTCGACAATTAGTACCAAACTGTTAACCAATAAATTATCTCATTTTTTCAACTCCATTGATCTTCGCCCAACCTACAAAAATCAAATCAACTATTTGATTTATCTTTAAAAAATAATTATCTATTTAAAAATTTCCCTTCACTTTTTCCTCATCATAATTTTTCTCTTTTTTCATCACGTTGAACAAAAATTTAAATTGCTCGACATCGAAAGCGGTATAATTTAACTCCATCAATTATGTTAGAATAATAAACCAACATAATATTAAAAATTAGTTTAATCATCTTGCGTTAACAGTTTGGTACTAAATGTTAACCATTTGACCTGATATTTTTTATGTTTCTCGATAAAGTTTGAGTTACAAAAAAGCCATTCCTGGACGGGAATGGCTTTAATTTTTTGATACTTTAATCTTTTTCTATTTAATATCCGCACTATTTAATATCCGCACTATTTAATATCCGTACTATTTAGTATCAATGCTATTTATTATCCAGTGCCATTTGATATCAATATAAGCTCAGTGTTACAAGCCCAATACTGTTTCTGCTACACAGGCATATTGATTATTCATATTAACCTTAGGGGGAGTAAAACAGTCCTCCAAAAACCAGTTTGCGGGAGTCTCTAAGGCAATAGAAATAGCGACCAAATGCTCCAGACTGATTCTATTAGTACCTCGTTCATAACGTGACAA
Organism: Xenorhabdus yunnanensis; assembly: GCF_028598805.1. Taxonomy (GTDB): domain Bacteria; phylum Pseudomonadota; class Gammaproteobacteria; order Enterobacterales; family Enterobacteriaceae; genus Xenorhabdus; species Xenorhabdus yunnanensis. Next base: position 40,310 of record NZ_JAQRFI010000023.1, on the reverse strand, counting down.
TTGCTGATGGCTCACTCCAATTTTGTCTGCCAGCTCTACTGCTGTCACTCCAATTTCTCTTCTTTTCATTTGGATTCTTTTTCCTACCAACATACTGACTTGCATGATATCTCTACTCTCAATTTATAAATAAGTTAAAAAAACTATTGCAGTGCCTTCATATTTACCGGCTTTTGGTGGAGTTATTGTGTGCAGTATTGATGTTAGTGTGAAATTAGTAGGTATATTCTCTCCTTGAGCAGTAACGTTCACGCCATCTGCTGCATTTCTTCCATTAATTTGTAATGTTGAATACATTTGTTTATTAGAATCGAAGTACACTCTCGTATCATCATTAATTGATCTGGTATGCAACATTATTTTGTTGCTATAAATAGCACATTTAAAATGGCCGTTAATTGATCGGGTCGCATTATTTACTTCTAGTGCAGTTAATTCCCCGTAGGCAATTTCAGAAGGCAAACTGATTTGACAACTTTGATTCGGAGGGGGCATTTTGTTGCAAGTGGAGTTAGGGAATTTTTCCCCATCACCATATCCCTTATTTATTCTAGACGCATAAAATAAACCTACGCAGTCCGCTTCTGCGCTAATAATAGAAAATGTAACCCGTATAGGGACACCAATCCGCTGTTTATACGCATTCATCACATCGGCGGTTGTCCGATATTTCTGGGCATCTTGCAAGCATGCCCCTGCCTCCTTACAGGCGCCGTACATGCCTGGTTTTTGACCATTTCTATATTGAACATCAGGGCCAACATAGCATTTACTTCTTCCATAACAAGGATTAGGAATACCCTCTTCCTCTGTCCATGCAATGATTTCCATGGTCGTGGAAGTTTGGCTCCCTTGTATTATCGTATTAACCGGCATCACATAAGCACCAGCATAACCATATGTGGCACTGACTAAAAAAAATAGGGCTGCTAGCTTCAACAACGATTTCTTAATATGGCGCATAACTTATTTTCCAAATAGCATCAGATTCTGACTAAAGATCGTGGATGAAAAACCAGTCAGCATGACTAGTCGTAATTAACTTCAAAAGTCGCCGTTGCACTGAATTCACCAGAACCAATTTTTTTCCGTTGAAGAGCACTAGGTTCAGCTTGTACATACGCTCTGAATGAAATGACATTATTTCTGCTATTGGCTAATAACGGGAATTCACTGGTTTTATTAAACGGCATTGGAGTACCATCGATCTTCTCCATACCAATAGCAGCACCATATGCACGACTGCCAAAGCTAAATGCCAACAATCCTGGTAGCTCTTGACTCGGTTCTCCCAAGAACTTAATTTTTAGGCGTCTTGTTATACGAGGATCGCAGTCCTCTAAATTCAGATAAAATGGCTTGCCTTCTGTACGGTGTTTCACATAAAGATCACGATCAAGAATATTCCCCAACTCCACTTCCATTTTTTTATCTTTCGTTTTAATCGAGCAAGTAGGAGCAAGTACAGTTAGCGTAATCTTGACATCTTGGCGCAGGCTATCTTGTGCATATCCACTTTGCTGGCTGCTAATGCCAAAAAGAAATAGCGCTGGCAATACATATTTGGATAATTTGATGCTTAACGAACCCATTATCATTTACCCTACATTCATCCAACCATTTACTGAAAGAAGCTCGCCATATTCCGGCTAGTTCTGTGTTGATACCCCGTCAATATCATTATTGATGGGATATCATCTACACAACTCAACCCGCTTTTTCAGTTACGATTTTTGTCACCACACAAGTATTGCCACTACAGTTAAATGTTAATTGTGGATGCCCGCCATAATCATTGACGTAGGTCAGTACCGGTGCATTACCCAGTGAATTGATTGTTCCACCCAGTTTTTCACTGCTTCTGGGAGCCAGCATGAGAGGCTGAAAGCCATCCGCACTCTTACCATCTATCTTGTTCGATGCTTCTGAAATAGTGATGTAATAAGGTGTTGGATTATTCACCACATACTGGTTTCCCTGACGGGTCAGGGTGAGTTTTTCCTGCCATGGGTTATCAAGATCAATACGGCGTGCAATGACAGCTTGCGGACGGTAGAACAATTTGATGCGTGTCTGCAAAGCAAGTTGCAATACATTAGGCTTCTCACTGCGTGGTGGAATTTCACGAATGTTGAAATAGAACAAACTCTCTTGATCTTGTGGCAATTGAGCAATTGTTGGCAGTGTTTGAATCTTAACCTGGCTTTTTGCTCCGGCTTCAACACGCTGTACCGGGGGAACAACTACAAGTGGGCCATTGATTTTATTTCCCTTGTCATCCTCAATCCATGACTGGGCCAAATAAGGCAAATCAAGATGTTGATTTTCAATATTGAGGCTAACGGATTTCATATCCCCATTAAAAATCACTCGGGTACGATCCAATGCTATCGCCGCCATTGCCTGATGAACTGACATCAAGCCGGTTACCGTAATGGCAGTTATCATTAGAATTTTTTTCAGTTTCATAGTGTTATTTGCTCATGCTCAAAAGAAGCTCAGGTTTATATTGCTGTGCTAACCAATAGCAGCACTTCCCATGCCAAAAAAGCAATATAATACGCTATTGAAAACAGGTATTATGGCTTGTTTTGTTGCATTTTATTTATCTTCGCCTTTTAAAAACTGACAAGGTAACAAAAATGCAGTTAAAGATTCTGCCGCAATATCATCCGGTACTGTAATCTCGCACTGGGCACGTCCATCCCAATACACTTGCATTTTTTCACCCTGATTCATTCCGCTCAGGTAAGCATATCCATCATCACTGACAATCCCGATTTCACGTTGAGATGCATTCATGACAGAAGCACCAAAAGGTGGGAATGAACCGTCAGGTAAACGGATGATAGTCATCGTCTTGATCCCTGACATAACTTGGAATTTACGATAACCAATTGCGCCTTCCGTCAATGTTGCCTGCTGGACAGAACGTAACGCCTCTACATCATCTGGTAAGTTATCTAAGTCAACATTTGCCGTATTACGGAAGTAGTTGTTCACATCAACCAGCACAGCTTTACCAAAGTGATTGGTATGCACCGCCGAACCGAATCCTCGAATAGGCACATTGCTGACCCCTTCCGTATCTACCATCAAACGAGTAGCACCCGGTATATTGATACGGTGCAGTGCGGCTCCGTTTGCTGTTACAGTTATTCCCCCCTGCAAACCGAGTGCAGCAGTGGTGTTGCCACCGTCCTGATAACTGGCACTGGCTGTCAATAACGCCCTATCGCCATAGTGAGTGTAATAACCATCAACCAGCGCTTTGCCATCAGTGTTAGTTCCTGCTGAAATACGATAGTTATTGCGATCATCAATGCGACCATAGTAACCCGCCATATGAGAGTTGCCCTGACGATTAACCATGCTGTTGTAGCTGATAGTGCCGGTTTCTCCCCACGGAATGGAAAGATTCAGATACATGCCATCATCTTTTTTATTGTCAAAATTGTTGCGGTAAGCTGAGAGATTAACGCTGATATTTTTATAACGCCCAATATCTAAATATTTGGATAAAGAAATGTTGTAGCGATCATTTGTTGGACGATCCCAGTAGGTTTGATGGCTATAGTTAAGGTGGGCACTCAGACCGATATCTGTAAATTGTTTATTGAAAATAATGGTATACAGTTCTTTGCCACTATCGGAAGAAACGTTATGATAACGACGATCAATATACTGCCCCATATTCATGAAATCGCGTTCAGAAAAGCGGTATCCGGCAAATGTCACTTGGCTATTGTATTGATCAAAACGTTTCGAATAACTGAGGCGATAAGATCCGCCTGTAAGAGTCGCATTATCTCTCGGTAATCTTGCCCTTGATTCCGTCACGTCAAATGACAGTGCACCAAGCATCATTAGATCACGACCGACCCCCAGCGATAAAGCGTTATAGTCCCCTGCTGCCAAAAAGCCGCCATACAATGACCAACCATTGTTGATCCCCCAGGAAAATTCCCCCATACCAAACGCTGGCCCTTCACGACGGTGTTTGTCATTAGTAGATTGACCGCCAGCAACTTTGTACTGCACTCGGCCGGGGCGGGTCAGGTAAGGAATAGTCGCAGTATTAACCTGAAATTCTTGTATACCACCATCTTGCTCTTCAACTCGGACATCCAGTGTTCCTGACACGGCATCCCTGAGATCCTGAATCCGAAATGGGCCAGAAGCGACCTGAGTTTCATATAATACTCTTCCCTGCTGTCTAACCGTTACCTTGGCATTAGTCCGGGCTACACCTGTGACTTCCGGTGCATATCCACGTAAATTCGGTGGTAACATATTTTCATCAGTGACCAAACTAACGCCCGTATAGCGAAAGCTATCGAAAATATTGGAATTGAGGTAATCCTCACCCAATGTCAATTTCGCTTCTAAGCGGGGAAGCGCACGGTACATGTAGTAACGACTCCAATCCCACTCACGATCTCTTCCACTAGCACGATCTCTTCCACTAGAATAAGCCGGTTTATCATCCTGCTGAGTTTTCAAGTGATTATATCTGGCCTGCCAATCCGCCCGAAAACGCCATGCTCCTGCATTCATCCCCGCAGTTCCGTTAGCACTGATCTGTTGGTTACTACTACCATGAGTGGGTTTGGATGTTTGGGCATTGAAATTATAATCAAACAATAACCCAGGCATCCCATTATCCCAACGAGAAGGTGGGTCCCAGTCCGGCAAATCATATTCCAGATAAATTTTAGGTACGATTAAATAAAGCGTATAAGTAGCCAAATCACCTCTGGCTGAGGTGCCAGGTAGGGTATTAAAATCGAGGCATTTTTCATTATTCTGCCAACCTAGTTTTTCTACCCACTCCGGTTTCAATGCTATTTGCTTCACTAATTCGGGGGATATACAGGCTTCGCTACCTTTTGGATCATCAGGTGGCGCAATGAAATCGACAGGATACATATCCGGGAATTCGTTTTGATTCATCCGGACACCCATAATATAGTTACCCGGCATGATATAACCGGCTCGAGCGAACTTATCCAAATCAATATTGGCACGTTCACTGATATCCAGAGCATCGGTATTGAATTCAATTGGAGGCTTAGAATAGCCCGCCTGAATACCCGATAATGCAAACAATACCAGAGCAAAAAGAGGTTTAATTCCGTAGATTAAATGATCTATTTTTATTTTGTCAGCTATCTTTTTTTTATTAACCACTCTGTTTTTATTAAAGGTGTTTTTTCTATTACGGTTCGTTTTTTTACTACTATTCTTTTTTTTACTACTATTCGTTTTTTTACTACTGTTCGTTTTTTTATTAATAGATAAAAGAGCATGATTCATAGAATCTGAAAACAAAGCCATAGCACCCTCTAAACAATGAATCGTTAATAATCCAATTTGAATTTAGCCGCTGTTTGATACTACCAAGTTTGTAAGTGTGTAGGAGTTATCACCAATTACATAGCATCATTAAAATTCATCGTTCTAAATTGAGGACCTTGACCGATACTGGGGTTGCAGAGGTAGCCACATGTCCTGCTTTTATCCGTAATACGTTCTCTGTTTTATGCTTTACTGGCTTTACCGTACTGCGGGGAATAGAGAAAGCATGTCACCATCGGTATGCCATTAAAAATTACTTTTGAATGGCAAAAAAATTTATTTTCCTAATACAGCCAATAGAGAACACCGTAGATCAAATAAATAAAAAAGGGTATTTCAATTTACCTCTATAGGTATCATTTCGTTAATGACACATTCTTTTTACTCAATTGTTAGTAATATTGATTTATATCAATAACACTGTTCTGATTACAGAATACTGTAGTGCCATTCTGCTAACATATGATATTCAAGAAATACCCTGAAAGTACCATCAGGAAACTCATAATATAAATCGCGATAGGTTTCCTGATATTCAACTATTAAAAATTATCTGTCAGATCGTAATATTACAGGTAGTTCAAAGTGAAGTTTGCGATAGCAGTAAAGCTACCTGTTTTCACATCTATATTTTCACCTTCAACTCCTTGCAAACCTTTCAGGCGAGCAGCGAAGTTCAGGGTGTTATCGCCATCGTGCAGAGACATCATTTCTGATTTTTGGCCCAGAGGAATATGCTTGTTACCATGATTAGTGATCATGATTGCAGCACCTTGCGATCTACCTTCAAGAGCCAACAAGCCTTTCACAGAGCCATCAGCTTCTGGCCCAGTGAAAGTTGTGGTTACACCTTTCATAGTATCAAGAACGCAGTCTTGTAATTCAATTTTGAAAGCTTTAGAAGATGATTCACCACCCTTTTGCAGGATAGTGTTGTTCACTTGCCCCATATCAACTTCAACATTATTATTTTTGATTGAACAAACTGAATTAATAATAGAACCCGTGAATTTAACTGTGCCGTCACCTTGAGTAGATGCTGCATTTGCCATACCAGCAGTTAAAGCCACACCAAAACCTAAAACCATCGCCAATTTGTTAAGTTTCATAATTTAACTTATGCCTTTAATTGTAAAATAAATACTTATAGTCAAAGGGAAGCCGAAGCACAGAAATTAATTTCTGACACTTAGGCTAATGATTATTTAGTTTTTTGACATAAATCATAATCGGTCAAAATAAACCAAATCGGCAATATCATTCTACATAATAGGCCTTAAGTCAAATTTCAGCCGATAAAACTAGTTATGTGCCTTAACATCATATGAAATATGAATTTTTATAAAAAAGTACGTGTAATGAGTAGTGTATTTTTCTAATAATTTTTTTATTTCGGATTATTACCCTAAGTTATATCGAACGATGTTTAGTAATTTAGTATCTTAATTGGCGTTGCTTTATCGCTCTACTTTATCTTCCTGAAAATAATGGGCGATTTATTATCTCGACATAACCATAATGTTTATATTTCATTATCACCCTTATTGATTAAGTCAAAATAAATACAAAAAATTTACCTGATCAATATAATTATCAAGCTAATTGTTAATTATTGTAATTACTAAAAAATACAGTTTTAGTTTTGTTAAATTTATTATTTTTTACTTATTTTTTAATAAAATCATTGAGTAATAAGATAACTCGTAAGTAAATAGACCTGACCTATCATTAACAAAATATGAAAAATGAAAACACGATTCATAAATAAAAAGCCCTTTCCAATAATGAAAAGGGCTTATGATTTTTTAATGAAAGACTAAAACTATTTACGCTTTCTTAATTGTCACCCATCAAAATGGATTCGAGTGCAATCTCAATCATGTCATTAAATGTATTTTGACGTTCTTCCGCCGTAGTCTGCTCGCCAGTACGGATATGGTCAGAAACAGTACAAATAACCAGTGCTTTTGCACCAAATTCAGCAGCAACACCATAAATACCTGCCGCTTCCATTTCAACACCCAGAATGCCGTATTTTTCCATGACGTCAAACATCTGAGGATCTGGCGTATAGAACAAATCAGCAGAGAAAAGATTACCAACACGCGCGTTGATATTCTTCGCTTTGGCCGCATCAACAGCATTACGAACCAGATCAAAGTCAGCAATCGCTGCAAAGTCGTGATCTTTAAAACGCAGGCGGTTTACTTTGGAATCGGTACACGCCCCCATGCCAATCACGATATCACGGATTTTAACATCTTCACTGACCGCACCACAGGAACCAATGCGGATGATTTTTTTAACACCAAATTCAGTGATCAGTTCTTTGGCATAAATCGAGCAAGATGGGATACCCATTCCATGACCCATAACAGAGATGCTGCGGCCTTTGTAAGTACCGGTGAAACCCAGCATACCGCGAACATTGTTAACCTGACGAGCATCTTCCAAGAAAGTTTCCGCGATGTATTTTGCACGCAGTGGATCACCTGGCATCAAAACAACATCAGCAAAATCGCCCATCTCAGCATTAATATGTGGGGTAGCCATACATTTATTTCCTTGTTTTTATTACGTATCAAAATAGATGAAAGTGTGGAGTCCCATCGGCCTCCACAAAAAATTAAAACATCGACTTACCGTAATCCATTGGCGTCAGATCGAAATATTTCGCTACTGTCTGACCAATGTCGGCGAACGTTTCACGATGTCCCAATGAACCCGGTTTAACTTTAGGCCCGTAAACCAGAACTGGAATATGCTCACGGGTGTGATCAGTGCCCGCCCAAGTCGGGTCACAACCATGGTCAGCAGTGAAGATCAAAATGTCGTCTTCTTTAACCAATTTCAGCATTTCTGGCAAACGGCGATCAAACAACTCCAGTGCTGCCGCGTAACCAGCAACATCACGGCGGTGGCCGTAAGAAGAATCAAAGTCAACAAAGTTGGTAAATACGATGGTGTTATCCCCCGCTTGCTCCATTTCAATCAATGAAGCATCAAACAGAGCATCAATTCCCGTCGCCTTGACCTTTTTGGTGATGCCCACATTTGCGTAGATATCAGCAATCTTACCGATGGAAACTACTTCACCCTGCTTTTCATCAACCAATTTTTTCAGGATAGTTGGGGCTGGTGGCTCAACGGCCAAGTCATGGCGGTTGCCGGTACGCTGGAAATTCCCTACTTTATCACCCACAAATGGACGGGCAATCACGCGGCCAATATTATAATCACCAATATTCAACTCTTCACGAGCGATTTCACACAGCTCATACAGACGATCCAAGCCAAATGTCTCTTCATGGCATGCAATCTGGAAAACAGAATCCGCAGAAGTGTAGAAAATCGGCTTACCGGTTTTCATATGTTCTTCACCCAGTTTATCCAGAATCACTGTACCAGAAGAGTGACAGTTCCCCAGATAACCCGGCAGGTTTGCGCGCTCGACCAGTTTATCCAGCAACTCCTGTGGAAAACTGTTTTCTTCGTCATGGAAATAGCCCCAGTCAAACAGAACCGGAACGCCCGCAATTTCCCAGTGGCCTGATGGCGTGTCTTTACCAGAAGAAAGTTCACTCGCGTAACCATAAGCGCCAATTATTTCGGCATCTTTATCCAAACCAATCGGGAAAGTTCCACAAGACTCTTCCGTTGCCTTGCCCAATCCCAGACGGCTCAGGTTTGGCAAGTGCAGTGGCCCTTTACGGCCGATATCAGCCTCACCACGGGCACATTGTTCTGCAATATGCCCTAAAGTGTTAGATCCCTTGTCGCCAAACTTTTCAGCATCAGCACTTGCACCGATACCAAAGGAATCCAATACCATGATGAATGTACGTTTCATTATTTTCTCCTGCGTCAATTCACGCTATCAATGCGGAAACTGCCAGCTATTAAAATCGATTTCAATTCTTGTCTGATTTATCCATTGATATGACGATAAACCATCGGTGTGGCGGCTTGTGTTCCTGTTTCCTCAAGAACGGTTTTCTTATTAAGAACAAAGGCCTTACTGATTGTTTCTGCGGCTTCATGCCAAGCATGTTCACTGTTGGCGTGAATCATTGCCAAGGGTGTATCCGCATTCACTTTTGTGCCCAACGCAACGATATCACTCAGCCCCACACTGTAATTAATAGGATCTGTCGCCTTACGACGTCCTCCACCCAATCCAACAACAGATATTCCCAAAGCCCGGGTATCCATTTCTGCAACGATGCCTCTTTGACCGCCTAATATCTGACCGTCTAATACATGTCCGTCTAATACCTGTCCGGCCAATACTGGCTTGATGAATTCCGCAGTCGGTAGGTAGCGGGCGTAATTTTCGACAAAATCAGTTGGTCCTTTCTGTGCAGCCACCATGCGACCAAATGTTTCCGCCGCTCTGCCACTGTCCAGTGCTGCCTGTAACTTACGATATGCATCATCACGATCAATGGCCAGATTGCCCGAAACCAGCATTTCAGCAGATAACGCCATGGTAACTTCAAATAACCGAGGGTTACGGTATTCCCCCGTCAAGAATTGGACTGCTTCACGCACTTCCAACGCATTACCCGCACTGGATGCCAAGACTTGATTCATATCTGTCAATAATGCTGTGGTTTTGCACCCCGCACCATTGGCAACTTCAACGATAGATTCGGCCAGCTTTTCCGATTGTTCGTAGGTCGGCATAAATGCCCCAGACCCTACTTTCACATCCATGACTAAAGCATCCAGCCCTTCAGCCAGTTTTTTACCCAAGATAGAGGCTGTAATCAAAGGGATGGAATCCACTGTTGCCGTAATATCGCGCGTCGCATAAAAACGTTTATCCGCAGGTGCCAGTGAACTGGTTTGTCCGATAATGGCAACGCCCACATCACGAATAATGTTACGGAAACGGTGCTCATCAGGAAAGATGTCAAAACCGGGAATAGACTCCAATTTATCCAGCGTACCTCCGGTATGCCCTAAGCCACGTCCCGATATCATCGGCACGAATCCCCCACAGGCCGCTACCATGGGGCCAAGCATCAGGGAAGTGACATCCCCCACACCGCCCGTCGAGTGTTTATCGACAACCGGGCCGGGTAAATTCAATTTCTTCCAGTCTAAAACCGTACCAGAATCACGCATCGCTAATGTCAGTGCGACACGTTCTTCCATCGTCATATCATGGAAATAGATGGTCATTGCCAATGCAGCAATTTGCCCTTCGGAAACTGTATTATCGCGGACCCCGTTAATAAAGAAGCGTATCTCTTCTTCATTCAATGGATAGCCATCACGTTTTTTGCGGATAATTTCCTGTGCCAGAAACAAAGCTACCTCCCAATCATTATTATCTGAAAAGAATGGCAGTAATACACACTATTTTAGCGTGCATTCAATTAATTACGATTGATCTCAATAACTACTGCTGATCTCAATAACCATTGCTCTGCTTTTGGCCCTGATATCCAAGTGTAGTCAGTAAACTGCCCAATAAACTGGATGCACCAAAACGGAAATGACGGGAATCAATCCATTTGTCTCCCAAGATATGTTCCGCCAGCGCCAAATACTGTGCCGCTTCTTCCGCAGTACGCACGCCACCTGCTGGTTTAAAACCAACGCTATCGCCTGCGCCCATATCACGGATTACGCTCAGCATAATTTCGGCACTTTCTAGTGTCGCGTTCACGGGAACTTTACCGGTTGAGGTTTTGATGAAATCAGCACCAGCCTTAATTGAAATTTCAGACGCTTTGCGAATCAAAACTGTATCTTTCAATTCACCTGTTTCAATAATGACTTTTAGCCATACGCCTGATTCAGCACAGGCCATTTTGCAGGCTTTTACTAAATCAAAGCCAATCTGTTCATCACCTGCCATCAATGCACGGTAAGGGAAAACAACATCCACTTCATCTGCACCATAAGCGATGGCAGCACGGGTTTCAGCCAGTGCAATGTCGATATCATCGTTACCGTGTGGAAAGTTGGTCACTGTAGCAATGCGAATATCGGGAGTTCCTTGTTCACGCAATATCTTACGTGCCAAAGGAATAAAACGTGGGTAGATACAGATAGCTGCCGTATGTCCGGCGGGACTGTTCGCCTGACGACAAAGTGCTGTCACTTTCTCATCTGTATCATCATCATTAAGTGTAGTTAAATCCATCAAACTCAGCGCATGCTGAGCGGCGGCGGTTAAATCGGTCATAGAACTCTCCAACGGTATTATTATCGTGACTGAACCAGTTCACACATTCTTTTGTACGATTATTTTGAACGAACGATTAGTTTTAACGATTATTTATGGCAATTGTTTTTTAACCATTACTTTTTAACTATTACTTTTTTAACAACAAGTTCGTTTTTAACAATAAGTTCGTTTGTTGGCGAGCGGACTTGGTTCCTTGAAGATGTTGCTATGGCAATATGCCCCTGCAACAACAGAGTTCCCTCTCTCCGCGCTGTTTTTCTGCGCTATTTGTCTCTGTTTGCGCATTTTTTCTGCACTATATCTTTACTATACTTAGCTTTCTTTATATTTCATATTGCCTGATGTTATGGGGATCAACCATCGCCATTAGGTGTCTGCACATCATTATTTGAACATGTAAATGAACAATAATTCGTGCTTAAAATCACACTAATCACATGACTCTTGCAACAACAAACATTTTATTGTGAATTAAATCACATTAAATATTTTCAGGAAAAACAAAAACAGGTGAGAAATCTCACCTGCATTCAATTTGATATACGTTCTCTGCGTCTTACAATGCGAGGAAGAATCCTGCAATTGTTGCACTCATCAAGTTAGAGAGTGACCCTGCCAATACAGCTTTCAAGCCGAAACGGGCAATATCTCCGCGACGGTTTGGTGCCATACCACCCAAGCCGCCCAGAAGGATCGCAACAGAAGACAAGTTAGCGAAGCCACACAAAGCAAAGGCGATAATTGCTTTGGTATGATCGGAAAGCACTTGCAGACCCGCAGCCTTAACCATATCGTCAGCTTTCAGGTATTCACCAAAGTTCATGAACGCCACAAATTCATTAACGACGATTTTCTGGCCGATGAAAGAACCTGCGATTGTGGCTTCATGCCATGGAACGCCGATCAGGTAGGCAATTGGTGCAAAAACCCAGCCCAAAACCAGTTCCATAGATAATTGAGGGTAATCGAACCAGCCACCGATACCACCTAAGATACCATTGAGCAAAGCAATCAATGCGGTGAATGCCAACAGCATTGCACCAACGTTCAGAGCCAGTTGCATACCGGATGCGGCACCCGATGCAGCCGCATCAATGATATTTGCAGGACGATCTTCCGCTGCAATCAATGACATTGCATCAGCAGTATCGTGAGTTTTTTCTGTTTCCGGCACTAGCAGTTTCGCAAACAGCAAACCACCTGGTGCTGCCATGAATGAAGCCGCGATCAGGTACTCCAACGGAACACCCATCGATGCATAACCCGCCAATACTGAACCCGCAACGGAAGCCAGACCACCACACATAACCGCAAACAACTCAGATTGGGTCATGGTCGCAATATAAGGACGCACAACCAGAGGAGCTTCAGTTTGACCCACGAAAATATTCGCAGTCGCAGACAGAGATTCAGTCCGTGATGTTCCCAGTATTTTCTGCAATCCACCACCCAGTATTTTGATGATGAGCTGCATAACGCCTATGTAATACAACACTGCAATGAGTGATGAGAAGAAAACAATCACTGGCAGAACGCGCAGAGCAAAAACAAAGCCACCACCGCCGAACAATTCAAACATTTTGTCGGAAACCAGTCCGCCAAAAATAAAATCTGTTCCTTTTTGACCATATCCAATCACGTTGGAAACGCCTCTTGACATTCCTCCCAGAATGTCTTTGCCGGCTGGTACATAAAGTACAAATGCCCCAATAGCAACCTGAATCAAAAAGGCGCCCAGGACAGTACGGATTTTAATGGCTCGGTAGTTACTGGAGAAGAGCACTGCGATAAAAATCAGTACTACTATCCCTATCAGACTCATAAGGAGTTGCATTGGAAGAATCCCTGTTCACTGAATGAATAATAAAAAAAATATGTCAGTTGTTTTATATGTTCCTACTGACATTGTGTGAGCCGATTATACCTAGCACTAAAAAGGAACAAGCAACTAACATCACAAATTAATACAACAAAAAGTAATATAAAAATGCAAAATGAGATCCGCATCACACAAAGCCACTTAGTTTCGGTGGGATTAGATAATTTAATAGGGAAAAAGGTAAAAAATAGGATAAATAGGCAAGGAATGTAAGTTAAGCGTTATTAATGTTTACTGTACCTTTCACCTTTTAAGTTGCTGCTTTGCGGTTATATTATCTCATCCGGTTTATAGTCAGTTATGTTCCTGAAGATTCATTACATTGCTTCTGCGTTGCAATTTGAATCAACTCATATAAATTGCCTAAATATAAATCACTCAATTGCGAATAGCGTCACACTATTTTGATAAATTTGCTGGGCAATTTCATCTGACGGTTCTTGGCGCAACTCACACAATACTGAGAAAATCTGTGCAACTCTTTCTGGTCGATTTGGCTGCCCCTGCAACCCCGACAATGGCATATCAGGTGCATCTGTTTCCAATACCAAAGATGACAAAGGCAATTGTGAAATGGTGTTACGTGTTTTTTGTGCCCTATCGTAGGTAATTGTTCCCCCAACACCAATGTAAAACCCCAGGCGAATAAAGGCTTGGGCTTGGGACAAACTACCTGAAAAACCATGAACAACCCCTGTTCGTGGTAACTTGTGCTTTCTCAAGATTGCAGCCAATTGATCATGGCTTTTTCTGGAATGAAGTATTACGGGTAAGTCATGTTGTTTAGCGAGTTTTAGCTGCGCTTCTAACATATTTTTCTGCTTTTCAAACTGCGGCTCAGGCATATAAAGGTCAAGGCCAATTTCACCTACTGCTACACATTTAGCACCTTTTTCCTGTAGCTTCTGATCCAACTCATCCAGGTGAACCGCCTGATGTTCAGCAACATAGAGTGGATGTAAACCAAATGCAGCATAGATTGGGGGATAATCATCAGCCAACGCCGCAACTCTCTGGAAGTTCATTTGACTTATCGTGGGAACGATAATTTTTCCCACACCCATTTGTCTGGCTTGGTTCAGGCTCTCTATTTCATCCCCCGCAAAAGGGAAAAAATCAAAATGACAATGTGTATCAATAAACATCTATTTGTCCAAGTTATCCATCATGCTCATCTCTGTCGTTTGCACATTTTCCATCACATCAGATGCTGGAGGTTCCACTATCGGGCAATGATTGACACTGTTCAGGAAATGATTTCTCCGAAAATGATTATGATTAATACCATCAGAATTTAATCTCGTACGGCATACCCCATAACTCTTACGTTCTGCATATCCAAATTTTCCTTCAACAAAAGTATGCCCAATCGTTGCCATAAAATATCGTCCACAACGCCGTCCCAAATGATAATCCTGATTTAGTGCACTGAGCCTACTTCCTAATGCCATTGTAGCCAATGGTGCTGGTGGATAGATTTCGAAGATTTGTACACCATCCGGTGGATTTTCGATAAATTTCTGTGTTTGGCGATAACTCTGTGCATGAAGGTTGATCATCTTGACCATTTTCTGCAGGCTACTAACCTCTAACCAGCGCTCCATGCGCTTGAACCACTGAGGCGTATAATAAAGTTGTGAAGGAACTGTCCGAATTACGACGATAGTATCCGCTCCGCGGCGATAAGCTTCTTGCACTGGAATCGCATCACAAATGCCACCATCTTGATAAACCACATCACTAAGAGTAACACCATTACGATAAAATCCCGGAATGGCGCTCGAGGCTTTGACAATATCCATCCAATTTCGCTCATTAGGATGCAGATAATCCGGCTCAAAATTATCAGCGCGGCAAGCGCACATATAGAATTCACGCCCAGCATCAAACTGACTCATTGCAACCGGAATATTGAGTGGCAACTGCTCAGATATAGTATCAATATACCAATCCAGATCGATTAAATGCCCACCGCGAACAAAACGGAATGGATTAAAGAAGGTTGAATCTGTTGTATAACGGCTGATCACTTTACGTGCATAACCACGCTGACCACAAATATAGGCAGAAAGGTTCTGAGCTCCCGCCGATGTCCCAAGGAACAACTCAAACGGATTAAAACCAAGACGGAGGAATTCATCCAAAACGCCAGCGGTAAAAATCCCCCTTTGACCACCTCCTTCACAAACAAGCGCAATTTTTCCTGGCTTTATCTGTGACTTATAAGCTAAGGGTTCTATATTACCCAACGTTATTGGAATATGCTTTCCCACACTTCCTCCTCTAAAAGTCAACGACAGCATCAAGACTAACCCACACGCTGAATATCTATCAGTATATTGTTATTCAAACAACTTATTTGTAAAACTTCCGTTACATCATAAAAAAATAGAATGCTGATACACTCAATAGATTTCAAGTTGCAAAGTGGCGGAAAGGAATACAACGACGAATAGCATTCTCTATTAGATAATCTACTAATTGAGCAGGATTTTATTGAGGGAGAAAGAGGTAAAAAGAGTGGCTTATTACTAGCCACCCTTTTAATGATGCCAGTTATTTTTTAACTACCAGAGCGTACCGCACAGACTTAACGCCTTTTACACTCTTAACCAGAGCAACTACTCTAGTTTTCTGAGGTTGGCTTTTAACAAAGCCTGCAATATAAACAATGCCTTTTTCTGTTTTCACTAAAATGTCACTAATGTTTATATTCTTTTGTAGACGCAATTTATCTTTTACTGCGGTAGTAATCTTAGTGTCGTTAAAAGAGTTACCTGCATTCTGCACAGGACTAGTAACTTTTGCCCCTGAGTTATTTAGCGGTTTATCAATTTTCTTCGCCGTTCCTTGCGATGATTGTGTATTTCCTGAAAAGAGATTATTTGCAAAAGCACTACTACTGACCAGTACTGAGCCTAAAACGACAGCCACTAGTGAGTGTGCAATTCGAGACTTATTCATACTACCACCTTTACTTAACATGAGATAATACCTTCAATAAAGAGTACATTATTTAGACAATCACAGTATGCCAGTATATCAATTAGACAGCTGAGACCGACTTATATTACAGAAAGCAACATCAACACTTACTAAACAAGGATATTATTCTTAAAATTAATATAAAGTCAGAATAAAATAATAAGTAAAACAATAACTAACAGAATCATTGGTATGGTCTACTGATGAGGTGTTGTTTGAGTTGAGTAGTGTTCAAGGCAGCAGGAGTACAAATTGAGGGTTTGGTAAACGATCTGATTGGCCAAATTGGGGAAAATAATCACAACATTTTTCATGGTGAAAAACAAACCCCGTTATTATTTTAAACGGGGTTTGTCAGCGATCTGAACCAACAGGATTGTTGGCCCTGAAAAGAATATCAGTGTTCCCGTGTCTTACGGAAAGCAACATCAGGATAGCGTTCACTGGTCAAGTTTAAATTGACCATTGTTGGCGCAATGTAAGTTAAGTTATCACCACCATCAAAAGCCAAGTTCTGCTCATTTTTACGCTTGAACTCTTCCAGTTTCTTCGCATCGCTGCACTCTACCCAGCGGGCCGTGGAAACGTTAACTGGCTCATACAGCGCTTCAACGTTGTATTCACTTTTCAAACGAGCGACAACAACATCAAACTGGAGTACACCTACTGCCCCTACGATCAGATCGTTATTGGAAAGAGGGCGGAATACCTGTACAGCACCTTCTTCTGACAATTGCACCAGACCTTTCAGCAATTGCTTTTGTTTCAACGGATCACGCAGACGAATACGGCGGAATAATTCAGGTGCGAAGTTAGGAATACCAGTAAACTTCAGCTCTTCACCTTGGGTAAAAGTATCCCCAATCTGAATGGTGCCATGATTGTGCAGGCCGATAATATCCCCTGGGTAAGCGTGCTCAACATGAGAACGATCTCCCGCCATAAAAGTCAGTGCATCAGAAATGACGACATCTTTCTTAATGCGGACTTGGCGCAGTTTCATACCCTTTTCATATTTACCGGAAACAACCCGCAAAAATGCTACGCGGTCACGGTGTTTCGGGTCCATATTGGCCTGAATTTTGAAAACAAAGCCTGTGAATTTCTCTTCACTGGAAATCACTTCACGCGCATCAGTCTGACGAGGCATTGGAGTCGGAGCCCATTTAACAAGACCATCCAGCATGTGATCAACACCAAAGTTACCCAATGCAGTGCCGAAAAAGACAGGTGTCAGTTCGCCCTGCAAAAAAGCTTCCTGATCAAATTCATGGGAGGCCCCTTTGACGAGTTCCAGCTCTTCACGTAATTGGTTCGCCAGCTCTTCACCCACTGCCGCATCTAGTTCAGGATTATCCAACCCTTTGATAGCACGAACTTCCTGAATGGTATGCCCTTGACCAGACTGATACAGGTAAATTTCATCAAAATAGAGATGATAGACACCTTTGAAAGATTTGCCACAGCCGATTGGCCATGTAATCGGGCTACAAGCAATTTTCAGTTCATTTTCTACTTCATCCATCAGCTCCATCGGATCACGAATATCACGGTCGAGCTTGTTCATGAATGTCAGGATCGGCGTATCACGCAGACGAGTAACCTCCATCAACTTACGAGTACGATCTTCAACCCCTTTCGCAGCATCAATGACCATCAAACAGCAGTCAACAGCCGTCAAAGTACGATAGGTATCTTCAGAGAAGTCTTCATGCCCAGGGGTATCCAGTAAGTTAACCAGACAATCACCATAAGGAAACTGCATTACGGAAGTGGTAATGGAGATGCCACGCTGTTTTTCCATTTCCATCCAGTCAGATTTAGCGTGCTGGTTAGAGCCTCGGCCTTTTACCGTCCCCGCTTTCTGGATCGCCTGTCCAAACAGCAATACTTTTTCAGTAATAGTTGTTTTACCCGCATCAGGGTGAGAAATTATTGCAAAAGTGCGCCGTTTCGCGACTTCTTGCAGAAATGGAGAATTTGACATCAATTGGTATCTTCTAGTCTGTGCACGGATTGATACCATTTGGAAGCGCCTCTTGTTGGCGCTTCACTTTTCAATCCGTCATGTTAATCGTGATTGGCGGTTATTTTCGCTGAACTTGGACTTATAAACAACCAATGATATTCAAGATAGAGCATAAGCCAATCATTAATTCATTCAGTTGAAATTTGATAATGTTGCATACTACTTCACAACAATTTTCATAAACATCCTTCACCCACCAAACAACGGCAATGCCATAATAATGGCATCTTCTTTCCCTGTTTCAGTCGGGTAATAATTCTTGCGGATGGAAACTTCATTGAAGCCTATATCTTCATATAAACGAATGGCAGATTGATTCGAGCGCCGTACCTCAAGCCACAGCGTGTTGATCTGTTTTTCAGGCAATATATTAATGAGATACATCAGCAATGCCCTGCCATGTCCACACGATTGATGTTCAGGATGAATAGCAATATTAAATAGTGTGGCTTCATCCATGACATATTGTGTTATCGCAAAACCGATAATCTGGTTATTCTGCGTTATCTTATAGTTGATATAACGTTCTCCCTGATTAGAGTAAAAGGTTTTTTCACTCCACGGAAACGCATGGCTGGCCTGCTCTACTTGAAATGCGGCTGGAAGATCAACGAGAGTTAATAGAGAAATATTCTTCATAATGGTAAATTTGTTGCCAAAGAGCGCGTTTTGCATTCCCATCAAGAGATAAGTCATTTAATGCCGAGCTTCTCAAAGAAATCCCTTGTATTGATAAGGTAATATCAACCCCTAACAGCCAGCACGGGCAGTGGATTGATTCTGAAAGTAGCTCAACATCTTTTGTCGTGATGCAATATACCGATGAGGCATCAATCCCCATGGCTGTAAAAATATCAGCAAACAATGAATGACTTAAGTCAATTTGATCATAACTAATGATCAATAGACGGGTTGAATCAGGGATGAGGACAGATAATTCACCTTGCAAGGTCATTGGGCTACGCAAAACCCATTGGGTGATCCCCAGTTGGGAGAGTAATCTGTCACGCTTCGTCATCGTGTTTTATTCCATCTGCCATAAAAAATAACAGGTAATATATTATCAGAGGGCTTATCTCTACGCCAACCAGCATGGCATTCAGTTCTGCACGCTGATACTTATACTTGGATAAAGATTTATAGGAGCTATACATAGATGTCAGTATTAACCCCGGCCAGCGAAGTTATCCTGCGTCATTATGAGCAATTCCGCTCTCATCATCTACTCTTTGCCGGTGATCTTCAGGACAATCTGGCAACAGAAATTGAAGCGGCAAGTGTGCGTGTGCATACTAGCCAATATCACCATTGGCAATCCCTGATCCGTCAGCTTGGTGATAATGCCTGGTTTGGCCTTTTAGCGGACAGCACATTTATCAAAGAATGTGACACACTGATTTATTATTGGCCAAAAAGCAAGCAGGAAGCACGTTTCCAACTACGCAATCTGTTCTCCATCCTGTCTCCCGGAACGGATATTTTTATCGTGGGTGAGAACCGTAGTGGTGTACGCAGTGTTGATAAATTAATGGAAGGTATTGCTACTTTCCACAAAATTGATACAGCACGTCGTTGCAGTCTGTTTTATGGTCAATTGAAAAATCAGGTTCAGTTTGATCAAAACAATTGGTGGAACAGCTATCAGGTGGGAGATGTCACGGTCAATACGCTGCCCGGTGTATTCAGCCAAGATGATTTGGATGTCGGCAGTCGTCTGTTGCTTTCCACTTTTGATGCCCCTATCTCTGGCAGCCTGTTGGATGTTGCTTGTGGTGCTGGGGTATTAGCAACCGTATTGGGTAAAAAGAACCCTGATCTGTCCCTGACACTAAGCGATGTCAATGCTGCTGCCATCACATCCAGCAAGGCAACACTGAAAGCCAATAAGCTGGAAGGCAATGTGGTCACCAGTAATGTGTATTCAGCCATTGATGAAAAATTCAACTGGATTATTTCTAATCCACCATTCCATGATGGCTTGAAAACTAACTTGGTTGCTGCCGATGATATAATTCGCATGGCACCAAATTATCTTAAATCCGGTGGTAAATTGCGGATCGTCGCAAACGCTTTCTTACCTTATCCTGACCTGCTGGATAATACCTTCGGTAACCATGAAGTCATTGCGCAAACAGGTAAATTCAAAGTATACCAAGCGACGAAGAAATAACTCAGGCATTAAATGCATCCCTGTTTTGCCTGCTCCAGTTTAATGGGCAGGCAATTTCTATTTTTCAGCATATTATCTCTGCCTTCCCCAAGCATATTGACATGCCGATTTTTGCGCCAATCACACGTTTTCTCACCAAATAATGATTGACGCCAGCCATAAAATCTCTAGAATGCGCCTCCATGCTATCCGTTTAAGTGATAGTGTCTGATATATGCGAGGGTGGCGGAATTGGTAGACGCGCTAGCTTCAGGTGTTAGTGTTCTTACGGACGTGGGGGTTCAAGTCCCCCCCTTCGCACCAAATCAGATAACTATTAGTTAAAAAAACCGGTTAAGCAAATAAGATAAATGGCAGTACCTGCGAGGGTGGCGGAATTGGTAGACGCGCTAGCTTCAGGTGTTAGTGTCCTTACGGACGTGGGGGTTCAAGTCCCCCCCTTCGCACCACTGTTTCATTTTTCTTCCCTTTCTTATCTTGTGCTTTTCCTTCTTATAGTTTCCTCAATCTTATTTGATCCTTCTTATAATTTACTTGCTGATTTTGCCGCTTATTCAAAGCATCAAGTCCCTTTCGAAATCAGGAAGAAGGACGCGGGATAAAAATCTCCCGCGCTGTTAATCAAGGATTGATGGTATAGATCAAATGAATATCGTCAGGTTCTCGCTGATAAAGTTCAGCATCAGGCTGATCAATCAGTAAACATCCCATATGCCAGTAGAAATTCACGGCATTTTCTGACGGTATTGATGAGATATATAACCCTTTCGCTCCTTTTGCTTTGGCAAAATCAATGCAGCAATGGAATAGCTGTTTTCCCAAGCCTGAACCGCGATATGCCTTGCTAATATGCAAAAAAGACAATTGAAGCAGGTCACTGTTTTCCCCGCGCCAGTGAGGATCAACACTGGCAGCAGCGATCAATGTGTCATTTTCGTTCTCTGCGAAAGCGCCCATAAAGAGCGCCCCACGATCATAGCTATCGAGAAGAATTGGCGTATAAGTTTCCGCTTCACCTTCCGGCCAACCTTTCATGTCAAAGCATTGCGGCATAAGTATTAATTTATCCTGCTTCTGAATATATAAGTTTTCTATTAACTCAGTGCGATCAATCTTCCAGACATCAGGAAGTTCCCAGCGGGACAACTGACGTATTTTCTTCATTTATCACCATTATTATTTCAAGTCCATTGCATCACGTATGGTAAAAAACCGATTCGTTTGATCAGTCAAACCGACAACATTAGCAGCATGTGGGCCATAAGCGGCAACGCGTAGCTGTGTACCGGTATGCTCCTGACTATTCCCTTCCGAATTACCATAATTTACTGTCATAACTGCACCATCTTTCGTAATCAGCGATCGAGTCAAGCCGGGTGATTTGACATCAGGCTCAACGATCTGACTAGAATGCGCATGATCAACAGTCACTATCACAAGAGTGTCACCATGTTCTTTGGCAAATTTAAGACCAACTTGTACGGCTTTATCCAAGGCCACGGTTTCAGCAAGACAGGAAGGGGAAAATGAGCGCTTCAACAGCCAAAGACCGAGCAGCGCTCTACCAATATAAGCCTAAATATAAACTCACTATTCCATCAATAACGCACCATGACCGATTTCAGTTCCGTATAATGTTCAATAAATGCACTGCCAAATTCACGGCCAATCCCTGAAGATTTCCAGCCACCAAACGGAAGCGCAGGATCCAGGAACGTATGCATGTTGATCCAAACAATTCCTGCTTCAATGCGTGAAGTCATACGCATTGCTTTACTCATATTGTTCGTCCATAAACTGGCAGACAATCCAAATGGCGTTGCATTCATCATGCCAATTAACTCGTCCTCATCGTCATAACTGAGGAAAGTACCGATCGGCCCGAATGTCTCTTCTTTCATTAACGTGTCTTCAGCACTATTGGCTTTCACGATCGTGGGCGCGACAAAAAATCCCGGCCCTTCCAGTGCGTAGCCTCCGTAGACAATTTCGCAATCTTCCTGACGCGCTTTTTCAAACAGAGACAGAATTTTGTCATAATGTGCTTTGTTTGCCAGAGGTCCCATTTCCGTTGATTCATCAAGAGGGGAGCCGATTTTCATCACAGATAATCGTTCAGAAAGTAACGTTAAAACATCATCCATGTGGACAGATGGAATATAAAAACGCTCCGCAGCCGCACAGATTTGCCCTTGATACACGTATCCCGCTTCCAATATGCCATCAACGATTTTCTCAACGCTCATATCCGACAGAAACGCCGCTGCGTTTTTGCCCCCAAGCTCCAGTGTTGTGCGCTTCAATCCTTGCTCCAGAGCCGATTTACCCACGCTCATGCCTGTTGGAATTGAGCCAGTAAAAGTAACTTTGGCACATTGAGGATGACTAATCAGAGAAGATCCAATGCGAGCGCCTGAACCATTGACGATATTGATCACACCATCTGGAATTCCTGCTTCTTTTGCCAGTTCAGCCACACGCAGTATGGTTAAAGGAGTATATTCGCTGGGTTTAAGCACAATAGTACAACCACTGGTCAATGCTGCGCCCAATTTCCAAATCGCTATCATGATGGAGAAATTCCACGGAATAATACCGACCACAACGCCAATGGGTTCACGATAAGTAAAGGCGCTATATTTTTCTCCTTTAAGCGATGGCAATGAGACATTCAATGTTTCGCCAGTGATTTTGCTCGACCATCCCGCAAAATAGCGTAAATAATCGGCTGATGCTCCCACTTCCAGCATACGGGATAATTGAATCGGTTTACCAGAACATAAACTTTCCAGTTGCGCCAGCTCCTCACCATTTTTCTGTAATAGATCAGCCAGCCGATTCAGACAATTTCCCCGCTCTATAGGGGAAATTTGTGCCCATGATCCGTGAAAAGCGGCCGATGCCGCCTGCATTGCCTGATTAACTTCGGCCTCTCCTCCCTGATTGACCGTCGCTATCATTTCACCAGAAGCTGGGTTAACGATGGAAAAAGTTTCCTTTTCCTGACCAAGAATAGAGACTCCATTAATATAATGACCGTGAGAACGCTGCAAGAAAGCAGTAACCGACCCCAACAAATTAATTTCACTCATTATCTTTTCCTCTGTCTAGCCGGATACTTACCCGTTTATACAAGCCATGTAATGTTTGACGAAACGCTCACTGGTGATTTCCCACAATACTTCAGTCCCTTTTACCGCAAACCACGAGTCGCCTTTATGATATTCGACCGTAACCCCTGTTTTGACATCAGTCAGTTTCATTGAGCCTTCATGCACCGTTGCCATTTCATCAAAGGAATAGGTCATTTTAAATATGCCCTTGGTACAGGCGAAAATACCACATGTCAGATTATCCGATGGTTTCCCATGGGTCATGGCTACACTCGCCTGTGGATCACCGTCCACCACAACAGAACCAAGATTGGTGACACTGCCAATTGGCATTAATTCAGGAAGTGCTTTATCTAACAATAATGGCTTTATCATGACTTTTACCTTTTAATAGTTACTGTTCAAATAAATAGTTACTGTTCAAAAAAATAATAAAAAGAAAATAGTGACAAAAAAAATCTAAACAGTGATAAAACTAACGACGTCCTTGCCAATAACCTGCAGTTTGGTGCCAGATCTTACCGGCAGAGAGCAATACATTTCTCAATCTGTCTTTCCCGATAATATTGAGGTGTGGAATCGAACTCAGTAGCGAATAACGATCTGAGCCTTCACTCATTCCTTCAGCCAGAATTTTGCAGATAATGTGGCTAGGTGTCACACCAAACCCCGAATACCCTTGAACATAGAACACATTTTTATGATCAGGCAGAGAACCAATTTGCGGAAACAGATTGGCGCTGCAACATAATGGCCCGCCCCATGCCAGTTCTACCTTCACATCTTTCAGGTAAGGGAAAGTTTTGAGCATGAGATTGCGGTTCCATGCTTTTAAATCAGAAGGTATATATTCAATGAAATGTGTCGCGCTGCCATATAGCAAACGATTTTCTTTGGTAACACGGTAGTAATCGATGACAGGGCTAATATCACTGTATGCTCCACGAATCGGACTGATCCTTTCAATCAAATCGTCCGACAGTTCTCCAGTCATCAATTGGAAGGCATAGGTATTGATCGTTTTTCTATAAATAGTCGGTTCGAGTCCATCCAAAAAGGCATTGCATGCCCACAACATCTTATTGGCACGAACTGACCCCATTGATGTGCGAACTGTGACTCTGGGGCCATACTCTACGTTCACAACCTGACTGTTTTCAAAAATTTTGACACCGTATTCAGTGGCAGCCTTGGCTTCTCCCAACAGCAGATTGAGCGAATGAACATGCCCGCCACCCATGTGTTTTAATGCGCTGGTATAGCGGTCCGAACCAATAACTTTCTTAACATCCACACCAGTATAAAGTTCAATTTCTTCATCAGGGGAAGCCGAACGAAATTCCTGCAACCAACTATGCAATGTTTTATCATGTCGCGGATTCCAGCCAAGATATGCATAACCTTGGCAAAAATCAGCCTGAATATCATATTTGGCGATTCGATCACGAATTATCCCTGCACCCAAGCTACTGATTTTAAATATGGTTTCCAAACCTTTTGTACCCGTATGGCGCTTGATCTTATTCAAGTCATGACCAATGCCCGTCATCACTTGACCACCATTACGGCCTGTACCGCCATATCCCAAAGTCCGGCCTTCCAAAATCGCAATATTAGTGATGCCTTTTTCTGCCAGTTCTAATGCCGTATTGATACCAGAAAAACCTCCGCCAATGATAACTACATCAACATCCAAATCTTCTGTCAGCATTGGGAAACGAAGATCGTATTTTTTTGTTGCCGCATAGTATGTTAATGAATCAAGTTGATTATTCATGTTATACCCCATGAGCATCTGCTTATCCCCTGATGGTGTTCAGACGATCACCTTGCTACTCCATTTCTCAGGGAGATTTATCACATTTATTGAATATTGGTTATTCAAGTGTATTAACAAAGCAATAAAGGGTCGAAATATTAACAAATTGATATAAATAACAATTAACGCACTTATTATCTGATATATATATATGAATCATATGTAATTGAAATGCTCAAATCATTTGTTGCCTTCATGTTAATCAAATCACAATTATTAAAATATTTATTAACAAGATGTAACTTTTATATTTTCACTTTGTGATGGATTGGGAGGAATTTTTTCTGTTAGTGAATTATTCTGAGAAAAGATATTTATATATGTACCTAGTAGGTTTCGAGTTATCACTAATAAAACAACGACTTGAAAATAATGGGTATAGTCACTAAAAGGAATAAATATGCTACCCAAGAAAATTATCCTTGACTGCGATCCCGGACATGATGACGCCATTGCTCTCCTGCTTGCCCACGGGAACCCGAATATTGAGCTGTTGGCTGTCACAACCGTTGTTGGCAATCAAACCCTGAATAAAGTAACCCGCAATGCCCTTTGCATTGCACGCATCGCCAATATTCACAATGTTCCTTTCGCAGCAGGATGCCACCGTCCACTTGTTCGTGAGATCAAGACAGCCCCAGACATTCATGGTGAAACTGGCTTAGATGGCCCCATTCTTCCTGAGCCAGCAATGAAACTGGATACTCGCCATGCAGTTGATTTAATTATTGATGTGATTATGGAAAATCCGCCCAAAAGTGTGACTCTGGTTCCAACTGCGGGTTTGACGAACATCGCTATGGCCGCACGCAAAGCACCGCAAATCGTTGAGCGGGTGAAGGAAGTCGTATTGATGGGAGGGGGTTATCATAAAGGAAACAGAAGTGCAGTTGCGGAATTTAATATTGTGATCGATCCAGAAGCCGCACACATTGTTTTTAATGAAAAATGGCCGCTGACGATGGTTGGTTTAGATCTCACTCATCAAGCTCAAGCAACACCTGAAATTATCAAGGCAATCGCTCAAATTAAGACACGTTCCTCGCAATTCGTGTTGGATGCGCTGAAATTTTATGGGGATAGATATCGTGAGCATCAGGGATTTGGTTATCCTCCAGTGCATGATCCCTGTGCTGTAGCTTATGTGATCGATCCTGATGTTATGACGACCCAAAAAGTTCCCGTTAATATTGAGCTAACGGGAGCATTAACAACCGGAATGACAGTGGCAGATTTCCGTTCTCCTCCACCTGAAGATTGCCATACACAAGTTGCTGTCAAATTGGATCACAGCAAGTTCTGGCAATTAGTGATTAATGCCCTGAAAAATATTGGCGAAACTACTTATTGATTTATTAATACTACTTATTTATTAATACCACTTACTGCTTTATTAATTATATTCAATATATTCTTTGGCTGTTGGGTCTATCGCTCGCCTCAATAGTCAAGGAAGTTTCTTCAAATTAACCGGAATCCCATCAATACAGCACCGCATAAGATCAAGAACAATGTGGCATATTGTAATATCTTGTCAGGCAAATGCTTCATCAGATACTTGGCAAAAGGGATCGCCAGCAAAGAACCAACAAACAGCACCAATGCCAGTTTCCAATCCGTATATCCTCCGTACGCATAAGCAAAAGCAGATGAACCGGATAATATCATTGTGACAAACAGGGAAACACCAACCGCTTGTTTGATATTCATTTGCGCATAGCGTAGTAGTAATGGCAATACCACTATGCCACCACCAACTCCCGTCGCTCCAAGCACCAACCCTGCCCCTGTACCGGGCAGTAAAAGAGGCTTAATCAGCCTGGATTGTGGTTGCATTTGGCTCATTTTTAACTGTGGCTGACGTATTCGACGATAAAAAAGATACAGGGAGAATAAGATAGCCAATAAAACCAATAAATTAATTCCCCATTCAAGTTGTACCTGATAATAGCTTACATGACTCAACATCGTTACTCCATAACTGGCCAACACCGTACCGGGTATCATGATCAGCAGAATAATCAAAGATTGACGTAAGGGAATATTGCCCATGCGAAAGTGAATGTAAGAAGATGATATTTTCATCAGCATTGAAAGAAGATTAGCTGTCGCTACAGAAGCCAATGCATCCAATCCGAAAAAATAGCTCAGGATCGGCAAAACCACCACGCCACCACCAACGCCGGTAGTACTGATAATTAAACCAATAATCGCTCCAATCGCAAGCTCAGGGATTAATGACACCATCTTTTTCCCGCTTATATCTAATAAAAGGACATTTTTTCACCAAATCCCAGCAATCATTACTCATAATATGACAAAAACAAATATCATATTCAAAAAAAGAATATGTATCTTAGCTTCGTATTAAAGAGAAATAACAAGGGAAAAATGATTTTTCAGTCGCAGCTTTATTGGCTGCAACTTGAAAGATGGTAGATATAGAGAATATTTAATGGGGAGGATGTATTGTTTCGAAATTGAACAGCTCATTAAGTTCAATCTGTAATCCATTTGCTATTACATAAATAATTTCCAAGGTAGGATTCCTGACACCACGCTCAATGCCACTGACATAGGTTCGATCCAACCCACATTTATCAGCAAAAGCTTCCTGTGACATCCCAGCTTCTCTCCTGAGATACCTAATTCTTTGTCCAAAAAGACATTTGATGCTGTTCGATTTTTTCATCCGATAAGTATCGATTCGTGTTACTTATCCGACCACGGACTATGAGTCACGTTTCAATTTGAGTTATGCTATGATATGTGACTTATAATCTACTTAATACTTACTTTTTAATTGAAAAAATAATAGATAATTGGAGATCTTAAGGATGGAAAAAAAAGACTGGCATTCTGCTGATATCATCGCTGAATTGAAAAAGCGCGGAACCACATTGTCAGAAGTATCACGAGCAGCAGGGTTGGCATCATCAACTCTTGCCAATGCATTGCAACGACACTGGCCAAAAGGCGAGCGTCTTATCGCAGCAGCACTGGAACGCACACCAGAAGAAATATGGCCTTCGCGTTATGAAAGAAAATGATGATTGTAAAATAGACCCAGCCTAGCTGGGTTTATTCACATAAGATCAGCTAGCCAGCTTTAAGCCAATAATGCCTATCACAATCAAGCCAAGGCTCAACACTCTGACAAAATTCGCAGATTCCCCTAACACCATAATGCCGAAAATCGCCGTACCTACAGCACCAATGCCTGTCCACACAGCATAAGCAGTTCCTGCCGGCAGGTTTTTCATCGCATAGGCCAATAGCCCCACACTGACAGTCATCGCGCTAATCGTAATTACACTTGGCATCAAACGTGAAAAACCCTGGGTATATTTCAGGCCTACAGCCCACACTACTTCCAACAAACCAGCAATAAGAAGGATCAACCAAGACATGCCTTTCCCTTTATATGATGACTAGTGGGGCCGTCCCCAATGAAATGACGTTTATCCAGGCCGTCCAGGATAACGATAAGAAATGAAACTGGATTATAGCTATCCGATCTGACAGTCGCAATAATAACGACCGATGAGCTATAACAAAAAAAACCGCATTCTCTAGACGAAGAGATTGCGGTTTTTTTAAAATAACAAACGCGATTATTTTACGCGAGATACGTATTCGTTAGAACGGGTATCAACTTTGATGATTTCGCCAATCTGTACAAACAGAGGTACTTTTACCACAGCGCCTGTGCTCAAAGTTGCAGGTTTACCACCGGTACCAGCGGTATCACCTTTCAGACCAGGATCGGTTTCAACCACTTCCAGCTCAACGAAGTTTGGGGGAGTAACAGCGATAGGACGGCCATCCCACAGAGTCAGAATACATTCAGCCTGATCGATCAGCCATTTTGCATTGTCACCAACGGCTTTCGCATCCGCCGCCAGCTGCTCGAAAGTTTCGTTATTCATGAAATGCCAGAATTCACCATCGTTGTACAAATAAGTCAGGCTGGCATCCATGACATCTGCACTTTCAGCAGAATCTGTTGATTTAAAAGTTTTTTCCAGCAGTTTACCAGAAATCAGTTTACGAATACGAACACGGGCGAATGCCTGCCCTTTACCTGGTTTAACAAATTCACTGTCCAGAATAGCGCACGGCTCGCCATCTAACATGATTTTAAGACCTGAACGGAATTCATTGGTACTATAAGTAGCCATGGAGATCCTCTAATTTTTAACAAAATGGCTTAGCCAAAAAAATGGCACATATTATAACCCATATTCACCCCGTCAGAGAAGCCTGGCTAAAACAACTTGCAGATGTTATTACTGATCCCAACGAGTTGTTACAACTATTATCCTTAAACACGCATGCAATGCTGCAAGAAGGCAATGAAGCAAAGCGTTTGTTTCCACTGCGTGTACCAAGAGCATTTGTAACACGAATGAAAAAGGGAGATCCCCGCGATCCTCTTTTATTACAAGTCCTGACCTCACGGGAAGAATTTGCTACGTCCCCTGGTTTCTCGACTGATCCACTGGATGAACAGCGCAGTGTCGTTCCTGGTCTTTTACATAAATATCGCAATCGGGCTTTGCTATTGGTCAAAGGAGGATGCGCAGTCAATTGTCGTTATTGTTTCCGTCGTCATTTCCCTTATGAAGGCAATAAAGGTAACAAAAACAACTGGCAGCTTGCTTTGGATTATATTGAACAACACCCAGAGCTTGACGAAATTATCTTCTCTGGTGGTGATCCACTCATGGCCAAGGATCATGAACTGGACTGGTTAATCAGTCGGATAGAATCCATTCCACATATTAAGCGGTTGCGGATCCATACGCGCTTGCCGGTTGTAATCCCCGATCGGATCACTCTTTCACTGTGTAATCGTTTAGCACAAACCAATTTGCAGGTGATCATGGTGACCCACATCAATCATGCAAATGAAATTGATGATGCGTTCCGCAAAAGCATGATGAAGCTAAAGCAAGCGGGTGTGACCCTTCTGAATCAAAGTGTGATGCTGCGTGATATCAATGATAATGCAGATACTCTGGCTGATTTAAGTAATGCGCTATTCGATGCAGGTATATTGCCTTACTACATTCACGTTCTGGACAAAGTACAAGGTGCTGCACATTTTCTTGTGGGAGATGAAGAAGCAAAAGCTATCATGCGAGAATTATTGACTAAAGTCTCTGGCTATCTGGTTCCGAGCCTGACAAGGGAAATTGGTGGAGAGCCAAGCAAAACGCCTCTGGATTTAGGGCTAACCCAGAACCAGTGATATTCCTCATACCAATCAATCACTGATTAATCCCACACCATCATTGAAGATCTTCTGGATGGGCAGCGCACAGAAACCGAATGTATACGCAACTCTTGATATTTCGGCAACATTCTTTCTGAGCATTGCCCAGACCACTTTCTCACCAACCTCATCGATTTTTTACATCCACATACAGATAAACAGCACCATTTCATCTACGAGGCTATATTTTTTGCTTTTTTATGGCATTGATTATATGTCATTAGTGCCTATGGACACTTATAGACCTGACCAACCATTTTGCTATCAAGGGGAACAAAACTAGCCAATAATCCCTCTGATGGGCTGCTTACACCATAAATAACATTGCCACCTATTTCAGCCGCTTTATTGCGTAAGTCATTGGCGGCACTACGCATAGAACTGCTCTCATTGCTAACGCCATTGAGCCAGTTGCTTTGCATACCAGCAACTTCCCCTAACCGCTGGCATTCACTGTCTGGTTGAGTATCGACAAAACGCACATTAGCACCGGCAGAAGTTAATTGATGATTTGTTGTACAGCCTGCCAACAATAATACTGACGCACCAAGCAACATTTTGATTCGCATAACTTTCCTCATTGATTATAGGGATTCCTACCATAATGATAAATATACCCTTTTGTATCCAATTAAGACAAAAAAATAAAAAGGCGAGCAGTATTTTTCTGCTCGCCTTCAAAGTCTTATCCTAGTAGATGGAGAACTCACTCCATCATCAGGGTGAACAGCATTACATCATGCCGCCCATACCACCCATGCCACCCATACCACCAGCAGCACCTAAGTCAGCTTTATCATCTTTAGGCATTTCAGTCACCATTGCTTCGGTAGTGATCATCAGGCCTGCGATAGAAGCTGCGAATTGCAGTGCAGAACGGGTTACTTTAGTTGGATCCAGGATACCCATATCGATCATATCGCCGTACTGTTCGGTTGCAGCGTTATAACCGTAGTTGTCTTTACCTGCTTTCACGTTGTTTACAACAACAGATGGTTCTTCACCTGCGTTGTCTACGATCTGACGCATTGGCGCTTCCATTGCACGCAGTGCAACGCGGATACCTACGTTTTGATCTTCGTTGTCACCAGTCAGCTCAGAAATAGTAGCAGCTACGCGAACCAGAGCAACACCACCACCAGCAACAACACCTTCTTCTACAGCCGCACGGGTTGCGTGCAGTGCATCGTCAACGCGAGCGCGTTTTTCTTTCATTTCAATTTCAGTTGCTGCACCGACTTTGATTACTGCAACACCGCCCGCCAGTTTAGCTACGCGCTCTTGCAGTTTTTCACGGTCATAGTCAGAAGTAGATTCTTCGATTTGCTGACGGATTTGAGTAACACGTGCAGCAATTGTGCCTTCTTCACCTACGCCATCAATGATAATTGTGGTGTCTTTGTTGATAACAATACGTTTTGCCTGACCCAGATCTTCCAGAGTCGCTTTTTCCAGCTCCAGACCGATCTCTTCAGAGATAACAGTACCGTTGGTCAGGGTAGCGATATCTTGCAGCATTGCTTTACGGCGATCACCAAAGCCAGGTGCTTTAACCGCAGCCACTTTCACGATACCACGCATGTTGTTAACAACCAGAGTTGCCAGCGCTTCACCTTCAACATCTTCAGCAATAATTATCAAAGGCTTGCTTGCTTTAGCTACGCCTTCCAGAACTGGCAACAGTTCACGGATGTTGGAAATTTTCTTGTCAACCAGCAGGATGTATGGGTTTTCCAGTTCAACGGAACCAGACTCTGGTTTATTGATGAAATAAGGAGACAAGTAGCCACGGTCGAACTGCATACCTTCAACAACATCCAGCTCGTCTTCCAGACCAGTACCTTCTTCAACGGTGATTACACCTTCTTTGCCGACTTTGTCCATCGCTTCTGCGATCAGTTTGCCTACGGTTTCGTCGGAGTTTGCAGAGATAGTACCAACCTGTGCAATAGCAGTAGAATCAGAGCAAGGTACGGACAGTTTTTTCAGCTCTTCAACAGCAGAAATAACTGCTTTATCGATACCGCGCTTCAGGTCCATTGGGTTCATGCCAGCAGCAACAGCTTTCAGACCTTCAGTGACGATAGCTTGTGCCAATACGGTTGCAGTGGTAGTACCATCACCTGCTGCGTCATTGGCTTTAGAAGCGACTTCTTTAACCATCTGAGCGCCCATATTCTCGAATTTGTCTTCCAATTCGATTTCACGTGCTACAGATACACCGTCTTTAGTGATGACAGGTGCACCGAAAGATTTATCCAGAATTACATTACGGCCTTTAGGGCCCAGGGTCACTTTAACTGCATCAGCCAGTACATTTACACCACGTAGCATTTTGCTGCGAGCATCATTACCAAATTTAACGTCTTTTGCTGCCATTGTGTCTTTCCTTTAAATTCGTTCAATTAAGAAGATCTGAATGTAACAAGATACTCAATTACGCTTCAACAATTGCCAGAATGTCACTTTCAGACATGATCAATACTTCTTCATTATCGATCTTTTCTGCTTTGACGCCGTAACCTTCATTAAAAATGACGGTATCACCCACTTTTACATCCAGCGCTTTCACTTCCCCATTTTCAAGAATGCGACCATTGCCGACTGCCAAAATTTCCCCACGGGTAGATTTACCCGCAGCAGAGCCTGTCAGAACAATCCCGCCAGCGGATTTTGATTCAACTTCTGTACGCTTGACGATAACGCGGTCATGTAATGGACGAATTTTCATTGGTAGATCTCCTATAAATAATAAAGTCCATATCAGGTAAGAGGATTGATACCAGACCTCAACAGAAC
Source organism: Xenorhabdus yunnanensis (assembly GCF_028598805.1). Taxonomy (GTDB): domain Bacteria; phylum Pseudomonadota; class Gammaproteobacteria; order Enterobacterales; family Enterobacteriaceae; genus Xenorhabdus; species Xenorhabdus yunnanensis. The sequence continues at coordinate 6,678 of NZ_JAQRFI010000023.1, read as the reverse complement.
CAGTACCATGAAGCTACAAGTTGGGGCTTGAGGTCATTACTTCAAGGGTAGGCAGCAAAAAATATTTTACTTTTTTCTTACCTACCGAAATTTCAACCGAAGCAGAGATCATTATTTCTTATTGTGCTCGCTGCCCTGATCATCATGATTTTTTTGTTCACCGGATTTTTGATCATCCAATGTATAGGGAGAGCCATCTTGCCTGCGCTCATATTCTCCCTCAAATGTCTGCCCATTCTGACCATAACCACTGGCATGTTTACCAGAACCATAAAAAGTATTCGGACGGTAAAAATTAATATGAGGCAATAACTTCGCTGTCAGGAGTTTTTGTACTGGGGACAACAGCAGCAATAATCCAAGAAAATCGGTGAAGAAACCGGGCAGTATCAGCAAGAATCCAGCTATTACCAGAGAAACACTTTTGACTGCTTCTTCCGCTGGACTCTCACCCGCTGCGATTTTTTGCTGCATAGACATAAAATTTTTGATGCCTTGATTACGTACAAGGGACACACCAAGACAAGAGGTAAGGATAACCAACAACAGAGTCAACAGGACCCCAACTTCAGAGGCAACCCGAACAAACAGGACAGACTCGATGTAAACCAGAAGGCATATAAGAATAAGTGGGAGCCAGCGCACGTGGGTCTCCTTTCATCATTATTGAGAGTTCACACTATTTGATCATGCATACTATTTAATCACGCACACTATATTAGATCACATAATATGGGGTTAGATAACATATGTGGGGATCATTATGGCAGTTTTCAATACTTCGGATACTTAACTTTCTCCCTCCGTAATTGTGACTTTAGTCACACATATGTTATTTCATTAGTAAAATAGCATTATAAAGTGATCCAGGTTCAAGGCATTTTTCACAAATCCACATATGATCGCGCCAGCAATTCCATGATAAGTGACTAATATCAGGGAAATTGTTGTCGGCAACATTATTTCTCAACAAACACATAATAGAACAGTAAAAAACGCATCTAATTTAAGAAGGTTCTCATGTCAAACAACATTCGTATCGAAGAAGACCTGTTAGGTAAACGAGAAGTTCCTGCTGAAGCCTACTATGGTATTCACACTCTACGTGCGATTGAAAATTTTTATATTAGTGACCGTACCATCAACAACGTGCCTGAATTTATCCGAGGCATGGTGATGGTAAAGAAAGCCGCAGCACTGGCAAACAAAGAACTCCATACTATTCCGGGAAAAGTAGCGGATATTATTGTCAAAGCATGTGATGAAGTCCTCAATGCAGGCAAATGTATGGATCAATTCCCTGTTGATGTCTTTCAGGGTGGCGCAGGTACTTCACTGAACATGAATACCAATGAAGTGCTGGCAAACATCGGCCTAGAGTTGATGGGGCATCAAAAGGGTGAATATGAGTACCTGAACCCAAATGATCACCTGAACAGAAGCCAGTCAACCAATGATGCTTACCCTACAGGCTTCCGTATTGCTGTTTATAATTCCCTGATGCACTTAATTGATTCGATTGAGCTGTTGAAAGCAGGCTTCGATAAGAAAGGGATTGAATTCGATGACATCCTGAAAATGGGTCGTACCCAGCTGCAAGATGCTGTCCCCATGACTCTGGGCCAAGAATTCCGTGCTTTTTCCATGCTGTTGAAAGAAGAGATCAAAAACATCACCCGTACAGCAGAACTGCTGCTGGAAGTCAACCTTGGCGCTACCGCTATCGGTACTGGTTTGAACACTGCACCAGGTTACCAACAATTGGTCGTTGAAAAATTGGCGGAAGTGACAGGCCTGCCTTGCCTGCCAGCAGAGGATTTGATCGAAGCTACTTCTGACTGCGGGGCTTACGTTATGGTTCATGGCGCGTTGAAGCGTCTGGCTGTTAAGATGTCCAAGATTTGTAACGACTTGCGCCTGCTCTCTTCCGGTCCCCGTACTGGCCTGAATGAAATCAACCTGCCAGAATTGCAGGCTGGTTCTTCCATCATGCCAGCTAAAGTTAACCCGGTTGTACCAGAAGTCGTTAACCAAGTTTGCTTCAAAGTCATTGGTAACGATATGTGTATCACGATGGCAGCAGAAGCCGGTCAGTTGCAGCTTAACGTAATGGAACCAGCGATTGGTCAGGCTATGTTTGAATCTATGTCTATCCTGAGCAACGCATGCCGTAATCTGGTTGAAAAATGTGTCAACGGCATCACTGCCAATAAAGAAGTCTGTGAAAGCTTCGTGTTCAACTCTATCGGTATCGTCACTTACCTGAATCCATTCATTGGCCATCATAATGGCGATATCGTGGGCAAGATCTGTGCTGAAACTGGCAAGAACGTCCGTGAAGTCGTACTTGAGCGCGGTTTGCTGACCGCAGCTGAATTAGATGATATTTTCTCCGTTGAGAACCTAAAACATCCAACTTATAAAGCAAAACGTTTTGATGACTAATTAAATGATTATAATAACGAGTTCGTCTTAATTATTAAGGCACGCAATTCCAACCGGAAGCGTGCCTTTTTAATTTTCAGCAAACACAAAATATTAACCATAGATTTTCATAAGACTAAATAAATGAAGGAGTATTTAACATGTTAGCCGTAGAATTGGTTATTGTTCTGCTGGCCATTTTTCTGGGGGCAAGATTAGGGGGAATAGGTATTGGTTTCGCGGGTGGACTTGGTGTGATCATTCTCGCCGCCATCGGTGTTAAACCAGGCAGTATTCCATTTGATGTTATCTCTATAATCATGGCTGTCATTGCTGCGATATCAGCCATGCAAGTGGCTGGTGGGCTAGATTATCTAGTTCAGCAAACTGAGAAATTACTGCGCAGGAATCCCAAGTACATCACAATCCTTGCACCTATCGTCACTTATTTTCTGACGCTGTTTGCAGGTACGGGAAACATCTCACTGGCAACACTGCCAGTTATTGCAGAAGTTGCCAAAGAGCAGGGTATAAAACCATGCCGTCCACTCTCGACCGCCGTTGTCGCTGCCCAGATCGGGATCACTGCCTCCCCTATTTCTGCGGCTGTTGTTTACATGGCATCCATCATGGAAGGACAAGGCATCAGTTATATCCATCTGTTAATGGTATTATTGCCTTCAACATTTTGTGCCATCATCCTCATGTCATTCATTATTTCATGGCTTTTTGATTCCAAGCTGTCGAATGATCCTGTTTACCAAAAACGCCTTGCAGATAACTTGGTAGAAATGCGTGGAGCCAACCAGATTCAAATCAGGCCCAAAGCAAAACGATCTGTTCTGTTGTTCCTTCTGGGTGTCGTTAGTGTCGTCATTTATGCCATTATCAACAGTCCGAGTATCGGCCTTGTTGAGAAACCCTTGATGAACACTACAAATGCGATTTTGATCATCATGCTCAGCATCGCCACCCTTACCACTATTATTTGCTCCATCGATACCGATGCCATCCTGAACTCAAGCACGTTTAAAGCTGGCATGAGCGCATGTGTCTGTATTATGGGTGTTGCATGGCTGGGAGATACTTTTGTTCAAGCTAATATGGGTTGGATCAAAGAAACTGCGGGGAGTTTGATTCATGCCCAACCGTGGTTGTTGGCAATTATATTCTTCTTCTGTTCAGCTTTGCTCTACTCACAAGCCGCAACAGCGAAAGCCTTGATGCCAATGGCTCTGGCGCTGCATGTCACTCCATTAACAGCGATCGCATCTTTCTCTGCCGTATCTGGCCTGTTTATCCTGCCAACTTATCCGACATTAGTTGCAGCCGTGCAGATGGATGATACCGGAACCACCCGTATCGGGCGTTTTGTTTTCAATCATCCATTCTTTATTCCAGGCACTATTGCCGTTGTATTGGCTGTCACATTCGGTTTCCTGTTTGGTGGTATGATTTTATAGATTCATAATATCGAATATTTTTAAATGTTATTTCAGGGGCTGGTCAGGCCCCTGAAATCTCACTTTCCTGCATCTTCTTCCCTTTCAAAACATAGAATTGCCTTAATATCATACAATTAACTTTCTGCTATGAACATCATCGGTTATAGTTCAGATTCTGATAAAGTTTACGAATCAAACCCACGACACAGGTAGGTTAAAGATTATCTTATGATGAAACGTATTCTCATGTTGTTTCTCCTGTTCAGCGGTATCGCTCTGTCTCCTAACAAATCTAGCGCACTGTTTGAACAATCCGAGAAAAATCGCTACCTTCCTGCTGATCAGGCATTCATGTTTGATTTTCAGCAACAAGGAAATAAACTCACACTGAACTGGGATATCAAACCCGGTTATTACCTCTATCGAAAACAATTCAATATCACTCCCAATCAAGAAGCATCATTGGGTAAAATTACGTATGCTAAAGGCATCGATCATAAAGATGAGTTTTTTGGTAAGACAGAGGTCTATTTTCAATCAGCGCGTATTGATATCCCTATCCTATCAGCCACCAACGATGGCTCTCTCCAAGTTACTTATCAAGGATGCGCAGAGGCGGGTTATTGTTATCCACCTGAAACCCTGAACGTACCATTACAAGCCGTTGTTGCTTCCACCCAATCCAGTAATGAAACCGCAACTTCAGCCAACACCGCGACAAATACAAATAAAGAAAACATACCCTCACAAAAATCTGTGCAACAGGGAGATGCTCCCTCCAAGCCTCATGACACTCCGTTTTCGCCGCTCTGGGCGCTGTTAATTGGCATTGGGATCGCTTTTACCCCCTGTGTACTGCCCCTGTATCCGCTGATTTCCAGCATTATTTTGGGCCAAAAACGCCCTGACAGCTTGAAACGAATCTTCTGGCTCGCCATGAGTTATGTTCAGGGGATGGCGCTCACTTATACTATACTTGGTGTAATCGTCGCGACTGCCGGCTTACAATTTCAAGCCGCCCTGCAAAATCCCTACATCCTTATAGGGCTGTCAGTACTGTTTATCTTGCTCTCCTTATCAATGTTTGGGCTATATACATTACAACTTCCTTCTTCTGCCCAAACTCGTTTAGTGAATTGGAGCAACCAACAGCAAAGCGGCTCTTACATTGGCGTATTCGTTATGGGAGCTTTAGCGGGGTTAATAGCCTCTCCCTGCACTACCGCACCGCTCAGTGCTATTTTGCTTTATATCGCCCAAAGCGGTAATACATTGGTCGGAGGTTTGACTCTGTACCTCTACGCATTGGGTATGGGTTTGCCGCTTATCGCAGTCACACTATTTGGTCATAAGCTCCTGCCACGCAGTGGCCCGTGGATGCAGTACGTCAAGGAAGCTTTCGGATTCATTATATTGGCTCTGCCTGTCTTCCTGCTTGAACGGGTGCTTGGTGACACATGGGGCATAAGATTGTGGAGCCTATTGGCTGTATCTTTCTTTGGTTGGGCATTAGCGTTAACACTAGGTAGCAAAAATGGCTGGATGCGGGTCTTACAGATTATCTTACTGGCTCTGGCTCTTATCGCGTCACGCCCTTTGCAAGATTGGGTGTGGGGAAGCCCTACGGCGAAACAGCAAAAAACCACCCTGCAATTTCAAAAAATCAATAATTGGCAGGAGCTAAGCCAAATTTTAGCTGAGAATCACTATCAACCGATTATGTTGGATCTGTATGCTGAGTGGTGTGTAGCTTGCAAGGAGTTTGAAAAATATACTTTTAGTGATCCACAAGTACAGGCACAATTGAACCAATTCCTTTTGTTACAGATGGATGTCACGGATAACGGCCCAAAACAGAAAGAATTGTTGCAAAAACTGAAAGTGTATGGACTTCCCACTATCTTGTTTTTTGATACGCAGGGAAAAGAGCTAACCGATTTGCGAGTCAATGGATTCATGGACGCACGGCGTTTTAACCGGCAACTACAGCGACTACAACAAAACCTACAACAAAAATAATCTGGAAGGAGAGCTACTGTGCAACGTGAATATGTGCTTAGACATGTTCTTAACTCATTGGAACAGCATGGACTATCAGCGACACTGGAGACACTTTTAACTCCCCTGAATATTAATATTAGCCAGATAAAGCATTTTTGGCCCGATCGTGAAGCGCTGCTCTATGATTGTCTTCGCTATCACAGCCAACAGATTGAAATCTGGCAGCGTCAAACCCTACTGGATGAGACCTTAAGCCCTGAGCAAAAACTATTGGCACGTTATGATGCCCTTAGGGAGAAAGTCCAAGAACATCGTTATCCGGGCTGTTTGTTCATTGCTGCTTGCAGTGCTTTTCCTGACGTTGATCATCCGATTCACCAATTGGCAGAATTGCAAAAACAAAATTCTTTCCATTACACGGAAGTGTTATTGCAACAACTTGATATTAATGACAGTAATCAAGTCGCCAAACAGATGGAACTTATCCTTGAGGGATGTCTCAGTAAGTTATTAGTGAACAGAGAGCTTGAAGATGTCAGCATAGCGAAACTGCTGGCACAGGATATATTAACCATCACAAAATGCCGAAAAAATGGGGCGTTAAGTTAACAAAAAACAGCCCTAACTGAATAACCACCCCAAGTTGGTATAAAAATGAAGCAACCAATCAATTTTAATAGTTTTTTTGCAGAAAGTATTTGACGGATTGGGCTGAATACGGTTTAATGCGCCCCGTTAGCCCGGATAGCTCAGTCGGTAGAGCAGGGGATTGAAAATCCCCGTGTCGGTGGTTCGATTCCGCCTCCGG
>NZ_JAQRFI010000022.1 GCF_028598805.1 Xenorhabdus yunnanensis | reverse complement strand
ATTAACAGTGATCCGCCGAGTATTGTGAGTTGGAGTATTAATGGGATTTATGCGCCATTAGCTTTTGATTCAAACGCGTTTAAGGTATACCAGGGTTATGATGTCTATTTGAATCTTTCGAAGAAAGCGGGAAATACACTGACTTTAGAAGAGGACGGATTGTTCAGTTCCATAAATACGGATGGAAAACTCTTCTTTGACAATAAATCATTTGCCGGAACAGGAACAAAAGACGATCCGTATAGAGTTAACGTTCTCGCTAGTTCTAATAGTTTATTGCATATGACGTCCAATGGGCTTGAGGTGCCGATAAATTTTGTTAGTCCCCTTGACTCATCAGGATTTCCTGATAATAACGTCAGATTGACAATTTCGCAAAAAGCAGGGAATAGCCTCACCTTAGAAAGCGATGGTCTTTATGTAGTACCAGCGCTTAAAGGCCGTACCAGTTTTATGTCTTATCTGGATGCCACATCCAGTACAACGGAGATCTGGAAAACGGTTAATCAAATCATTCAACTCCTGCATGAAGCGAATATCGTTAATATTAACGATAAATAGGATCGCCTTTGGTGCGCCCCTGATAGGTTACCGGAGGCTGATATACTTTCCCGTTATAGTTGGATTGATAGGACTGTGTGTTATTTATTTCTTTTTTATTGGTAGCACAATCGGTTACTCGAACGGAAAGGGACTCACTGTCTTTTAATTGGATCATTTTATCCCCCAGGAGGTGTCTTTGACTTTGGCTGTATCGTGGGTAAAACCATCGGGCTGTGAGGCTTGTTTCCAATTCTGACTCACATGACAATCGGAAATAACCTGTCCTTTTGTATACGGAATAGTACTGGATATTTGACAGGAGTGGTTATCATTATTTCCATCACCAACAATGGTGCCTGCGCCTTGTGAAATAGGTTGGTATGTGATGGGGTTGCGTATTACATTGGCAACACCCACAATAACATACATGAGGGTACAGTTTTCTGCAAAAACATTACCCTCACCAGTTTGATGGGGAGGATGTGGCTGCTTATCAGGGACAAAATGGAGAGCACACCCTTTTTGAAAGATGCAACCTTTACCAAAATAACAGGGGTTAGAAAAGGAACAGCCTGACGCAAAAATGCAGCCATCGCCGAATGTGGTATAACGTGGAAAGTTTTGTGCTGATTTAATAATAGTACCGTTAGGGTAGGACATATGACCTCTGAGGAATTGCGTATATTTGGTGATAAGCCACTACATCTTATGCTGGGGCCAGATGATTTTCCTTTTTCGTTATTTGATGAAGAACAGCATGATCCGCTTTCGGTAATTAGTCAATTAGCGGAAAAACCCTGGGACGAGACATCAAAATTCTGGTCTGATGAGCGAACATTCCCTGATAGTGAAAGGTCAAGTCAGGTTATTCATGACCGATTACGCAGCGAACTACAGACGATGTTGGCGACAGATGTTACATTGGCGCGAGATATCGCTTATTTTGGTGATAATAAAATTAGTCTTATTTGTAAAGCGTATAGTCTGTCTGATAATGATGTGCTTTTAAAACTGAAAGAGGACGATTTTGCTTTACTGGTCAAAACATTCCGAAAAGATATGGAGAAAGATGTTAATGGAATGTTGCGTGCCAGAGCAAAATTAATGGTTGATGCACAATTAGATGCCATACACGATTTAGTGATGAATAAGGACACAAGAGATTCGGATCGTGTACGGGCCTTTACCGCAATGGCACAGATTGCCGATGCGATACCACGTAATGAAAAAGGCGATATGATAAACCCTGGTTTAGCGGCGAATATCGTGTTTAATTTTGGTGACCAGAGTCCATTTTCACCCAAGTTAAAAGCCGTATCTGAACAGGGAGTCGTGATTGATATGGAGGCGGATTAATGGCGCGTTTGGAAGTAGACTTAAGTTTTGATAAACATCAAACGCTATTACAGATGCACCGAAGTAATGCTTATATCCGGGGGGTGATTGGCCCAGCGGGGTCAGCAAAAACCACTTATGCCTTCAAAGATTTGATTATCCGTTCTCTAATACAGTCACCGGCCAATGCAGACCGTATTCGTTATACCCGATGGGTGGTAATTCGCAATACAAACAAACAGTTAAAACGTAACACATTAGAAACGTTTAAACTGGCAATGGGCGGCCTCATGAATTACTGTCATGTGGTGGAAAGTCCCAATATTCTGGCGACCTGGCAGATGGATTTACCGGATGGAACGCGTATTCACAGTGAATGGCAGTTTGCCGCAATGGACAGTGAAGCCGCATTAGGGGATGCGCTGGGTGCAGAGATGACGGGTGTCATGATTGATGAAGCCTCAGAGATACCCGAAGAAATTGTTGAAATTATTTCAACACGTGTTGGACGTTATCCGTCTGCTGTCCGTGGTACGCCTACCTGGACAGGAATGTTATTTACTACAAATGGTCCCAAAGAAAGTCACTGGCTTTATACCTGGTCATTACAAAAAAAACCTATTTGGAAAAAAATAGAGCACGAAATTGGTCGGGAGTATTTTGAACTGTTCAAACAGCCCCCTGCGCTATTACGACCGAAAGATCCCGGAGGTGAGTGGACACCGAATCCGAAAGCCGAAAATATTCATAATCTGGCTGATGGCTATAATTATTATTATAAGATGCTGGGAAATTCAGATGATTATATTAGGGCCTATGTCGAAGGGCAGTTTTCACCGCTGAAAACCGGTAAGGTGGTTTTTCCTGAATTTCGCGTTCCCCTTCACGTTATTTCCCGCAATAGTGTTCGTATTCCTGATGGTGCTCCGGTTTATCTCGCTTTTGATTTCGGACGCACTCCAGTCATGCTAATAGGCATTGGTACGAAGACGGGACGGATTGTGATCACTGATGAAGTGATGGGTGAGGCAATGGCCGTATCCACGTTATTTGATGGTTATTGTCGCCCTGTACTCATGCAGAAATATCCCCGTAATGTTATTGCTAGCGCATGGGGTGACCCGGCTGGGGCAGATAAAGGACAAGCCGTAGAACTGTCCCCCTTTGGCGTATTGCGACAGCGAAAAATTCCAATCTCAGTCCCGTGGGATACCAGGAATAAAATGGAGCCACGTATTGAAGCGGTCAGTCGTCGTTTACGGACATTAGACAGTGAGGGAGCACCTATGCTGCAGATATGTGATAACTGCGTCATGACGATTAAGGCAATCGATGACAAGTATATTTATGAGAATATTAAGGGCAAAACGGATGCGGTAATGGAGACACCTACAAAATCCCATATTGGTTGGGTGTCGGATCTAATGGACGCACTACAGTACTTATGTCTGGGTTATGATGTGGTGAATGGTCGCAGCGACAATGCACCGGATGAACGGGTAAAGCCACGCACTCGCTATCATTTTGTTCGGAGGAAAAGAGCATGATTAAGGGGTTAGATATTGATGGAACGCGTGTTCTGCTGAACAGAATTCAATCAAATGTTAATGATCTGCTGCAAATGTGCAATACTATTGAAGGAAGCCCGAATAATGGGACAGAACTGCCCGAAGCTGTTACTGCGCTTTGTCAGATGTTAATTCCCATAGAAACACATATGACAACCGTATGGGATTTACTTTTTGGATCGGCATCGGACATTGTGAAGAATTATTTTCTGGCAACGAAAGAACCCGATATGGCGGTTGTTTATAACTTTCTTCTGATAAATGCGCCACACTTAATATCACGTTTAAGATAGGAGGTAATATGTATTACGCTCGTTGTGGTAATCGTAAAACGGGTTGTCCTGCCCGTAGCAAAAAATACAGGGTGTAAACACGATGGCAAAGCTGTCACGCAGTAAGGAAAAGATGAATGCGACACTGGGGAATTTGATCGTTGCGCGTTATACACAAGCTGCATCGTCAAACAGTGATGCGCATCGCCGTTGTCAGCGTTGCCTTGACCTGATGAAAGGACAGATTGATTCGGTGCCAGTAGATCCAGAGGACGATGAGATTGAGGTCGCTATGAATATTACCGGCCCGATCACCCGAAATGTTCATGCGCAGGTTGAGGAAGTACTTGATCCTATTCTCGAACAGCCTTTTGTTTTAGAAACAGATCCCGTCGCTCAATTGCCTGCGCCTGTTCAGGATGAATTAATGAATGCCATTGAAACAAATATCCAACGTATCATTGAAATGACGGGAGGCGATGAATCGTTATTTACGAACCTGTTAAAGAATATGACGCAAACGGCGCTGACGTTTTATAACGAAGCGGCGAAAACCGCAGCGGATAATCTTTATCCGGTTGTTTTGCAAAAGCTGAAAATGGCAAATTTCAAAACAGAGTTCAGTCAATGGCTGTATAACTATGTCATATACCCGTTAGCCATTCTGAAAGGCCCGGTTTATGAAACACGGAAGATGAAAGAATGGGACGGTATGGCAATGGTCTATCAGGATAAGATGGTTCATCGCGTATACAATATCTCGCCCTTTAATTTTTTCCCATCCCCAAATGCCAAAGATTTACAGTCCTGTGAATACATTATCGAACGCCAGCGACTCACGTCGAGTGAGCTTCTCGATATGTCAGGAACCGTCGGTTTTGATGCAGAATCGATATTTTATGTATTGCAGGATCATGAAAAGTACATTTTACCTTATGAGGCAACTGGCAGCGAAATAGAGCCGGATGCGTTAGGTGACTCCGGGATTGCCAGTGTCTCTGATTTATCTTTGATCGGTATCTATGATGTATTGATCCATTATGGACGAATACAGGGCGCGAAATTAAAAGAATATGGTGTTGATATCAGTAATGAATACAGACTCTATGAGTCTGAAATTTGGGTGCTGGCCGGTACGATTATCAAATGTGTTCTGAATCCCGATCCGTTGGGGCGGCGGCCATTTTATACAGCCGCATTTTACCATTTACCGGGCGAACTCTGGGGAAGCAGTATTCCTGAAACGATTGAAGATGTTCAAATTCAATGTACGACAGCGGGTCGGGCACTCGTGAATAATATGGATTTTTCCGCTGGCCCATTAGGTGAAGTGGATACGGCCCGTGTGAAAGGTGAGGGCGATCCGACTGAAATTTATCCGCGTAAGATTACGCCGGTTAAACAAGATTCGTTTAGTCAGAATGCACCGGCTTACCGCTTTTATACTATCCCCAGTCTTGCTGGGGAACTGTGGAGTATTTTTGATAAAGCCCATGCGTCTGCCTATGAATTAATTGGAATACCCCGGCTGGCATTTGGGCAGACACAAGGGGCCGCAACGATTGGTAGAACATCAGGGGGCGTTTCCATGATGTTAAATCAGGCCAGCAAGGCGATTAAACAGCCCTTACTATATGCGGAGAATCAGGTGATTGAACCCGTAATACAACGCTTTGTAGATATTGAATTACAGTTTAATCCCAATCCCTCTCTGAAGGGGGATGTGAATGTCAGAGCCAGTGGTGTCCGTGGGATGCAGGAAAAAGAAAAACAACAAGGTAATCTCACGTGGGTCTTGCAGTCGCTTGCACCGTTTGCAAGAGGATTTGAAGTGCCGTCTGCATTTATTATGCGTATTCTAGAACAGCTATTATCACAGATGGGGGTAGATACAAAAGGATTACCCGATATTGCGTTACAGGATGCCATGAATCAGGATCAGGGAATTATCGCTTCACTGACCGGGATGACAGACAATGTGGGAGCAGGACAAAGTGGGACGATAGAGGGCGCACCCGCGATGAATAATAGTGATTATACACAACCTCTGGATGGCCGAAGTGCGCAGGCACTCGAAACGATTAAGCAGATGAATCATTCGTTAGGAGGATAGTATGGCGCAGGTAAAATGCCAATACTTTGATTTTTCAATCACAACATTTTTTGAACCTGATGTCTGTGAACCTCCTGCAAAGAATAAAAATCCCTGCTGTCAGGTCACTCAGATCAAAAACATGAAGTATTCAGGTACACCCAGTGATACGGATGATAGACCGAATAAATTATCGGAGTACCGTTTTATTGTAAATACCTTGAGTCAGATCCATTTGGTTTGTGAGGATATTCCATTTTGTGAGTCAGCGATAATCTTGCGTGTGCAGAGAATACTGGCGTGTCAGATAGGTTGTGATACAGATTATAACGCTATTCTAGAACACTGGCGTGGCAGTGGCATGATGATCCCTCCGGGTGAATATATCATAGATATACCCGTCGGGATCGCATACGGGGCAGATCTGTGTGGTTTTCATATTGAAAAAACACCGGCAGGCCATGTAACAGTGGTGATAGAACCTGTAACGACGGAACATGTTTGGGCTATGTTGTATAACAACGCGAAGTGTTAGGAGAAAGATATGTCTAATTGCTGTTCCCCTATATTAACGTTTGAGCAGATCAGTAATTATATTCAGTCGGTGATTAATCAGAAGATAATCTGTAATGAAATACAGGCAGGTTTATTAGATTGTCAGGGGAATGTCCTCGCTCCGGCAACCCATATCATAAGATGTGATGAGCTGGATAAATTAGTAAAAGAAGCCATTCATAATGGTGACATTACTATTCCGGGTATTGAGGCTTTATCGTTTGATGGTGAACGCATCACGTTAGTGGATCAGGCGGGTAAAACCCATGAAGTTAATCTCGCGTCAATTATACCACAGAGTTTAACGACGAATGGCATGGCCGTGACGCTGACACTGAAAGATGGTACACAGTTAACCGTCGATCTCACAAAAGCGGTTACTGAGGCTATTGCAGAAAAAACGCTCAAAAGCGCAGCCTTAACGAAGGATAATCATCTTGAACTGACGTTAGGTGACGGCAGTAAAGTAACAGCTAATTTAGGCCAATTACTGGATGATGCGACGGTAACCAGTGGCAGTATCGATGCGAACGGTAATATCGAATTAGTCTTAGGTGACGGTAAAGTTATTAAAGTGCTCGCGGCTGCATTACGGCAGGTCAAGATTGACCGGGATAGCCCGCTGACAGGAAACGGTGATGATATTCCTTTAAATATTGATTTTACCCGTGTCTGCTGGAAAGTGATTGATTCCATCACAATGGATGATAAAGGGTTACATATCAAGATTGATAACCAGTGCGATGCCATCACATTATCGATGGATGATATAAAGAAAGCCTTAATCAATAAAGTCAAAGTGTGTGTTGCGGATACTGGTTTTATAACCGGTGACGGTACGGAAGGAAATTGCTTAGGTCTTGATTTACAGAAGATTATTGATGCCATTGTGAATGATCCCAATGTCATAAAGACCTTGATTAATAATTTAAATAATAAAGTCAAAATCAGTACGAATCAGAGCTTGACCGGTTCGGGCCTTGTCACTGACCCGTTAGGCGTCAAACTGTCGCCGGACAGTGGTAATTTACTGAGCATTCGGAAAGACGGACTCTATTACGGGGTGCAGGCAACAGCCGATGTGACAAATTTGTATGTGGATTCGGTCGCGGGGGATGATAAGAACTCTGGCACGCGAGCGCAACCATTGAAAACGTTACAAGAGGCAATAAATCGCGTGCGAGCTGATGAGAGTAATACGATCCATTTACGTTGTGGTGGCGAATATGTCTGGCCCGGCTTCACGGTAACGAATGGAGCTACACGAACGATAATGCCATACGGCGACCCATATGTAGATGGGGATAAAGTACCCCAATTGACCTTAAAAAGACGATATTATCGATGGTGGACACATAAAAATATTGTCAGGCCAAAAATTTATTTCCACGTGAATTACAATAATCAGCTAAAAATAATTAGTATTTCAGTAGCAAGTCCCATTGGGGGAGCACAACTAAATTGTCAGGGCTTGCATTTTATGTGTGAAGGTTACAATGACCCTGGCACACCGAAAGCAGATTCGGGCTTTGATGGGAATAATTGGGAACGCTGGAATACTTACGGTATCTATGGGGCGTCAAACGCAAACGCGATTTTTTATGGTTGCGTCTTCCGAAATATGTATGCACCGAGTGCATTTACGAATACACCGAACTCCTCATGGTGGGGCATCGTAGGCAAGGATTATGTGTTTGAAGGTCCTCAACAGAATTTTCAGGCATGTTCGTATGAAAATCTGGATTTGGACCCTACTGGAACGGTATTTCCAGGGGATTTAGTGAATGAAAGTTCAGGAATGTCACAGCTTTCTGTGGAAAGTTATGGGGATGCTTTTTCGGATTTACCGAGTTATGAGTCCTTAAATCAGAATTTAGCTGCCGCTTTTTTGTTATCTAATATCTTAACCGGTGTGGTGAGAGACAAAGATGGCAAACCCCGAAATACGATATCGAATCTCATTTTGTAGGGGGGTATCATGACGGAATTACAGGAAGCCATTGTGACCTTTCGAAGTATGTCCGAAGCAGACGCGATTTACGACTTACTCCGGGAGCATTTAGAAATACCGGAAAATTATGCCGAGTTAGAACAGCGAGGGGAACTGGCGGAAGAATATCGGGAATCTCTAATAGTGTATCGCGCAATTTCACAGGAGGCACTATGATTACGGATGAACAGTATCGAGGAATTAACAGATTACGCAATCACGTCATTGGCCGACACATACGCTGGTTCTTAGAAGCGCAATTGGCCCAGGCCCGTGAACAGTACGAAGCCTATCCGGCAACGGAAGAACGTAGACGATTATTACAGGCGTATAAAACAGTATTGCGAGTGCTCTTTATAACCCCAATGGAGAAACTGTAATGGCAAAAAGCTATGCAAAAGTCCTCACCATTGGTGAGAATAATAAACCCCAGACATTGATCGCCAGCGTGGCACAGACCAATAATTCCACACACGGTTATCTGGTCTATTATGCTCCCAAAAAGAGTGATACGGTCAAAAACATTGATTTTCAGCCATTTAATGTAGATGGTAAGCAGTTTAAAATCTCGACAAATAGCCCGCAATTTGTCAGTACGTTACCGGGTACTTATGCGTTTGCCTTAGACCAACAGCAGGATGTGGATTTAAACCTGCTCGTGGTGGACTATATCGTGACGGTAAGAGGAACATTATGATCAGTAATCGTGAAGTACCGATAACCGCGTTAAAACAGAATAAAGGTTTTCAGCAGTTTATAAAATGTCTGCAACAGGCATTACAGGATGCCCGTGAAGCGTATGAAAATACGGATGCAAATGATTTTAACCGAGGACGCGTTGCTGTCCTGAAAGAGATATTAAACGACTTAGACAGTTAAGGTGCCATTATGCCAGGTTTATTTAATGATGATACAAATCAGCCGGTGTGGGGACAGTCTCCTGCGGCACAGGATAATACACCGACATGGACACCCTCAGCGTCGCTACCCGCACAGAACGGCTTTCAGGGACAGTCATCCGAACAACAGAATGCCCAAAGTCAGAATGAGTATGATGTTATCAGTCTTTTTGATGATCAGGGTAATATTAAAGGCTTGTCATCTACTGCAGGCGCGCCACCATCAGGGCAATCGAATACACCTGGTGTTATCACCGACCCGAATTTAAGTGCGTTGTTAGCGCAGATGCAACACAATCAACAACAACAACAGCTGTTTGAAGCACAACGTCTACAGCTAGAGAATCAGCGTCTGCAACACCAGCAACAGCAGGATTTACAGGTCAGACAGCAGCAACTAGCCGAACAACAACAGAAAGAACAAGAGCAATTTTTGCAGTCACTGATACCACAGGTCAATCTTGATGATATTAAAATTTCTGCCGAAGAAGAAAAAACCTACGGTGACTCTGCACAATATATTCGGAAACAAGCAGCAGAACAGACGCAAAAGATACTTAAGAGTATGGCACCAAATTTACAGCGTATCGCGCAGGAACAATTTCGGTTGCAAAGTGAACTTAATCAACTGAAAGCATCACAGAGTAACCCGGCCTCACAAGGTATGACACCGGAACAGGAAATGAACATTATCATTCGTTCTCAGGTGCCTGATGTAGAGACCTTAACGGCGCACCCCGCCTTTACGGCATTTCGTAATTCAGAAGCTGTCGGAGGTTACTCTTATGGAAAACTCGTGGATATGGCCTGGAAACAGGGTGATGCACAACGATTGATCAATTTATTACAGACATTCCGTAGTGGTCTCAATCAGAGCAGTCAAGGGCAATCCCATCAGCCGGTCAATTATCAGGGCACCGCGCTGGGGAACACACCGCCTGTTCAACGCAAACAGGTGTTGAGTCAGCGCGAATACGATAAGGCTTACGCAGCATTTATGTCCGGCCAAATGGATGCGGAACGCTATCAGAAGATAGAAGATCAGTTCCAGTTGGCAATGTTGCAAGGGCATGTTGTTGATTAATGGCATAGCATAAACTGAGGAGTTCATATGCGACAGATGGGTGTAGTGCCAGCCGCGTCAGGATACCCGAATTACAGTTTCTTGACGAATCCGATTATCGGGAAAGCGCTGATTGCACGATTTAAAATGAAAGGCATAACCGCGCAAATCACGACAAGTCAGGCTGTGGATATTCCGAAAGAAATCAGTACCACAGGTAACGAAGTTATTTTACGCCGTGAACCAGAGGCGGAAATCTTCGATTATCAGAAGAACCAGCCGTTAACACACAGTACGTTAGCGACGGATATCTTTCGTATGACGATTGACCGGGCGAAATACTGGTCATTGAAAGTCAATTACATTGATACGCGACAAATCGATAATATTAATACCTGGGTTAATTCCTGGAAAGACGACGCATCGAACAAAATGGACTTGTCGATATCCCGCGAAATTCTCATTCAGACGCCCTGGCAGGTTTCCCCTTTTAATAAGGGACAGTGCGCAGGTAAACGTACTGGACAGTATAACTTAGGGACGCTAGGCCATCCGGTCGTTTTATCACCCACTAATATCGGTGAACAACTTGCCAATGGCCGTGCGGTATTAGCAGAGCAGGGTGTTAATGGCCCTTTTATTATTGTCACACCGTATGCGCTACAACCGATGATGTATCGTCCTGATTCTGTTTTGTACGATGCGTCAAAATCCGGTCAGGCAAAAACGATTGTCTTAATGAATGGGGAAATTTGGCCCGATATGGTGGGATACACGTTTGTGTTTACCCATGAAGCACCAACATATATCGATCCTGATACTGGGGATCGGTGTTATACCGTACTGTTTGGTCGTAAAGATGCTATTTTGATGATCACGCAAATCAATTACAACCGTGTGGTCGATTCGGATGCCACGGATTTTGCAACCTATTGGCAGGGGTTGCAGGTTTATGGGTTTAAACTCATGCGCCCTGAAGCTCTGGCAGTGATGTACGTTACCCTGAAGAAATAAGGAGGAGATATGTCAGCGAAACGCTTTGGCTTATTCGACGGGGGCAACGTACTTCGCCGGATTGATGATACGCTGTTTTCAACATTCAATGATGTTTTGCCCGTACAACCGGCAGGGCATCAGAAGAAACGAAATCATCAGCTAGAAAAACATATTGATACCCAAGACTTTGCCTATACTGGGGCATATGAAGTTCCGGGACTTAGCGAGAAATCAGACTTTAAAATGCCCGATGGTGCAGAAATTGCCACACACTTATTGGGAACAGGCTGGCTGATTAATGCCGTTGTCTATCACGTAAAACGTGTGGGGGCAGGCACATTAACACCGTTTGTGGAACTGTCTGTGTATGAGGCGAAAACAGGAAAAGTAACGGGCGCAGATAAACTGAACGTAGTCGATGGTGAAGGTAAGCCGTTAGTGGTTGATTTAGCAAAACCAGGGTTTTATCTGGGATACGTGCCAACGACCAGTAACTTGCCAGATCCACGAACGAAATTACCAAATGAGATGTCGGTAGAACTGGATACAGCCAACACGACGCCCGTCGATGTGGTTATTCCAGAACAGCAAATTCAGGTAAGTAATTTAACCACAACAGATGGTAAGACGGTTATAGGAACGATCACGGTGCCGTCACAAACGGTAACGATACAGGTTCCGCGTGGCGCTTCTGCAGGCGGAACAGGAAGTGGTTTACCGGTTCCCTTACTAACAACCACGAATGGTTATCTGGTCAATACCTTTAACGCGGCAACAAACCCATCTAAAGAGGACTTACCGTTTGATGCTTGTGTAGGCATTTATGCGGATATTACGGAATACTTTGATGAGCATCCGTGTAACTGTGCACCGACGCCTTGTGAAACAATCTTTCCCGACCCAGAGTGTCAGCCACTTAATTAAGGTGTATCAGAAGGGGAGAATGAGACTCCCCCTCATTTTCAGGAGCGGATCATGGCAGAAAAAATCACACAACGTACCCGACGGCAGAAAGTCAGTGAATCACCGAAAATGTTAGCCTATGAAACACCCCAAACTCGGCAGCAAAAAGCCAATGAAGGATTGGATATTGTGTCTCATAAGATACCAGAGGATACACTAACTGAATCCAAAGCACCGCGTAAGCGAGTCCATTTTCAGCGAGGGGGTACGGCATTACAGATACGTCATAACCCGAATCAATTATTACAGGTTCGCGGGAATGATAAGAACGTGACAGCGCTTCGTGATCGCATGAAACCTCCCGTATCACCGGGGGCAACGCCGTTAGCCATTATTGATGCGTATGGTCATATCATGCCTTTTGATGCAGAAAGTCCCATTGATCGCGTGATCTTAGCGAACGTACCGGATATTACGTATATCTATACGCATGACGATTTACAGGAAGCACTACGGATTAATCAAGAAAAAATACAGCAGCGCCGATTCCATGAAACCGTACAAGGGGCACGTCTTTTTGTCGAACCTGTGCTGCCAACGCATGGATTCCGCAACGGCAATGAAGTTGTGTCAGCATTCTATGATGAAACGCGTATGGGAAATGATGCTGTTGTAATACAAGATCTCAACGACATGTCGAAAGACGTTTTTTAGTTTTCGGAGCGATTATGGCGACAACGAATAGCGTGATTGAACGTGTATCCCGTCGCCTTGAAGACCAAGAGCCGGGATATGCGTACACGCATTGGCAAGAAGTGGATCTGCTTATAGCAGTTAATTACAGTTTACAGGTTATCGGGCGTTACCATCCACAGCAATTTGGTGAGATGGTCATGTATGACCTGCCTGCCGATGGTTTGCTGCACACGCCCTGTACGGCTTTTCTGCCACCCTATACACTGACTAACCGCGCTGGACGACGTATCCGATATCTGGCCTCGACGGAAGAAACACCTTCTGCATGGGATATAACTTTATGTAATGGACAAGGCGGCCCATTATATTTAGTAAATCGTGCCGATGGCGAATATGAAGCCCATCCGGTCAGTCCACATGAACATTATAAAGTGCGGGGACTTTGTATTCATATTCCGACGGTGACCAAAGATGAGAATATTCCACTGACTGATGATCTGCTTCCCGCGCTGGAAGAGATTATGATGTTTTATGCATATTCTTACGACAAAACATCAACAGTCTATACGGAAAAAGGGCACGTGCACTGGCAGAATGCGCTCTTATTATTGGGGGTAATCAATGGCAGTCGTCAGTGATTTAGTCGCACCGTTGCAGTTGATGTGTCGAAGCGTCGGCCCCGCACAGGCGCAACTGGCCTTAGTGGAATCCATGAAAACATTCATGCTCGAAACGGAAATATTCACGGATACGCTACAGATACCCTATCAGACAGGCGTGCGTGAGTACTGGCTGGATCTCCCTGCAGACCAGCTTATCAGTAGCATTATTAACGTTTCGGTTAATGACGAATCAACGACACGTTGGGCACGTGACGGCCAGTACAATGTGGTGCAATTGTTTGATGATTATCATGAGGGAGCCTGTGTTTTAGTGCATTATTCCTGGGCGATAACAGGTATTGATAATTGTCAGATCCCGGAAGAATTTTTAACACGTTTTCGTATGCCGATACTGGATGGCGCCAGACAATACTTACACAGTATGTATGGGTCACAAATGGTCGATTACACCGTGGCACAACTTGCAGCCCGTCAGTTTCATGATGCCATTGCGGATACGAAAGCGTCACGGATTATGAACTTTTCTAATTCCCGTCCCAAAATGCACTCGGGAAGAGTACGCCGGCGTACCAGAACATCAGCCAGGAGACTCCTATGAAATCGTATACGATTAATCGGGCAGGAACACATTTGGACAGTGCGTGTGGTATCGATTGTGATCCCCGTGCTTTACCCGTTTATGATCCGGGATGTGAATCTCCGGGGCCAGTCTGTCCTGAACAAACCTGTAAACCGGAACCCTGTTATACATTCAGTGCGCGTCAGGCGATACGTATTCAATCGGGTGAAATAGAACGGCTCTTTGATTTTCGTTTTTACACGCAGGAACGTAATGATGTCTGGGTACGCCAATCCATGATTATGCGTTTGCGACGGATAAGCCATTGTCAGTGGCAGTGGGCGATGTGTGCTATCTCTGTTACACCGAAAGGGGAAGTACGCTTCCGTTGGCCCGACTTGTTCCTAAAAGCGCCACCCGGCTATTATGAAAGCGAATTGATCGTGAATCATGTTGCAGTCAATAAACGGCTTTATTTTTATAAACCGTTTATGATCGCCAACGTGAATGCGACGACGGCAGTGATGCAGGAATGCAGCAGTGCGTGTAACCAATATGAAACACAGTGTTATGTGCCGGATTTAGAAGTATGGCCGGAAGATACCACACCGGTTATTGCCTGTGGAGCTTGCCATGATCGATAAAACGAAGTATGCCTTAAGTACTACATTGTCTATGAATATTGGGCCGTCAGATCAATTTCTCATGGTGGCATTGGGATTAGCCGGTGCCATGACGCCGGCAGCGGGCACTCATTATTATTTGACCATGAAGGGGATAGGCAGTAAGCATGAAGTGGTTCTGGTGAATGGGGCGTCAGGCAATAAACTGCATGTAGAACGGGGCACAGACAGTACAGTTGCACAATCCTGGCCGGCAGGCACTTGTCTTTATTTTGACTGGAATCCCGCACAGCTATGCGAAATGATCGCACAGTGTACCGATAAAGGTATTGGGGGTTGTATAACACCCGGCTGTTATGCGTTGTCTTGTGACACCATTATTACGGTAGACGCAGCAGGACACATTACGCACATCGATGGGGAGGCAAAGCCATGTTCCGGGCAATCGTGACGTTTTCAGGGACACTCGATCAATATATTACGGCATCAGAGAATACCCTGAATATTGCTAATGGACACACACGTGACCTTGATGCCGTTGGGGTTGGAAATCATACGTATTTAATCCTGAAAGGCCCCGGTCGTGCGGAAGTCGTAAAATATCATCATACGACAAATTACGATGAAAAACCGTACCCGGATACTATCGCGGTTGAACGGGGTATCGAGGGAGGAAGGATGCCGTATTGTGCCGGGGACTGTATTACATTTGTCTGGACAGAAACGGGTATTCTTGAATTATTGAAACAGCAGACCAGTTAGGAGTCACGATGCCGTCATGTCCGAATAAGTATCTTGCGCTGCCGTGTGATCTGTTGGGAAGTGGTACATTGGGAGAATCCTTTTGTCAATCAGGAAACGTCAAACTTCGTAGCGGACAAGGGCGGCATTTTCCTGAAATGCAGGCAGGCCAGATATTTCATGCGTTGATTAACCCACCGTGTGATCCGGGGTGTGAGGAAGTGATTGTGACAGGTCGAAACGGAGATACGTTAACCATATCCCGTTTTCAAAATCGTCAGGGGTGTTTCCCGGTCGGAAGCCGGATTGTTTATACCGTGTGCTCCGTGGATGCCATTCGGGCAATTGCACGGGAGTCACGCCCGAACTATGCGTATCCGCTTGTTTATGATTGCGAGACAGACACGGTGTCTATTGATTGTGCGGGTATCAAAGAATTAGTCCGTAAACCCTGTGGAGTTACCAATGAGGATCACAAAGTTTCAGGGGGTCATTCCTAAAATCCGGTCAGATAAACTGGGTGTGGGTTTTGCCGCCTTTGCCGAAAATTGCTTACTTCATTCGGGAGCCATTGTTCCCTTACGTGCGCCTCGCCCCCTATATAATGCGGTGGATATCGAAGGAAAACCGATGAGTGGTAATGTGAAAGCCCTATATAAAATTGGTGACGCATGGCTCGGTTTCGAACAGGTGATACCTATTGCCGAAGATCCCATTCATATCGCAGGCCCGCAATCCTTTCTTTTTGTTAGAGACAATCAGGTGTGGCGAAGCGGCTATTCATGGATAACAGACAAAGCGGGGCCAGTGGCATTAGGTATACCACGTCCGATCAAGGCTCCTAACGTGCAACTGACAGGGCAAAAATGTCGGGATGATATCCCCGTCCCCGAAGATTGTTGGCAAAAGGCTTTGCCGAAGGAACCCGCACAGGACTGTCCGAATCAGGAACTGCCACCACAGGTACTGACCTTTTGTTATACTTGGGTGACGGAGTGCCGAGAAGAGTCTGGGCCAAGTGATTATTCAGAACCGATCCTCGTTCCCTATGCAGAGTCGGTCATGTTGGTGCCAACAGAAAAACCGTCAGTCAATGCCACGACGATCCGCTGGTATATGCTTTTGGTGGGAGATAAAGAAGCCGAAATGGCACAGATAGGTGAACAATCGGCAAAGACACTGGCTTTTGTTTTTTGTCCTGATCTGTTCGCCGGTGGCAATCCGTTAATGACACAGACATGGTATCCAGTGCCCTGTGCCGAGGGAGTAGCCAATATTGGCTATGGGGCGATTTTAGTTTGGTCGGGGCGTCATATTTATGTTTCGGCACATAAACAACCTCATGCGTTTCCTGAAGCCAATACTCTAGTTGTAGATGATGAGATTGTTCGTATTGTTTCTTATCGAACAAAGACAGGCGCGTATCAAGCTGTGGTACTGACAAAAGGAGTTCCCTTTGTGATTGCGGGGGAATTGCCCGATAAACTAACGATCACGCGTATTAACCGGCGAATGCCCTGTCTGAGTGTGAAAGGTGTGATGTGTGTGGGGGAGTCAGTCTATTATTGCAGTGAAGAGGGAATAGCGGTTGTCACCGGCGCGGGTGTTGGTTTGTTAACAGCGAACTGGATGGATAAAGAATGGTGGCTCAGAATGTCACCACAGAACTATGTACTGGGTTTTTATGACCAACGTATTTTTGCGTTTACGGATCAGGTACAGAGTCAGTCGATTATGTTCCCCATGCGAACAAATGATCAGGCGTATGCAGAAACAGACTTGGTGTATCTCAGTTATCGGGCACAGGCATTATATTTTGGCGATGAAACGAGTATGGCCGTGGCATTAGGTTCGATGGTGTTTGACTGGGAACAGAATGACTATGCCATGCAAGCCACCTGGAAATCGGCCATTCTTTCAGCAACAAATCCTGAATCAATGGGGGTCGGTGTCGTTCACAGTGACGCCGAAGATGTCCCACATGACTATATGGATTGGGTTACATTGGTCTGGCGGGAATATAAACGTTTGTTGACGCCTGCCGATACGGGCGAATTTCTGCAGAAGTACCCTGATGCTTCTGCGGCGATCCCGTATATTGTTGCACCCAAAGTGGCGTTAATTCTGCAGGGAAATGAACGGATAAGAATAGATCGCCCTGTTTGGAGCGATAAACCATTTAGAATTAACGGACAGGGCCTCGTGCGTCGTTGGCAGATTGAAGTGAAATCGACGGCTGTTGTATCTGAACTGGCATTAGCGGCAAACATGACAGAACTTTAGGAGGTATCATGGCATCCGATCCGGGCAAGAAAGCGGAGTCTGTACAACAGGTTACGGTAGATAAGAATACGGTTGACGGTACGAATAATACAGCTAACTCAACCAATACGATTATTCAGGTTCCTCGCCCTCCTCGCCGCGATGATGGAAAGTGGATGGCGATAGGTTCGCTCGTTGGTACGCTGACGGGAATGCTAACGAACAAGGATCTGATTAGTAAAGCAAAAGATGCGGAAAATAACTGGGAAGATTTAACGAAATTTTTCCGAGATAAAGGCTATGACCTGAATACCTGGGCGGATAAGTTGCGACCGTGTGACGATAAGTTACATGATGCGTTATGTGCCTTTGCGTTGTGTGGGTATAAAGCGGATTATGAAGGCATACTGCGCCGTGCACGAACCAATGCAAAAATATTGGCTAACAAAACGTATATGGAGGCCCAGCAAACGGCTGACCGTTATCATTATGGGTTGAACTGTGATGTATGGGCCAGAATTAAACGTGCAGAAATCATGGCGACAACAATGGCAACGACACTGGCATTTGAAGAAGAACGAACGAAAGCCTTTGATCGCACGTTTGAAGTACTGGAGCGCACTACGACGGTTTTCGAACGGGATGTAATGAATCGCAAACAGCTTTCTGCGGACTATTTAGCCGGCGCAGGCCAGAACTATGGTTTTCTTGCGCAGTCCTTACGTGCTACGGCAAAAGCGGATATGGGGGACATGCAGATGTTAGCCACGGCGCTAGCGGTCGTTTTACCTATGCTCTTTGGCTTTTGTGGTTCGTCTGCCTGTGATGATGGCGGGAAGTCATCATCACTATCAACGAAAGAGGAAGCAGTATGAGTAAAATGCACCGACATTTTGGGGAGATCCCCACAGTGACGTATACCCGTAGCCCACGTATGACCGCTTATTTATTGCGGCAACCTAAGCCTGACGCGGAAGAAACGTCACCGGTAGATACGTTGATACAGACCATGCAGAAGACCGTGAAAAACGGGATGCAGGATGATACGACATCGACCGCATTCCAGAGTGATCAGTTTGATGGGGTTGCACAAATATTAGGGGGTTAATATGGCTTACGGGTTTGTACCAAGAGGCGATAGCTGGGGCGGTTCGCTGGGCGGTTTTGGTTCCCTGGGAATGGGGGCGGGACTGGCGAACGCATTAGGGGTTGGCCTTAATTTAGCCGACGGCTTTCGTCGTTACCAGAATAATGTGTATCTTGATCCAATGCGTTTGAGAAGTCAGAGAGCGGGTTTTGAAGCGGATTATGCGGGTAATAAATTTCAGCAAGGTCGTTACTTAAGCGGACTCAGTACGCTAATTGAACGAGACGGCATGTCGGCAGACCCGGGGCCGTGGAATGACCAGGAACTTCAACGGCAATATCTGGAACTGCACAGGCAACTCACGCAGACAGATCAGCCGATGGGCTTACAAATGCGACAACAACCTGCGAGTCAGAATAATGACCCCGCCTATGGAGGAGCAATTCCGGGTTTACTCGGCACTTATCAGGAACCATCATTGGATATGTCGCGTCAATTCCAGCAATATTTTGGTAACAAGCAATTACAATAGGGGGACGTATGGCAAACACGACACCCATTGCGCCTTATATTAGTCCTCATGATCAAACGCTGTTTGATCAAGCAAAGACAATGGGATTTGTCTATGATCCGAAAAGACCGTACTTCGAAAATAAAGGTTATGCGCAGTATATGATCGGTCAGTCCCAGCTTTCCGACAATCATAGACCTTTTAAAGATAGCCTTTTGGGACAAGGTTTAACCGCGCTGGGTAATGCTTTGCAGCGTAATGGGTTGACAGATACAGTTGTCGGGGACAGTCCCCCTTCGTCTGCGGATACACAAGAACTGAGTCGGTTGTTAGACCCCATTATTCAGGAACATGGTATACCGCCAACATCGCCCACAGTCACACGGGAACCCCCTGTTCTTCCTGGTATCAATACCCCTCTGGCAACCGCACAAGAATCGCCACAGATCGTGCCACAGCGGGAATACCCAGGTATTAATACGCCATTACCTCGAAAAGAGGGCACAGAACCGGCACGTCAGCCGAGTGCGGATCATATGGCAGAAGCATTAGGCATACGTGCTCCTACAAAAGTGGCCTATAACCCGACAACAAATTATGGGGGACACCCCGTTTATATGACGGAAAACGGGATTTATGGGGTGCCAAAAAACAGTATTGGTGGCTTAGAAAGTTATGCCCATCTGATGGGAACAACGCCGGCACAATTGGTGCAGCAAGAAGACCTGTTAAAAGCCAGAGGGATGCAGGAGTCCCCTTACTGGCAACAGCGGTATGGGGAAACATTAGGAAAAACGCAGAATCCTTACCTGGCGCGGGCAGATGCAAATTTGGCAGCGACTGAGGCGTCTAAAAATGCGTATGGGGTGTTTGACCGCGTGTTAGCAGATCCTACGGTGAAAGCCAGTGTGCTGGGTAATAATCAGATTAACGGGCAGCTCTATCTTGATCCGAATGTGGGGATGGTCAACCACGGCTTACTTTCCACCACACCGCAAGCCTATGGCTATGGCACGGATGGGAGTACCCTTATCCGATTACCCAATGGTTCTGTTGTCGCTGCTAAAATATCGCCCAATATGCCGCCTATGCTGACGGCAGCAAGTATTGGAGCAGATGCGGCATATAAGCAGGATATGACCTATACACAACAAATGGCGCACTTAGATGCGTTGATGGCGAAAACGGCAGGAAATCCGGCGTTGGCGAACGATCCGTTGCATCAACTCAAAATAATGAAGTGGCTAACGGATATCAATAAAGCCCAACTGGAATTAAATCGGGGCGGAAAGTCACAGTCCATAAAACTGCCGCAGGTGCCATTTGAGCAATTACCGTCGGAAATGCAACAACAACTCTTAGAAAAAATTCAGAGTGATTACGGGCTGGGAGGTAATGATCCCAATAAGGCCGGACTCGGTTAAGGGGGGATGATGGCTTTTACAGACGGGGACTGGAAAAAGAATCCACAATACGTTTCACGTATGGAATATTACGCGCCTAAAGTTAATCAGGCGGTACAGAAGTATGGTCTGGAACGCCCGGCTGCCGATTTAATTCAGGGCATTCTGGGTGTGGAATCGAGGTGGGGATTAGCTAAGGGTTTGAATACTCCAGGAGCGTCTGGAGAGCTGGGTATCGCGCAACTGACGCCCGATTACCGTAAAGCCTATAACATTAGTGATCCCCTAGATGCGCAACAATCGATTAATGGGGTTGCGGAGTATATACGGGATGCTCGTCGTCGTGGTGTACCGTGGGACTTAATCCCAGTGGGCTACAATGCGGGGGATGGGCGTCTCAGACAATTGATGAGTGGTCAACGTTCGTTTGCCAGTCTGCCACAAATCACGCGAAATTATGTGGATAGAATTCGGCAGTTTATGGGAAGGCCAACAAACCCGAATTTGGGGTTGGTGAACTATTCACCTGCGATTACTCGAACTCTGCAACAGTATGGCTTATCAACGGCACAACCGACGACAGCGCAAAGCGGGTTAGATTTAGATCTTTCTGACTTAGGAGACATGTCAAAAATGCTCGGTGTTGGGTATGAGTTACCAAAAGACACATCGCCATTTGTGCAAGCCGATGGGAGCACAGATGGTATGACTTCGGAAGTACAGCGTGTTGCCCGTTCTGATGATGATGGACAACCACCGGTGCCCTTAGCGGGGCTTTTTGGTACGCGTCCAGCGACGGCAGCAGAGATTGATCGCTTATTGCAAGGGATAACGTGATGGCAATAAACCCATTAAAAGTTCCTTTAGTCAATGGCAGTGGGGATATTGGTCTCATTAAGCGAAATGTTCTTGCAACACAATCTCCTCAGACGATTACCAATCCACTGGCCCGACAGCTAAGTGAAGAAAATAATGCGTTGATAGCGACTCTTTTGGCTCAGAAAGAGGGCGTCGACAACACGCAGAAGAGTCCTTTACCAAAGCCGGATTATACGAACGATCCGAATCTCTTTCCGACAGATAACTTCGTCAATGTTACCGGATACTTACGGGCAAAAAACTTTGGTGATAAATCTCAGGAGACGCAGCGTGAAATGTTGGACAGTCTTCATAAGGAAGTGAACGAACGTTTTCCTGGACGGTTTACCGAAGCACAGTTAGCGCAACCTGCCAGTAAAATTAATGGAGCACTTTTTACCGTCAATAACGACAAGATCAAAAATAGTAAACTGGCATCGGGATTCTGGCAGGGCGTAGGTTCAACGGTTGCACAGGCAATTACCGGTACGGTAGATGCTGGCGCGGGATTATTAAACGTACTCGTCCCGTCAACCTTATCATCAGAGATAGCGGAAAGTGTGCATGAGTTTGACAAAGATACGCGTGAAAAGACAGAAACACAGTCACGCAGGAATTATGTGAAACGCCGTGATGAACTGCTTGAACAGGATCGTTACGGGGAAGCGGTAGCCCATATGGCAAGCAATCCTACGGGATTGGTAGAAGATGCAGCCATTCTGATCTTACCCTCATTAGGTGGTGGTTTTCTGTTACGGACAGGTGCTAAAGGCGGTGCAAAACTGTTAGGGAAAGAAGCCGTTGAACAGACGGTAAAGCAGCGCGCCAAAATGATGTTACGTTCACAGGTGGCAGCAGATGCCTTATTGGGAGCAGGCCATACAGCACAAAATATTGGGGAAAAGAGCAGTTATAAACTCTCTGCGGAACAACGTGCAGCGGTCTTTGGCAAAGGTTTGGTGGATGCCGCGTTGTCTAAGTTTGGTTATACCTACGGAATTAACCCTGAAAATTTACTATTACGGTTTGGGAAAGCAGCCGATCTCAAGGGGGCGAAAGGTATCTTAAAATCCTATTTTGGTTCAGCAGCGGTTGATGCCGCCAGTAATATGCCGTCGTCAGGTTTAGATGCGGCGCTCACAATGGGGTTTGATAAAAACGGACAATTTAATGCCAACCTAGTGAACTGGAGAAAAGTCACTCAGGCAATGGCCTCTGCCGGTGTCTATGCGCCCTTTACCGGTGGTATTCCAGGAGCACTTCACGCCCGTGAACAAAACGCGAATCTGGGACGTATAGCACGGGATGATACGGTCTTTAATAATGCGACGGAATCGAAAGCCCAACTGGCAGAAGCGTGGCCGTTGGCAGATGAGGCGGGAAGAAAAGATATTGCGCAGCAGGAACAGGCATTGAATGAATCACTGGAAGCTAACCTGCAGGAACGTCTTACGGCAATGGATGCCAGTGGATCACGTCTGTTTCGTAAAGCGAAGAAAGAACAGCAGGCAACTGAACGCGCCAGTCTGGAAGAACGCTATCGTCATTTGATAGACAATAATCCGATTGCGGATAAAGAACAGTATGGCCCGACCGCCGACGATGATGCGGTTATCCTGCAGAAAGAATTCGGAAATAAGTCATTGGATATGCACCCGGCATATCTGGAGCGCTATCATAAAATTTTTGCTATCGATAATGATCCATTACGGAAGCAGCAAAATGAAACCGCGCCCGTGATGGAATTAGTGCCGCCCCAATTGTTATTGGAAGATAAAGGACAACGAACGACACCATTAACAATGGCGGAATATGATGGTAGTTTTATTGACTGGGCTAAGAACCGATCACCCGAAGAACGGGCAAATACCCTGTACCATTTAGAGCAGACAGACCGCATCAAACGCGCTGCAGAAGAAACATTGTTGACTCGGTTACATTCTGAACAAGACGCAGGACGTATCAAAGATCTGGATGAAAAATTGGCACAAATCCGTACCGAACGAATTGCGGCCAATACAGCATTACAGAAAATGCTTGCGGTGATGCCCGTGGATGATCCTGCATTGGGTCTGACCGATCATTTACGTCAGGAAAAAGCGCAGACACAAGCCAAAGTGCTTCGTGATATTGAACTTGCGACCATAGCACGACAAAAAGTAACCACAGCCGAACTGGCAAAAGCGGACAGTGATAAACTTGCGCGTCTGGCCGCAGAACAAACCCTCCTTGCTGATGCCATTGACCAGCAGATTGCTGCGATGCCCGAAACGGTCAATACCATCAAAGCACAAAAACGCGCCACCCAGTTGCGGACAAACGCCAATGAATATCTGGCACAGGCATATGAGAAAGCGACCGGGGAGAAAAAAAGTCCGTCGCTGGAATTGGCGAGATTTTTGCCGCCCTACGAACAACGTTTGCAGGAGGCCAGTCAGGAAGCACGGGCTGCGCAGTTACAGGCCGTCCCTAATTTACGGGACAGGCAAGACGAGGTATTAGCGCATCTGGAAGCCATACGGACGCCGGAAGATTTAGGGCCACGTGAAAGCAGGAGTTACAATCATCTGCGACGGACAGAAGCACGACTACAACGTGAGGAAGACGCACTCATTAATACGGATGAAATTCTCTCGCAGACACCGAAAATACGGTTAAACCAACGCAAACGCCAAATCATGCGTGGACTCGCAGAGGAACAATCTGCCGCCGCAGCCAATAATCTTACTCGTCAGGAACGAAGGCAAAATCCCTTAATATCACAGGCGCGTCCCGATGCAACGCATACAGCAACTACCGCCTTATCCCAACGGGCACAACTCTTTACAGAAACCTTGCGTAAGAATCTTGATGTACGTGATCCGTTAAATGTGGGGGCATTGGTCAATGACCGTGATACACGACTGGCTTTGCCGGCTGTGAATGATGTCGCTGGTATGGTGGCCTTATTGGCCGAACGAAAGGCGAAAGCCGAGGGTATGACTTCGGGTGTATTGTATCGTAACCGGGCCATTCTCAATGATATCTTAGCGGCCTATGAAACCGTACACCCGAAAGCCTATCAGGCCGGAATGCGTCTTGCAGAAAAGGTACTTAAAGCCGAAGCATTCGGGAGATCTTTACCGGCGGGGGAGATTAAAGTCGGGTCATACTTAAGTCAGCCGAATATTGACATGCTGACTCGACTGAAAATGGGCGATATTTTCGGCGCATTGGAAGCGGTCAAAATCAACGGGCATACCAGTCCGATTGTACAGCAGTTGATTAATATGCTGAAAGCCTCACGCAAAACTTATCCGGTTAATATTGAACTGACTGCAGAACCTATCGTTGTCCGTAATGCGGAAGTTAACGCGACCTATGATCCTGTTAATGCGACCATCTACATTCGGGATCAGGTCGCTGACCAACCTTATTATCTGATTCACGAAGCAACCCATCATACACTCTATCAGGTCTTAAATGATGAAACGCGAATACTCGAACTCAGTACTGAACAAGTGAAAGCGCGTTCGAATCTCATCATGATGTACAGTGAATTTGCGAAGAAACGAAATTTACCCGATGGCCTGCAGTATGCACAAAGATCGATTGATGAGTTTATTTCCGAAGCTTTTTCCAATCCGCAACTGCAGGCTTATCTGCGAACTAACCCACTTGCTACACATGCGATGCCTAAATTTCGCAAAGCCTTTGGTTCATTGGTTGATGCAGTGCGCCGGTTCTTGGGCTTGAAACCCAAAGAATTCGATAATCTGTCTGATATTATTGGCCTCACCCGTTTGATTGTTGGTGCAGATATTATGCCTGTATCGGGACAACTTGCCGGCGAATTTAAGAATTTTGGCATTGCGGGCAGTAAGAACTTTAACTCTGGTATTTTGCGGATACCGCTCGAAAATTCGGGAGACTGGCAATACGCGGGGCGTATCAATATGTTACCCAATGGGCGGTATAAGGTCACAATTGATGGTGAAAATATGCCGTTTCGTGAGCACATTGTTGATACTGCGAACGAAGCATCAGAATGGGCGGCGGATAATTATGGTGCACGGCTAGGCGATATCAGTGAAAACCCCACCGCGCCACTTGTGGGCGAAATTCGCCAGTCAGATCTCTACGGTCAAGCATTTGTTGATATGAGCAATAAGGTTCTGGATTCTATCGGCAAACGTAATGAAACTGCGCAAACGATAGCCAAAGAAGTCACTACCCAGCTATCCAGCCTGTGGAGTCATTTTTGGGCGACCAACGTGGATGTTTTCAGTCCTGCGAAAGCGATAGACCGAATTGCAGACAGACTCGGATATCGGGGAACCGATGGAAAACCGCTTAATTTATATGAAAAACTGTCTGAGGGAATGGCCCGTGCTCGTGCGGTGACAGGCCGTCCGGGCGCAGAACTGAATACGATTGAACAAGGCATCATTGATGGTCTGCAGGCTATTGGCATTCCGTATAACGTTTTCCATGATTATGCTTATGCACAACGGGCCATTGAAATGGATCAGATAAAAAAAGAGCTGGTCTTAATGGGGGTGCCTACCCGCATTCATGAAAACCCCACGGCATTTCATTGGACAGATAACAAGGGGAAAACATATTTAGGGCTTGAGGGGGCTTATGAATTCTTGTCCACATTGCCCGAAGACAAGCAGGCACAAATTGAGTCAATACTTAAACCCATGCGGGACATTAATCAGATGCTACTGGATGAGGAACGTAAATCGGGATTGATTTCTACGGAAAGTTATTACCGTATGAAACAAGCCTATAATTATGTTCCCTTGTTATCTACCGGAGAAAAGCGTCCGTCAATCCATAAAGCCTTTCAGGGACGTTATACTAAAGCGGCTGATCCGGTTGCCAATATGCTGCATCAAATGCAAATCCGTTATGCCAATGTTGCCCGTAATAATGCTTTGCGAGCACTCTACGAAATGGTGAACAGTACGGGTATGGCAGATCTGTTTAAACTGGAAACACACAAGCTGGAACGTGATGACGCAGGCAATGTGATTGCAGTGGCAAACCAGAAATGGAATGATAAAAATGGCGTGTGGGTATTTTTAGGTGACAAGAAAGCCAAAATTGTCGTCGATACCCAAACCCGCTTTGGTAAAGATTTGCTTCGGGCTATTCAGAAACCGGAGATGGCTCCTTTATTAACAATGCTTCGTACCACAACAGGTTACATAGCATCTAATATGACAACCTACAGTCCATCTTTTTTATTAAAAACACCGGTATGGAACACGGTTCTAACCTTACTGAATTTCTCCGGGGCATTTGACCGGAATATGTCTTCCAGTAACCATTATACTCTAGCGACAAAATCACTTGTCGATGTTGTCCGACTGCTACCCGAAATTATGCGGGATCGGGTCACCATGAAAACGGATAATCCGATGCGAAAACTCTTTGCAAAGGTGGGTGCCGGAAATAATGCGGGGGCTTATTATGGTTTGGATGCGGTTAGCAGGCGTCTAAATACGGAAACGGCGATCAATCCCATAGATATTCTCCAACAACAAGGCATTACGGGATTAGGTAATGCAGTCGTAAATATGCACTATCGTTTTATTCGTGCTGTCCATGCCAGTGATGAAGTCTTTCGCTATTCCGCTTTTTTAAATTTTCTGGAATATAAGTCTGGCCGTGACCTTCGGAACATGACACAGAAAGAACTGGATGCCTGGGCCGCGAATAATCAGGACTTGATTACACAAGCGGCCAAAGGCTCCCGTGAACTGGCGGGTAACTTTACCCGACACGGTTCAGGTAAAGTCTTACCGGCATTTTTTGCATTCTGGAATGCAGGAATGCAATCGTTGCCATTAGTATCCAGCATTATGTCTACACAAGCGGGTCGCTTCGGACTCATGGGATTAGGTATTCTGGCTGCCGCTGCCACACAGGCGGCGCTTGATGATCCCGATGATGAAGATACGGATGGCGGTTCAAAATTTGCCCGTAGTCAGTTGCGCAAAAAATCGATCTGTTTCGGTGATGTCTGCGGTGAAATGCCTTATGAAGTGCGTCCATTTATGATATCTATACAGAACCTCGTCTTGTTAGGGCATGGCAAAATAGACATGGGAGAAACCATTGGTTCGCTCCTCCGTTCTGCGGCGGAAACCTTTGTGCCCGTCCAGCCTGCCGGTGATGTGGATAGTTACACTGTCACGCGCATGATGATGCCTACAGCAGCGCAGCCGCTCATCACGATAGGAATGGGAGTGAACGAGTTCGGGCAAGAAGTCGATAATAAGTATCCCGTAGACTGGGATGGCAAACAGATCACAAATCCGGCGAACGTTGAACGAGGCAAGACCACCACACCTGAATTCCTTAAAGACATGACACGTTTCTTCTATGAAAAATCTAATGGCATGGTGGATATTTCCCCAGCCAGAACGGATGCGCTTCTCTCATCATTGTTCGGTGGCATCTATAACATGGTACGCAATATCACAACGCCGCCACTTAGGCCCGTTGGGTGGGGAGATAATGGTATTCTGCAAACAGCGACGAGTTCCTATCGGTACAAAACGAATAACTATGCCGTCACACAAAAATACCGCGAATTAATTACTCAGGCTACCGCTGCGGGCCGTCTTAACAATCTGAATGATGATGGCTCATATAATGTCCTGATGAAAAACAATCCGATTGCTAAGATTGAAAACCAGCGGGCAAAGGCAATCCGTAATCTACGCGTTGAGGGACTGACACGATCACAACTGAATGGGGCATTGGACAAAGCCTTTTATGACGGTGATGAAGCGGCGATTGCGCATTACCAAGAATTGATGCGCCAGTATGATGATCAGAGCAGTCTTATTTATGGCAACGCGCTGATTGAACTGCAGGATATTGTTAATGAATACTAAAATCCCTTTGCTGAAACGCGTCTTGTGTGGGTGGCGTTCCCCGCTCGGATATGTATATTCGTTTTTCGTCGGCTCTGCATATACCTGTCCGTGTTGTGCCTTTTGGCGTGGTGTCCTGTGGGGGGCAATTATCGTTGGGAGTCTTTATTATTATTATTAGACGAATCTACTGAGTTCGTTTAGTGCTGAATAGAGCCTTCCATTTGAAGCACAATTCCCCTTTTTGAACACTTCCTTTTATCCTGTCATCGGATTGTTAGTTATCAAAATTTATATTCCTTTTAGGGGAAAAAGTACATAATTAATCCGACACCTTTAACGTATTTTAATATTGAACATTATCATTTAAACCTTTAATCTCACAGCGTGAGATCATAAAACTAGAGTAATATTGTTTCTTATATAAATTATAAGTATGAAAATGAATTGTTAATCAGGATGATATTCAAAAGGTAACGTATGAATAACTCAGTAGAAAATTTGATTAGGCCGCTAATTAATTTTTGGAGAATTAGTAATGACCCCTGGGGTGCGAAAGATCACACTTCAAGATTTATATATGCTAATAAAAAATATCATGAATTACTTTCCCTGCCTAAAAGTTATAATGTAGAAGGTCGTTTTGATGGTGAACTTCCGGCATCAACTTCAAATTTTCAAGATGAATTTCAGAAACACGACAGGAAAGTAGAAACATTATTAGACAGGGTTACCTCTATTGAAGTTCATCCTTTTCAAAATCTCGCCTACCTTCAACCGTGGTATTTTGATAAATATCCATTAATGGATGAAAATGGGGTATGCTGGGGAACCATTTTTCATGGAAGACCTGTTGATACTATAACACTCGAAAGACTAAACAAAATAAATGTACAAACATCATTAGTTTTTTCACCTCCATCAGAATTTTTTAGTAAAAGGGAATGGGAAATAGTATTTTATATTCTGCAGGGGGTTTCCACTAAAGATATCGCGGCAAGGTTATTTTTGTCCCAAAGAACAATCACTAATCATATCCAAAATTTGTATCAAAAAACAGGGGTAAAATGTAAGAAAGATTTAGTTGACTATTGTTATGAAAATAACATAGCTAACTATATCCCTGAAAGTTTTTTCAGGGAATCAATGTCTATCACTGTTGAAAAATAATTAATCACATATATCTGAAAAACATATTCTATCATGAGATAGATGGGACTCAGGGCATAAAAATATTAATTTTACATTTTCATGAGCAACAAGTTGATGTGCTGTGTTTGGATAAATACAAAAAATATCCCCCTGAGAAAATTGCCTTTTTTGGACATCGTGAACGTCATTATCTAATACTTCACCTGTCCAAATTTCCCCATCACCAGAAAGTATTATATACCATTCATCTCCAATACTGTGGTTATGACACCCGACTTTCTTACCGGCATTAATAAACGTAGCATAAGCGTTTAGACCTTCTTTTTTTATCATTTGCCTAACGGAAATACCAACAGCATCATCTTTAATAGCATCTTCTGTAGAAAAACTAGCAAACTTTATCACAATTATATCCTTATATTCTTAATATGAGTATTTTTTACTCTGTTAGACTGGGAGTTAAAATTTAACATTAATACATCTGCAGGGAAAACATATTTTTATAATTATCACAATCTTGTCTCGTTTATTTTCAAGTATTACTATTTTTGTTTAGCCAGGGAAAACACATTGAATTAAAATTCTGGAGATGATCAAAGATACTCAATATTCTTTATCCGCTTCGACACACCCGGTCTTTGCTGTTCGTCGTTTGCTGAGTAGATGTTATCCTTCTTAATCACGATATGATGAGGGAAAGGGGTTTTAATGTATTATTTGATGCTCAACAGTCTATCAAAAAGTGCAACTTATTTTTAATAGCGCATGAAATACGGTCGCAAAAAGACTATGATAAGTAATCAAATGTCTTTAGAGCGATGATAGATTATGGCAAAGATCGGGTATGCACGGGTCAGTTCAACAGGGCAAAGTTTAGATATTCAACTTGAAAAATTAGGCCAGGCTGACTGCAAACGGATTTATCAGGAAAAACGTAGTGGTCGGACAGCGCAGCGCCCGCAGTTTCAGGCATGTATGAATTATCTGCGTGACGGGGATACGTTGGTTGTGACAAAATTAGACCGTCTCGCCCGTTCTGTGACGCACTTGTCACAAATCGCTACCCGCTTTCAGGAAGAAAATATTGATCTCGTTGTCCTGGATCAAAATATTGATACCCGAACTTCGGCAGGTCGTTTGATGTTCAATATGCTGGCGTCTATTGCAGAATTCGAAAATGATTTACGCAGTGAACGTCAGGCGGAAGGGATAGCCAAAGCGATAGAAAAAGGTGTTAAATTCGGGCGTCCCGCAAAATTAAACGATACCATACGAAACGACATTTATATGCGCCGTCAGTCTGGAACCACAATAGGTACGTTGGCAAAGGAATTTGAACTTGGTGAAGCAACCATTTATCGGGTACTGAGTGCGTTTAAAAGCAGGGATGATGTGTAAAATTGGCAGGCTCTGATAAGGATAAATTGATCCTTATGCGTTAGAGTGCTAGAGTTAACAGACATTAATGTGTGTTTTTAAATCAGAATTTCTGGTCAGTCACGCCGAAAGGTGACTAAACAAAGTCAGTGGATGCAATTAACTGACTGATAAAAAGCAGAAACCCCATAATCTGGACTTATCTTGGCGGAGAAGACAGAGTTACGGGGCATCATAGAGCAGAAATCTTTTGTGGTTTCTGCATAGGAGTATAGAACGATGAGACTTCTATTGCAACTTTTTGATCGCCGCCATAAGTGCAGGGGTTGTGTATAAAGTTCAACACACCCTATCAGATTCTAATAATCCTATTCGTACCCTGCGTGGTGAGTCCAATGCCCTGCGAAAAGGGCAGTCCAAAATCCACCGGCGTAATACACCGAATCAAAACATTCAGGTTCCGAAGGGAACGCCTGCGCGCCTCGCTCGTACACTGAAAAGCCACGACTGGTGGCGGGATAGTGACCTAATTACCCTGCGACAAAAAGGGTATATACCTTATTCTGAGCGCAATAATGTCCATTTTACACGTAAGCCGATGCGTGTCCGTGCCCGCACGGAAAGCCGTGAGGCGATGACATCGCTCGCACTGGCATTAGTGGCACATGCCGATTTTTTCCCGGGCCATGATTACCTGTTTGAAGTGATGGTGCCCTTTGAATTTATCGCCAGTGCAATGGGGGTGCTGCATCAATATGAGAATGG
This sequence comes from Xenorhabdus yunnanensis, assembly GCF_028598805.1. Lineage (GTDB taxonomy): Bacteria > Pseudomonadota > Gammaproteobacteria > Enterobacterales > Enterobacteriaceae > Xenorhabdus > Xenorhabdus yunnanensis. The sequence continues at coordinate 35,169 of NZ_JAQRFI010000022.1, read as the reverse complement.
GCGTAAAGCGTATGATACTGCCTTACACGCATTATCGGTCTTTGAACAAATGAAGCATATTGTTGTTCATCGGGATAAAGACCGTGACGCTGGACAAAATAAACCGGTGCGCATCTGGCTGACACCTGATTTTTTCATCTCTAAAGGCATTCCTCGTGAGGACATCCGGCAAAGCCTGATCAACTTTCAAAATTGGGCCGTTAATAGTGGTCAGCTTGAAAATCTGAATAAAAAATACCAGCGCCATTTATTACGCATGGAAAGGCTGGGGATTGATATCAAAAATAAACACGCCTTGTGTAAGCTCCTAAAAAACATAAAACGCTCTGTTGTTGCTCCTGATTTACTGGAACAAAAAGCGAAAGCCATCAAACATATTGAAGACACAATTGATGTTTTGGATAAGCCTAAATCAGAGAATCTGGAAGCGGAACTGAATTATACTCAGGGGGCGCTCTCACGCTTACAGAAAAAAAATAAACCCACTCAACCTTACTGGAATTTGTTTGTTAAGTGGCAATACACAACAACACCGGTGGCCGTTTACATTGCCCGGAACAAATTAAAGACACAGCACCCGCATTTAACAGAAAATTCAGAACAATTTTATCGTCTCTTGCTTGAACAGGAAGGTGTCATACTCACCTAACCCGATTGTTTAATTGCCATATTAAATGAAACCGTGCGCAGGCGCGGTTTTTCCGTTGATTTTACCCATAATTAGCTCGTTTTTTGTTCAAGTGAAACATGAGCGCTCCCAACGATTGTGTCATTTTTTTCTCTTAAAAGAGATCATCGGTCTTAACACTCGCCGATTGGATAATAAATCCTCATTTAATTTCGAACAACTACCCGTGAATATAGTTAATTTCGAAATTTATTTCTGAACAAAAAAGCCTTATAAATAAGGATTAACATCACGTTGGGCCTCTAAATAAAGGCCACAACGCGAGATAGTTAGTCCTTTTCACTACGTTCAAAGGAAAAACAGTGACAATTGATGCAAAAGGAAACAAAAAGAAGAAAGGACTTCGCTTACAGCGGCTAACGCCGCGCCACTCAGAAAAAACTATAGAAAATAAGATCTTACTACAATTTAACCTCAAAACCAAAGCGGCCAAATCATCATCTAAGACGCTATACTATCGAATACCAGCATGTTCCGTGCTGTGGGTTCGCTCCGCTCACAGCTTAGCAGAGGTATTGGTGCCCAATTCAGCGAAAAGTTCCACGAATTCAGATAAATTATTTTAAATCATGTGGTTATATTTAAATTACGCAAGCCACAAGGGGAAAAAACAAAATTAGGGACGAGGCTAAGTAACACTTCTTCCGTGAGATTGGGCACCTCTCGTGATAACTGGTAAATCAGTGCGTTTTTAAAAACCCTGAACATCAAAGCAATACCTATATTTGAAATGTAGGTGCTAATTGTATCAAAAATAATTTATAAGTTTATAACTGTATAATATTAAACGAGTAATTTTACAGTGTAGACAAAAATTAGCTCTTCACGTTCAGTTTACAACTTTATTGTCACCCCATAAGTAGATTATTCACTAATCTATATTGACCTACTTTATAGGTCATTATATACTGTAGTTATGGTAAGGGAATTAGCCCGACCAATATCCAACAAACCACTAGAGGATTCAAATATGTTCAATTCAATCAATGATGCTAAAACCTATTTAACTAACTGCGGCTGGGTTAACGCTATCGATATCGAGCGTGAAGACGAAATAATCGAAGATCTGTATCGCAATGCAGAAAACGATGAAAGCGCTAATGCTATCGTAGAAAAATATCTGGTTTAAATAACATAATGCCCTGCATAAGCGGGGCTATTTTTTATGGAGATTAATTCATGGATAACCGAGAAAAATTAATTGCAATTGGTGAAAAAGTTTTCGGTAAACAATGGCAGTCCCCCATGTCTCGCCTTTTAGGTGTAGATTCTCGCGCAGTTCGACGCTATGTCTCTGGCGATTCACGCCCCCCCATGACATATCGATTAATCGAGGCATTAGAGAAAAAACAACGTGAAATAAACGAGGCGATAGCACTCGCTCAATCTGACCTTATATCAGGTGACGATGCCACTATTGAGGTTATTGACTCTATAGTTTCTCAGTACACCTACGAGGATGAGCATTATAGAAAAGGTGCATTTGATGCTGTAAATAATTCCATTTATGAGGAAACCTACCTCTCTGATTTACACCAAGCCGCTAAAAAATACGCTCAGGAGTAATTATGGATTTATTGAATGATAAATGGGTTCCTGTAATGCAGAATGGGGAATTTACCCGCATCACAATAGATGAGGCAATAAACTTACCTCTCTCACATCTGGCGTTTAGCCGATTTGAATTTCACTTTGCTTTTTTATTGCTCATTATCGGGATTAAGAAATATCCGTATAAATCCTGGTCGGTCTTAAGTGAATCTGAACGATTTATGCAGGATTCAAGAGCACAAAGCGGTAATCTAAAACCAATAGGTCTATTGTTGTTAAACTCACCCAGTGAAATTGGCATAAAAAATAACACAGACCATTTCGTCAAACGGAATAATTGCCAACAAATGTGCGTACCCTGCGCCACCATTGCATTATATACCAAAACCCAATTTGTCAGCGCGGGTGGCGTAGGACTCCGCGCTGGTATGTATTTCAATACCGTAACATATTTTATTGAAAAAGAGACGCTGGGAGAAACCATAAAAATCAATACATCGGGTAGTAAAGATACCTCAATTTATTTCTCTACTCCAAACTACTATTGGCTGGATTCATCAAGCCCCACTCATGGAGAGTGCTCAATATGTGGAAACAATACTCATGTCATTACTTATTTCTGGCAAAAAGGTAAACCAGAGAGTGAAAAGCTAATTTATGAACCCACACCACACAATGCACGAACAATAAATAGCAAACGTTTCATGGTTCCTCCTGTATCATCTGAAATCAGTATCATTGATGGATGTTCAAGAGGAAGTTATCGAGCCATACCGCCAGAAGTAGTATCGAGCAATGCTACGATTGGTGACAACATCATTGCACTCAATATATTTTCTGAAAAAGCCAAATTAATTAAATTGTCAGCTCATAAATTCAAATTAAGAGAAAAATTTGAATGGACTCCGATTCAACTCTGTGTAGAGGCAGTTTTAAAAATGAATATAGGTGGCTTAAATCCAGATTTTGAATCCACTCTTGCTGGAGAAGTTTATCATAATATTTCAAATAATATTTTATACTGTGGTTATAACGAATTTCGCTCCAGTCTCAACGTATTGGATATGTACTGCCCTAATTCTCCTGATCAGAATGGAAATCCACTCCAATTTATGAAAAAAATGAAAATTTTTGAGCACTATCACTCAGAAATAAAAAAATTTAATAAAGTCAGGCTAGCAAGGGAATTTAAGCAGCAGCGACTAAAGCAAATAAATCAAGAAAAAGCCATATCATTGCTATATGAATTTGGGCTGACGCTTGATGATTTAGCAGATTTAATATCAAGTGAGCCTCACCCCTAGGAAATTGGGCGTATCGAACGGACGCTGTTTATGTTTGAAGGTTGGCTTGCTTAAATCTATCCGGCGTCATGATAGGGGTCCGCTTGGAATTCGGAAATTATCCCACGTTAAGAGTTTTGAGCTTAACGGGTGATTTCGTTTCAGTGAGCGCAACCCCCTGACCGTAAAGTGTGTACGGAACAATCAGGATGTCCGTTAATGGTTTTGCTTACATTCAGGTAAATCCTCCGCAAGGGTTTCATGGGAATATTGGTAACCTCAATGCCGCTAGAGCGCTTCCCGCAGACAGTGTTTTAACCATTCGAATAAATTCACGCTATGTAAAACAAGCGCAACGTGAAGGGCTTAAATTGAGCGAATGGGTATTGAAATACTTAAATGCAGCTAGCGAGTAATAAGAAACTAAAAAACCTACCCCCGTACCTACGGGGAACAACTTTCTATTATTGCTCAATCAAGTTTTCCGTAAATTGGATGATCATTTTTACTAGCTGAAATTCCTACGTCACTGAAATAAAATCTGTATTTTTCACGCCCTCTATCTAATTTCTGAGTGACCAAAACCTTAATTGCATGGTGTTTTCTATTAATTTCTGTGTGGTATGTTACTGTAACAGAGAGATTTTTTTTTCTCGTCCTCGCTAAGTTTGCGAGATAATATATCGTGAATCTCATAGTTCAAATCATTACAGAACTCGGTTCTTCTATTGATATTGGTTATTCGCATAGTGTATTCCTCTGTATTCCTCTGTATTCCTCTGTATTTATCCGTAATAGAATTTAATTTACAGTATATGCATCGTTCTATGATCCGGCAATGATGAACATCACTATATTAAAAACAATTACCCACTATTATCGTCAACGGCGTGGAGCCTGCTGATATCGCTCACGGCTTAGCAAGGAAGGGGGGATCTTGCTCCTTATCAGAGGACATCTGGTCAAATGAAGCCAAACCACATTCCAATCCATCTACCCATTCCCAAAGGAAACACATGTATATCGACAATAATCCACCCAATTTAAAGTTTTGTAAAACTTTGCTTATCGATTTTATTTTAATTCATCTATTAAGCCCTTAAAAAGTGATTTAAATTATGAATATGTAGATTTACCAATTAAATTCATTTATATATTCATGAATTAACGACGATAATGTACCGTATAAAAATCATACCATCTATGCTATTTAGTTAAATCCGATTAATCATACTTAGGATTTTAACTGTAATGAAACGCATTTCGAAAATTTTATGCAGTCTTTTATTAATGGCTTTTTCATTCTCCGGACATACCTTTCAGGTACAAGAGAATGTAATCGATACTCTTCACCCCACTGTTCAACTAGTACATCTGCATCAAAACTTTGATAAGATTAATTTAGATGTTCTTGGCGACATAAAACCCAGTGATATTAAATATGTTTATAATTCAATTAAGGATGCTCCAAAATACCCTAAAGGATTTAAAGCAGTTCAAAATGGGACAGGTAAATTTATTATTAAAAATAAGTTATTATTAAATAAACTAAGAGTGCTTTACCCGGGTAAGTGGTATAAAGTATATAAAAATGGTTATAATTCCTCGCTTAAACGGGTATCTATTCATTTTTTCCAACATGAAAGTGGTAAAGTTTTTGATGTAAAAGTGATCAATAAATGGAGTACATGGGGGTAAATATGATCCTTTATTATGGTCTTGATGAGAGATATGCAGAAAAATTTTTTAGCCTTTTAATCTTAGGTATAGTGCATTCTCTGGATAAAAAACTCATCTCTATTGATGAGGCAGAAGGTTATATCTTCACACCTTCTGTACTTGGTTTACTCAAAGAAATCAAAGCGACTAAGGAATTAAATGATATTGTTGAAGCCGGGTGTCTACTAGAGGATATTGCTAATTTAGCACCTGAAGGATGGCAGAACCATATTGATGAATTAATTAAAAAAACATCGTTTGTGATTAAAAATAGCAAAGATGTGGGTATAAATGTCTTGAACCGAAGAGAAATCAAACTGGTTGGTGTTGATAGACCTCCCACCGATTGGTCATAAATCATCATACAATTTATACTAGCAATAATGGCCTATTCCGTCGATGGATAGGCCATTATTCTATCTGACAGCATCTTATACCTCTTCTAGGCTTTAACAGCTAATGAAATTAATTATATTTATGCTGTTTTAGTTTGTTTTTTAGATAGTTCATCTGAGTATCTCGTTTAAATCAATAAGCATTTCTGAGTTCTGTGAAGAGGTCGTCACATGAATCACCGGCCCAGAAACCAGATGTGCAGCATCAAATTTTCCACTCACCCAACAGGCATCTTCTATCGCTTCTTTTGGTGACATACCATGATCAAGATTACTGTATACCCGTGATGTTATTTGTGCATCACCAATCACGATCCGTTGTTTTGGTACGGGAAAAAAAGGAACAGAAAGTCCTGACGTCAACCACATATAATTCTGTTTTTCAGGGATAATGGGGCACCGTGGGAATTTCTGCAACAATACACGGTAACAAAAGCTGGCTCACAGAAATTCAAGGAGTTAGCCAGATCCGATCCTAAACATTCGAGGTTATGCTGAATCTGAAATGTACGGAAAACGTCAGAAGTCAGTTTGTCGTACCATTCGACTATCCGATGGTGTTTGTCACATACAAAAACACCGTATTTGGGCGAGAATATTCCTCTCGCTAGCCCTTGAACGGAAAACAGGTGATTTCCGTCAGGCTGAAAATCGCTTAGCGGGTGTTATTGCAGAAATGACCACGGAACCCCATAATTAATATATTTCCTGTATCCGCATCATCATCGTCTCGTAAATGTGCTAACAATTCTTTGCGGGTTTGTTCACAAAAATTCATTCCACCACACATATAGGCATGAATAATCGCATAACCTATTGATGGATTACCGACAAAACCAGCCAACCCGTGTTCATGAAATAGCACTTCACTCGCATTAGGTCGGTTATTATTTGCGCAATTCAGATTGTAAGTGAAAATTTTTTGAACCGTCATGCGATGATAGTTATCAACACAAAGGGAATCAGCATACAAACGATTTTCTTGGGCGTCGTAGATCACAACACTCATCGTGGTTTATCCTTTTTCATCGGTCGCTCCTCACCGCTTGCGGTGAGAAGTCGCGTGAATTAATCACTACACACTGGGCCATAGCTCAGTAAATTCCTGGTAAATGTGCATAGCCAACGTCATATTCTGCAGCCGTTTGGCATTTTTACTTCTGGCTACTGCACGCGATTGTAACATTGCATAGAGATCATCCAGTTTTTGGTCGAATTCAACCGCATCAATATCTTTCAATACGTGCATATAATTCACGACTCCGGCGGTCACAAGACGCGGAGTCTTTAATGGCTGTTGTCGTGCTAATGAGGTCAGCAATTGCGTCATAACCTGAGCATTAAACGAAGATTTGGGTTGAACGGTCGCATCCGGCATAACCGGTGGTTTTGTCGGTATCTCTGGTACGGATGACGGCGGATAGTTTACCGCAACGGCGACATCTTCCGTGGCAGAACGTAATACTGCAGCCTGTGTTTCTAACTGTTCCGACTTCTGCAATATATCAGACGAGACATACGGTTGTTTATTCCGGGGAGCTTTGCTTTGCTTCGGCTCAATCGGGACCTCCTGCAGGATATCGGCAGACGGGATCACTGATTTTTTTCGTGTCGATGGTTTAGTCATTTGTTTCTCCTCTCAGATCAAGTTCCCAAACATTGGGCCTTTTTGATTTTACCGGAATACTTGTGACACCTTCCAGCATATGCTTACGGGTATCTCGTGCACGCAATAGCTTCATGTGCTCTTTAAACAGGTCAAAAGGATAGTTATTACTCTCACACCAGCGCCGTGCAAAACCTTTATTAATAAATAACTTATGACTGTAATTTTCCTGACGCAAGCCGAGTTCTTTCGAGGGTAGCTGGTTCGACATAATGGGGGTATTCGCTGATCTGATTTCCAGACGGTTCTCAAATGTGGCAGAAATAAAGTGTTCAAAGATACTCGTCGGTGTGATTTTATCCTGCTCGATGTTGACACGTATCCTCTCTAACTGTTCTTTCACGGCGGTCATTACTCGAGCCACATCAAAATCCCATGCACCCAACTCTTTACCAATAATTAATCCCGCGATCCCCAGTGAGACTGTCCATGTCCAGTAACGTTCTTTTTGTGTAAAATCAAAAAACTCCTGACATTCTCGACTCACGTCTTCACATAGCTTTTTCACCAGAGCAATGTTACGCATGAGGTTTCGTAACCAGAGTCTCCCTGTCGCACCTGAATGTATCGTGCGGGCTAACATAAATGTTTGCTCAACGAAGTCTTTGTTCTCGTTGTTCCTCCCCCATAGGCTTGGTAGATTGCTCATGTCGAGTTCGATAACACGGGCGTTTAAAGCCTCGGACAGTGCATTCATGTTTACCAGTTGTTGTGTCAGTGATAAGTTTCCTGTTGACAAAACCGCCATAGTCCAGGAACCATTATTTTCCTGTAAACGGTTCGTATTGGGTAATCCTCTGTCCTTATCCCGGCCTTGTGTTACGGAGTAAACAAAATCCGTCAGTTCTTTACCCTGACGTTCGGTGATTTCATCAATGAACATTGTGATGGCATTTAATTCACCCAGTCGCCGATAGAGTGCAACCGCTGTGTCGCGTGTCAGACCTTCAATACCACTGCCTCCATCTACTTGATGACGCCCCCAAATAGATACCGCCAAGCGGGCAGACGTTGTTTTTCCGACACCTGATTTCGTTGCATAACTATGGACAAGGCAACCCTGGACTCCCATTAATTTAAATAATGGGGCTGAAAAACTCACGCCCATTAAAAATTGTGTCAGCTCCATATCCGGCACATTAATTAAATCCATCGCTTTACGAAAACCGGCTACGGACGCATCCTCACTCATGCGAAAGGCTTTATCCATACTGCCCCCATTATTCGCCAGTATCATTGGTCGTACAGAACCATCCACTCGAAACTCTGTATTACCCAACAGAAAAGCAGACATGTCTTCTGTCCAGCCATAATGTTGGTGCTGCTTATCAGCGGCCCGTACATCGGCTGCCTGCTCTGCGGTTCGACGTAAAAAGGTCATAAGATTTCCCCATTGCCCTTTTGAGGTGACCGTGACACCATGTTTACTTAATAAGCCCTGCAAACTCTGATCTTTGGGTAACTCTGATACAGGCAATTCAAATACCCGTGCCGGATCGTGTGGCATCGTAACCTGCATCACAAACGATTCGCCGTTCTGCGGCGAATAAACCCGGTTAAGGAACAAAAGCGGATATTTATAGATTAATATTTCTTTTCCATCTGCCTCTTTTGCCCGTTTCCAGATCCCCGAACCCATCGCGTTTGAAGCAATTTTATAATCACGGTGGAATGGTAACGGCTGTTCCGTTATCTCCGCGACCTGTTTGCTAAGTAATGTAATTGAGGGGAGTTGGCCGTCCTGTATCGTTACCTGACGTGCTTGCGGAATATGGTTAATAATGGACTTTAATTCTTCTTCGGAGGCTTCTTCAATGACTTTGCCAAGTACAATGGGTGAACGAATTTTGCCCCAATGGGGGCAATCACGACAGACATCCGGGTTGAGACGACTGAACATGTCGCAGGTGTAAGGTTTATCTATCACGGACTGCGCTTTAAATTCCGTTTCTGTAACGGAGTAAGTTGGATACTGATCTGAGATTTTATGTATCCACTCCTCACCATCAAAGCAATTTATCGCAATGGATAAGGCACCCCGCCATGTCGGTTCGTCTGTGGTACTTTGTTGTTCATAACATAAGGCGAGTTGGTCACAGCCTCCTGGTTTGGGATTTGTACTGCCTATATCACATCGTGCGATGATCTGAGCAAACGAAAATGATTTCTTTTGCACACCCCATACCGCATCCTGAAAATCATTTTCATCTTGAAGAAAATCGGGCATCGCCCCCAGACTATTCGATTGTGGTTGTACATAAGGTAATACTTCCTGCATTTCGGCAAGAGAATAGGGTGTGGACTCGGTGGCTATAATACGGACGGCATTACCACTTTTGGTATGTCGTGTCCCCGGAACGCGTAAAATACCGCTAATGCGCATACTTGCGCCGGCGTCCATTTTTAAACCGTGTGTGTGGACGAGTTGTTCTAAACCACCATGCAGTATGCGCCATTGTTCCGGCGACACCGGTTTATCCAGTATCCAATAAATATGTAAACCTTCACCACTGGCAATAACATAGTTTGGTTGCCACATATCCGCGTCAACGAGCCATTGGGAAAACGCAGCATGGGCCATTTCAAAACTGGGATAGGCCCACTTTGGGTGTTTCTCGTATTTTTCTTTCCCTGCATCAATATCTAGCCATAGGGATTTAACTTCCTGTACATGATCATCCCGACGTCCTGCATATTCCGTTCCTTTTGTGTTAAAGGAAGACATGGCAAAGTATAAGTCCGTCTCTCCTGATTCATGCTGCTGAATAAATCTGGCAACATTACCATTTCGGATATTGATCCAGTAGTTACGAACTTCTTTACCTGTCGCCATCCGAGGATTCTTTTTAATGGTTACAAGAACCGTTTCACCCTCTGGAGGAACAACCGACGTTAAGAAGTCCATACGGTGCCTTATAGGTTAATACTATTTTTAATCAATGATTGAATGTTTTTTAATCCAATTACATCCCAGTCGCGTTTTGAATCGTCGAAGGGAAGTTCACCGCCGTCATTGAGATCCTTAGCCCAGGTACTGTCATTTTTCAGTTCTTCTAACGTGTACTGGTATTTCAATGCTGTTTGCACTTTTTCAGCAAAGGCTAAAAGAATATTGGGATAGACCGTCTTAGGACTGCACGGTAATGCGCCAACGGCATCTATTTCCGTTAACACCATAATCGCTAAACGCACTTCATCGGTATATTTAGCCTGATACGCTGACGTATTGACAAGACGTCCAATCTGGGACGCTGACATATTGGGTAAGAGATAACCCAACGTTTTATTGTTGATACCCAACTTTACCGCAAGTTCTGTAAGTTCCAAAGATAACGTAGCCTCTGACATCTCTGACATTCTCGTCTCCTTAATGCCATTATTGGATCACTGATACTATTAATCGTTATTTTGTAACAACGCCGCGTTCAAAGCCGCCTCCATTTCAGGGGATAATAGGCCACCTTTACTTCGAGTCTTGGGTTGTTCATCATCAGGTGCTTCCGCAGCTTGTTGTTGTGCAGCACGTAATCCCGGTGAAACATTCGAGAAAGTTTCTTCGGCATCTGTTGCTTCGACGACAGATGCACGACGACTGACTCGTTGTTGTGTTGGGGTGTTAACGTCTGCAGATCCCTGTTCTGTTGCTGAGGGCGTAACCGCTGCACCCCGCGTCCGTGTCATTCCTGCCGAACTGGTTTGTGTCGGAGCGTCGTGACGACGACGCCCTAGTACTGCTGACGAGTCCGCAGGGGTATTTCGGGTACGTGTCTGAGTGGACTGATCTAGATTTGAAACGGTATCCTGTGATGCTGATTCGTTACGCCTACTGCGTGTACGTACAGTATTATCTTGTGTTCTTGACGTATCCTGTGGTGTATTCACGGCACTTCGGTTGCGTGTGCGTACATTATTTTCCTGAGCGTCTGATGTATTTTGCATTTCTGTAACAGGTGTTCGGTTACGTGTACGACCTGCGACTGAGCCATTTTCCAGCCGATTGGCTTCCGCCGTGCGTCTTGCCAGCGCTTCCGACTGACGACGCTCTTCGGCCAAGCGCTGTTCTTCTGCGATACGGCGTTCCTCTGCAACACGGCGTTCTTCCGCTAATCGCGCTTCATACTGTTGATAATCGGCTAACGTAACTTCTTCTATACCACCTGTTTCAACGGGTAAGTTTGTCCCCGGCTGTAACATGACAATCGTTTCCGTCTCGGTACTCTGCCAGTAAGTGGGTACGTTATCGGTGATGGGATTGTCATAGAAAAGAATTTCACCTGTAAAGGGATCTACTGTCTCCTGTCCCGTATTAACCGATTCAGTATTGCGCACCGGCGTATGGGCCGCTGGTGTTTGCAAATGGGCTGGCATTTGTCCGAATCCTTCTGTACTCAGTTGTTCTGCTTGTTCCGCATCCAGAACACCCAGCCGCAGTACACGGTCAAGTTCATCAGATTCAATCAGTTTTCGTACCTGTTGGTATTCTTCGGAATCGGCAACGTATCCTTTGGGTTTCATCACAATACGTTTATGTTCTGAGTAAGGATCGACGTAAAGCTGAATCCAGGCTTTCGATGGATCTAATTTCTGTTTCCTAAACCAGTTTACGAGAGCATTTAGTCCCATATAACCATCGGCATTGGGTTTTTCTCCAAAGATAGCTGTTGATGATAAATTCACCTGAAAAATGGTATCCCACGTACTGTCATTTTCCCCCGGTGTCCAAACGGCAATTGATTGCCGGTAACGACATGCTCTTGATTCGCCATTTATGCCAGAGCCGGGGAGATTTTGTGGACATAAATCACAGCGCGTACACTGCTTACGTTTCGCATCGGCAGCAGGCGTAATATTATCGTTAGAGTAACAATCGGGGGTTTCTTTACTGCCTTCAACATACGTATCACGATAAAATGTGCGTCCTACCTTTGATGGCCGCAGCATGACAACGGTCATAGGCTGCAGAGGTTGTGACTGTGCGACCAGATTCGGGCCAATAAACGCCTGCAATATGTGTCCTTTCATTTTAATACGGGCAAAGCTGGACAGCCCTACGTCATCCCAGTGAGAACTCAGTCCGTCGTGCTCATCGCGCAAATGCGCGGGTAAATTATGATCAAAGGTCACGATAGAATTATTCATAAGGAATTCCTTATTTCGCGGGTTTGAATTGTATGTGTTGTCGTGTAAATGCCTTTAATCCAGGTGGCAGGGCATCACCATGTTGTTTTCTATACGCTTCCACGCGTGGTTTTGATACGTTCTTACTGAAAAAAGATAAGTCCTGATTGGTAACAATAAAATCTCCCCAGGCATCCAAATCCTGCACACTGTATTCCACCGTCGTTTTTAAGAGAACCTTACCTAATTCCGTATCTAATGAATGAATTTTCTCATTTTGCATCCGTTTTTGAACTTCGTAATACAGGACGCGTAATTGGTCATCAATGCTTTTTGTTTCCCCTATCATTGCCGCCTTGTGCATGGCTTCAATGGCTTCTTTCTGTTGCATTAATTGAATATGGGCTGAGGCCAATTGCGCTGTTGATATACCGATAAAAGGATCACTCATCGTTAGTCCCCCTGGTTGTCTTTTAAGAGACTCCTGTAAATATCTAGCAATGTTAATTGAGCATCGGCGCGTCCTGCAATTATGTCATAAAGCTGTTTTTCCCGTTGATCACCCCAAATTTCGGTTACCGTCATATGTCGCGTCTGTCCGTTACGTTCCATTCGGGCATTAGCCTGTAAATACACTTCGGTACTGCTATACGGTGCAAACCAAATTGTATGGCTCGCTTCCGTTAATGTGACTCCGTGTGCAAATGCAGAGGGTACGCCCACAATCACTTGCATTTTTTCTTTCACATCATTCTGAAAACTGTCGAAGATTTTTTGACGTGCTGTCTTACTGATCCCGCCGTGTATGATTCCCACTGCAATATTTTTACGATGCAGATAACGGGCAATCATATCAACGGCGGCGCGGAATGGCGCAAAAATAATTACTTTTCCTTCTTCGCTGTGAATAATTTCCAGACATTCGTTCAACCTCTTAGTGGGTTTCATTTCAACCACTTTGCCATTTTCAGAGAGCACCGCACCACAACAAATCTGTACCACTTTATTCAACAGAATAGCCTGATTATCACCCGTGATATTTTCACCTGCCAAATTAACCATCTGCTGAACGCGTAACATCTTAATCGCTGCATTTTGTACTGATGTTAATGGCAAATAACGCGATTCATACGAAATCGGTGGCAAATCAAGACAATCCCGTGTACGAATTCGGATCGCCGGTTGCATGTACTTTGCAACAGTATTCTGCCAACCATTCAGGGGAAGCCGTTTGAACTTGTTGACTTTCCACGTTGTTAAATTTTCCCACCAGTAGATATTCGGCACCGTATTACCAAAACCCTCAAACATACAAATCTGGCCGAACGCATCTTTTGGCCCCATTGGCGTCGGTGTTCCTGTCATTTGCCACGCATACGTGGCATTACGCACAAGGGGATAGACCAACATCCATAAATCCGTTTCCCTGTTCTTTATTTTAGTACTCTCATCCAGAATAATCAGGTCGTAATTATTCTGAATAAATTTGTCATGAAGTCCTTCCAGAGCTTCGTAATTCGTAATGTGAAAAGGCGCAGCCGAGGCGACCTGCTCTTGTTTCTTTTTTATCGTTCCTTCAATCACCGTAAAATCCGCCACGCCGAACAGTAACTTAGCAGCGGTTGGCTGCCACGCATCCAATAAGATCGAAGCCCGGCAAAGTACCAGAATTTTTTTTACTAATCCGAGGGTATACAGATAATGCGCGGCCCAGATACCAATAGCCGTTTTTCCCGTTCCCGTACCGGCAAAACAATAGGCTTTTTTTCTAAGACATAAAAAATCAGCACACACAATCTGGTGCTGATACGGACGAAAATTATTAGGGGCAGGCCAATTATAATCCCGATAAATAGGACTGACAGCGGGTAAATTGGCCAATGCCAGGAGTGCTGCATTATGATAGTTCCATTTATAGGCAACGGTATTTTGACCCAGATCAATAAGTTCTTCGGGATTTAACACGCGTGCGCGTTCTAGCTCTTGTTCAGATCCCTGAATGACGAGCGCCCGTTGCTGGTAGAGTTGCAACGTTGCCATCATTCAACCTTACGAATATACATCATTCAATAATGTTTCCTGCCATAAACCTAATTCTTTGAGTTTATTATCCCGGGCTTCGCGGGCCTCTTGGATAGTTTGATAGCCACCTTGCTGGTCAAGCCCTTTTCCCTGATAAATGCGCCAGTAAAACGTTTTCTCTTCACGATTACGGTAAATACCCGCACGTGGATTACGAAAGAGTTGTGCAATATGGGGGGAAAGACAGACAATATTATCTACGGTACGTGCGCAATTGTCATCCAGTAAGCGGACAAGACCATTCGGTTCTTTGCCGGTCACGATAACCCAAATAAGATCCAGAATATTTTTTCGTATGTTTCCAGCGCCGCTACCAATAGCGATTCGAACATACGTGTTATTGCCGTTCATCGTGATACCGACGTGTTCACCCGCATAGCGTTGGTTAAACCATGTACAGGAACGCTTCGCCATATCCTGACCCGCCTGACTGTATTTCCGATAGAGTTCAGGTCTACGTGCTTTCCAAAAAAGACCCCCCGTTTCAGGATTATAGGTCATTAATGCCTGTAAATCTTTCGCCTTAAGTGTGTGTTTCATTCCATTGTCCTCCGACAAGTTTCATTATCTCTTCGTCAGATAGTCCTGCGGTTTCTTTGGGTTTCAGTTGCTTAAGTATACTAACCAATCTGACATTTGCATTTGCGGTGCCTTCTCCCGCAAACTGAACGCTGCTATCTAATGATTCCATCATCGTCAGAATGGTTTCCATCATTACCTGTTCTTCTTTTCGTCGCTCATACAAATTGCGGAGTAACACCAGTAAGGCATCACCCCTTACCGTCAGAAACGTAATATCTGGATTTTCTTTCATTGTCATGAGTATATCTGCTCGTATGTTAACTGTCGCTTACATCTGGCCTGTGGCATTAAACGGACAGGTAATCACCGGACAATAGGCACACAACGGCGATTTCTGTTCCGGCCAATAATCACGTTCGTAAGAATCAATAATACGTAAAGATTCCCGTAGAAATTTACGCATTTGTATTTCGTGTCCTTCTTCATGAAGATGTGTTGTATGGTTTTTAACACTACCTGCTTCTAAGAATATCAGGGCACTATCAAATTGCGTATAATGTTGCATAGTCGGCTGCGCTTTTGCCATGACACTCATTAAATCCAGTTGATCGATTTTAGGATAATGGTCTTTTCCTGTTTTATAATCATACAGGTAGAGCTTTTTTAGACTTCCCATACCTAAATCGGTTTTCCCCCGCATAAAAACGGCTGACGTATCAAACCAACTGGCTACCTTACCGTTAGCTTTAATCGCCCATTCCTGTTCACCGAACAGAGGAATGCCAACACGCTGCTCGGCCACTAAGGTATTAAATTTTTTCTTTAACATATCCGCCACACCTGTGCCGATTTTTTCTTTCACCACCGCATCCATCAGTTGGCCTTTTAACAGATAATTTTCATGCGCCAGATGTACCCGTGTTCCCCACAAGGTGGCCGGAGTGTCAGTATAGGGAATATTATGCGTCAGGTGTTGTTCATAAAATCGTCGGGGACATTGCTGATACTGACTCAGTTTTGAAAATGATAAGGCCAGAGACAAAAATTTGCCGCCACCGACAGGCTTGTGAATTTTATTCGGCCACTCAACATCATGATCCAGTGGATGTGCTATTAAGCTGTCTTTTTCTTTTTCTGAAAATATCACCTTACCCATTGATCTTCGCTCCGGGAACCTGTATCAGCGGTTGTGAATCTGCTTGCTTTCTGGCTTCCGAATCCACGATCCAGCCCGTGACAAATTGCGTGACGAGAATACTGAATTGCTGGGCATCCGTCAGTTTTTCTAAATCTTCCTCACATTGGGGGGCAATAAAATCGTCGCCAAAATTATAATTGATATCTACTTGACCATTAGGCAGGTCAGTCACGGTAATAATGACATTTGCCATTTTACATACACTCCTTTTGACAGTTGGGACAGCGGCAGATCATGGTATGCACGCACTGTTCACCGTTGGATTTCACAAACATGCCATGACAATCAGGACAGTTTTGATGTAAACAGGGTTCATCATTTTGGGTATGAGCGTATTCATCTATCCATTGATTGGCATTTGGTAAGGGTATGGCGCTGGGAGTATCGGGTTTCGCATACAGAGTAAGTTTGTTGTCATCTTCCGTCAGAATATTTCCTAACGGGATGAGTTCTGAGGGCGTGAGTGGCTGCGCTTGCGTATCCATCTGATAACAGGCGGCATTAATCTGACCTGCAAACTGCCAGTACACAGCTAGCTGTCGTGATAAACATTGCGCTTCCCAAAGAGCATCGTGCTCCGCACGGTGTGCTGTGCCGATGTTAGGTACGCGCACAGGAAAGATCATTTCAAAAGTACGCAGACACGCCCCGTTATAGAACAGCCACGGTAGGGGCACAGATTCGCTATTCACTTCACGATATAAAACTTCCATAATCGGACAGTCAAACGCAGCGCCCCGTCCCAGTAAATAAAGATTACGAACAGGGAAACGGATTTCACCCTGGTTCATATGTGCACTGATGGTGTTTTTAATCCAGGTAGTCATTTCCTGCATGACATCAATCAGTGTGGGGGTGTCATATTCACACGCTTGTTTAAATCTGAAACGCACTTCGGCTTCTTGACTCATGAGCCACGCCAGCGTGCTAGGTGTCTGTTTAAATCCCCGTCCTACCATATCATGCACATTGACCAGTGACCCCCACGATCCCAGTATGAGTCCGTCACCACGAACTAAGGCAAGACCCACCTCCCAAACTAAGGGTTTATCGCCCGCTAAATTAGATAATGTCTCGACATCGGCAATGAGAAATAACGTATCGCGTTTTATTTTTGGCTGCATGGTTCATCCTTATTTCGTTTAGTAGCGTTCTTTCAAAATAGCGTCGGCATTAACCTGATTAAAACCAGAGGCCAGCCAGATATCTTCGTCATATTGATCACCATAGGTTGAGCCAGCGGTCAGCTCACAATCAATCGGTGTCCGTTGTGCCCAATCGGGGCGCTGTCTCATCCGGTATTGGATTTGTTCACAACAATAGGAAAGGTCTTCGTTTGGCAGGAGAAAAACTAATTCATCATGTACGGTTAAACACCAAAAAAGGCCGTCATTTCGCAGGTTCATCATCATTCCCTGCAGAATGCGGGTAGAACTACCTTGTGTGACATTATTCGCAATGATGCCGCGATAAATCTTGCGGGTTTCCCGTTTCTCGGCGTCGGTATACAAAATGATGTCGCGGTTAAGCTCATCTTTGCCGGCGACACGAAGATCGTCATAACGGAGTGTCCAGCCATCCGGCAAGATAATCCTGTTTTTCATGGCCGTATAATTTTGTTCATAACCGAAACGATAGGTGCCACCATAAAGCATCACGTCTAAGGCATTCTGGCACTGCGTCCAGAACTGAACGATATTTTTATAACGATCACGATAAAGTAGAACGGCGTCATGGCAGAATTCTTTGGTGACATCTAAATCATAGGCGGTGCGTAGCCGTAAATAAAACGATTCGAACCATGACCCATATTGCAGAGAAAGAATCCCCTCTTTACCGACGTTGCGTTCTTGCTTTCGGCCATTCATTTTTGAGACTTCATAACCATATAACATCGTTGCAAAGTCCGAATAGGGATCTTCATTGCGGGCAAACTGTAACAGCAAATCGTCCTGTCCGGCATGGTCAGCCATCCGTCTGGCTTCAATCTGCGATAAGTCGCAGGTCACGACCGAATAGCCTTTCGGTGCCCGCAGGGATTTTCGCAGCGTCAGATCGCCGCCACGTTTGGGGAAGTTCTGGACATTAATGTCCTGATAGCCGACCCAACGCCCAGTTGTTGCACCAAACGCTTTCAGGGGAACCGGCATCTTTCCTCGATGCGCAATATCTAATAGATTTTTGGCCCGTGTGATCCCAATCGTGGATTTTTCGCCCATACGGGCTTCACAGACGGCCTCAATAAACGGATCGCCCGATGTTAACAGCGCCTTAAATCCCATGTCCGTTTTGGCAAAAGCATATGTCTTTTTCTGTGTCCCGTCCGCATTCTTTGCGGTCTTACTGTCTTTCATAGGAACATCCACACCCAACTGCATCAGTACCTCTGCAAATTGTGGGTTCGACGATAAGCGTTTACGAAACGTCTCAACATCCTGTGAAAATGCTGCGGAAATTTTCGCCAGTTTGTCTTCTTGTAACTGTATCAGGCGCGGGATATACTCACACAACAACGCCTTATCCAAATCAAACTGACAGACACAACCGGCCCGTATCGTGTCGGACATGGTGACCATATCCATCTCAGAATAGTGCCAACGGAAAAGACCGTAGAGTGGCGGCAAAAGATCTACATCTCGAAGGCCATAGTCCCCATACCGCTGTAATCCTGTTGCAGTGAAATGTTCCAGACGCATTCCCATCACCTGGTGAACTTCCTCTTTCTTATTAGGCAGAGAATACCGTTTTGCTAATTGGGCCAGACTGTTTGCCGCTTTTGCGCCATGTAATGGCCGCGCCATCGTCATGGTACAGGTAAACTCACGGGGTTCTATACCGTAGTAATCTGACAGAATAAAACCATCAAATGGGAGATTGTGTGCGATGACGTTACAGTTGTGTAACATGAGGGCATTCAGTTCTTTTCTTACTGCACCTTTATGGTTCGGTATCCAGTACCGTTCGCCGGTATCAGGAATAATAAAGGAGCAAAGTATGGCCTGAAAACGGGGATCACGAACATACTTCTCATAGGTCATGCCTTTTGCTGATAACGAATACTTATTGGCGGGATCATAAAACGTTTCAAAATCCAGAAAGACTTTCGGAATACGATCAAAATCAGAAGTCAGCGCACGAGTTAGGTTGTTACAGGATTGCTGCTTTTCCTTATCACTGAATCTGTCGTTCTGCATAATTCCATAATCGTATGTGTATAACATTATGCTACATTCCAATTCCAAGTAGTGGCCTGATAATAAGATAAAGCATCCCGATAAGACAAAAAATCAGTACCCAGTCACCTGATTTTGACATAAAGGAGGGACTTACTGTGTCTTGACGTCGGTCATAAAGCTCTTTTAAACATTGCAAATGGTGCTCGGCCATTTGTAAATTCTCTTTATCATAATGTGCGAGCGTATCATCATAATACCGTTCTATTTTTTCCTGTAAATTCGCAATGTAACGAACGAGTTGTTCTTCATTCAAATCCTCATCTGCATTATATGACCATTCCTGTTCTTCACAGGGAAGAGTTACATGCACGTATTTCATTCAACCACCTCGATTTATTTCATGACGGTTATGAAAGACACCATTATCTTCTTTACTGTTGAGAATACCTTTTAATAAACTCGCTTTTCATTTAACGTATATATCGCATTGTCTGAGGTCAGGACATAACGACCGAAGCCAATTTTCTCATCGTGTTACCTCATCTGCATTAAAATACGTTTCCCAATCCAGCTCATTACGGGAACGGCCATTGCATTGCCGATTACACGATAACGATGTCCATCAGGGCAATCCATCGCAGACTTACCCTTCCACGGAATTTGCGTATGATTATCTGGCAAACCTTGCAAGCGTTCACATTCCATAGGGGTTAAACGACGCACGGTATCGGGTGTGGTTATCAAATCCGTCGCATCTTTATAGTCTCTGGATTTCAGAGTCGAAGACATCTCGTCTTTTTTATACGCGCCAAAGGCCAGCATTCTGTATGTTGATATCAGGCCGCCTCCTCTTTGTGAAAAAATTTCCTGGTTGCTCATTCCTATACCGCCCTCATTATGGCTCTGGTTTAAGGTCGGATGCGGGTAGGTGAGAGAGTCCCAGTGACTACCAAGAGTGCTTCTTCCAACGCTTTGGGTAAGACTTTGTTGCGTCGTTTGGCTCGCGTCAAAATTCCCGCACACGCTGTAGGACTCAAAAAGTATTTCGGCGGGATCGACATCTCTTCTAGCACTTGCGACAACAAACACGCGACGACGGCGTTGGGCGACACCGAAATATTGCGCGTCCAACACTCGCCAGGCGACGGTTCGTTGTGGACCAGACACCAAACCCGCGTTCGTCCATTTTTTCCCTGACGGCTGTAGGGGGACGTTTTCTCCGGCAAGTCCAGCAAGAAAGTATCCAAAAGCATTATCTTTGCTGGATAATACGCCAGGAACATTTTCCCAGACAATGATAACTGGGGATTCTGTATTTGACGCTCTGACGTGATCAAGGACATTAGCTATCTCCACAAAGGATAAGGTTAATTGCCCCCGTTTATCAATGAGGCCGCCCCGTAATCCGGCAATACTGAATGCCTGACAGGGTGTACCTCCGACAAGAATATCGGGTGCATTTATACTTTGATTCATGATCTTATCCGCCACACAGATCATATCACCAAGATTAGTTATGTGCGGCCAACGATACTGCAATACGGCACTAGGAAAGGCATCTGTCTCACTAAACCATGCGGGTATTATTCCTAATGGCTCCCATGCAACACTCGTAGCCTCTATACCTGAACAGACCGAACCAAAGTGCATTATCAATTCTCTTTTTAGCGGTTCTATTTGCTGACGTACACCATATTCATAACGTGTTGTTTTTCATTTTCCAACTTTTGTATTAATAGACAATGTGACCCCATTCGGCAACAGGTATCGTGGCCCATCAAGGGTTCCGTTATGAATGGCACGCAGCCACGTATGAAATACAGGCAGGTTGGTTTCATTCACGACAGCGGCATAACCGCCTGCATCGAGTGTCGAGAGTAATCGTCGGCATTGAAGTGCCGTGGGTTTATTTTTTCCCGCTTTGACTTCAACAGCTAAAAATGACCCTAGACCGCCCTGCACATCAGGCACACAACATATTCTGTCTGCATGACCACTGCGACCAAAGCCGCCTGTTGTGGGTGTAAGAACATACGCACCCACACGAGCTAGTAAACTATCGACCTGTTTCTTAACTTTTGATTCGGGGGTACGTGCCATGATTCCTCCTGTGTTATACCAACCGGTGGCTTCCATAGCGCGTCATAAATCAACGCAGCGTTATACATCTTTGTTTTCAGAATATCCCAATCCTTATCAGCAAGAACGATAAAGACACGAAAACCGACAGAACGGTATAAGACCTGATCTGTCAGATAACGGCGCAAATAATACGTCACTTCTTTTGCTGTATTATCCTCATCTGTCCGTGATATCACTAACATACTTCCTTGTGATAATAAATAGACTAGCGTATAAAACGGGACTGTGGTAATCACATTATCCACAAGCATATAATACTTTCCGGCATATAAGCTGACGTAATGGACTGTAGGGATATCGGTTCGTTTCCAGTAAGTATAAATCGGGTGTTTGCGCCTGAATTCTTTGATCGTTGGAATGATCGGATTGTGTCCGTGCAAATTCACCATACCACTGACAAACCATTTGTGCTTTCGATGATAAATCCAAATAGGTACGCCTGCTGTACTTGCCATTCTTTGTGCAACATGACGTGCCTTTTCCTGTGTAGTATAAGCTTCTTTTAATGTGTGTTGCATAACGGTATGCCTTTACATATGCCGATCTGAACAGAATATGCTCTGGAAATATTGATGCCAATTTACAACCTGCTCTTGTGTGACTTCTACAAAGGTTTTAATTGCCATATATTTTCCTTGTGTTTTCTTTTTGTTTCCTTTTTATTATTGATCAATAGGATTTGTATGTAAAATAAACGGACGTTAAATATTATTAACTCTGTTCAAAATTCAGTTCTGTTACTATTTTTTTCAGTGCAGTATCAATGTTATCGTCATTCAAATAAGAATACAATATTCCTCTAAATCCACTTCGTCCGTTTTGATAATAGTCAGAATAAATTCCTGGTTTATTTATTGCGATGAAATAAAAATGCCAACGTAAACGAATATTCTTACACTGTTCATTCGGTGCATCTACCTGTTCTAAATAACGATCATAAGTATCAGATAAATTGATTTCATCAGGTGAAGTAACGGATTTTATTGTATCAACATATAGCCGTTTTAATTCTTGATAATGCTCCAGTTTCATTTTCATATTTTAATTCTCTTTTTAATCTCTCAGGGTTTAATTCCCCGTCGCTTGCGACGAGAAAATAAGAATTGAACGATGCGAAGCGGGTGATTTCATATCTGAATACCCCACTGCTTACGGCGGGAATGTTTATCTTGTGTTTTCATGATATGAATCTCCAGTTTTGAGTTTGTAAATATCTACTGATTATAAATCCAATATTCCTTTCCGTTTGATAAAAGAATAAAACGATAATCGTTTTGTATAGCATCCGTTAATTTTTTCTGGTCGATAAACTGTTCCAACCATGAAGGTTTGTTAATATTTGCATTCTGATAGGTGAGATACCCCACATCATATAATTCTTCAATGCAATAATCGTCAAAATAATCATCTCTAATAAATCTACGCTCCTCACACCACGCTTCACCCATATCACACTCTGTGCGTAGTTCAATTAAAAGGTAACATTCTTCTATTGCTTCTTTTGTGGGTAATGCTTCTTTATTCAGCATCCACCATGCAGCGATATCGGAATGTGATACATTGTCGTCATTGATATCCTC
The DNA here is from genome assembly GCF_028598805.1 of Xenorhabdus yunnanensis. Classification (GTDB taxonomy): domain Bacteria; phylum Pseudomonadota; class Gammaproteobacteria; order Enterobacterales; family Enterobacteriaceae; genus Xenorhabdus; species Xenorhabdus yunnanensis. The sequence goes on along the minus strand of NZ_JAQRFI010000022.1, from coordinate 12,049 downwards.
AATAATTTCCTTTTTTAATTGCCATATAAATTGATCAAGTGGCTGTTTTTCTAAGGAACATACCTTTATCCCACTTTGTATAACCTCATCAATTTTTGCACAGATAGCCATAATAAAGCCATCTACATCAGATGTACTGAATACAGTTTTCGCCAACACTGATCCGTTATAGTAACTTAATTCGGATATTAAACCCGTTTCATCACAAATAAAACATCCGTGCCCTTTACAGACAAGACAGCGAGGTTTCGATTCTTTATAGGAAACTGACATAGTTTTCTCCTCTTGAAAAGATATCTCTATTTTCTCAAGTACGGTTTGTATGTCAAATGAAGGACAAAAAAATAGCCCCATTGTGATGGAGCTAAAAAAGTCTGAATAGGAATGAGTAATTCATCACCCAACTTTTGGACTACCACTCAAATTCGATTAAACCGGAAACTAAGAAAGCATCTTGATCAAACACGATAGAATAAAGGTCTGGCAACGTCTCTTTTACTCGTTGGAGATTATTGAGAAAACCATCAGATAAGTCCAGCGTACTCGCTATATTCTCCATACACTCTAAATGTACGTCTGTTGCCAGACAGATTTCTACTCCCTCCTTATGGATACGTACAACCATATCCCCTTCGTCGGGGGCATTCTGACTGTACTGTGTGAGTAATTCTATGTCTGACTGTGATAAGTGTGCGGTAGAGACAACAGCCGACGTTCTCGTTTCAAATTGAAGCTCTGACATAGGCATTATTCCTAGACGGTGATTAATTGCGTGGTGATACTATTCCGAACGTTCTGAGCGGAAAGTTCAGAGGTAACATTTTGTCCGAATACCCAGATATGATAATCGATCATATTTACGCGAAACGCATACCAGTGCTGCTCTGGGGCATTCTCAATTTCTTTTAGGGTCATCGTGACAATATTACCTGATACATCACGCTGTACTTTCATTACATTCGTTATATAAACAATATTTGCCGTATTCACAACCTGACCGGCTGGCAAAGTAATAAATTTTGCCATCGCTTTTCTCCTATTATCAGCATACGTTAATTATATTTGATAAAAAACGTGTTGATCATAGCATGTGTAGGTATCTATAAACCGATCCTGTGTATAGGAATCCCAATTAAAATATAACCTGCATACCTGGGGGATATCCTCATCATCTAAAAAATCACTTGCATACTGCATAATAAAATCGCACTCAGATTCAGATGGCGCAAGCGTGGTAATATATGCGTCTTCAAATGTATCTTTATCAAAAATATAAAAAAGATTCTTACAGTATTCATAATAGGCGTCTTGGCTATCGCCACTTAATTCAGATAATACATCTATATATTCCCAATTCACATGTCCCTCTTTTTTAAGTACTTCTTCGGGAATATCTGTCCAATCGGAAAAAAAATAGGTATCGTCCTCATCCAGCTCCCTATAAAGAACCTTAACGTTCTCTAAAAAGTCTTCTTCATCCGAATAATCCAGTAAATCAAACCATAAACCATTAGCTGGATCTTGCGCGAAACATTTTTTTGTCGTTACAAAAATAGAAGGTGTCATATCTATACCTCACAGATAAATAATATTTCTTTCTCGATGAGTACAATGCTCTTTTTATATGCACCTATGTCAAATGAACGCGTGATATCGCCCATAAAATTAATGAGATAGGTGCTGTTTTTATTTTATGAAAGGAATATTTTGTCAGACAGGACGATCAATCAATCAATTAAACTGCGTATCGGTACCCAGATTTCTTGCCCTAATCCTGCACCATAATCCATTAAACCCTCGTATTTTTGACTAAATTGCTCTGACATTTTCGGTTCCTGTTGGTAGGTCTTAAAAATGAAATGATTCAGTAAAAATAGTGTTGCCGTAATACCAACTTGTTCTGGTGATAAATCTTCAAAAGATGAACCATTTTCTGACCATAACGAATAGCCACTATCAGGACAAATTAATATTGAGCTGTTGGATAGTTCATAATATGAATAAGAATCACCGTTATAATCCTCTGCATATCTATCCATCCAATTATAAAGATATGTCTCTGCGTTCATAAAATAATGACCAAAATGATGTGGTAAAAAAGCCAGCATTCTGTCATCTCTGATTTTCTTTTTCGTGATGGGTTCTATACCTGAGCGCATAAGTAACTCCTCAATTAATTGATTTATTAAAGATAAGTAGATGATAATCAAACGATAATCGTTTGATCTAATTCAGTCAGGTTATTTTCTCAGGTAGGGTGTGTATGTCAAATAGAGTAGATAAAAATAGCCCATATGATAATTAACATGGGCTATCTATTATTTTTTAATTGAAAATATAACGGCCTGGTGTGATATCTATATAAGCAGGTTCGGTGAGGGAACATTCCTCAGCTGAGATAATTGACGAAACAAGAAACTGAGTCGATTTTTTTTGATTACCAATATAGGGAATAGAGACTTCAATGGTTTGAGTATACAATTGTCCCCACTCACCTAATTGAATTGCATTCTTTCCTCTGACTAATTTTGTTCTGTTAAGCAGAGAGGAGGATGCTTTCGCACGATCCAGTTGTTTGTTTTTCTTCCATTCCGCATCAATCACTTTTTGCGCCGCCCAGGATTCAACGGTCGCACAATAATCTAACGCTTTTTGAGAGGTCTCTTTGGTTGCAGATACTGCCAGACCCGGAACGCATAACAATACTAACAAAATGAATTTTTTCATACTTATTCCACAATTAATTCTCTATCGACAGAACTGATAATTTCCCGTCTTGCGTCTGGCCCGACAATAATACAACCTTCCGACGCTTGTCCCGGATTTTCTCGGCTATCCCCATGAATACGGAAAAGGTTTCTTCCATACATATTATTACTGTTATGCGGTTCTAGAATGATAGTCATTGGCCCTTTACTGCTGGTATAGCCCCCAATCGTATATCGTCCTCTGGGAATAGGGCCTTTGCCTCTGACTGATTCTGACATAGGGTTATTTTTATGTGACCCTTTACCACTGTAGCCACCTCGATAAACTAATTTATCATTATGATATAAGTCGCCAGAATATTGATGATAAATCCAAGCCATTCAAAACTCCTTTTTATATTTCTATGGATAATAAGCATATTTAACATAAGGCATTATAGATACTATTTATCACTTTATCATCGAGTTATCGCAGTATTCAATAATTCTTATAATCAATTCTTATCTAAGAATATTAAATTATATTAAAACTTTATCATTATATTTTTAGTTTAAGTTAGGGAAATGAAAAGGGGGATTGTAATATTCTCTTCCAAAGAATATACGTTATTTTTGTTTGCCTAGCGGTAGCATCAACGTATAGGGTTCTAACGGTGATTGGGTAAAACCAAGACGGGTATAAAACGTTCGGGCGTTCTCATCAAGTGCGTGGACGATTATTGCTGAAATGCCTACTTGTTCTGCTGTGCTAGCAACACGTTTCCACGCATCCTGAAGAAGTAATGCGCCTAACTTTTTTCCTTGATACTTCACATCGACCGCCAGACGACCGAGAAGCACGACAGGAATAGGATTAGGCATATTACGTTTAAGCGCGGGTATCGATTCAATATGATTAATTGAACCCGCGCTTAGACAGTAATAACCGATAACGTCTTTTGTACCCTCCTTACAAATAACAAATGTACGGCTCGCACCGAGCTTATTATTTTTTAAAGCCCGACGTGAAAGCCATTCATTTAATGTTTCGTGCTGACAATAAAAATCATTGATATTATGTTCAGCCGTTAGTAATTCCGGTGCGCTTATTCCCACGGTGCTTTATACTCCATCAGTTTTTTAAAGCCCGCATTCTCAGCAAGGGGTTTCTCCAACATCTGCATGAACGCTTGATATTTTTCGTCGTCAACGAAAAAGTGGCGCTGCTCTAGTATGGACTCTTCGGCTGCGCGACAAGCGGCATCCAAGATAAAATCCGTTCGCGTCTTTGAACTCAGGCTTGCTGCGTGGTCAATAAGCTCCCGCTGAAACGCTTTTGCCCGTATATTAATCGGGGTTTCTTTCGGTTGTGTTCTCATAAATCACCTGTGTAGCAAATGGATATACAAACAGTATAGCAGGTTGTGTAGCTAATAGCTACACAGTGCGATCCCTCTAAATCACACGGTAAAGTATGCCTCATGCAAGACGTCACCCATTGGTGTGCCTGGCTGAGTCGTTCGTGACCATGCTTTTGCCGCCGGAAAAATCTGTACCCATTTTGACAGCGTTTCGCGGCCTTGTATCGTGCGGTGCTCTGGCAGGGGAATGTCTACATAGGATAGAATGCCCTCAGCACCTGCAAATTGCTCAGGTTTTGCCTCTATACCGTTGGGATTACCAAAAAAGGAGGATATCAAGCGACTAAATGTGAATGATCCTTTCAGCTCTAGCACATCAAAGCGTGCTTCGTAGAACTGTGCTCGGTCAAACAGGCCGTTGAGTAAGATTTCTGTGCCCTGACACTGATAAAACTCTGCATCATAGAATTGTCCCACAAACGTGGTTTTATTAAAGATACAATTCACGAACACGGTTTCATTGTACATCCCATCTAATGTCGCGCCCGTAAAATTCTCATCAACAATCACATGACGTGAGTAATCTTTATTCAGGCGTCGTTTATCCGCTGCCTCCATCCGATAAACTTCCCGTGATGGCCGCACTTTTTTGGACGGAATTTTCGTATCCGGTGCTGCCATACTGCTTGCATCTGATAAACTGACGGGATATTGCGGACACATTGTCGCAATGGCTGTCTGTCTCAGCTTATCAATGACTTCGGGTTTTGCGCCTTGTCGTTTAGCCTGCACAATTTTGCACCATATGGTGTTCAGCTCATCGTTTTTGATTATCTCATCCAATAAGCTCATCGCCGTATAATACTGGGGTGCATCAGGATTGTGTTTAAAGTATCCTGTCAGCAACGCGGCACGCAGAAGGCGCGGCGCAGTTATCCCCACCTGCCGATCCAATTGCGGCCCCAGATAGTTCGTTGCCACGGTTGTTCGCTGGACGCCCAATAGACGCGCAATACCGACGGTATTCAGCCCCAGTATTTTCATCCATGCCCGAATATCCGACACACGCGGACAAGCGGGATTCGTCGGCCCCCAACGTAATAGTTCCCGTGTTTCCGCCAGATTGCCCTGCATATAAAACCACAGCGTTTCTTTTAGCTGCGCCTGCACATCCTCTGTGGTTTCTTTTAAATAACTGTTCTCTACGAATCTCGCCCCTTGTGACATTAGCCCCCCTTTTAGACCGTTATGTCTCATCACTGTTCTGAAATTTTATGTCTGAACCGTCCAAAATTCGGTTATTTCGCTGACGGCCATTGTTGCGCAGCATGGAGAACGCGTAAAACCATCAATATATCCCGTTTAACACGGTATACTAGAATATAATGTGGCCTGACCACAATTTCCCGTGTATCTTTTACCCTGCCAGGCCTATACATTTCAGGTTGCAGACAAGCTCGTTCTGCGGAAGCTTCAAACTCATCATCGAGCGCAATAGCCGCCTGTGGATTATCGTGGGCGATATAATCCATAATCTGCTCCCTGTCAGCCAAAGCCATAGGTTTCCACTCAAGGCGCATCATAACCCCTTACGTAGACTGTCTTTTAGGGACGCAAAATAACGTTTGGCATCCTCATGCACTACCGCTGAGCGCGGATCGTCAATGGACGTTTGTACCTGCGTCCTAAACCATTCATCATAGGCAACCGCTTCATGCGCCCGTTTTAACGCCACGGCTCTGTCTGGACGCGCATTCTTGCTCTGGCTTTCCGAGCTGTAGTTGGACGCATCAACATTAAACTGTGCAATACCTAAACTTTTCAGGTAATTGACTAACGTTTCCAGTTTTTTAAACAGCCGTACCTGACGACTGCGCTGGGCAGCTAATGAACACTCTGTCATGCCATATTTCACTGTCACCACCCAGCCACCAAACGTACTAACAACCTGAGCTTCTCGAACCACACCCGCTTCAACTAAACGATACAGGGTTGAATGATCTATAGTTTCTGTTGTCATGAGTCACCTCTAGGAATTGCTGTGCAAGTTACAAAAAGAAGTATTGCAACTAATTGTAATTTGCACAACAAAAAATAAAAAATTTTAGAATTGTAATTCGTGTATATTTCCGTGTATGCTACACGTTATGTTAATGACGGAGGTCAATCATGACAGCAAAACAAAGAAACACCCAGAGTATAACAATGACCATAGAACGAGGCTTACTGAGTCGAGCGCGTGAAGCCGGCATCAATTTTAGCGCAACACTTTCCGCTGCTCTGGATGCAGAATTACGTCATTATGAGGCGAGGAAATGGCAAGAAGATAACGCAGAAGCTCTAGAGGCATTAAACCGTTTTCATGATGAGCATGGTTGTTTCAGTAATGAATACAGGACATTTTAATTATGCAATTCACCGTTTATCGTAATACTGGAAGAACCTCTGTTTATCCTCTGTTACTGGATGTAACAAGCGACATTATAGGGCAGTTAAACCGCAGAATTGTTATTCCATTACTGCCTATTGAAAAATACCCAGATAACAGTCGCCCAGATCGAATGATCCCACTTGTCAGACTTATAGACGATAAAGAATATGCTGTAATGACTCATGAGCTGGCAAGTATACCTGTTCGTGTCTTGGGTACTGAATTTTGTGATGCTACTCAGTACCGCGACCGGATTAAGGCAGCAATGGATTTTATCTTTGATGGTATTTAAAAAAATCTATTGAGTGGTGCGTCCTTTAATTCGATGATAAGCGATTCGGGGATTTGTACATCGAGTTCACTGAATTTCATGGATTCAACCTTGTGGCTAGTCAACAGGAATAATCGATTTTTCCAAGAAATAGAGGTATGTCAATTGACGTGGTTGTTATTTAAGTTTTGCATAAAAATTACGTGAAAAATTAGAGTGTATTATTAAATTTTTGCTCTAACACAGTCATATTTTACCTAATAAAATCAGTGTGTTATATGGGTCCCCTTAAGCGTCGCAGCATTTTTTTATTGTCTTAAATCATGGTCTTGTATTAAAAAATTGCACAGAATATAACACTTGCTAAAAATCGAAAAATTATCCTCCCAAAATTAAAAGGGTAAAAGTTGGCGGAAGTGTAAAAAGTGATTTTTTAAGTTCTCATATTTTCATAGATGTTTTTTGCAAAAAACAGTAAAAAAATAGCACGATATTTGAAGTGCTGAATAAGACGTTTATATATATATTTATAATTAATTAATAATATTATATACATACTTCTTTTTTCTTTCCTCATGCTATTTATATTGCAGTTTTTTCAAATAAAAATATCTGTGTCAGAGACGCAGAGAGAAGTATTACGTGACATAGTATGCTCCGATACGTTTAGCAAACGTCTACACAGATTTTATTTCCTACGCACGCTTTAATAACAACAAGTTACAAGCGACGCCACATCAAAATACAAAATAGACCTAGTATGTCTAATTAGTAACTATTTGATAAAAAAGGAAATAAATAATGAAAATTGTTAATATTTTGTTATTAATTGCTAATTAAATGTTTCGGTTGCTTCCGGCTCCCACAGCGCGCCTTGCTACTTGAGACGTACAGAAAGAATCACTCTATAAATAGCGTACAGCGCGTTTCTGTACACGGTGGGAATTCATCTATGCTATATGACATACGCGCTCTATGACACGCACACAGAGATCAAACAAAAAATCTTTTGTGTGTATTAGCATATCACAATAATACGTTTGAATTTTAATTCATTTGAAAAGAATTATTATTCATTTTCACGGTGTGTGAAAAACATCTAATTCTCCTCGGCAAAATAACGGCACCTTACATATGTGATCGCAAAAAAAGAAAAATACCCCATTAACCGAGTGAAATGATTGTATTTTTGGAATTTATTTTTCTGAATAATGAAATCGTTTTTCCTCACACAGACGACTATGAGAAGCGAAAGCTGTGTTTTAGTACAGTATCTTTATTTTGTTTGTTAGTATCGAGAATTTGACATAGGTTAATAATTGACCTATATTGATTACATATAGGCGATGTTGCCATTTATAGAGAGGACTTATTATGTTAAATAATACCGTTAAGACTCAGAAGAAAAATACTGTTAACGCCAGTATTGCCGCCGCTGCTATTGCTGAAATGAAAAAAGAAAAGGAAGCCATGACGAAACACGATGAACAGAAACTTAACGGATTAAGTGATCGTAAGACGCTGATTAATGAAGTCTATAGAGTTACCAAAGCCGATCATACTTTAAAAGCACAAGTTTTCATCTTCTATGTTACCCAAATTGTACAGAAAGGCTCAGTATTAGAAACAGTTTTGCCATTCTTTAAGCAAGAAATTAAAGACATGTTTGATACGGGCGAACTGGAAGAAACGGCGATTGATAACAATAATATAGATGAGCGCGTCGATGCTGAAGTTGTCTTCAACAATATAAGGCGTATGTTTAACGCAGCGAAAAGTCGCTATGATAAAGCGAAAAGCGGCGATAAAGGTACGGATACACGCGACGACGAGGACGAGATCAAGGCGAAAACGTTTCTAGAAGTAACTAAAATGAGTGATATAGCGGAAGGATTCACCCTGTTACATCATGCAAGGCAATATAAATTAATAAAATCGCTATTCTTACAGCTTGACCCGACCAAACGCCTCGACTTGTTACTAGAACTAGATGCGATGAAAGATAAGCCTATTCCTGAGATTGAGGATATAAAGTAATCATAAGTAATCAGTATTAGATGCCTCGCGCTACGCGGGGCTTTTTTGTGTCTAAAATGCAGGACAGAAAGGGAATAGGCTATCATTATCTTTTAGGGTATTTGATAAATCATTTATAGTAGGACTTTTGAGAGCACTTCTTAGGAGCTATCAAAAAGTATACTTTTTGATAGGTTGAAAATGTATCAGTTATTAACTGCCTCGCGCTATGCGGGGTTTTTTTGTGTCTGATCAACTGAATAAAAAAGGGAACTTTTCATTACTACATAGATAATAAAGCCCGTCACACTGCGCTGTGTTGTCATTCGCCAACTAAATTTAGTTTAATTATCAACTACTTAAAATGTGTTTCATCTGGTGAAAGAAATACGTTTTAGCTGTCAGGGAAGTCCCCCTTATGGGAAATTCGGTGGCCGTGACGCATGGCGGCCGGTGGGGTAACCTCACAAGATTCTCATCATTTTTTAAAATATACCTATGCCCCCTATGTCAAATACTATCTCCTGATGTCAAAAGAAGCCCCCTCTTATTTATAATAAAAAGCCAACGTGTCCGATGAGAATGCAGGCTGCTATACTTGTTCCAATAATAAACGTATTAAGGAATAGAGATGAGACACTATACTGTTGAAACCATTCTGACCGACATGGAAAAAGCATTGTCTTCTGTACCAAAGGTGACGTATTCTCCCATTCCTCTTCCCATAGAAATGTATGAGGGAACACTGGGATTGGAACTTTATTATCCGCTTGGTAAGGTGAAACACCTGAAGGATAACGACTGGGATAAACTTATTTTTGAGGCCCGTAAAAAGGATATTGTTGTTATAGGAAATAAAGATGACACGAGACAATGTATTCAGTTTTGTCGCGGCGAATTCCAAACCACGATGCAGGATATTTATTTTGAAGCATTAGACATCACTCCTTATGACGAGGGTGATCAACTTTTTCATGAGTGGCAAAAACTCAACATATCAGTGACGGATTTAGGAAAATTATTAGGCGTTAGTGTGTTCTATGCCTGTTGTGCACCTGGGGGCGCTCATGCGGGAGCTGAGATACCACAACATATCGTGGAGCAGGCAAAACAGGCTTATCTGATTATATCGTTTCGACACCATTTTCGGGTGATAAATCATCGAAAACATGAAAATAACGCATCCAGTTAAATTATAAAATATTAAGATGCGTCAACTTGCGTTAACGCAAGTTAAATACCGGCTTTGTCCATCAGGGCTTTCAATGCCTCCGGGTAACTCATGCGATTTTCCATAGCCCAAAGAACAAACCTGTTATACGTTGAAACGGGTGGGCGAATATTGAGATTTGCAGAAGGCTCTGTTACCGCTCTACGAACCACTTTTTGTACAGCTTCTCGGCTTACAAAACCGCTACGGTCACCTACAACATCAATTTCATGATCAGCGATATCAGAACTTGGTGTATCGTCCGGTTTAATTGTCGATAAATTTTTAAACCCAAAATTTTTAGTCGTCATGCTACGTTTTCCTGTCGCTCAATGATATAGGTAATAAGTTCTTCAACTACGCATGTTGCATTATTTCGTGCCTGATCAAGACCATTGACTTCTTTTTCATCAAGCTCAGTTAAATCCAATCGATTAAAGAATAATGATTTGAAAGCGGCACGTTCATTAAGATGTGCGGTGAATTGAGGAATTCCCCCTTCAATAAGCTGTTTGACAATCGCTTTTTCCAGGCGTGTTGTAATGATTGGCGATGTTCGCGTGAATAAAACACGATAGGGAATTTCTTTTTCAAACGCCTGCTCTTCTTCCTGAATGAGATGAATTGCTTTAGCGGCCATTAGGGCATCCGGTGGACTTGCCTGTATGGGTATCAATACCAGATTGGAACGTGCGAATGCGCGGGACATTAAACGACTTGCCGTTCCCTCAAGATCAACAAATACAAACTGCCTCTCTTTGCGATACTTATCAAGTTTAGTTGTTACGTTACTCTCAGTGACTTCAAAATCCACATGTACAGGATTTTTGGAAAGACCTTCACGCCAATCTTTAATCGGCTTATTTGGATCACAGTCGAGAATCGTCACACTGGCACCCGCTGCTGCAAGTGTTGTTGCCAAAATCAAAGTTGTTGTTGATTTTCCTGCACCACCTTTAGGATTTGCAACGGTAATAACTGGCATAGCTCCCCCAGACTTTAATGAATGTCAAAGCATTATAGTACATCAATACGCATTATAAAACGTTAATGTTAATGTGCGTCAATATGCGTTAACGCTGTTTGACGCATATTGACGCGTTAAGATAACAATAAATGCGTCTTTCTCTGACTAAAATTGAGATGTTATGGGGATTGGAAAGACAATATAAAAGTCATTGGTTAAGATATATACTGTTAAAAAATAGGTCTTTTGAGGGTGAAAAAATGAGCTGTTGTGAAAATGATCGCACATTAGGTAATCGTCCTATGCGCCGTGGTGCACCAGGCGAATCGGCTTATGAATTTTGGAAAGAACATCAGCCTCTGGGCACGGATACGTCGGAGTGTGCATTTGAAAAATTCATGGAAGGTAAGCCTGGCGAATCTGCGTATGAATTCTGGAAGTCGAGACAGCCTCCTGGAAGCGATACATCAGAGCAAGCCTTTGCAGATTCGATGAAAGGAAAAGATGGCATTTCCGTAGAGGATAAAATCCGTGCAAAAGACCAATCAATTATCACTACGGAAACCATTGTTGATAAGACACATAAGACAATGGCAATTGGAGTGCAATTATCCAGTAAAAAAGAAAATACACTGACTTTAGAAAATGATGGGTTGTTTAGTCCCATGAATACGGGTGGACAACTTTTCTTTGACAAGAAAGCATTTGCCGGAACAGGAACGAAAGACGAACCGTATCAAGTTAAAATTAAATCGGGGGGGGCAAACATTTTGGGTATGAATGATGATGGACTTTATGCGCCATTATCTTTTAATACGCCAGGCTTTGAGGTAGATGAACATGTCATCCATTTGAGTATGTCGAAAAAAGCGGGAAATGCACTGACTCTGGAACAGGATGGCTTGTTCAGTCCGCAGAATGAGGACGGCAAATTATTTTTTGACCCACTCTATTTTAAAGGAACTGGAACGAAAACCGATCCGTATCAAGTTAGTATTAACAGTGATCCGCCGAGTATTGTGAGTTGGAGTATTAATGGGATTTATGCGCCATTAGCTTTTGATTCAAACGCGTTTAAGGTATACCAGGGTTATGATGTCTATTTG
>NZ_JAQRFI010000021.1 GCF_028598805.1 Xenorhabdus yunnanensis | reverse complement strand
TTACAGCCAGCTTCGTCCTCACTGGTATAACAATGGGTTAACGCCCAATGAGTCAGAACGATTATTTTGGAAAAACGCTAAGCCAGTGACCAATTTTTGTTGACCACAACACTATATTAGAGGTTGTTTTTCTAAACACGTTTATTCAGAGATTGGGAATATTCCATTAAATGAATGTACATTATCAATGTGGATTAGGTGCTTTGATAAGATTAAAGAAAATGCACCAGTGCAAGCGGGATCTCTTTTGAAAATCTCACAACAGGCATTGAAGTTTTGCCGAGTAAGAAAATATGCAATTAGCCATGAGATAGATGATTTGGATGTTGGTGATGTGGGTGAAAAAGCGAATAGAAGAGACAGAGTGTTAACTAATGATGAATTACGTGATGTATGGCTCTATATAAATAAAGAATATGATAACCACATTATGTCTCACGAAAACAGAATTATTCTTCGGTTTTTAATCGTTTTTGGGTGTAGGCTTTACGAAATACGTCTTTCAAAATGGGATGAATGGGATTTTTCAAACAATATATGGAGAGTGCCACCAGAGCATAGTAAAAATGGAAGAGAAATAATCAGGCCGATCCCAAGTAATTTTAAAAACTGGCTGTTGTTATTAAATCAATCAACAAAAAAGAGAGAATATGTCATTGGCTTTGATGTCAAACAATGTACGGCAAGTGTGACTATTGCGAAAATATGGAAAAGATTAAACCACAAAGAAAAGTGGACAGCACACGATATACGAAGAGTGTTTGCTACCATGCTCAGTGATAACGGATTTGAACATAACGTGGTTGAACAACTATTAGGCCATTCACTCAATGGAGTCGCTGGAATATATAACCGAAGCCAATATATTGAACAAAAAAGAAATGCACTCTACTGGTGGGTGAATTATTTAGATTCTTTAATTGAGGTGGAGGAGAAAATAGAAAATGATACATATATTCACTCGTGAAGAATTGGAAGGTTCAGATAGACTTGATAGGCTAATTAGATAAGAAGAGTGTGAGTGGTTAACTTCATTAGGAAGAAGACACAGATCATATCTTGAAAAAAATGGCAGATTCCCTTTAAAAATAACGATAGGGCCACAAACCAAAGTTTATCGCTTATCTGAAATTCAGGCATGGATAAAAGGCACTTGGAAGCCCGAATAAAATCAATTTAAATTAATAATAACCTCGCTCGCGGGGTTTTTGTTTTTTGGAGAATATAAAAATATGGCAATGAAATTTACTTCACCGACACCACAAGAACGACAATCAATTTTAAATGAGTATGGGGAGAAATATGATCGCAGAATCAGGGAAAAAGAATGCGAGCACCTTTCCAGTTTATCGCGTTCTCGTCGTTGGGTATTAGAGTAGGAAGGCAAATTCCCGAAACGCGTTCCGTTGGGACGTAATTCTGTCTCATGGTTATTAAGTGATGTTTTATGGTGGGTACGTAACCCGCCAACAGTAGAGAATGTAAATAACCCCTATAGCCGAAAATCAAATTAATTAAGACCGGGTAAAATATGAAATCTAAAAATATGGCCTTAATCGGTCAGGGGATTACCTACGCCCAAAATCAGACTAGCGGGATATTAGTCAATGGGTTGCCAATTGAATTAGTGAGTCAATGGATAGAAATATGGACTAAACAAAGTTTCGCTGTCTCAGTATCAAATGAGTTACGTCGCCAATATTACAGGAATGATGCGGAGTTTAGTTTAGCGATGCGTAAGGCTGGTTATGTGCCAGTTAGAACGAAAAAGCTCACAGGTAAAGAACAGCGATTCTGGCTCTATCGCGTGACAGGTAATGATAAGGGGGTTTCGACCAATAAAGATAATAAAATCAATAAGTTTATCCCTTTTGTCCAGTATGCAAAACGACCAATCAGAACCTTTGAGCGCATTGCTGTAGATGGTCAGTGGCTCTACGTCTATGCCGATCACATTCGCTTTCTAACAAAGAAACGCCACCGTGTTGAGGGTGTTCGGGTTCAGGGTTACACGGCAAAAGGAATAGAGCTGCGAGAGGTGGTGTGATGGTCGTTATGTCTGATGACTCCTTGAGGTTAAGGAGTCCTATTACCGTAGTCCTCAGTTTGGGAGGCTACCCGATAATTTCGGGTTGGTTACTTAACTCATTGATATTTAATCAAGCTGCAAATATGCAGTCTGGTCATAATATGCGCGTATCTTTTAGCGACGCGCAAACTTTGCAGTCATCATTTAGAGGAGCACAAACTTTGCGACTGTCATTTACTCAGTCACAAAAAGAAAAGGATAGCACGGCGAATGCTACCCTTTGGGATGATGGCTCTTTCCATCATGAGCTAAATCAACTAGTTATCTGCACCCTTTTAAGAGGGGCAGTCAACCGAATGAATAATGTTCACTTGGTTGGTTATTGTTCAATGCCGCGAGATTGTAACTCTTTACGGATAATTCTCTTTATCCATGCAGATACAGAAGCGTCACCATCTTGGGCTAGATGGGGGTAGTGCTTACAATACATATCCCATGATGAGGCATATTTTTTCCGCACTGATTCTGGGTAATTATTATTTTTTGAACCTATATACATGCTATTAATATGCTGTATTTCGGGTAATATAAACCACTTTGAGTCTGTGCACTCTATTAATTCAGAATGTATCGGGAAGCCTCCAGAACCATATGCCTCAACTTCATCTAAGCTTTGAGTAACATATACAAAATTATAATTATCGTTAAATTCTCGATATTTGAATATATTACAGTAATGAGAAATATTTTTGTCTATGAATAATCCGATAGCTTTTAATTCTTTTTCAGAATTATAAGCATCAATTAGTGCATTTCCGTAAAAACATGGTATGCCATTTATTTCGTAGTGAGTGAAATCGCCATACGTAATGACTGCACGGAAATAAACTTCTCTTTCCATGAGCCTGTGCATAAGATCTTTGACAAATTCACACATAAACATAATGAGATACATAGCGTCTGCTGGGGTATCTCCGCCATTTACGTTGTAGACGACCACTGTGTCTGAAAAAACAATAACCTTAAATGCATAGTGTTCATGAGCATTTAAGCTGGCAATGACCTCATATAGATCATCAATCTTTTCACTTCCTTGCCTTACCAGTTCAGTAAAACCAAGTATATCTAAATAGAGAAAGAATCTTTCGTTCATAGGTATCCTGAAGGGCTAATAATTTAAGGGAAGGCACTGTGCTTGCAAGTTGAAGACTTTCCGGCCTTCCTTCATGATTTTTATTTATACTAACCTAAAGACAATGCAAATTAATTTCAATTCGTTATTGAAAATATCAGCGACTAAACAGCATAAAGTTAGTAGGACTCAAATTTTTCCAAAGTCCGCTTCACGCCCTGAGACATTCGACAAGCGTTTTATGCTTTAAGCAAAGGCGAATTTCGATCTTTGAGTGCCAGTAAGTATTTCGCTTCGTTGTAACAGGTCCTGGTTTTCCAACAGCGGTAAATTATCCTTATCCATTTAAATGCCAGTGCCCGCTATCACCCTTTCAATGGTGATTCAGGTAGGGGAGACTTCGGCCTCACCGGAATCTTAGCCCGGTAATGCGAACCTTGCTTGAATCGCCACCATCAATTTTTTCAATTAATGGAAGGGGTAACAGGAATGAATAATGTTAGAAATGACTGGCATCAGGCCGATATAATTGCTGCATTACGTAAGCGTGGAACAACCTTAGCCACCGTCTCCCGTGAAGCGCTCAGTTCATCAACATTAGCAAATACTCTCAGTCGGCCGTGGCCGAAAGGTGAATGGATTATTGCTAACTATCTTGAAATACATCCTTCTGAAATTTGGCCTAGCCGATATTTTGATATGTACGGTCAGCTTATTGCGCGTAAGGCTCGAGACAAATCATAAAAATAGCAGCCCACCACTTGAAAATCACCGGGAAGATAGCCGTAACGGGGTATCTTCTCACTAGCAGTAACACTCGTCATTGTCACCTCAATAGCTCCCGACGAAGTGCGCTGCAACCTCTCATAAGTTCAGAACGTTTAGCGTACTGACCTCTTTTTATTGAGCACAAATTCACTCTTATTCTTTCTTTTCTTCCACATTGTTCTTATCTTATGCTTTGTTTATAGGTTTGTTCAGCGTTCTATGTATAAACAATTATATAAACAAACAAAAACCACCTCATTTAAAAATGATGTTTATTTATTTAATATCAATTGGTTATGATTTAATTATGAATATACCTAATATATATCAAGTGAAGAATTTTTTCCTCTCATTGCAGGATCACATCTGCAAGCAACTGGAACAACTTGATGGTCAATCAACTTTCATGGAAGACTGTTGGCAACGAGAAGAAGGCGGTGGTGGGCGGAGCCGGGTGCTGACTGAAGGTAAGGTTTTTGAAAAAGCCGGGGTGAACTTCTCACATATAGCAGGGGCTTCAATGCCCGCTTCTGCCACAGCCCATCGTCCAGAATTGGCGGGGCGCAGTTATCAGGCCATGGGTGTTTCCCTTGTCATTCATCCAATTAACCCCTATGTTCCAACGAGTCATGCAAATGTGCGTTTCTTTATTGCTGAAAAAGAAGGTGAGACTCCTGTATGGTGGTTTGGTGGTGGTTTTGATCTCACGCCTTATTATGGTTTTGAAGAAGATGCTATTCATTGGCACACTATCGCCAAAAATTTATGTCAACCTTTTGGCGATGATATTTATCCAAAATATAAAAAATGGTGTGATGATTATTTTTTTATAAAGCACCGAAATGAACCTCGTGGCATTGGTGGTTTATTTTATGACGATTTAAATACGCCTGATTTTGATACCAGCTTTAGTTTCACGCAAGCTGTCGGAAATGGATTTTTATCTGCTTATTTACCTATTGTAGAGCGAAGAAAAGATATCGCTTGGGGTGATCGTGAAAGACAGTTCCAGTTATATCGCCGAAGCCGTTATGTTGAATTTAACCTTGTCTGGGACAGGGGAACTCTCTTTGGCTTGCAAAGTGGTGGAAGAACTGAATCAATATTAATGTCCATGCCCCCATTAGTACGTTGGGAATATGGTTACTCTCCAGAAACTGACTCTCCTGAATCTGAGTTATACACTTCATTTCTAATAAAAAAAGATTGGGTATGACAATTCAAAACAGGAATATAAGGAAATTTCTTTATTCCTGTTTTATACCCTTCGTCTTTCAAGTTGCTTCTGTGTTGGCTGCGCTCACTCACCCCGGTCACATATTTATCTATGCTCCCGGGGATTCGTTCCCTGGCCGCCGCGACGCACCTTGAAATCCATTAGGTATATACCTTATTTTTTTAAAAAATAAGTTTAAACTCCTAGCGTATTTATCATAACACTGATAAAAAAATTTATTATTTTTCATTAGCAATACCCTGCCATAAAAAATCAATACTCACACTAATGACTCGCCTATTAATTATAGCTAGTATTCGATCCGGGCCCGAAAAAAAACACACACAACATCTAAAGACAAAAAGGGTATTATTATGAGCGATAATCAAACCAATATATATAGCTTAATTCCTCCATTTGTTTTAGAACATATCTCTGACGATTGTGATGCATGTACTAATCAATATGTATTAAAAACATTAGATCATGTTTATCAATTAATGAATCCTCCTGCTGAAGAAACTATATCTCAACAGGAAGACCTAGTAGGAAAAGATGATAAACTGCACCGTACTATCTATAATGCCAAACATAAAGAGAAGTTCCCTGGGGAAGAATTATCTCGCAGTGAAGGAATGTCAGAAAGTTCAGATGTTGCGGTTAATGAGGCGTATGATTATCTTGGCAAGACTCATGAGTTCTATAAAACAGTTTTCGGTCGCAATTCTCTTGATAACGAAGGGATAAAGTTAGTTGCTACAGTACACTATGGTACAAACTATCTGAATGCATTCTGGTCCAGAAAACAAATGGTATTTGGTGATGGTGATGGAAAATACTTCAATCGTTTTACTTCTGCCATTGACATTATAGCCCATGAGTTGACGCATGGTGTCATCGAAAGTGAAGCAGGGCTGGATTATATCTACCAATCTGGTGCGTTGAATGAATCTATCGCAGATGTATTTGGTATTATGGTTAAACAATATTTCGATAACCAAAAAGCCGATGAGTCAAATTGGTTATTAGGGGAAGGTTTACTAGGCGAAAAGTTTAATCCAGATAACAAACCCGATGTCGCTTTACGCACCTTTATCAAACCAGGAACAGCATTTTCTGGAGATGAACAAGTTGGTCATATGGATCAATATGAAGAACTTCCTTTCATAATTGACAATGGAGGAGTTCACATATATTCAGGCATTCCCAACAGAGCATTTTACTTAGTGGCGATGGAATTGGGAGGCTATACCTGGGAAAAGGCAGGTAAGATTTGGTATGAAACGCTATTGGATAATCGCCTGTCTTCAGATGCAGATTTTGAGGATTTCGCCAAACTTACGGTTGATAATGCAAAGCATTTATTCGATAAAAAAATTGCTGGTATTGTCAGTAACGGCTGGGAAGAAGTTGGCGTTCTACTTCCAAAAATAAATTAAATTAATAAAACATCAATTAAAATTATAATCAGTAACATCAAGATAATACTGAAAATAGATAATAAAGGGTTAAGGACAACCCTTTATTATATTTATAAATTAATATATTAAATCTCCAAAAAATCATTCATTAGTAGCCAATGACACCATTTAGATTCATAATTAATATAGGCTACAATATATTCACAACATCTAAAATAAGGATATTATTATGCGTAAAAATCAAGATAAACTAAACAAATCCGGTATCATTCCACCATATTTATTAGAATATGTTGTTAAAATCTGCGGTCAATTCGATAAAACATACATATTAAAAACATTAGATCATGTTTACAATCTAATGAATAACCCTGTTGAAATAGATACTTTAGCCCATGGATATCAGCCAGGCTCTGATAATAAATTAAATCGAACTATTTACAGTGCTGAACATAATCATCAATATCCAGGGAAAATATTGATTTTACGCGAAGGCATGACTGTAATCGATGATATTCCAGCCACCGAAGCTTATAATTATCTTGGTAAGACATATGAATTTTATAAGGAAATTTTTGGCCGTAACTCAATTAATAACCAAGGTCTTAAATTAGTTGCCACTGTTCATTATCAGAAAAATTATATGAATGCATTTTGGGATAATAATCAAATGATCTTTGGTGATGGTTATGCTCCCTACTTTAATCATTTTACATCGTGTATTGATATTACTGCGCATGAATTAACCCACGGAGTAATTGAAAGTGAAGCAAATCTTGATTATGCCTATCAGTCCGGTGCATTAAACGAATCTATCTCAGATGTATTCGGTATTATGGTGAAACAGTATGCTAATAACCAAAAAGTCAACGAATCTGATTGGTTGATAGGCCAAGGGATATTTGGTTCTGCACTTAACCCAGACAATGACCCTAACATTGCCTTGCGCTCATTCAAAAACCCCGGGCTAGCAAACCCAAAAGATAACCAAGTCGGTCATATGGACCAATATCAAGATTTATCCGTCAGAGATGATAACGGGGGTGTCCACAAATATTCAGGCATTCCTAATAAGGCATTCTATTTATTGGCAATCACATTGGGAGGATATTCATGGGAGCAAGCTGGAAAAATTTGGTACAACACATTATTGGATAAACGTTTATCCCATAAAGCCAGTTTTAATGATTTTGCACAGCTAACCATTGACAATGCTAATATATTATTTGATAAGAAAATTTCAAATATTGTGACTCATTCATGGAAACAAGTCGGAATACTGCTCTAATCATTAAAGACCAGGGAAGGTCTTGATTATATTTACATATCCTCTACTCATGCCTACCATCTGAACCAGATTTTTAATTTTTTCAAACTTACAAATCATCAATAAAATACCATTCTCTACTTAATGGAATCAATTATTTTACCGCTTCATCTCATATCATAAAAATTTACATTTTTAGTAGTGACTAACATGGTTAATTTAGTTACCATTTAGGTTCATCTAAATATAAACCAACACGACAACATATACAAAAAGGTATTATCATGAGTAACAATAAATCGAGCAAAAAAAATATAATCCCTCCTTATTTATTGGAGTATATTGCAAAAAACTGTGATGCTAATGATAAAAAGTGTATTTTGAATACATTAGAGCATGTTAATAAACTAATGGAAAAATCAATCAATGAAGCTTCCTCAGACCCTAAAGATGACCCTTTGTTCTATAAAAATAGAAATATTCCTAAACCAGAAGGCAAAGGCAGCTATCAATTATCAGGAAAATAAATTTGGGGAGGAGATTTTTTTAAATAAATCTTGTTTTAGGAAAGCATTTCATCAAAGGAACAAGTAAAGGATACTAAAAACTCTAAAAAAGATTTAGTTGAAGTGAAGTGAAGTGCAATATAGCATTACTCATTGATTTACAGGCTATTTAAGCTAGCCAATAATAAAAATATCCAAATTAATGCAGCCAGATATACCATAAATTAATTGATGTTATTGAAAAATTTTTTCAACTAATTAATTTTATTTCTAAAATAATTTTTAATGTTTATGATAGTCAAGTTCTTTTCTTAGAAAGAAGAAATCGAAAAATCACAAGGTCATAATTTTCTATTTAAAAAGAAAAAATCATAAAGTTACTCAATAATAAAGGGCTGAAACAGCCCTTTATTTACATAATTATAATTAACGTTTTTTCAGGTGTTCCATCAAACGCTTACGTTTACGGAGCTGAGTTGCTGTTAATGTATTTTTCTTATCCGCATAAGGGTTGGCCCCTTCTTTAAATTGGATGCGGATAGGTGTTCCCATCACCTTCAAAGAACGGCGGAAATAATTCATCAGATAACGCTTATAAGAATCCGGCAAATTCGTCACCTGATTACCATGGATAACCACGATAGGCGGATTATATCCACCAGCATGAGCATATTTCATTTTCACTCTGCGGCCGCGAATCATCGGTGGTTGATGATCATCTTCTGCCATGCGCATTATACGGGTCAATAAGGAAGTGTTAACGCGGCGGGTTGCGCTTTCATAAGCTTCCAGAATTGACTCAAATAGATTCCCAACACCGCTACCATGTAGTGCAGAAATAAAGTGAACACGAGCAAAATCAACAAAGCCAAGACGCAGATCAAGCATATCTTTGACGTGATCTTTATCTTCCTGACTCATACCATCCCATTTGTTTACAGCAATAACCAGAGAACGACCACTGTTAAGGATAAAACCAAGCAAAGAGAGATCTTGATCAGAAATGCCTTCACGGGCATCCACTATCAGCAACACAACATTGGCATCTTCAATCGCCTGAAGTGTTTTAATCACAGAGAATTTTTCAACTGTTTCAGTGACTTTCCCACGCTTACGAACGCCCGCTGTATCAATCAAAATATATTCACGGCCATCACGCTCCATGGGGATATAAATGCTGTCACGGGTTGTTCCCGGCATATCATAAACGACAACACGTTCTTCACCCAGAATACGGTTGGTTAATGTGGATTTACCCACATTAGGGCGGCCAACAATCGCAAGTTTCAGAGGCAAGGTTGTAGGATCAAATGCTTCCTCTTCTTCCTGTTCAGCAGAAGCATCCAGCTCAACCTGCTCCATTTCTGCCCAATAAGCTGCGTTAGCTTCTTCTTCAGTCAGTTCTACTTCTTCCGTTTCTTCTTTATCAGAAAACGGCAACAGCGCACGTTCAATCAGCTGTGTCACGCCACGACCATGAGAAGCAGCAATGGAATAAATATCCCCTAGCCCCAGTGAATAAAATTCAGCTATAGAGGTGTCAATATCAATACCATCTGTTTTATTCGCTACCAAGAAAGTTGCTTTTTCACGGCTACGCAGGTGCTTGGCAATCGCATGGTCAGCAGGCATCAGCCCCGATCTTGCGTCAACCATAAAGAGAACGATATCAGCCTCTTCTATGGCCATAAGAGATTGCGTAGCCATATGCGTTTCTACGCCATCTTCTGTACCATCGATACCTCCCGTATCAATGATAATGAACTCCTGCCCTTCAACCTCTGCCCGTCCATACTTACGATCACGGGTTAAGCCAGGGAAATCCGCTACCAGTGCATCTCTGGTGCGGGTTAATCGGTTAAATAAGGTAGATTTTCCAACATTGGGGCGCCCAACCAGCGCAACGATAGGTATCATTTTTTTGATGCCTCATGACTAAATTTAAATCGATATCCTGCTGAAAGTGACCTCTCAATGTTGTTCACCATAGCAAGATACAAAGATACTAAAAAGACGAAACGGCCCCTGTTACTATTCAGGAGCCGTATAATTTCGTGTTAATTAAAACACACTCTGGAATTAGCGAGTATACAGGTAAACTGTCCCGTCCTTTGCTTGTACCATCAGTTTATCGCTGGCAACAACCGGGCGGCTCAACAGGCCAGAACTATCAACCTTGTGCTGAGCCACAAATTTGCCATCAGCCATATTCAACCAATGCAGGTAACCTTCACCATCACCAACAACCAGAGAACCATTATACATTTCTGGAGCTGTCAGGTTACGGTGCAAGAGAGCATTCTGTGACCATAAAGTCACACCATCACTCTTGCGCAGGGACAAGATACGGTCATTTTGATCAACAATGAAAATATTGCTGTCAGTGATAACCATATCATTCACCGATCCTAGTTCACGTTTCCAAATGATCTGACCTGAACGCATATCCATTGCCACTAAATTGCCGTTATAAGCAATGGCATAGATAATATTGTCAGAAATGACCGGAGTCATATCAACATCATTCAGGCGAGCTATTTCGGTAGAACCCGTTACCTGAGAAATACGCTGTTGCCAAATCAGTTGCCCCTGAGATAGCAAAACGGCACTGATCCGGCCATTGTCTCCACCTACAACGGCTGCACCATAAGCCACGGCAGGAGCAGATTCACCACGAACTGATAATGAAGGCGTATCCATGTTAACTGACCAAGCAACGCTACCATCAGTTTCTTTCAATGCCTGCAACATACCATTGCCAGTATGAATCAAGACAAAGCCATCACTCACTACAGGACGGGACAACGCTTCACCAGCAACCGTTGATTCCCATTCAACTTTGCCGTTCGTTGTATCCAGTGCAACGACTTTTGCCTTTTCTGTTCCGACATACAAACGATTACCGGATACAGTCAAACCACCAGAAAGCAGCGCTGGCAAGCGAGATGATAGTAAACCTGCTTTTTCTGACAGATCCGTTGCCCACAACTCTTTGCCGCTGTCTATATCAAGTGCTTTGATAACCCCATTACGATCAGCAACGTAAACCGTTGAACCCTGCCAAGCTGGTGATAAATGAGAGTAATACTGCCCAGTGCCACTCCCAACGGACTTATCCCAAACGATACGAGGTTTGAATTGATTTTCAACCTTCGGCAACGGTGACATTGTTACCGTATCCTGTTCGCTTGAACAACCTGCAAGCAGAACAGAAGCAACCAGCCCAACCAAGAGTGTTTTTCGCAGTTGCATTATGAAGTTTGCTCCCTTAGTTGGATAAATTATTAAGTTTAATTTTCATGAACTCTTTGATTACCTGAGGGCCATCAGATCCAAGCCCCATGGAATATGCTGCACGCGCGCCAGCGATATCTCCTTTTTTGGTCAGAATATCCCCACGAATATCCTCAACCATCACTTGCCATCCCTTGCCTTTGACCAGCTCCAGCGTTTTCAACGCAGCATCCGTTTTATCTTCCGCCAATTGAACCCGAGCCAAACGAATGTTAGACAATGCTTGCATGTCCTTATCTTTGGCTTTACCAGAGGCCACCAGCAAATTTTTCTCTGCCTGAGCCAAATCATTTTGGGTAATGGCCTGCTTTGCCAGTTCCAGATCCGCCATAACACCGTAGACATTATTCGTTTCATTAGCGAATTTTTCTGCGGCAACAACGCTTTCTTTCGACCCCGAAGCCAACGATTTGTTCAATTTTTCAAATACTGCCGCTGTGCCATGTAATTGGTTTGTTTGATGAGTCTGCCAGTAACGCCAACCAATCAAAGCACCAATGCCTAACACTAAACCAACAGCAAGGTATTTACCGTTGGTAGATAAAAAACGCTTTATCGCGTCAACTTGTTCAGTTTCAGTGGTATAGACTTGCACTAGAGTCTCTCCTTAGCCTAACAGCTCGCTCAAACGCGCTGCGACCGTTTGTTGTGACAACGTTTCTTGCTCACCGTTTCGTAAATCTTTCACTGTGATATTGCCAGTTTGGATCTCATCTTCCCCAAGGATCAAGGCAACTTTAGCGCCGTGTTTACCCGCGCGCGCCAACTGTTTCTTAAAGTTACCCCCGCCATGATTGGTCATCAGACGCAATTCTGGCAGTTGATCACGGATTTTTTCTGCCAATATCAATGCCGCTTGCTGGCTGCTTTCACCAAAGGAAGAGAGATAAACATCGGCAACTGTCAGGTCAGCAACAAAATCAGGATTGACTTCCTGCACTAACAGAACCATACGTTCCATGCCCATTGCAAAACCAACTGCGGGTGTTGCCTTGCCGCCCAATTGTTCAACCAAGCCATCGTAACGACCACCTGCACAAACGGTTCCCTGCGCACCCAAAGCAGATGTCACCCATTCGAAAACAGTACGATTGTAGTAATCAAGGCCGCGAACCAGACGCTGGTTGATACGGTATTTGATACCTGCGCTATCAAGTATCTGGCACAACCCATCAAAATGTTCTTTTGACTCGCTATCAAGATAGTCAAACAGCTCCGGTGCATCATTAAGAAGTTGCTGAACTTCAGGATTTTTGGAATCCAATACACGCAGTGGGTTGGTATACATACGGCGCTGGCAATCTTCATCCAGCTTCTCTTTGTGCTGTTCAAGGAAAGCTACCAGTGCTTCACGATAATTTGCACGGGCTTCCAGTGAACCAATGGAATTCAGTTCAAGTGTAACGTGATCAGCAATGCCCAGTTCACGCCACCAGCGTGCTGTCATCAGAATCATTTCAGCATCAATATCCGGCCCTTGCAGACCAAACACTTCAGCTCCCAGTTGATGGAATTGACGATAGCGGCCTTTTTGTGGACGCTCATAACGGAACATAGGCCCGATGTACCATAAGCGTTGTTCCTGATTGTACAGCAGACCGTGCTGAATACCGGCACGGACACATCCTGCCGTATTTTCCGGGCGCAGGGTCAAGCTTTCACCATTGCGGTCGTCAAAGGTATACATCTCTTTTTCGACAACATCGGTCACTTCCCCAATAGCACGTTTGAATAACGGGGTCTGCTCTACAATCGGTGTCCGTATTTCGCTAAAACCATAACCTGACAGCACGCGCTTCAACGTAGATTCAACTCGTTGCCAGATGGCCGTTTCAGCAGGAAGGCAATCGTTCATGCCACGAATAGCTGGGATATTTTTTGTCACGTTTTATCTCTTATTAAGATTTATATAATGCCGTCGATTATAAAAACGAATGTTTATCTTTCAAGTTGCAGCCTGGTTATCTGAAACTCGAAATCCATTGGATTATAGATAAAGGGCATAAGATAAAAGGCATCGCTGGTGCATGATAACATGCGCCAGCATTAAGCATCTTACTCATCAAGCTGATTGACGCTAATCCGGTTGTTAACATCAAGGACAGCTGCCTTCGCTCGGATTTTTGCTTCAAGCTGCTCAATCATATTTTTATTATCAAGACGCTCTTTTTGACGAATACCATCTTGATAAAAGCCGCTTTTTGTTTTCGCTCCCGTTACGCCAATTGTCGAAACTTCTGCTTCCCCGGGACCATTCACGACACAACCAATGATAGAAACATCCATTGGTGTAATTAAATCTTCAAGACGCTGCTCAAGTGCATTAACCGTACCAATAACATCAAATTCTTGACGCGAACAAGTTGGGCAAGCAATGAAATTAATGCCCCTTGAACGAATACGCAATGATTTCAGTATATCAAAACCGACTTTAACTTCTTCCACTGGATCTGCGGCCAACGAGATGCGCAGTGTATCGCCGATTCCTTCTGACAATAAAATGCCAAGACCAATTGAGGATTTCACCGCGCCAGCACGAACACCACCTGCTTCAGTAATACCGAGATGCAACGGTTGATCAATTTTTTGTGCCAGTAAACGATATGCTCCAACCGCCAAAAAGACATCAGATGCCTTGACGCTCACCTTAAACTGGTCGAAATTCAGGCGATCCAGAATGTCAACATGACGCATTGCTGATTCAACCAATGCTTCTGGTGTAGGTTCGCCATATTTTTCCTGTATATCTTTTTCCAGCGATCCACCATTGACCCCAATGCGAATTGGAATGTTATTGTGGCGGGCACAATCCACAACCTGACGGATACGCTCTTCATTGCCGATATTGCCGGGATTGATGCGCAGACAGTCAACACCATATTCCGCGACTTTCAATGCAATGCGGTAATCGAAATGAATATCGGCCACAAGAGGAATATTGACCTGCTGTTTGATAGACTTGAACGCTTCGGCTGCATCCATTGTTGGAACTGAAACACGAACGATATCAACACCAACACGCCCTAACGCCCTAATTTGATTGACTGTCGCCTCAACATCAGTTGTCCGTGTGTTAGTCATTGATTGCACCGCAATCGGTGCGCCATCCCCTATGGGCACATTACCGACATAAATACGCGTAGATTTACGTCTTTTTATCGGTGATTCATTATGCATTTTTACATTACTCCCCTACATCCCTGTATTTTGTTTATAAAAATTACAACTATGCTGTGGTGAATAATACACGCTGTGATAAATAATACACACAGGCAAACATGAATTCTTATTCAATGTTCGCCCAAATTTAAGGAGTTTATTTCAGTTGCAATTTGGCAGTGACATTTTTCTTCACAAATGCACTCAGATCCACTGGTTTTCCCTGGTACAGAACCTCAACCTCAGCAGGCACGCCAATCGTCAATGAGTAAAGTGATTTACCGGAAAATTTCAGGCTATTACCTTTCTTTTTGATGCCGCTGAACAACACCTTGCCTTTAGAATCGGTGACTTGCAGCCAGCTTCTCCCTTTGAAATTCACGACTAATTCATTGTTGCTCACCGCACTGATATTATTCACATCAGCCGATGATGGACTTACAACAGAATTTTTCGCCTCTGCATTAGTGGCAGAAACCAGATTTTCTGATGTTGCATTTGTTGCCGGTTGATTAACGGGCAATGACTCTGCTTTAGATGTGGAAGATACCGGAGGGACATTGCTGCTTACATTTCTGTCTACTACCGTACCATTTATTTCTGCTGGTGACGTTTTTCCTTGGGATGCATTATCTTGGGAAGACACTCCGGATTGGCTGTCTTTAGCAGGAGCGGATACATTATCCCCTCCCGTGCCTGGAGCTTCCGAACTCTTTTCAGAGTTTGCTACCTGAGCACTCTTGGCACCAGATTGTTCAGATATTGGAGACTGTGCTGTTTGTTGTGCTTTATAGTCCTGCCACCACCACAAGACTGTCATTCCTAATAGGAAAATGATAACAAACCAAGTTATCTTCATTAACCAACCATCACGCTTCTTGCGTTTTTTCCCTGCTGAAAAACTTTGCATAGGAGACGTTTTTATAGCCTTGGATGGCATCTGTTTATCCAAAACACTCAAGATTTCAGACTCAGGTACTTGAACCAATTTTGCATAGGCACGAATATACCCACGCAAAAATGTCGGTGAAATATTTGACGGGATATTATCTTCTTCAATATCACGAACAGTGGACAGTTTAAGACACAAGCGATCTGCCACAGTTTGCTGAGAAAGCTCATGCTTTTCACGAGCCTGACGCAAAATCTGACCTATTGTCAGATTGGCTTCTTCTGGGTAAGTTTCAGTCTTCATTATTAGCTAGGGACACTGGTACTGTTCTGGGTTTAAAGAATTTACACAAATTAAATTAATAGAACACATCACTTAATTTGTGTAGTGAAATCATCTAACGACTGCGTCGAACATAGAAAATCATCTATCACAGCTATAACGGCTTGTGCTATTTTTCATATTTTCCGCGATCAATTGCTCCGCTTTTTCATACTGCTTTTGTTCACAAAGAAAAATATAGTAGTGATGCACTACAGTATCACTTCCAGCCGTATACTGCATAGCCATTCTATAGTGCTGACTGGCGGTTTCTGGTCGGTCTGCATATTGTTCATGCAATGCCATGCCTAGATGTGCTTCTGAATGAAGAGGCTGCGCCAGCAAGACTTTTTGAAAATGATATTTAGCGGCCGGTAAATTTCGTTCCGACAAATAAGCCCTCCCTAGCTGCAATCGTGTATCTATGGCAACAACCTGATGAGTGCGATGCGTTGCTGGTTCCACACATCCCGTTAACAGGCTAAAACAAACTATAGTCCAAATTATTGATTTCCGTATCATACCATTTTCATTTATAAGATTATGTCAAACTTCGCCAGATTTTTAGCCATTAATCGATATTAAACAGAAAATTAGACTGCTTTTACCTGAATAGGTTCACCTGTCAGACGTTTTTTCAGTGTTCGTTTTGTTCTATCAATCACATCACCGGCAAGCTGCCCACATGCGGCATCAATATCATCTCCCCTCGTTTTACGCACGATGGTCGTAAAACCATATCCCATCAGGACTTTGGAAAAACGATCGATTCGGCTGTTCGAACTGCGTCCATAAGGTGCGCCCGGGAACGGGTTCCACGGAATCAGGTTGATCTTGCTAGGGGTATCTTTCAGGCATTCCGCCAATTGATGGGCCTGTTCAACGCTGTCATTGACATGATCAAGCATTACATATTCCACCGTAACACGTCCCTGATTCGCATTAGATTTTGTCAGGTAACGACGCACGCTGGCCAGAAACTCTTCAATATTGTACTTGCGGTTAATGGGTACGATTTCGTCACGAACGTCGTCAGTAGGTGCATGCAAGGAAATTGCCAGTGCAACATCGATCATATCACCCAGTTTATCCAGTGCAGGAACGACACCGGACGTTGACAATGTCACTCGGCGTTTTGACAGACCAAAACCAAAGTCATCCATCATGATTTCCATAGCTGGCACGACATTGTTCAAATTGAGCAATGGTTCTCCCATTCCCATCATCACCACGTTGGTTATGGGACGACGACCACTGGATTTCAGTGATCCGATAATCTTGGCGGCACGCCAGACTTGACCAATAATTTCAGAGACTCGCAGGTTGCGGTTAAAGCCCTGCTGAGCGGTAGAACAAAATTTACATTCTAAAGCACACCCCACCTGAGATGAAACACACAGTGTCGCGCGATCATCTTCTGGGATATAAACCGTTTCAACCTGTTGATCACCTACAGTAATCGCCCATTTTATAGTGCCATCAGAGGAGCGTTGCTCTTCTGCAACTTCTGGTGCTTTGATTTCAGCAACTTGTTGCAATTTTGCCCGGAGCACTTTGTTAATATCGGTCATCAGTTCGAAATCGTCATAGCAATAATGGTAAATCCATTTCATGACCTGATCGGCACGAAAAGGTTTTTCTCCCATATCGATAAAGAATTGACGCATTTGTTTACGGTTAAGGTCGAACAAATTGATTTTACCGTTTTTCTTTTCAGGCATGACGGATACAGCGGAGGTTTCAGGTGATACGGTTTCGTTAAGTTGGGACATTTTTACATCGCCTCGTTGTTACACTTTCGGCTCTATGCTGATCTGATTTCAGCACTAAGTTTTCATGCGGTAACTGCCAATTCAATGATCATTCTCTTTTTAGGCCAAGTTGCATTCGGGCCAAATTGAATGGACATTGAAATAAAATAATAAACGCCCCGCTGAATCAAATCAGTGGGGCGCATCATTGTACAAACTTTACTGTTTATATGCTACTTAGATGCCACATGTAGCTAAGGGCTTTAAAAGCGAGGAAAAACTTCATCATCACTGAAAAAGTAAGCAATCTCGCGGATTGCAGATTCAACAGAGTCTGAACCGTGAACCGCATTTTCAGTAAAGCTGTCTGCATAGTCTGCACGCAGAGTACCTGCCAAGGCATTATCAGGATTAGTGGCGCCCATCAGATCACGGTGACGTTGAACCGCATTCTCACCTTCCAGAACTTGTACCATAATTGGGCCAGAAGTCATGAACTCCACCAGACCATCAAAGAAAGGGCGGCCTTTGTGTTCAGCATAAAAACCTTCCGCCTGCTCGCGAGTCAAATGCAGCATTTTGGCCGCGATGATTTTAAACCCTGCGCTTTCAAAGCGAGCATAGATAGAACCGATAACATCTTTCTTAACTGCGTTGGGTTTAATAATGGAAAAAGTACGTTCAATTGTCATTGGGTAACCTCTTTGGCACTTTCAGCGATGATTTATTGTAATTTTTGCGCCCCAAACAAAATCGGAGGGACAGCTCTACCCTGTATCTGATATCTGACAGGAATAAAAATAGGCGTTGATTATAGGAGGAGACTTTCTGCTTGCCTACAAAAAACACAACATTTTATTAAAACTTTCTTAGCGAAAATTATCATTTTTTAGCATAAATCACATTTTTGCTTGATTACATCCGTCAAGTTAAACTGCTTTACCGATATTTAACCTTAATATTGGATAAAATATCTGCACTGTGTGTTATTTTCTCTTACCTTGTTGATTCTATAAAATAATGCCTACTCAGGCGAATAAATCCTAAATAGGCATTCTGATCAAGATCATTGAATTGGTGTTTTTTAACTAAATATCAATTACAAAACCGTATCTGTGACACATTGAACAAAAGGTTTAACCACATCGGTCATTTCCTTGTTTAACGGTTTATTAGTTTCATCAGAAACTTTAAGTTCCCCCTTTAGTCGCTCATTAGTATCTTTGGTTGTTTTATCCAATGTACCAATAATGCTAATGGTATATTTACGGTCTGTGGGTAATAAATCTGTACATTTTATCAAAGCTCCCTGTTGGGTAGGCTCTTGGTTATGTTTAACACCTGTAACTGATCTATCAGCAAAAGATACAGGAATATAAAATGCACCCAGCAATAAAACATATGAAAAATATTTCACTTTATTTCCTCACTGTTGACGTTTAATTAATCTCCCAATCTATTGGGTATAATGATTGAATCACTGGCTAATCTTCTTTAAATTCCAATATATCCCCAGGTTGGCAATCCAAATATTGACAAATGGCATTCAGAGTAGAAAATCTAATACCTTTAATTTTCCCTGTTTTCAGCAGAGAAAGATTCTGTTCAGTAATACCAATGGCTAGAGCTAAGTCTTTAGATTTAACCTTACGTTTTGCCATGATCACGTCAAGATTAATAAGAATTGCCACGGTATCTCCTATAAAATACTCTGGTTTTCTTCATATATATCACATGCTTGATAAAGAATACGCGAGATAACAGTCAGACAAACTGAAATGAAAATCGCAACAAAATGGCTGGAAGTTAAACTAAATGAAAAAAAGCGTTCACCTACTGGCGCAGACATTGTTAACCACAACGTTAATAGAGGCTCACACAAAATATCTAAGATACTCCATAAAACCACTCCCCAACCTGCGTATTCTAAATATTTAACCGTACCCTTAGAGAAATAATCACCTTTTCTATAATTGCCGAACAATCGATAAAAAGCCCAAAAACTACCAACTAACGATAATAGTGGGATGGTCGATATCAATATTCCTCCCATTAACTTCCATGCACTAAAAGTGTCCCTATCAAAATGTGATAATATTCTCCCAGTCAGGGCAAACTCCAATCCATATTTTTCCAGAATTAATTTTGGTTCCAGCCAGCTAAGAACATTCGCCACCATCACTGCAATAATAATCAATAACGATAATTTAGACATCACCAAACTAAGTGTCGTCATTCGTGTGAGTTTTGAAGTGTGCATTATGCATATTATCCATTTTTGAGCCTGGATCAAATTATAATCAATAATTATTGTAAAACAATAATTTTTTACCTCTAAACATGAAATAAATTACATGCAGAAACAAAAAACATGGCTAACGCCATGTTTTTAATAAAATTATTTATAGGAAATTTAATGTCAAAAAAGTTTAATGCCAAAAACAGTGCCTGAATCACTTCAACACAAAATTGATTGCGCTGATTTGTCCACTCAAATCCAAAACACTGAGCTGATATTTACCTGGTTGTGATAAAGTCTTGCTCCAAGATTGGTTGTTTTTTGTCACGGTAACTTGCTCACCATTCAAAAACCACCATTGTTTACCACTGCCTCCTTGTGTCGTAATCCGCAAGTCCAAATCCTTTTTACCCGGAATACGCTTCAACACTTCTCCTTCACGAACGCCAATAATCAATAATGGTGCTTCATCCATTTTCATGGGTGGACATTGTTGATTCATGGGAGGAAGCCGATTTGCACGGCGTTCGTTAACGGGTAACCATGCTTCTAACGAGATTGGCCACAGGCTTATCGTTTCAGGATGGGCATCAGGGCAATCAGGAGCAACACGCAAGCCATTTTTATCCAGCCATATCCGTTCGTTGATCCCTGAAATACCTTCCTGTTCCACGGCAGATAGTGTCGGGGGAATCGTATGATCCAAAATCCAGCTCAGGCGACGCTGCCGACAGTTATTGCTACCTTTATTGCTACCTTGGGACAGGATAGTTCCGCTCGGCCAGCAAATGGTTGCTTGCGTGACACTGGCTGGTCGAGGATCAATAGGAATACGCATTGAGCTATAACGCAAATTCTCTATTAACAATCCATTAATTTGATTCATGATTGGTATCGCTGTGGCATACCCAAACTGACCAATAACAGGAGTTCCATCTGGTCTGCCGACCCATACGCCTATGGTATAACGCGCATTCAGACCAATTGCCCATGCATCTCTATAGCCATAGCTTGTGCCTGTTTTCCATGCCAGAGGAACACTGGCGGGTAAAATATTATCGGGTTGAGGGCGTCCTTCTCCAGCCATAATCCTTCTGACAATCCAAGCCGCCCCGGCAGAGAATAATTGTCTGTCCCGTACTTTTTGTTGCGGTGTAAAACGCAGTGGAGATACTTTTCCCTGACGGGCAAAAGCACTGTATGCCGAGACCAACTCATCCATACGAGCGGCAGTCCCTCCTAAAATAAGGGATAAATTCGGTTCACTGCCCAATGGGAAGCGCAGTTTCGTTCCCACATTGTGTAAATTAGCCGTAAATCGTTTGGCCCCATAGGCTTCAAGGAGTTGTACAGCAGGCGTGCCCACGCCTGATTAATAGGAATCTCAATATCCAAACCTTTTTCTGGAACATCTATTTCCTGCCACCACAACGGACCATCACTGGATTCCACCAACAAATAACCTTTACCCTCTTGTGGTGCAACCAAGCGCACTTTCACTTTCTCGCCCGGTTTATAGGCAGGTTTATCTAGTGACAACTTGACTTGATCCGGACGTACTGCCCCAGTACCTCCAGTATTATCCTGCCATGAATAACCCGCCCAGAAATTTAAGCTTGTAACGAGTTGATTTTGTGGATTGACAACTTCAATTCGATAAGCTCCCCAATCCACAGGGAAACTGATTTTAGCTGTACCATTTTCCGCAGTCTGAACATGTTCATCAGCCATTACCAAATCTTTCTGGTCATAACCCGAATCCCAACCAGTACTATCAGACCAACGCCAATAGTAATCACGACGTTCATATATCAAACGCGCTCTTAATTCTGACGCAGCATATTTTTTACCACTGGCATCCACATAAACTATTTCAAATTCTGCCAGTGAATTTTCATCCACGTTATAGCGGTTTTCATCACGACCAGTGCGGTAATTATAAATTACCTTCTTATTGAACAACGGGCGTACACCAACCAATTTTTCAGCAGGCCAGACAGCCTGTTCAGCCCGGCGGGTCACTGGACGCCCTCCAGACTCCAGCAAACTGGCCTGTACAATGACTGTCACCGGAGATGCGACGGATTTCCAGTTACTATTGCTGACAGAAAGGTTGGTTTTCCCTTCACTGTCTAAGGTTAAGTCAAATTCATCCAGTGTCCGCCTCAAATCAGTTTCTTTTACAGCGCCAAATTCGTATCCCGATAATTTTGCCACGGCATTACGGGCAGGACGCAGGAACAATTGCCCTTGCAAACGATTATCAGCAGCAGGAGCACCATACAAGTAACGACCTGTTATGGCGAATTCAACATTTTCATCGGTCAATACAGGCTGATTATTAACGTTTCCTTTAATCTCAAGTGCCATTCGTTCAGGCATGAAATCTTCAACGTTAAATTTGTAATATCGTGGCGCGTTATCACCTAAGTCAAATCGCAGTGACCACATCCCTGTTTCCGCCTCGCGAGGAATTGAGTAACGATATTGGTACAAACCGTTTTCCGCTTGCCAGACAAAACTGCGAACAACCTGGTTATCTGCTTTCAATACATCCACTTTAACTGGCTGTGATTTAAGCGGGTGACCATCAGCATCACGCAGTAAGCCATTAACGATCAATGTTTCTCCTGGTCGATAAAGATCTCTTGGACCGAATACGAAAAACTGTTTGCTATATCCTTGCGGCCCGCCAATATCAAATTCAGAGAGATCCAATGCCGGTGAATCCAAATCGATCATACTGGTATGTCCATTCTGGGTTGCCAGTAATAATCTCGCTTTGTCACTTTTTTCAAGCGAAGCATGTCCATCGTTATCTGTCGTCGCTTTTGCCACTGGTTGCCCTTTGGCATCCAATAAACGAACTTCAACGCCTTTCAAACTAGAGCCTTGTTCCAGTGATTGGGTAAAGACATCAATCCTGTTCAGATAACTGTGCATGGAGACGCCAATATCACTCAATGTGAACAGGGTAATTGGATTACTATAGGTATATTTTCCCGCCTGCTGCATAACTGCCAGATAAACACCATCTTTTTGCAGTTCTTTGATATTACTGAGTGGCAGCAATATTTTTTCACGGGTATTGACGATAGGGTTGAGATCAAAACGCCCTGTATAGACTAATTCAGTTTCTTGCAGTAATTCCTTGGAGTTCCAATAACTCATGTTACTGCGGTATTGCCAGTCGGCGATAAATGAAGGCAATGCTCCATCCTTGATACGGAAAAAATTAACATCTACGCGATCAACATTGAGGGCCAGAACAGGTAACCCTTCTGCTGCCTTACTGGGTAGCAATAAGCCTTTGCTGGCAAAGCCAACGGTAGGAGTGACAGGCGCTGTATTAAATTTTTTCTGATAACCCGTTGTCAATCGACGTTCATTGATACCTTTTATACCTTCATCAACCGTCAATCGTAATTCACGGGAAGGCGGTAAATGGCGCAATCTGAGTTCCATTTGGTTATTGGAAAGCTCCCATGCACCATCCAATTTTCCCGATTTCACATCAACAAGGTGCATTTTTTGTGAGAAATCCTGGTTAGGCTCAAGAGGAACGGAGAATGTCACCACCATTGCGCTGGCACCATCCAATTGCAGTTCGGAAGCATCCAAGATGGTGACATCTTTACCTGCATAGCGTTTTGCTAGCATTCTGATATCTATTATAGATTCCGTAGCATTAGGTTCCTCGGCCTTAGACTTCACAAGCTTGGATTCTGTGGATTTAGATTCCGCAACTTTATCCGTCGATGCTTCTGATTTAGCTGTTGCATCTTGAGAGTTGCTATTTTGAGATAATGATGAGTGCAGCTTATCTTTTTCAGGGTTTTCGGATTGATCACATCCAGATAGCGCGAATAGTGAAAATAACATGGCGAACATCACTGCCAGATATCGCTTTCTCCTTATCACCCATTGCCACAATTGTCGTTGATACATAACCATAATCCTTATCAATTTACCGGATATGCCGGAATATTCTTTTTTGGATGTTCATTATGGTACTTCTTAACTCACATAACTAAAGGGTAGAAAAAATAACTAAATTTCTGATCAAAGAGAAATGCGTCTTATATTTATACCCCATGTTCTTGCCGATTTTCGATACCCCTCGCAATATTCGTTTAGCAAGCATTATCAAATTACAAGGAAAGTAGATCGCAAAAAAGTAGATCATAAAAACCATGGAGTAAAATTGGTGAAAAATAGCGCCATGTTACAAAATCAAGCACTATTGATTGACAACAGGAATGGTATCACGCAACCAACTACCTAGTTTACGCTGATAAAAAGGTTGAGTATGCTGAATCAAGTAATGGCTAATACCTCGTTCTTTTTCATCCAGCAAGCAGAAATCGACAGATTCGTCTTCATCGAGATATTCGCAAGCCAATTCACCTGCTTCTTGAATCAAGAAATTAATCTCACTGTCTGTCAATGTCGCACTGAATTCCAAACCAATTAACAAATTGGGTTTTTCATCCATATTTTTATCATGGGCCATGACTAAAAAAGCTCGCCGAACAGATTTATGCTGTTTGAATAAATCAATCAGTGACTCAATAAGCTTAGCTGGCTGTTCTTCTGGCTGACTCAGAGTAATACGGCTTCCGCTAGGAACCTTTATTTCGGTAGAGATAGGCCCATTTGATAAACTCATGAAAATCTCCGAACAATGTTGTTTAAATAAATATTGTTTGAGTTAATACTATTTGAATTGAAGTAAAAACCATTAAAAATTTCAACAATAGCTCCCCATAAGAGGAGCTATTAAGAATAGCTATTTTTAATTTATTTCATTATTTTGCTTTTGCCAGCAATAAATTAGCAATCGTGCGCACACCATAGCCTGTTGCACCCGCAGACCATTGTTCAACAGATGATTTACGGTAAGTCGCTGAACAATCGATATGTACCCAACCTTTTTTGTAATTTTCTACAAAGTGAGACAAGAACGCTGCTGCTGTGCTTGCTCCTGCCGAATGTGCGGGTGACGCAATATTATTCAGATCAGCAAAATTGGAGGGTAGTTGGCTACGATGGAATTCCGCCAGAGGTAAGCGCCAGAATAATTCATTTTCATTATCTGCCGCTACCATTAAGTCAGATACCAATTGATCATCAAAGCTCAGTACTGAATGGTAATCATTGCCTACTGCTATTTTCGCTGCACCAGTCAAGGTGGCAGCATCAATAATAAGTTGCGCTTTTTCCGCGCTGGCATCAATCAAACCATCAGCCAGAACCAGACGACCTTCCGCATCCGTGTTCATCACTTCAACCGTTTTGCCGTTGCGGTAATGAATTATATCTCCCAATTTGAAAGCATTACCACTCACCATGTTATCAGCGATGCTCAAAAATAGTTTTACGCGATGTTTCAATCCACGGCTGATTGCCAGTGCCAGCGCTCCCGTTAATGTCGCAGAGCCACCCATGTCTGATTTCATGGAATCCATGAAATTCGAAGGTTTGATACTGTATCCACCGGAATCGAAGGTAATGCCTTTACCAACCAAGCAGGCAAAAACAGATGCTTTTGCATCTTTTGTCGGATTGAAATCTAAGGCCAAGAACACAGGATCACGGGAAGAGCCTCGACCGACAGTATGCACCCCGGCATATCCTTGTTCATGCAATTCATTTCCTTTGATGATTTGATAACTAACGGCATCTCCCGCTACATCAGCCAGCAAATTAATCGCTCTCTGGGCAAGCTGTTCTGGCCCCAAATCTTCTGCCGGAAGGTTGATGGTATCACGTACCCAATCAATGAATTTGATCCTTCTTTCCAGTTCTTGTTTTTCCGTCGCGGATAATTGCGGCCACTCAATTGTGCGCAAGCCCTTAGGTGAACGGAAACCCAACCAGAATGCCCAACTTTTTTCCAGATCCCAACCATCACCCACTAAAGCAATATTGCGAATTCCTTGCCCATCAATTTTACGTCCAGCGCGTTGAATTGCACCCAGCTTTCCATTGCCTTCCAAATGGATAGTGATTCCCTGCTCGCTTGAACTAATTAATGCTCTTTCACCCCAGCAAGCGCTAGCTGGCTCATAAGACAGTGTTATGGGCATGATTTGCTTTGTCATTTTTTCTCACTTCTTATCTTATTTGTTCACTGTGTCACATCGCTCACTGTTTCACAGTAAGGGTTTATTGATATAAAAAAACTGGCGATTGCCAGTTTTCCATTAAATGCAGACTATGCCAAGTTATTGAGCAAGGATCGGTGAGCTTGCGCTATTTTTTCTTAGGCAAATTTCGCACTACTCGTATTCATCCAACCATACTAACAAAATAGCTTCTAATATTTTTTCATTGGATTTCTGTGGATCATCATCAAAACCATCCAGCTCACAAATCCATTCATGCATGTCGGTGAAACGCACTGTTTTAGGATCTAAATCAGGAAATTTATCATACAACGCTTCGCCGATCTCACGACAGTCAGACCATTTCATTTTCCGTTCTCCTGTCAGTGTTCACGTGCATGGTTAATGGTGTATTTAGGGATTTCAACGACTAAATCCTCATCGGTAACTTTGGTCTGGCAACTCAATCGGCTTTCCGGCTCCAGCCCCCATGCCTTATCCAGCATATCATCTTCCAGTTCAGTGCTTTCTTCCAATGAATCAAAGCCTTCTCTGACGATACAGTGGCAAGTGGTACACGCACAGGACTTTTCACAAGCATGTTCAATTTCAATGCCATTGCGTAATGCAACATCCAAAATTGACTCGCCTTCCTTAGCGTCCAATACTGCCCCTTCAGGGCAAAGTTCGTTATGAGGTAAAAATACAATTTTAGGCATAATTAAATCTCATCCACAGAATGACCCGCCAAAGCCCGGCGGATTGATGTGTCCATACGGCGTGCTGCAAATTCCTGCGTTTGTTTGTCCAATTGTTTAATTGCACTTTCAATCGCATCAGGGGATGCCCCCTGAGCACTTTCAATTAATACTTGTGCGGCAGCATCAATGGCCGTTTGTTCTTCTTGAGTCAGTAAATCCGCATCTTTTTCTAATGCACTGGTTAAACTTTCCAGCACCCGGGCCGCTTCGACTTTCTGTTCAGCCAATTTACGTGCCCGGATATCTTCCTGTGCATTAGTCATGGAATCTTTGAGCATGTGAGCGATTTCTTGATCCGACAAACCATAGGAAGGTTTCACCTGAATGGAGGCTTCAA
Organism: Xenorhabdus yunnanensis; assembly: GCF_028598805.1. GTDB lineage: Bacteria > Pseudomonadota > Gammaproteobacteria > Enterobacterales > Enterobacteriaceae > Xenorhabdus > Xenorhabdus yunnanensis. The sequence continues at coordinate 48,244 of NZ_JAQRFI010000021.1, read as the reverse complement.
CGCCCGTGGATTTTTCCAGTGCGCTAACGCTTAACAGACCATCCGCATCGACCTGAAAGGTCACACGAATGTGTGCTCCACCAGCCGGTAATGGCGGAATACCACGCAGTGTGAAACGCGCCAGTGAACGGCAATCATTGACCAATTCCCTCTCGCCTTGCACCACATGAATGCTCATCGCGCTTTGACCATCTTTGAAAGTGGTAAATTCTTGCGCTTTTGCAACAGGAATAGTGGTATTACGTGGAATGACTTTTTCCACCAGCCCTCCCATTGTCTCCAAACCAAGTGACAGCGGGATAACATCAAGTAACAGCATTTCGCTGTCTGGTTTGTTGCCTACCAGAATATCGGCCTGAATTGCAGCGCCAACAGCGACAACTTTGTCTGGATCGATAGAAGTCAGCGGATCACGGCCAAAAAATTCGCCTACCATAGTACGCACCAACGGAACTCGCGTTGAACCGCCAACCATGACGACCTGCAAAATCTCATTAGTTGTTACGCCCGCATCTTTCAGTGCCCGACGGCAGGAGAGTAATGTGCGTTTGACCAAAGAAGTAATCAATTCATTAAATTCGGAGCGGGTAATACTACCCTGCCAGTCAGCAATGCTTATTTCTGCCCGATCTGCCTCACTCAAGGCAATTTTGGCTTGAGTGGCAATATCCAACAACTGACGCTGCAATTTGTGGTTGTTATCGCTGATTCCAGCCTGATCACGTATCCAATTTGCCAACAGCAAATCAAAATCATCTCCACCGAGAGCGGTATCTCCCCCTGTTGCCAGTACTTCAAACACTCCCCGGCTAAGGCAGAGAATGGAGACATCGAATGTTCCGCCACCAAGATCGTAAACGGCGATCACACCTTCCTGACCGGAGTCAAGGCCATAGGCAACGGCAGCCGCAGTAGGTTCATTCAAGAGGCGGAGAACATGCAAGCCAGCTAAGCGAGCAGCGTCTTTAGTACCCTGACGCTGTGCATCGTCAAAATAAGCAGGAACTGTGATCACGACACCATCAAGTTTACCATCCAAGGTTTCTTCTGCCCGTTGTGTCAACGATTTCAATATTTCAGAAGAAACCTGAATAGGATCTACTAACCCCACTACGGTATTGATCAATGGCAAACCATTTTCACTTGCCTGAAGCTGATATGGCAGGTTGGGATAACGTTTTTGAATGTCCGCCAAAGAGCGTCCCATCATACGCTTGACAGAGCTGACAGTATTGACAGGATCAGATGCAGCTTGCTGACGCGCCTGCCAACCGACCAGAATGTCTTCTTGACAATATTGTACAACAGAGGGAAGCAAGTGACGGTTATCACTGTCTGCCAATGTTTCAGCCTGACCGCTGCGGACAGTCGCAACCAAAGAGTGAGTTGTACCAAGATCAATCCCCGCAGCCAGCCGACGCTGGTGCGGTACGGCAGATAAACCAGGTTCGCTGATTTGTAATAAAGCCATGTGTGCCCCTATAAATCTATATCATCCGAAGTCTATATCAGCCGAAATCTATTCAACTGAAATCCATTCAGCCAAAAGTTATTCTGAACAATATGATTCAGTTAAAAGTCTGCTAAAAGTCATCTAATAACCGTTCTTCCAGTTGTTCAACCTGCTGCTGTAATTTATCCAGAAAGCGTAATTTACGGACTATATCGGCTGAAATTGACCATTCGGCAGCATTTAATTGCTGTTCCATCTGCTCACTACGCGTTTTAATCATTTTATTCAAGCGAGATGAAAAATCGTTCAATGCTGTTTCTGGATCCACGCTATGTTCAATGGCATCAAGCTCTTCACGTAATTCCAACTGCTGCATCAGGAAAGCCGTATCTTGCATCGTGTGCTGTTCGTTGGATAGATCGAATCCCTGCTGAGATAGCATGTATTCAGCACGTTTCAAGGGATGTTTTAGTGTCTGATAACCGTCATTGATAGTAGTAGCTTGTTGAAGTGCCAGCGTTTTTTCACGTTCTGGCTGGTTAGCAAAACGATCAGGATGAAACTGGCGTTGCAATTCCTGATAGCGGGTCGCCAACTGTTCACGATCAATCGCATAACGTGTGGGCAGCCCAAATAAAGTAAAATAGTCCATAAGTTACTCTTGTTTTGCAAATACAAATAGTTTCGCAAAATGCAGGGTCAAAAAATGGGATTAAACGTGGAAACTTTCCCCACAACCGCATTCGCTGGAAACATTGGGGTTGTTGAATTGAAAGCCTTCATTCAGGCCTTCTTTAACAAAATCCAACTCAGTACCATAAAGGTAAAGGATGCTTTTACCATCAATGATGACTTTCACGCCCTTATCTTCAAAAATTTGATCTTCTTCATTAATTTCATCAGCAAATTCAAGTACATATGCCATGCCAGAGCAGCCGGATGTTCTCACTCCCAAACGCAACCCTACACCTTTTCCTCGATTGTCAAGAAAAGCCAAAATACGTTGGGCTGCACTTTCTGTCAGGGAAATTGACATACAACACCTCACTTTAAAACTAGTAAAGGTGGATATTGCTACAATATCCACCAGAATTATTTTCTTTTTACGAATTCTTTTTTGCGAATTCTTTCTTTATGAAAAGCGTTATTTGGCTTGGCGCTTGCTCTTGTAATCAGCAATAGCGGCTTTGATAGCATCTTCTGCCAAAATAGAGCAATGGATTTTCACTGGTGGCAGTTCCAATTCATCAGCAATCTGAGTATTTTTAATCCCCTCAGCCTGTTCCAATGATTTACCTTTCATCCATTCTGTTACCAAAGAACTGGATGCAATTGCAGAACCACAACCATAGGTTTTGAAACGCGCGTCTTCAATGATACCTTCATCGTTGACTTTTATTTGCAGTCGCATAACGTCACCACAAGCGGGCGCACCTACCATTCCACTACCCACTGAAGGATCTTCGCTGTCGAATGAACCAACATTACGTGGGTTTTCATAGTGATCAATTACTTTGTCGCTGTAAGCCATGTCGTTACTCCTGAAACCGTCTGATTAATGATGAGACCATTCGATGGCGCTGATATCCACACCCTGTTTGAACATTTCCCACAATGGAGAAAGATCGCGCAGGTGACCAATCGCGTTGTGAATCAACTTGATTGTATAGTCTATTTCTTCTTCTGTGGTAAAACGCCCCAAAGAGAAACGAATAGAACTGTGTGCCAGTTCATCATTCATGCCCAGTGCACGCAGGACATAAGAAGGCTCCAGACTCGCTGAAGTACATGCTGAGCCGGAAGATACCGCCAAATCTTTCAATGACATCATCAATGATTCACCTTCAACATAGTTGAAGCTGGCATTCAAAATGTGTGGCGCACCCAGTTCCAAATCACCATTCAGGTAAACTTCTTCAATATCTTTGATGCCGTTCCACAAACGCAGACGCAAACCACGAAGACGTTCTGCCTCTGATTCCAGCTCTTCTTTCGCAATACGGTAAGCTTCACCCATGCCAACAATCTGATGAACAGGCAATGTACCTGAACGCATGCCGCGCTCATGACCGCCACCATGCTGTTGTGCTTCAATACGCACACGCGGTTTACGGCGAACATACAGCGCACCAATTCCCATCGGGCCATAAAGTTTATGAGCAGAAAAAGACATTAAATCAACTTTCAGCTTGCTGATGTCAATCGGCAATTTACCAACGCTTTGAGTTGCATCAACATGGAAAATAATGCCACGGCTACGGCACATTTCGCCAATGGTCATAATGTCCTGAACAATACCGATTTCGTTGTTAACGTGCATGATGGAAACCAGGATTGTATCTTCGCGCATGGTAGCTTCCAGCTCTTTCAGATCAATCATGCCATTGCTCATTGGCGCCAGATAAGTGATCTCAAAACCTTCGCGCTCCAGCTGGCGGCAAGTATCTAAAACCGCTTTGTGTTCAGTTTTGCTGGTGATGATGTGCTTGCCTTTCTTCTGATAAAATTTTGCAGCACCTTTAATTGCGAGGTTATCTGATTCTGTTGCACCTGAAGTAAACACGATTTCACGTGGGTCTGCTCCAATCAAATCAGCAATTTGATTACGTGCAATATCAACCGCTTCTTCAGCTTGCCAACCAAAACGATGTGAACGGGAAGCCGGATTACCGAAGATCCCGTCAATAGTTAAATAGTTCATCATCTTTTCAGCAACACGTGGATCGACTGGTGTTGTTGCTGAATAGTCCAAATAAATGGGTAATTTCATTGCTCACATGCTCCGTAAGACATTTTTAATACTTTCATTGCCACACAAGTATTTGTATTTGCCGCAAGGTTACGCTCGCAGGTTAACGTTAATCATCTCTTGAGACCTACCGTTGGTACGTCGCTTGTCGCTGTCTTGACGATCAGCAACATTTAATACTTCTTGGTTATTCACTAATTCTTCTAAACTGATGCTACTCAGGAAACTCGTGATGCGATCACTGAGGTCACGCCACAAGGCATGTGTCAAACACCGATCGCCACCTTGACAGCCTTCCCTGCCCTGACAACGAGTGGCATCAACGGATTCATCAACAGCTGAAATCACTTCGGCAACGAAAATTTTACCGGTATCTCTGCCCAATAAATAACCGCCACCTGGACCACGGACGCTAGAAACCAGACCATTTTTACGCAGGCGGGAAAACAACTGCTCAAGATAGGAAAGGGAAATTCCCTGACGTTCAGAAATGTCGGCTAATGGCACCGGCCCTTCTTGTGAATGCAACGCCACATCTAGCATGGCTGTTACTGCATAACGTCCTTTTGATGTCAGTCTCATAACAAAAACTCCGTGGTGAAATATGGGTAAAATTGTGGCATTCCTGACTATTTTAGTCAACTATTTAACCAAGTAATTTACTCAACTATTATTTGGCTGCCTTTTACTTTTTTCACCTGTCTACTTTCGGCTTTCCAACGGCTTTCCGCTATGTTTCCCAGCGATTTCTTTCTGTCACTTCCTGCTATATTTTTTGATCACATCAATATTTTTTGATCACACCAGCATTTTTTGATCACATTGGTATTTTTCATACCGCATCAGTTTATTTTTTATCCCACCTTTCCATAGAGGTCAGTATACCACGCAGGATATTCAGTTCTTGGGTTTCCGGCCGCGCACGGGTATAAAGGCGTCTTAATTTATTCATTATCTGGCCCGGATGTGCTTTGCGGATAAAGCCAGATTCGTGCAATACTTGCTCAAGATGCTGATAAAAACGCTCCATATCTTCGACAGGCGGATACTCTGCCTCGTGCTCTGGAGACGTTGCTTCTTCTGGCTGTTCTTGAGCCGCAAGGTGTGCCATGCGAATTTCATAGCTAACCAATTGAACAGCCATAGCCAAATTCAACGAACCGTATTCTGGGTTGGTTGGAATATAAAGGTGATAATTACACTTCTGCAGCTCTTCGTTAGTCAAGCCTACACGTTCACGACCAAAGACAATGGCAACCGGAGAGTGACTGGCAGTTTTGACACAACGCTCGCCACATTCACGTGGCTCAACCATTGGCCAAGAGAGGGTTCGGGAACGGGCACTGGTTCCAATGACCAACTCACACCCAGCCAATGCCTCATCCAACGTATTCACAATCGTTGCATTGCCGATAACATCACTTGCACCGGCTGAAAGTGCGATAGCGTGAGAATCAGGTTGGACAAGAGGATTCACCAGATACAGATTGGTCAACCCCATCGTTTTCATGGCCCTAGCTGTTGATCCCATGTTACCCGTATGGGAGGTTTCTACCAGAATAATGCGGATATTCTCTAACATGACGGCTTTTAAATTCAGTATAAGAGCCGAATATCTTAACACAGCATTAGTCATTTTGACGAACTACTGCTATAATGCGCGCCGATTTGTTTCTCGTTCTTTAAAATTCTGGTGGAAGATACCCCATGCATCCGATGTTAAACATCGCTATACGCGCTGCGCGTAAAGCCGGCAACTACATTGCCAAAAGCTACGAAACTCCTGATGCCATTGAAGCAAGCCAAAAGGGCAGTAACGATTTCGTCACCAATGTTGATCATGAAGCAGAAAAGCTGATCATTGACATCATCCGCAAATCTTACCCTAAGCATACGATTATCACCGAAGAAAGTGGTGAGCACTTAGGCGAAGAAGACGATTTCCAATGGGTTATCGATCCACTGGATGGCACCACCAACTTTATTAAACGTCTTCCCCATTTTTCTGTTTCGATTGCCTTGCGTATTAAAGGCCGCACTGAAGTGTCCGTTGTTTACGATCCAATGCGCAATGAACTGTTCAGCGCAACTCGTGGTCAAGGCGCTCAATTAAACGGCTACCGTCTGCGTGGTGCCAATGCCCGTGATCTGAATGGAACTATCCTTGCAACTGGTTTCCCATTCAAAGCCAAGCAACACTCTATTCCTTATATGAATGTGCTGGGTAAATTATTTGAACGCTGTGCGGATTTTCGTCGCACTGGCTCTGCGGCACTGGATTTGGCGTATGTTGCTGCGGGACGCGTAGATGGCTTCTTCGAAATTGGCCTGAAACCGTGGGATTTCATGGGCGGTGAACTGCTGGTACGTGAATCAGGTTGCATCATCACTGATTTCGTTGGCGGCCATAACTACACCAACTCCGGCAATATCGTTGCGGGCAGTCCACGTATCGTTAAAGACATTCTGTCTGAAATGCGTGAAGAATTGACAGAAGCACTGAAACGTTAATTCATTGATTATTAAGTAAATATAATTTGAGCAATGTTATTTTCAGGGCACCTATTTGGTGCCCGTTTTCTTATCTTCGCTTTTAATCAGTGTGAAAGTGCATGGGCTTCAACTTTTGGTCTCAGGAACAGGGCTGGCAACGCAACCAACGCCATAACCCAAAATATGCCACTTCCTATATGCTCATACATGAAACCAGCAATTATACTCATGACGGCAATACCGCCTCCCATGGCTAAAGCAGAGTAAGTTGCCTGCAACCGGATAATTTCGTTTTCTTTTCTGGCACCAATAAAACGCATCGCAGCCAAATGGCAAACAGTAAAAGTGCCACAATGCAGGATTTGAATAATAATCAATACTGATAATTCAGTCGATATTCCCATTAATCCCCAACGAATAACACCACAAATTCCTGATAACAGCAGCAAATTACGTGCACTCCAACGGCGGAATAGCTGTTTGCTGAAAGTAAAGATTACAACTTCCGCCACAACTCCCAACGACCAGAGATAACCAATGGTTGATGAGGAATAACCTGCCTGCTCCCAATAAATGGAGCCAAAACTGTAGTATCCCGCATGGGCAGCCTGCAATAAAGTTACGCATACTAAAAACTGCCACACTGATTTTTCGGATAAGAGTTCTTTAAAAGAAACAGTATTCGTATTTGCAGCCTTAATTTTACCTACCGGCATGACAGAAGGTTTCAACATCATTCCCAGTAGCATGGCTGTGATACTGAATAACAAAAAAGCAAGAATAAGACGATGTGTTCCAAATAATTCGCTGCCAATCCAGTCATTTAAACTGTCAAAAGATATATTCCAACCAAAATCCAAACTACTGACTGAGAAATTTATCCCATTGGCAGACATTAATATGCCTGTTAACGAAGAACTAATAATAAATGCAACCGATCCCCAAACTCTTACTTTGCCATAATCAAACGTAAATTGTTTTTGCCATGTTCCTGCCAAAGCATCTGATAAAGGCACTAATGGTGAGAAAAATAAGTTGAAACCTACCATGACAAAGAAAAGCCATGCCCAGTGGCTACCAAATACAAAACCAGTGGCAAAAAGTAATGCCAACAATGAGAGGAAACGCAGTGCCTTAATTAATTTAGAAGGATCTTTTACTGTAGGAGAGATAACCAGACTACCGATAAAACGGGCAACCATTCCAATACCTAGCAATATTCCTATCATTGAAGCTTCAATACCTTCACCTTTTAACCAGACAGACCAAAAAGGTAAAAATATTCCAAAAGAGAAAAAATAGGTGAAATAACCTAACCCTAGCCAAAACGTTGATGGAACAACCATCCAAATGCCCCCATTTTTTAATGCAAAAAAACCCGCTCAAAACTGACGTTATGAGTCGGGCTTAGTACTAAACTACATTTTATTTTAAATTATGCGTAAACCGGATATTTTGCGCAGATATTCAATACTTTTTGCTTAACACTTTCAATGGTCGCTTCATCATTGATGTTATCCAGCACATCACACATCCAGCCTGCCAGTTCGCGGGTTTCAGCTTCCTTAAAGCCACGACGGGTAATTGCAGGCGTTCCGATACGAATACCAGAAGTGACGAATGGACTACGTGGGTCGTTAGGCACGCTGTTTTTGTTAACAGTGATATTGGCACGTCCCAACGCCGCATCAGCCTCTTTACCCGTAATGTTTTTATCCACCAGATCCAGCAAGAACAAATGATTTTCAGTTTCCCCGGAAACAACTTTGTAACCACGTTGCAGGAATACTTCTACCATCTCTTTCGCGTTCTTGGCGACTTGATGTTGGTAAACCTTAAATTCAGGCTCCATCGCTTCTTTCAATGCAACTGCCTTACCAGCAATAACATGCATCAATGGGCCACCCTGAGAACCAGGGAAAACAGAAGAATTCAGTTTCTTGTAAAATTCTTCATCGCCATCTTTCGCCAAAATCAAGCCACCGCGCGGGCCAGCCAGAGTTTTGTGCGTTGTGGTTGTCACAACATGCGCATGGGGAACAGGGTTTGGATAAACACCAGCAGCTACCAGACCAGCCACGTGAGCCATGTCAACGAACAGATAAGCACCAATTTCATCGGCAATTTCACGCATCTTCGCCCAATCAACAATACCGGAATAAGCAGAGAAACCACCGATGATCATTTTAGGCTGATGTTTTTGTGCCTGAGTACGAATATCTTCGTAGTCGATTTTGCCAGCGTCATCAATACCATAAGGAACGATGTTATAAAGTTTACCGGAGAAGTTAACTGGAGAGCCGTGAGTCAGGTGGCCGCCGTGCGCCAGATTCATCCCTAAAACAGTATCGCCGGGTTTCAGCAATGTCATATACACCGCAGCATTTGCCTGAGAACCAGAGTGCGGCTGGACATTTGCATAATCTGCACCAAACAGCTCTTTTGCACGGTCAATCGCAAGTTGTTCAACCACATCGACATACTCACAGCCACCATAGTAACGTTTACCCGGATAGCCTTCCGCATACTTGTTAGTGAGCTGAGATCCTTGAGCCTGCATAACTCTTGGGCTGGTGTAGTTTTCAGAAGCAATCAATTCAATGTGTTCTTCTTGACGACAAACCTCCTGTTCCATCGCTTGCCACAGTTCGGGATCGTAATTCGCAATATTCATTTCACGCTTTAACATTTGGTTCTCCTGACTCAGCTACATCTCTAAAAAATACCCCTGAGGGCCAGAATGTCACACAGTGTAAACTCTTTTTAACGAATGAGATAGTCTTGACAAAACAAATTACGCAAACGTTTGCATTGCGCATTAATAGCCCATTAGAAGCTGAACGACCTAGTATTGAGCCAATGATTTCAGATTTATCAATGATATTTGTGATCTTGATCGAGATTTATAGTGATATAAATTCTAATTTTTTGATTTAAATCAATATGATTATCTTTTCTCAAATTGACATATTCCCAAACCCAATAAGTTGCATTTAAAATGCAATTTATAAACTTCGGCATCATTTGAGAAAAATTCAGGAGCTCCCCATGCTAGACAGTCAGGTTATCGCAACCATAAAATCCACCATCCCATTAATTGTTTCTACAGGTCCTAAGCTAACTGCGCATTTTTATGAACGTATGTTCAAGCATGATCCTGAATTAAAAGATATTTTTAATATGAGCCATCAGATCAATGGTGATCAGCGTGAAGCTCTTTTCAATGCCCTTTGTGCATATGCTGCCAATATCGATAATCTGTCAGCGCTATTGCCCGCCGTAGAAAAAATTGCCCATAAACATACCAGCCTCAACATTCAACCTGAACATTATCAAATTGTAGGTACGCATCTTCTGGCGACACTTGATGAAATGTTTCATCCCGGTGACGAAGTTCTCGACGCTTGGGGAAAAGCCTACAACGTATTGGCTGGTGTATTTATCAATCGGGAAGAGGAAATTTATCAAAGCGGTGAGTCATTGGAAGGCGGTTGGCGTGATGTACGTCAGTTCCGTGTTAGCCGGAAACAGCCACAAAGTGAAGTCATCACTAGCTTTGAGTTTGTCCCTGTTGATGGTGGCAAAGTGATGGATTACAAACCAGGGCAATATTTGGGGATCTATATAGAAGATTCAGCATTTGAAAACCGTGAAATCCGCCAATATTCACTGACCGCCGCACCAAATGGAACCAGTTATCAAATTGCCATTAAACGTGAATCTCAGGGCAAGGTTTCAAATCACATGCATGATAATGTACAGGAAGGGGATATCGTGATGTTGGCAGCGCCACGCGGTGATTTCTTCCTTGACGTGCAAGCTGAGACGCCGGTGACACTGATTTCTGCTGGGGTTGGTCTGACCCCAATGATGAGTATGCTGCAATATCTGCATAACCAACATCATACTGGCTCAGTAAATTGGTTCCATGCAGCAGAACATCGCGGTTACCACGCTTTTGCCAATAAAGTCAATGATATGTCTGAATCCATGCCTAATTTGTATTCACAAGTTTGGTATCGTGAACCAAGAGATACCGATCAGAAAGGCATTCATTATCAACACATCGGGCTTATGGATCTATCTCTTGTGAAAGACGCAATAATGGTGGAAAGGATGCAATTCTATTTCTGCGGCCCCGTGGCTTTCATGCAACATATCGCCAAGCAATTGTTGGCAATGGGCATTGATGAACAACATATCCATTATGAATGTTTTGGCCCACATAAAGTAATTTAATTCAGCTTATTTAATACACAAAAATAAGTGATAACGGTTTCAACATCGGATATTCCACACTCCATCTCTAATTAGAGATGTAGGCTAAATGACAATGTTTCCGTTATCACTGTTTTCATGTGATTTAATTTCAGGTGATTTAGTTTCAGATTATTTAGTTCAATTTATTGAATTAAATCGCTTCTTCATCCTGCTCACCAGTTCTAATACGTACAACACGGGCAACATCGAAAACAAAAATTTTGCCATCGCCAATTTTGCCTGTTTGTGCAATCTGCATAATTGTCTCGACGCAGGTATCAACAATATCATCCGGTACGACAATTTCTATTTTTACTTTCGGCAGAAAATCCACCATATATTCTGCACCACGATACAACTCAGTATGCCCTTTCTGACGACCAAACCCTTTTACTTCTGTCACGGTCATACCAGTGATACCTACTTCAGCCAGAGCTTCACGCACATCATCCAGCTTGAAAGGTTTGATAATTGCATCAATCTTTTTCATGAAGTTTTCCTGTTATTACCAGTTTTTACGCCCGAAACCAGAAGTAATCGGGTAGCGCCTGTCTTTACCAAAATCACGCTGTGTAATGCGTGGGCCAATAGGTGCCTGACGACGCTTATATTCATTGATATCAACCAGCCGGATCACCTTACGGACGATGGTTTCATCAAAACCTTCAGATACCAAATCAGCCACTGATTTGTCTTTTTCAACATATCCTTCAAGGATAGCATCCAGCATGTCATACGGAGGAAGGCTATCCTGATCCAGTTGATCCGGTGCCAACTCTGCTGATGGTGGACGATCAATCACACGCTGTGGAATAGCCGGAGATACTGTATTACGATATTTAGACAATGCAAATACCATGGTTTTAGGAACATCTTTCAAAGCATTAAAACCACCAGCCATATCACCATACAGGGTTGAATACCCCACAGCCGATTCACTTTTGTTGCTGGTCGTCAATACCAAGCGGCGACGCTTGTTAGACATCGCCATCAAAATCACTGCACGGCAACGTGCCTGCAAATTCTCTTCTGTCGTATCTTTTTCTGTTCCCGCAAACATCGGCTCAAGCTGTGTCATAAACGCATCAAACATGGGTTCGATGGAAACAACATCAAACTCAACGCCCAGTAATTCTGCTTGTTCTCTGGCATCATGAATACTCATTTCTGAGGTATAGCGGAATGGCATCATGACCGCCTGCACATGATCTTTCCCTAAAGCATCCACGGCAATCGCCAATGTTAGCCCTGAGTCAATTCCACCAGACAAACCAAGCAAAGCACCTTTAAAACCATTCTTCTGCACATAATCACGCAAAGAAATCACCAAGGCTTTATAGACTTGCGCCAATGGTGGCAATTGAGGGATAGGAGCTGCCATTGGTTCAATATTCATATCATTGAAACGGCATTGCTCAATGTGTTCCTCAAATGCCGCCATACGATGGGTAATTTCACCATTTGCATCAAAGACTTTAGAACAACCATCAAAAATGAGCTGATCTTGCCCCCCTACCTGATTGAGATAGATGATTGGCAGTTGGGTGCGCTGACAGTGAGACTTAATTAATGTGCTGCGGATATTCGGTTTTTCGCGATTATAAGGAGAAGCGTTAATAGATAAGATGATTTCTGCGCCAGTCTGTTTCAGGGCATCAATCGGAGCGTCAAACCACAAATCTTCACAAATCAATAAACCGAGGTTATAACCCTTGAATGGTATAACGCAGCTTTGATTCCCCGCTTTAAAATAACGCTCTTCATCAAAGACGCCATAGTTTGGCAGTAACTGTTTGAAATAACGTGCCACAACTTCCCCTTTCCAAAACAGGGAAAGTGAGTTATAGAGTTTGTCATCCTGTTGCCACGGATGCCCTACCAAAATACCAACCTGAGAACTTGCTTCCTGCAAACGTACCAATTGTTCACGGCAACGCTGATGTAAATCAGGGCGGAACAACAAATCCTCTGGAAAATAGCCAGACAGCGCCAGCTCAGAAAACATAACCAGATCAGCACCTTTTGCTTGCTGTTCCTGGACTGTCTGCAACATACGTTCGCTGTTGCCTTCGATGTCTCCTACCAGCCAATTTAACTGGGCAAGAGCGATATTAAGAGTACGACTCATAGAATGCGGCTCTCCTAGGCCATAAATCATCTATCTGCTTTACTGAGCTTCTGCAGCAAAGCAATTCATCTCTATACCCTGTATTTTTCAAGCTGAAATTTGAAACTTATAGGGGTATATAATTTCTGTTCAGTGTAAGAATTTCTGGGGTTGCAGAAAAGTTATTCCTTAAAATCGTTCGCCTCCAACTCGTGGCGAGCCAACAACTTATAAAACTCTGTCCGGTTACGTCCTGCCATGCGAGCGGCATGGGTCACATTACCTTTGGTTATTTGCAACAATTTGCGCAGGTAATTCAATTCAAATTGCCCACGGGCTTCCACAAATGTCGGCAAGGCCGTGTTCTCTCCTTCCAATGCCTGGGTAACCAAAGCATCACTAATGACTGGAGTCATCGTCAATGCTACGCACTGTTCAATAACATTGACCAATTGACGAACATTGCCCGGCCAGCTTGCTGCCATCAGACATTTCATGGCGTTGGTAGAAAAGCTGCGAACAAAAGGCTTATGACGTTTGGCTGATTCACGTAACAGGTGATTGGCCAATAGAAGAATATCTTCTGAACGTTCGTTCAAGGAAGGAATTTTCAAGTTAACAACGTTCAATCGATAATAGAGATCTTCTCGAAATTCATTACGCTGCATTGCTTTAGGCAGGTCTCGATGAGTAGCAGAAATAATTCTGACATCAATGTCTATATTCCTGTTACTCCCCAAAGGACGAACCTTGCGTTCCTGCAACACTCTCAATAGCTTAACTTGCAACGACATCGGCATATCACCGATCTCATCAAGGAACAATGTTCCTTCTTGCGCTGCTAAAAATAGCCCTTCTCGGCTGCTGACTGCACCCGTAAATGCACCTTTGGCATGACCAAATAATTCGGATTCAAGCAATTGCTCAGGTAAAGCACCACAGTTAATTGCAATAAAAGGCTTCTTCGCCCGGGGACTAGCACGATGAATAGCTTGGGCCAGCACCTCTTTACCGGTTCCACTTTGTCCATTAATCAGAATACTAACGTCAGATAGAGCCACCATCTTTGCCTGCTCCAATAGACGCAACATCAGAGGGCTTCGAGTAACAATCTTCTCGCTCCATTGTCCATCTATAGCTGGTGTTGACAGTTCCAGTGCATCATCAATAGCTTTATAAAGTGCATCACGATCAACGGGCTTAGTCAGAAAACTAAATACACCTTGCTGCGTTGCTGCCACAGCATCAGGAATAGAACCATGTGCGGTCAGAATAATGACTGGCATACCCGGATGCTGTTTCTGAATCTCCGCAAACAATGCCATACCATCCATTTCATCCATGCGTAAATCACTGATCACGATATCTACTTTTTCTTTTATCAGTATGCGTAGCGCTTCATTTCCACTCTCTGCGGTCGTGACACGAAATCCTTCACTGGTCAAACGCATTCCCAATAGTTTTAGTAAGCTAGGATCATCATCAACTAAAAGAAGATGGGCGGGATTGCGCACTGTCATTATTACTCGGCTCCTTTTTCTTCTGAGGAATTAGCTTTCGCTTTAACATCCACATTTGCTGCCGATTGGTCTTTCGGCTTTGCTTGATTATTCAATGAAGCATCAGTACTGGATGAAGCGCTCATACTGGATATAATATCCGCGCCATTCACTTGCCCTACTCCACTTGGAGTGGCAACATTATTTTGTTCTTGTTTGCGGGAGGAAAGTTGGCGTTCAATATCTGTCAGATGTTCTAGTTTGCGGGATATTTCGTTAAATTCATTTTCTAAACGTACCCGCGCTTCTTTCAATCGGTCAATTTTATTCTCACTGTCAAGCTGAAAGCGCTGGAATTTAGCCTTTTCTTCGGCAAGATTAATTTTCAGGTATTGCTGCTCACGCCACAATTGGAGTAATGGTCGCAAAGCAACAGGAAATTGAGCGCTATACCGATTAAAGTTTTCCACAATTCTCTTGCGTTCAGGCAATCCAGAAGTCGCCCTGCCAATCAAAATGCTTTGTTTAAACACTTGATGCCAATCAGTCAGAGTAGCCGGGGTTAAACGTCCTTCTATCTCACGAGCTTCTGCCGCAGACAATCGATCCGTGCAATCTATAAATCTCAGCCAATAAAGCCCGTTTCCCATCGCCGATGATTTCGTTATATTCCAGATTAAATTACAATCCTTAAGACGATAATCCGTGACACTTTGTTCAGGCAGGATAGACTGCGTAATCGTCGCTAAATTGCCTGATCCACTAGTTCCAACACAGCCTGCCAGTAAATAGGGAACAAACAATAGCAACATAGCACGGAAACGTAAGGTCGAAACATGTGCCAGAATAGGCTGCATCTCCGTCATAAAGCGGTAAGTAAACCTGTTATACATAATTATTTAGTCATTCTCCGCAGTTAATGGCAGTTCAACCCGAAAACATACGTCAGCAAACTCGGATTCTATCAAGTGGAGCTCTCCCTGCATCTGTTTAATACAATCTTGCGCGATGCTTAAGCCAAGACCACTTCCTTTAACTGCACCTTTTCGTTGCAGCTTTCCTTGGTAAAATGGCTCAAAAATCATACTTTTTTCTAATTCAGGGATAGGTGTTCCTGTATTGGCAACGTCAATCTGAAGATTTTTACCCACTTGCCGACTAAAAATCCAAATGTTACCGGATTCAGCTCCATAGTGCACTGCATTGGAATAGAGATTATCAATCACCCGCATCAATAAACCAGGCTCGGCCCAACAATAATCCATATCCATTTGAATTTCTGTGTGAATATTTTTAATCCGTGCAGGTAATTGATGTGACAGTACAACACCATCCACAATTTCTTTTAAAGAGACAACCTGATGCTCGGCAGGACCATCCGCTAATTTACGATTATATTCAAGTAATTGTTCAATGAGCCGCTGTAAATGCTTACTACTACTGTTCAAGATACTGACAACTTCTTTTTGGTCCACCGTCAGAGGCCCTGCAATTTCGTCAGCCAATAACTCCGCCCCTTCACGCATACTTGCCAGAGGTGTTTTCAGTTCATGAGAGATATGACGCAAAAACTCATGACGCTGAGATTCAAGCCAGGATAAACGCTCACTCAGCCAAATAATGCGCTGAGCCAATGATCGCAACTCCCGAGGCCCTTTAAAGGAGTCAATCTGATTTTCCAATGACTGCCCTTCTCCCAGCCGATTGATCATCCGCTCAATACCTTTTACTGGCCCAATGATCATACGCGTAAACAAAGTTATCAAGAAAGCGCTTAACAAGAATAAGATAAGGCTTTGCCAACCAAAAAATCGCCCTTTATCAGCGATACTCTTTTGCAGTTGTTCACCACGACTGAAAATAATTTTACGGGTTTCCTGTACCATTAAACTATTAGTCTCGGAGAATTCTCTAAGTAATTTTAATGAAGTTGGTTCTGGCAAGCCATTACTACAAGAAATATTGACCAGCCCCGATAATAGCTTATCAAATTTCTTCGTATACTCTGCATTAGCCAACACCGCCATCTGGCTGCCCAGCATATTCATGTATTGCCGGTATTGGTGTTGATAAAGCCTTTTCAGCCGATCATCCCCTAATACGCAGTATTGACGATAACTACGTTCCATCTCAAGGGCTATTCCAACCATCGCTTCACTACGATGAGCATCTGATAAAGTTGAGCTATTAATTTTAGCTGCTTTGGTGCTGAGTTGATCAAGACTTTGATAAGCCTGATAAGCCAGAACCAGCAGTGGCAATAACACTAACCAGAAAGCCATTACAACTAATTGGCGCAATGAGCGTGGGAATAAACGCCATTTTTTCAAAGAAATCATCTCATAACCTGTTTACATTGAAGCTAATTATATTGAAGCTAACCGACGTAAGCCGGAGGATAAAGTCTGCCAGATGATAAATGCTACTGTTACTTTTTCTTTTATTTGAAAATGGTCGAAAATAACAAATAGTCGAAAATAAAAATAATAGTTTAAAACAGTAGTTAGTTTAAAACAGTAGTTAGTTGAAAGTAGTAGATAATTGAAAGTTCTGTGGATGCATAAAACACGATGGACAGGAATAACCTGTAATAATGACGGCGGGATAGTAACTTCTTTACTATCCCGCCAGTGAGATCCTGCATGCTGCTCAATAAGCATGTAGGTGGTGCCTCACTCCACGTGTCGTCCTGTGTTTGATAAAGCCCGAAGGCGAGTATCATGAAGTTGGACGGTAGGCACCTTACTTCGGCGTCATTCTGGGCTTATGTGGCATGTTTCCACCTGATTGTGGGCCTACATAAAAAATTGAATGAGCAACTGCTTATTATTATGCACATTACATGCCAACTTGCAAATAAATTTCTTAACAACTTGATTTTATTGAAAATAAATAAAAAAACCAAATTCATTTAATTTTTTTATCAATATTTCCTAATATTTCCTAATATTTGATAAGGATTAGTGTCGCCTATTTATGACAATCAACCATAAAAAAATATTTTAATAATAATATCAATCAAATAAATGTCTCTTATTTGAGACATTATAAAATGACATTGTCGCGATATTGAGACACTACCATAAGATTCATTAGTAACATCAAATTAACAATTATTCTCAAACAGCCCATCTTCCGATTCTTCTGTTTCTTCTATCACTCCAGAAAGTAGCAAATAAAAATAAAGGCCCTGATGAATTATCAAGGCCTTTTCCAATAAAAATTAAATAAAATAAAAATGAAATAGTTAGAGAATTCAGCCTAATTGTTTGCGTGCATTACGGAAAATACGCATCCATGGGCTATCTTCTCCCCATTCTTTAGGGTGCCAAGAATGGCTGACAGTACGGAATACCCTTTCAGGATGAGGCATCATCACCGTGACTCTCCCGTCAAGGTTGGTTACAGAGGTAATTCCGTTCACAGAACCATTTGGGTTTGCTGGATAGTTTTCCGTCACTGAACCGTAATTATCTACAAACCGCAATGCCACTTGTTGATGTTTTTCAAGTTCCATCAAACTCAGGCTATCTCTAAATTCCACCTGCCCTTCACCATGAGCCACTGCTATCGGCAAGCGAGAACCCACCATATCTTTCAGGAACAGTGAAGGGCTGTTAGTAACTTCAACCAAACTAAAGCGGGCTTCATAACGCTCTGAACGGTTACGGACAAAACGCGGCCAATGTTCCGTCCCCGGAATCAATTCATGCAGATTAGATATCATCTGACAACCGTTACACACGCCGAGGGTCAGAGTATCCGGCCTCGCGAAGAAACCGACAAAATCATCACGTACCCGTGAATTAAACAGAATAGATTTCGCCCAACCTTCACCCGCACCAAGCACATCTCCATATGAGAAGCCCCCACAAGCAACCAATGTTTGGAATTGATCTAATGTGATACGTCCATCCAATAAGTCGCTCATGTGGACATCCACTGCTTCAAAGCCAGCTCGATGGAATGCAGCCGCCATCTCAATATGAGAGTTAACCCCCTGTTCACGCAGTACAGCAACACGCGGACGCGCCCGTTTCGAAATATAACAAGCAGCAATATCTTCTGCGGGATCGAAAGATAATTTCACATTCAGGCCGGGATCGTTCACATCTTGTTTTGCCTGATGTTCTTGATCTGCGCATTCTGGGTTATCACGCAGACGCTGCATTTGCCATGTTGTTTCTGCCCACCACAAGCGCAATGTGCTGCGATTCTGACGATAAACTTCCATATTGTCGCTGGATATAACGAAATCATCGCCTGTCTGAGCTTTCCCCAGATAATGTACGCATCCACTCAATCCATACTCTACCAACAGATTTTCAACTTGCTTTCTGTCAGTCTCACGAATTTGAATAACTGCACCCAATTCTTCATTAAACAGCGCAGCCAAAATATCTTCATCAAATGCACTGATATCGATATGCAATCCGCAGTGGCCTGCAAAAGCCATTTCAGCCAATGTCACCAGTAATCCACCGTCCGAACGGTCATGATAAGCCAGCAATTTTTGTTCCGAAATCAAATGCTGGATCGCATTAAAGAAACCAGCCAATTGCTCGACGCTGCGAACATCGGCGGTTTTATCTCCAAGTTGACGATAAACTTGCGCCAATGCAGTTCCACCCAGCGCGTTTTGTCCTTTCCCCAGATCAATCAGTAGCAACGCATTATCATCTTTGACAGACAATTCTGGTGTCACTGTGCGACGCACATCTTCTACCCGAGCAAACGCACTGATCACCAATGAAAGTGGTGAAGTCATTTCACGTACTTCCCCGTTTTGGCTCCAGCGTGTTTTCATTGACATCGAATCCTTGCCAACCGGAATGGTCAGTCCCAGCGCCGGACACAACTCTTCACCCACTGCCTTCACTGCGGCATATAAGCCCGCGTCTTCACCAGCATGGCCTGATGCCGACATCCAGTTCGCTGACAATTTCACTCGTTTCAGATCCTGAATATAGGCTGAAGCGATATTGGTCAGTGCTTCACCCACCGCCATACGTGCCGATGCTGCAAAATTCAGCAATGCAATAGGCGCACGTTCGCCTATTGACATGGCTTCGCCATAATAGCTGTCTAAACTGGCGGTAGTAACAGCACAATCTGCTACTGGGATTTGCCAAGGACCAACCATTTGATCGCGGGCAACCATGCCTGTTATGGAACGATCGCCAATCGTAATCAGAAATGTTTTTTCAGCAACAGCAGGTAAATGCAAGACGCGTTTTACCGCTTCTGCGAGATCAATGTCCCTGCGATCCAAATTTTGCCCCTGTGCTTGCAAAACCTGCGCATTTTTCAGCATCTTCGGCGTCTTACCGAGCAACACATCCAGTGGCATATCGATTGGCTGGTTATCAAAATGGTTGTTATTCAGCAGTAAGTGCCGTTCTTCTGTTGCCTCCCCAACAACAGCATAAGGAGCACGTTCCCGACGGCATATGTCTTCAAATAGGGACAACTGTTCTGGTGCTACGGCCAAGACATAACGCTCCTGAGATTCATTGCACCATAATTGCAATGGGCTCATTCCCGGTTCATCATTAAGAATATTGCGTAACTCAAAGCACCCACCCCGTCCGCCATCACTGACTAACTCAGGCATAGCATTTGACAAACCGCCAGCCCCTACGTCATGGATAAATAAAATTGGATTTTTGTCACCCAATTGCCAGCAACTATCAATAACTTCCTGACAACGCCGCTCCATCTCCGCATTGTCACGCTGCACAGAGGCAAAATCCAAGTCAGCATCAGATTGACCGGACGTCATTGAAGATGCCGCTCCTCCGCCCAAGCCGATATTCATGCTTGGTCCACCCAACACAATTAATTGTGCACCGACCGAGATATCACCTTTCTGGACATGCTCTTCACGGATGTTTCCGATTCCCCCTGCCAGCATGATGGGCTTGTGGTAACCACGCAATTCTGTACCGTTATGGGAATCGACTTTTTCTTCATAAGTTCTGAAATACCCAAGTAATGCCGGACGCCCAAATTCATTATTGAACGCGGCACCTCCTAGTGGGCCTTCCAGCATGATATCCAATGCACTGACAATCCGATCAGGTTTACCGAAGTCTTCTTCCCACGGCTGTTCAAATCCAGGAATTCTCAAGTTTGAGACCGAAAAACCGACTAATCCGGCTTTGGGTTTGGCTCCTCGCCCAGTTGCGCCCTCATCACGAATTTCACCACCTGAACCCGTCGCTGCGCCGGGCCAAGGCGAAATTGCTGTTGGATGGTTATGGGTTTCCACTTTCATCAAGATATGAGCTGGCTCTTGGTGGTAGTCATAAATTCCAGTTGTAGAATCAGGAAAAAAGCGGCCAACATGAGAGCCTTCCATAACAGCCGCGTTATCTTTATAAGCAGAAAGCACATAATCCGGCGTCTGTTCAAATGTATTTTTAATCATTTTGAACAAAGACTTGGTTTGAGCCTTACCATCAATAACCCAATCTGCATTGAAAATCTTGTGGCGACAATGTTCAGAATTTGCCTGAGCAAACATATAGAGTTCAACATCCGTTGGATTACGTCCCAACGCCTGAAAAGCTCTCATCAGATAGTCAATTTCATCCGCAGCCAGAGCCAATCCCAGTTCAATATTTGCCGCTTCCAGTGCCGCACGCCCTGATTGCAGGATATCAATCTGTTTCAACGGCGCAGGTTGCTGATGAGAAAACAGGGCTTCAGCCTGTTCAAGCTGAGTGAACACAATTTCCATCATGCGATCATGCAATAATGCCGACAGCGTTTGCCATTGCCCGTCATCCATCCCGGTACTCTGAATATAATAGGCAATTCCCCGTTCTAAACGGACAATTTGGTTCAGACCACAATTGTGAACAATTTCTGTCGCTTTCGATGACCAAGGAGATATCGTGCCCGGACGGGGTGTAACTAATATTAGTTGTCCTTTAGGCTCAAGTTCGGCCAGAGAGGGACCATATTTTAATAATTTATTTAATTTCTCTTGTTCATCTTCCGTAATTGGGGCGTTAACATCTGCAAAATGCACATATTCTGCATAAATTTCGGTAACAGGGAGATGGTAATCTTGACACTGGGAAAGGAGCTTAGTGATACGAAATGCTGATAAAGCAGGTGAGCCACGCAGAATTTCCATAATAATAGGTTCTCTCATCTTAGAAGCAAAGCCTGACTGATGCCTCAGGGGAAACTGCAAGCATTATAGAGGAATGTTCCTTCCGACGAAACCGTTTGCGTGGTTATTTATCAAGCCAACAATACACTCATTGAAGTGCCAAAATTGGTTTAATAGGGTTGCACATCCGCATTTTGTTACGCAAAATTCTCGATTACTGGAAATTTAACCATGATATCATCTTGCATTTCACGCGGGGCTCAATCGTTCTGGAAAGAGATAACTATTTGAATAAAGTAAAGATAAATTATTTTGTTATCGTAATTATCGCGCTCCTCTCAGCTGCTATTATTGGTCTCAATATCAATTGGTCCAATAAACAACAGGAGCAAATAAACAAAATTCTGGCACGAGGAGAGTTACGAGTGAGCACTATCAGCTCCCCTCTAATCTCTCTTAACAGTAAAAATGAACTAACAGGATTCGACTATGAATTAGCCAAGCAGTTTGCTGATTATCTGGGAGTTAAACTTGCCATCAAGTTTCGTTCTAATATTAACCAGCTTTTTGAAGACTTAGAAAACGATAAAGCCGATTTTTTAGCTGCTGGACTTATCTATGATAAAGACAGGCTGGAGCAAACACGTACTGGTCCTACTTATACTACGGTCGGACAACTACTGGTTTATCGTAAGGGGACGACACGTCCACGCTCGTTTAGCGATTTAAAAGGCAAATTAATCGTTACGGCAGGTTCTACCCACGTCAGCGAACTGAAAAAGTGGAAAGAGAAGTCTTATCCTGAGTTAACCTGGGAAGAAACGTCACACGAAAATACACAACAATTGCTTGAACAACTCTCTGAAGGGAAAATCGACTATACAATTAGCGATTCCATCAGTTTAGCCTTGCAACAACGCATTTATCCCAATCTGGCCGTTGCTTTTGATGTCAGTGTAGAGCGTCCCCTGACTTGGTATTTAAAGCGCAATGGCGATTATAGTCTCCACTCCGCTATGCTCGATTTCTTCAATGACTTAGCTAAAAAAAATACCATCGCGCAGTTACAAGAAAAGTATTTCAACCATGTTGGTTCATTCAATTATTTAGATACCATTTCATTAATTCGCGCCATCAATAAACGTTTGCCAATATATCAGCCAATTTTTCAAAAATACGCTGGTACGCTTGATTGGCATTTAGTGGCGGCCATCGCGTGGCAAGAATCGCATTGGGATCCATTGGCTACTTCACCCACTGGTGTTCGTGGTCTGATGATGCTCACTCGCCCGACAGCAAAGTGGGTAGGGGTCAACGATCGACTAGATCCAGAAGAGAGCGTAAGGGGAGGAGTCGCTTATCTGAACCATCTGATAGAGCGTATGCCAAAAACCATTCCTGAGGATGAGCGTATCTGGTTTGCCCTCGCGGCTTACAACATAGGATATGGGCACGTCCTTGATGCTCGTAAATTAACTGTTGAACAAAAAGGTAATCCAAACAGCTGGGTCGATGTTAAAACACGTCTTTTGCTGCTCAGCAATAAAAAATACTACCCCAAGACTGCAAATGGCTATGCTCGTGGTCATGAAGCTTATCTATACGTTGAAAATATTAAACGTCATCATGCGAGTCTGGAAGGATACCTTAACGCAAAAGCCAGACGCGAGAAAACAGAAGAAAATGACAAAGCGGAGGATGCCAAAATAAAAAGCACTCACGCTGAATCTCACGAAAAAGCGCCGGAGAATAAAACACCGGCGCAATCTGAAAAACCTAAGCTATAGCTGATTTTATAACCGCAACTGAATTAAACTGTAACTGTCAATTAATTATGGCATTCCCTGTCGTTGAGATCTCAATTTTCTCAATACCTTATGTTGCTCCCTACGTTGTTTAAAAAAAGAACTCAGCATAGTGGAGCACTCTTCCGCCAGAACACCAGCGGTAATTTCAATTTGGTGATTCATACCAGGATGACGCAATATATCAATCAATGATCCCGCAGCTCCCGTTTTCATATCGTTGGCACCATAAACCAGCCGTTGTATTCGGCTGTGTACCATAGCTCCTGCGCACATGACACAAGGTTCCAAAGTGACATACAGTGTCGTATTCAGCAGACGATAATTCTGCAATTGAATTCCGCCCTTCCGTAATGCGATGATTTCTGCATGGGCGGTAGGATCATGGTCTGTGATTGGATGATTAAAACCTTCAGCAATAACCTTATTATCAGCTACTAATACAGCACCAACAGGGATCTCGCCTTTTGCTTGTGCTTGCATTGCCAAATTCATTGCCTGACGCATCCAATATTCATCACTATAATTTTCAGTCACTGTATATATTTCTGCCACTGCACATTCTCTTACTTATGAAAATTCCGCTTATTATACCCAATGGATTTCGAGTTGCAGCGCCACCAACAAAGCTACAACTTGAAAGGCGAAAGATATAACGGGGCATACTCATATTGTTAGGTCATCTCAATTTACTGACTCAGCCTGAATTTCATCAAGAAAAGCATCAAGAAACAATTTCATGCGCTCTGTCCTTTCACTCGCCATTTTTTTGCCTGATGCAGTCTGAAATCCGAATTCAATTTTAAGTAGTTTGGTATAGAAATGATCGACAGCATAAACTTTATCATTATATTCGCGCTGTTTTGCCAGAGGATCGCGAAAGTCATACAATGAAGACCCCATACGACCAGCAGTATAAAAACAACGCCCAACACCAATCATGCCAATGGAATCCAGTCGATCCGCATCTTGCACAATTTTCGCTTCCAATGTTTGTGGGGTTAAACCTGCTGAAAAACTATGCGCTTCAATGGCATGGCAGACGATATTAATATCCTCTTCACACCATTCCAACTCTTTTAGTCTCAATGCTGCTTTTTCTGCAGCCATACGCGAAGCAAGATGTCGGTTTGAGGCATTTTTTTCAACACTCACACAATCATGCAATAGCACAGCGGCAAACACTAATCGCAAGTTGCCAGATTCCGCTTCACAAATTTGTTTGGCGTTTCTCCATACTCGATAAAGATGTGCAACATCATGAGCACCATCATTACTTTCTATTGCCATGGGTAAAAGCTGTTGAGCTAAATCTTCAAACGGTGAAAAAGATAACATAGCCAAAACCTCTCAATGAATGGAAATATCATCTTAGCAAAAATAAACATGAAGGTTTTAATTCTTGCTAATAAGTAATAAGGCGTATACAACAAGCCAGATAATTTAGAAATAAAACCAATGACAGTTTAACTTTTAAATCCATCCTTGCCTTTTATTTGAATCCAAGTAATATTATCATTCAAGAATAGTGATATTTATGATGCCTGTTATATAAACAGAGTTTATTTATTGGTTAATATTTTTAAATTTCTCGATATCTTATATTCAGCGTAAATATTTAGTTTTAGATAATCAAATCCTTCTGTTATCAATATCCACTACTGGATTGCTGCCGCCATAAGTGCGCCCCGACCAACGCCTTCCAGGGAGAAAAATCTGCCAGCCATTTTTCTGCCTGCTCAGCACTAACTTTGTCTTCCTGCCTGAGCAGATATTGGAGATTACGCCTTACGGCAACATCACCATGCAATGAACCATCCAAGTAATTGAATCCCCGTAATAGAGTATAATTAATTGTCCACATACCAATGCCCTTGATAGCAAGCAAGCTATCCGTCAATCGCTCCACTCCGTCTTCTCCTTCTGGAATGTTTAGCTCTAATACACCAGAATCAATGAGTTGGCAAACATTCAATAAAGCATTGGCCTTGCCCACAGAAAAACCACACTGGCGTAGACCATGTTCTGAACATTGCATCACCTGCTTATGATTTGGGTGGCACAATAATCCTGAAGAGTGCGGGATACCCACCGCCTGAATAAAACGCCGTCTAATGGAAATTGCTGCATTTAAACTAATTTGTTGTCCGATAATCGCCCAACTAAGAGCTTCAAATGGTGTTGCAGATTGGTAAATTCGTAAACCCGCCTGTCTGGTCACCAACTCTCCAATAACGGGATGTTCTTGATATATGGATTCGAATACTTCAACAGATTGTTTCAAACCAAGCATATGTGAAGCTAGAGCTGATAACGTTTCATGTTGTGAAGAACAAACTTTGTCACCATCAATATCAAGATGTATTTTCGCTCTATTTTTTTCAATTACGATTGTCAAGAGAGCTGGTTTTTCGTGCCAAATAATCCCTTTTTTAATTTGATTCTGTTGTACGGTTTCAGAAATGCCCATTTCATCCCTTTGATGAAAGGCTAAAAAGTCCCTCATGTGATAATTATTGGGTAATATAATTTCCGTTAAACAGCTTGCTTTCATCAGAGCAACTCCAGAGACACACAGTACTAAGCTAACTATCTAACAGACTTCAAGTTTAGATACAATGGAAAATCAATAAATTCAATCTATCAAGCAATATCATCAATTTTACATTTGACTAATTCTTCATTTAAACATTTTATTTGATATTTTGACGGACTCAATACTAATAAGTAGATACCCATTCCCATAAATAAAATCATACTTAAAATGACCAAAAATAAATCAAAAGCACTCCAAATCGTATTATTCAAGACACCTGCTTTTAATAAAAACACAACCAACACAGAAAATGCTAATGTGAAGAAATACGCTGAAAATATCTTCTCAAACCAATAATTAACATAATAAAAAGAGCCAATATTAACTTGAACTATGCCAGAATTTAAAACAGTAAATGATCTCAATTTCCTGAGGCTGTCTATACACTCTGAACTCAACCCATCTTGTTTCAGCTTGATAAATATATTTCTAAATTTATCAGATTTTATTTTCGTAATATCAAACATTATCTCAGATGCAATTTCGTATTTAATATAGTTTTTACTTTGTTCATCCAAATAAGCATTATACTCATTTAGATACTTAATATACTTTACTGCTCTTCTCTCTCTAAAAACACTTACATCTGCATAAAGTTTCTTTAATACAGACAGGATAATACCAATAAAAGCCCCAATAGCCCCCAAGACTTTCACGATATCATTACCATGTTTTACGATGTATTCAATCATGTTTTTACTCTAAAGAATATAAAGCATACTTAAGTATATACCATGATAAATGAACTGGGGCGCTTTCTAAGCTATGAATAAAAACTCTCCATCAGTGCTACTGGAAGAGCACAAAACTCCGAAAGCAGTCCATTGCATTGAGCTAATCAAATAGATAAAGACACTCTTAATAACTGTGAAAATCCCAGATGTGCTAACATACGCCCCAGATAGTTTTCTTTGTAAAATGCTTTTCTTTGCAAGATACTCACCTTTGCAAAATACATTGTATGAAATAATAAAGGACAATCTAGAGCAACAAATCAGGAAGAAAATTAAGTCTTTTGATTGAAGACTTAATTTATGTAAGAGGTTGAAATGGCACTATTAATTACCAAACGCTGTATCAATTGTGATATGTGTGAACCCGAATGCCCTAATCAGGCCATCACAATGGGCGCAGAGATCTACGAAATTGAACCTGATCGTTGCACCGAGTGCATCGGACATTACGAAAAGCCAACTTGCCAATCTGTCTGCCCGATCACTAATACCATTATCCTTGATCCTAGTCATCAGGAAACTGAAGAGCAGTTATGGGATAAGTTTGTGCTGCTACACCATGCTGATAAGATCTGAACTTAACTTTCCAATATCACTGTCGCACAAGCATAACGCCGTTCATCTGCCAGTGTGACATGGATGGATTTGACATTCAGTTTGTTAGCCAGCGCCTTAGACTCTCCATGAAGTTTTAACATGGGTTTCCCCAGTGGATCATTAATCACTTCAAACTGGTTAAAGGCCAGTCCATTGCGGATACCTGTTCCAAGCGCTTTGGCCGCCGCTTCCTTAACTGCGAAGCGCTTCGCCAAAAAACGGATAGGCTGGTTATGTTGTTGATATTGTTGCCACTCTCCGTCGCTCAGAACACGCCTTGCCAGACGTTCGCCTGAACGTCCGACAATTTCTTCAATACGGGATATTTCAACAATATCTGTGCCTAATCCAATAATGGCCATTAACGGCGTGCTTCCCGCAACAAAGTTTTCATATCCGCAACAGCGGCAGACAAGCCACTGAATACAGCGCGGCCAATAATGGCATGCCCTATATTTAGTTCATAAATTTCAGGTAAAGCTGCAATTCGCTGCACATTGTGATAAGTCAATCCATGACCGGCGTTGACTTTTAGACCTTTAACGGTCGCGTAGGTAGCTGCTTCTTTGATACGCTGAAATTCTTTTTCTTGCTGTATTTCATTCTCTGTATCAGCATATGCACCAGTATGAATCTCGATAAATGGTGCTCCGACTTCAACAGCTGCATCGATTTGTTGGTGATCCGCATCAATGAACAAAGACACCAAAATTCCCGCTTCTGATAAACTTTTAACAGCCGCAGCAATATGCTCCTTTTGCCCAAACACATCCAATCCCCCTTCGGTTGTTATCTCTTGACGCTTTTCAGGTACTAAACAACAGAAAGCAGGCTTAATTTGGCAAGCAATCCCCACCATCTCATCTGTTACCGCCATTTCAAGGTTCATACGGGTTTGAATTGTTCTTTCTAATAATTGAACATCTCTGTCAGTAATATGGCGGCGATCTTCACGCAGGTGAACCGTTATACCATCAGCTCCCGCCTGCTCTGCAACAAATGCAGCCTGAACCGGATCGGGATATTGTGTCCCACGGGCATTACGTAAGGTTGCAATATGATCAATGTTGATACCTAACAATACCTCAGCCATTTTTAGCTCCTGCAATAACATAAGATTTAGTAAAGTCTACACTCTTCATCATGAAAAAGTGGCTTACTTTAGTTTTTATTTTTCTTGTTGGGGTTATCAGTTTTTTTACGTGCGAATTGACGAAATAGTTCACGGCTTTTTAACGGTTTTCCTCCCAAATAAGGCTTTAAAGCAATGCGAGTGAAACGTTTTGCCGCTTTCAAAGTCGTGTGATCAGGAAATTCGCCAATTGCCAACGCCTTTAGTTCATAACCAGTAAAGCTGTAGTGATCCGCAACCAAACTGGCAGTAAATCCTTTTTCTTCACGATAACGATAAGTCATTGTATCTGCTACAGGCTCACCACTTCCTGCACAGTGAAGATAATCTACACCGTATCCCATATTGGTTAGTAACGCTAATTCCAAACGACGCAATGCATACTCCGGCGTGTATTCACTCGCCGCAAGAATTTGTAAACATTGGAGATAATCAAAAAAAAGTGCGGGATATGCCGTTCCTTGCTCAAGGACTCGGGATAAAAGCTCATTCACATACAAACCGCTGTAGAGCACACTTCCCGATAAGGGGAGAGCCAATGAGATAGGCTCTGCATCTCTTAATGTCTTGATTTCCCCCCGCCCACTCCAACGAATGAGCAGCAGGGTGAAAGGTTGCAAGCAACCTTTCAGATTGGAGCGACGGCTGCGTGCCCCTTTCGCCAATACCCGTACACGCCCTTCATTTTCAGTAAATACATCCAGTAGCAAACTGGTTTCACTGTAAGGGCGCCCATGAAGTACAAAGGCTCTCTGCCAGCCGTCCACATATCAGCCTTATAAGTCGTCGATGTAACCGAGGCTGCGAAGCGCACGTTCATCATCAGCCCAACCAGCTTTCACTTTCACCCACAATTCTAAGTGGACTTTCATATCAAACAGCTTTTCCATATCTTGACGGGCTTCTGTGCCAATCGTCTTGATTTTACTGCCTTTATTACCAATCACCATTTTTTTCTGGCCATCACGCTCTACCAGAATCAAACCGTGGATCGTATAACCACCACGTTCATTGACAACAAATTGCTCAATTTCTACTGTTACAGAATATGGGAGTTCATCACCCAAAAAACGCATCAGTTTTTCACGGATGATTTCTGACGCCATAAAACGCTGTGAACGATCGGTGATGTAATCTTCAGGGAAGTGATGGTCAGCTTGCGGTATATGCTCACGCACTAATTTGGCAATAGTATCAACATTCATGCCTTTTTCCGCACTAACTGGCACAACATCGATAAAGTTCATCTGTTGGCTGAGAAAACCGATATGTGGCAGAAGAATGGCTTTATCTGTCACATTGTCCACTTTATTAATAGCCAGTAAGACAGGGCAACGTAAATGACGCAACTTGTTCACCACCATTTCATCATCGGGTGTCCAGTGCGTACCTTCCACAACAAAAATAACCAGTTCTACATCACCAATAGAGCTGCTCGCCGCACGGTTCATCAATCGGTTGATCGCACGCTTTTCTTCAATATGAAGGCCCGGTGTATCAACATAGATGGTTTGGTAAGCTCCTTCCGTCTGAATCCCCATGATGCGATGCCGCGTCGTTTGAGGTTTACGGGAAGTAATAGATACTTTCTGACCCAATAACTGATTCAGTAAAGTTGATTTACCGACATTGGGCCGACCGACTATTGCAACGAATCCGCAATAGTTTTTTTCTTCGCTCATTCAAGCTCCAGTTGTTTTAATGCTTGTTCCGCAGCCGCCTGTTCTGCCTTGCGGCGACTGGAACCGACTCCTCTGACAGGCTGTTCAAATCCACTGACCTGACAGTGAATTGTAAATTCCTGATCGTGTGCTTCCCCACGAACTTGAACAACCAGATATGTAGGCAATGGCAAATGACGCCCTTGCAAATATTCCTGTAAACGTGTTTTAGGATCTTTTTGCTTATCACCCGGGCTAATTTCATTCAAACGAGTTTCATACCAATTCAGGATAATCTTTTCGATGGTCTGAATATCGCTATCAAGAAAAATAGCGCCAATTAAGGCTTCAATGCTATCTGCCAAAATGGATTCGCGACGATGTCCCCCACTTTTTAACTCACCCGGCCCCAGCCGCAGGAATTCACCTAATTCAAACTCTCTGGCCAATTCCGCCAATGTATTGCCACGCACCAATGTTGCTCGCATACGACTCATGTCCCCTTCATCAACACGGGGGAAACGATGGTAAAGCGCATTGGCAATGACAAAACTCAGGATTGAGTCACCAAGAAATTCCAGACGTTCATTATGCTTACTGCTGGCGCTGCGGTGAGTCAACGCTTGAAGCAACAAATCGTACTGTTTAAAGGTATATCCTAGCTTATGTTGTA
Organism: Xenorhabdus yunnanensis; assembly: GCF_028598805.1. Taxonomy (GTDB): domain Bacteria; phylum Pseudomonadota; class Gammaproteobacteria; order Enterobacterales; family Enterobacteriaceae; genus Xenorhabdus; species Xenorhabdus yunnanensis. The sequence continues at coordinate 17,362 of NZ_JAQRFI010000021.1, read as the reverse complement.
ACCGATTCGTTATTATGGAGTTCATGTGCTACCAATTCAGTTAGAATTCATCAAATAAAAGCACACGCAACAGACCTGTGAGGCTAGACCTATCTAGCAATATTCACCTTACGGCAAACCTTACAAAACTGTTGCGTTTGCACTGGCTCCCAAAGACATTCATCATCTTGGGAACCAGTCATCTCGTTTGAAAGAATATTCTACACTGTGAGATAAATTAATGCTGCGCTAATATATAAATATTAGTGAATTCCACCAATTCGACTAAAGCGCACACCAGTAGGCCATTTACCTTCCTGTTTTTCGAAACTCATCCAGATGGCGGTTGCACGACCTACCAGATTTTTCTCTGGTACAAATCCCCATGAACGGCTATCGTCACTATTGTCACGGTTGTCACCCATCGCGAAATATTGGCCTTGGGGAACGACCCAAGTTCCAACTGGCAAGCCATCTTGGCGGAAGCCAGGGATGCGTTGTATTACAGGAATGGTCAAAATATGATGTGACACATCACCTAAATTTTCTTTTCTTTCGTCCTGACGGAGAGTATACGGCCCTAATGAATCACTAACGGGAACTTGATAAACCCCACTTATACGAATCCCTTCCGATGTCACATCTTCTTTCATCGTCCATTCACTTGGGAATGTGTTCTTATAAGTAACAGGTAAATCTCCCTTGCATTCCGCATTCCAACCACAGCCAGGGTAAACCTGAAGCTCTTTTTTACTGTAATCGTAAACGATCTTATCTCCGGGCAAGCCAATGATTCGTTTTACAAAATCTATGCTTGGGTTCTTCGGATATTTGAAAACAGCAACATCTCCACGCTTAGGCTCACCGGTTTTTATTAAGGTTGTTTGCGTAATCGGGTCTTTTAAACCATACGCAAATTTTTCAACCAGAATAAAATCCCCGATCAACAATGTCGGCATCATTGAACCAGAAGGGATCTGAAAAGGCTCATAAATAAAAGAACGCAGAACCAACACAATGGCTAACACCGGAAAGACAGATGCAAGTGTTTCAACCCATGAAGGTTTGTTAAGCTCTTTAGCCAAAACTTCCTGAGCTTCTGCGCCTGCCGCCTGTTCCTGAATGTGGGCAAGCTTTTTCTTACGTTCAGGAGCGAACTTGAATCGCTCCAGGCACCAGAGAATACCGGTGATTAACGTTGCTAACGTTAATACCAAGGCAAAAGTGTTAGCCATTTAAGCTCCTTACGACCTTGTTAATTATCTTTGCCAACATGCAGAATCGCTAAAAAGGCTTCCTGAGGCAGTTCAACATTTCCGACCTGCTTCATGCGTTTTTTACCTTCTTTCTGTTTCTGCAATAGCTTTTTCTTACGACTGACATCACCACCATAACATTTCGCCAGTACGTTTTTACGTAATTGCTTAATGGTAGAACGCGCAATAATGTGAGTTCCTATGGCAGCCTGAATTGCAATGTCAAATTGCTGGCGTGGAATCAGCTCTTTCATTTTCTCCACCAGCTCACGTCCACGATATTGAGAATTGTCACGGTGAGTAATCAAAGCCAGAGCATCAACGCGCTCACCGTTAATCAAAACATCTACACGAACCATGTCTGAGCTCTGGAAGCGGGTAAAATTATAATCCAGAGATGCATAACCACGAGATGTTGATTTCAAGCGGTCAAAGAAATCCAGAACAACTTCAGCCATTGGGATTTCATAAGTCAGTGCAACCTGATTGCCGTGATAAACCATATTGGTCTGCATACCACGTTTTTCCACGCAGAGTGTAATGACATTACCAAGATATTCTTTCGGCAACAACATATGACATTCTGCAATCGGTTCACGCAGTTCCCCAATATTATTTAATGCCGGCAACTTGGATGGACTATCAACATAGATAATATCACCACTGGTTGTTTCAACTTCATAAACAACTGTTGGAGCCGTTGTGATCAAATCGAGATCATATTCACGTTCCAAACGTTCCTGAATGATTTCCATATGCAGCAATCCGAGGAAACCACAGCGGAAACCGAAACCTAATGCAGTAGAGCTTTCTGGTTCATAGAATAATGAAGCGTCATTTAAGCTCAATTTACCTAATGCATCACGGAATGCTTCATAGTCATCAGAACTAATTGGGAACAGCCCCGCATAAACTTGCGGTTTAACCTTTTTAAAACCAGGAAGTGATTTTTCCGCAGGATGGCGTGCAGTTGTCAATGTATCCCCAACTGGTGCCCCCAGAATATCTTTGATAGCACAGACCAACCAACCTACTTCACCACAATTCAATACATCACGATCAATGCGTTTCGGTGTGAAAATACCCAGACGGTCAGCGTTATATACCTGCCCTGTGCTCATTACTTTGACTTTATCACCTTTACGCAAAGTACCGTTTTTAACGCGGACAAGTGAAACAACGCCAAGGTAATTATCAAACCATGAGTCAATAATCAGAGCCTGCAATGGTGCATCAGGATCGCCCTCTGGTGATGGTATCTCTTTCACCAAACGCTCGATAACGTCTTGTACACCTATACCTGTTTTTGCAGAACAACGAACAGCATCTGTTGCATCAATACCAACAATATCTTCGATTTCTTCAGCAACACGCTCTGGTTCAGCAGCAGGGAGGTCAATTTTGTTCAGAACCGGAACCACTTCCAGATTCATTTCGATGGCGGTATAGCAGTTAGCCAATGTTTGAGCTTCAACACCCTGACCCGCATCAACAACCAACAATGCACCTTCACAAGCAGCCAGTGAACGGGACACTTCATAAGAGAAGTCAACATGCCCTGGTGTATCGATAAAGTTTAATTGGTAGATTTGCCCGTCATTTGCCTTGTAATCAAGAGTTACACTTTGTGCCTTTATCGTGATTCCACGTTCACGTTCAAGATCCATTGAATCCAGTACTTGTGCTGCCATTTCGCGATCGGACAGCCCCCCACAGATTTGAATAATCCGGTCAGATAGCGTGGACTTACCGTGGTCAATGTGGGCGATAATGGAGAAATTTCGTATTTGCTTCATTATTTAATCTTTTTTGCCTTAATATTTCTGAATCACTCGCCTATGGACACACTGATGGACATAAAGCGACAATTTATTGGTTCGGCCACTGGCCCGAGGAGCCGTATTCTACATGCCAAACCAGTGAAAACCTAGTCATGCCTGTGGTTTTCAGTATGACCCAGTAGTTTTCAGTATGATAAATAAAGTTGAAACTCGTATGGTAAAACAGATTATTCTTGCTGTAGAACCTTAACCGCATCAGGAGGTAAACCAATTTGCAACACTACAGGCTGGTACGTTTGCAGATTATCCCAATACGCAGCAATCTTGCGGGCAATGAAGAAACCAGCGACCCCACCGCCAACTCCTCCTAGACATATCCATAATTGATCAACCGTCCAAGATTGGAAAAGGGCAGCTCCCAAAAACAGTCCCAATAACGGTGTCAAATAAACCAGCATGGCTGAACGCAGCAAGCTGCTTTCAGGAATACCTACTTCAACTTTCTGACCTGGTTGAAGTGGTTGAGGGATCTCCAGTTCCAACTGATGAATGCTTTCTGGCCCTATTTTCTCCAGTAAATAAGAGCCGCAGGCTGCTTTAGCCTGACAATTGCCGCAGCCTGAAGATGAACCGTAGCGTAATAATGCACGGCCTTTTTGCCAACGGACAACCGTTGCCCATTCTTTAACCATCAATTTTCTCCCGTAAACGTCACGTTTGCTGCAATTTGTTCGGCTGTTGTGAAAGGCAGTTCACCAATGACGGTTATACTATTTTTACCTCTGACCAGAGTATAAACCGTTCTCCTGCCTTGTCGGAATAGTTGTTTATCAACCACCTTTTTGTTTGAGTTCATGACATTTACAGAAAAATTAAACAACCCATCACTATACATGATGGATTGTAACCATTCTGTCTCTGATAGCTTCCGGCTGTTACGGAAAATTTCTTTGAAGCCATCAGGCACTCCTCCAACCAGCCAATTAAACGTCAACTTATCAGAAGGTGGGATAAGTAACATAGGAGGTAATTTCAAATCTGTAATCGCGCTTAGTTCCGTTTTAATATGGTCATTCGCTGTTGATGATACGACACGGAATTGCTCGATGACTGTTGTATTATCCCTATCCAATAAATCTATCAACAGAGGAAGATGATTTTTATCATCAATCAGAAGATTGTAGTTATAACGGGATTCATCTTTCGATATGATGCGTACAAAACTCACGGGATGGTCACCAACGTGCGTACTTCCCGCATCAATGAAGCGATAAAATTTCTTCAATTGTGCAAAATCAGCAAAGATAATCGGTGGAAGATAGTCGACAATATGAGTGCCACGGATACTAAATGAATCCAACCCCGGCTCGTAATAACTGATTTGGTTACCACGCTGGATAATTTCTCTACGTGAACCATCCATTTGTATGATTTGGGCAATAGCCTGCCCGTCAATAATGGCATGACGGTAGCGCAAGGGTACGAGGAATCGCCGCTCCAAGTTGATGAAACCAAGCTCATAATCCAGCGTCTGTACTGCCTTACTCATATCCTGTAACAAAGCCTCAGCGCTGCTTTGCTGCGCTGAGGCTCTTATAGGATTAATCAGGCTACTTGATAATAAAAAAACGAAAAGCCAAGTACGTTTCATTACTGTTATCGTGAACCATTGTTGTGAGCTATTTGTTGTGAACTATCATTGTTAACTAACTATTATTGTTAACTAACTATTACTGTTAACTATTGCTGTGACTGTTGTGATACTTGCTCTCCAAGAGGCTGATTAGCCTGTGTGACACCACGATTTTTTTCAAAGTGAATGCGGCGGTCGAGTTCATATTGCTGCAACATCGCATCAATTCGTTTATTACTTTCACGCACTTGCATATTCAAATCACTACCGAAAGTTTCTTCTTCGGCTGGAGTCGCTAAACCAACTGTTGAAGTTGTACCCATCACAGGCAATGTATTAAAAGCCGGTGCCTCAAATTGGTTTTCTGTTTCATAACTACTATCGTTATTATAATGCTGGACACCGATAATCACGCTCAGTGATACACAAGCAGCAACACCAATTTGTGTAATTTGGCTCTTCCATGTGCGGATTTTGTTCCAGAATGGCATGTTCGCCCATGTCTCGGGCTTTGGCTGAGATTCCGGAACAGCCGCTGGATTAATGTGAACGGGTTCTTTTTCAAGAGCCAAAGCTACTTGGCTCGCAATATCCAAATGTAATACATCCCCCACATCACCACGCAGCACATCACGAACAAGATGATATCTTTCCCACTGTTTCTGCATGATCGCATCGTCAGAGACCAAATGAACTGCTTCACTATCAAGAGCTTCTCCATCCATTAATGCGGAAAGTTTCTCTCTTTGCATGCCAAAGTACCCTTTAATATTGTTTTGTCCCACTACTGCTGGATCAGTGGTTGAACTTTATTATCAATGGCTTCCCTTGCCCGAAAAATTCGTGAACGTACAGTGCCTACAGGGCATTCCATGATGTCAGCTATTTCTTCATAGCTCAACCCATCCAACTCCCTCAACATAATCGCTATCCTCAAATCTTCCGGGAGCGATTCAATAGTACGGAAAACCACTTCCTTTAATTCTTCAGACAACATTAAGTTCTCAGGGTTCGAAATTTCTTTTAATGAACTTGATGTATCATAATTTTCTGCGTCGTTGGCATCCAGATCATTGGATGGTGGGCGACGTCCCTGAGCAACCAAATAATTTTTCGCAGTGTTGACGGCAATACGGTACAGCCATGTATAAAACGCGCTGTCTCCCCGGAAAGAAGAAAGTGCCCGATAAGTCTTGATGAAAACCTCTTGAGCGACATCAGGTACATCGCCTTGAGGTACGTAACGAGCAATCAGGCTCGCTACTTTGTGCTGATATCTTATCACCAGCAAATTAAATGCTTTTTGGTCACCCTTCTGGACCCGTTCAATCAGCATTTGATCCGTTAACTGCTCGCTCATCCGAGGTTCACTCTCCTGAGGTAAAACTCCACATTTATACTTAAAATAAACCAATATGATGTTCTGATTTCCCGAACAAGCATGACTTTGAGTATCAATTCACTGTGAAGTTCAACTTTAGTTGTAATTTTATATTACAACCACCTGTTATTCTCGTATTGCACTTATTGTATCCTATTGATTATAAATGAAATAATTTTTCATGATATTTACTCAACGCCGCGTTGAAGTACACAATATGAAGTACACAATATGAGGTATACAATCTACTGGATATCTATTGGATACCTAGTACAAATCATAGTCTCTATTTCATAGGGTACGTGATTTTAATCTGAGAAAAAGAAAATCCCCACTCTATTATACCGAATAATCCGCTTCATCATCTCAATAGTGCTAACATTATCAATAATAAAGATAAAAATCTGTTATTAACTGACGGAATTCGTCTGAATATGCACCATCCAAGGAACGAATAGTTAATTCACTCCCTTGCACTTCCTGCTCTTGCAGGGATAACCCCAGCAATAGGCGATGCAATGGCTTATCCTGCCTATCACGAACATTAACTCGGAAATGGGTAAACCATCCCAAATCTGATGCCATTTTTTCAAATTGTTCACCAATTTCATAAGGCAATACCAGACAAAATAATCCCGTCGGTGTAATCAATGCTTGCACACATTTCAATAATCCTTGATGTGTCAATGATGACGTATAGCGAGCCTGATTGCGTGCTTCGTTTCGACATGCAATAGCAGGCTCAAAATAGGGTGGATTGCTAACAATCAAATCGTATTGGGAGTTAATTTCATGTAATTCATTTTGTGCTAACTCATTTTGTTGCACATGCTGTCGCACGAAATCATGAATATCCTGCTGATGTACTGTAATATGGAAAGGCCACGGTGATTGCTGCATATTATCAACTGCCTGCGTTGCAGCAAGAACATCCAGTTCCACCGCATCAATAATGATATCCCCTTTTGTACGCTGAGCTATCATCAAGGCAATCAAACCGCTGCCACATCCGATATCCAGACATCTTTTTCTGTTATATACTGGCGCCCAGGCTCCCAACAATACACCATCCGTCCCGACTTTCATCGCACATTTATCATGTCCAACAAAAAACTGTTTAAATGTAAAACCACCACGGCGAAAAGCGGGTTTCTGTATCAATGCCATAACACATATCTGCTGAAATTAAAATTTGTCATAGCATAAATCTTATGGCCGAAGGATAAAAGCAACCTGCTCATCGGATGCTTTTATAGGATGAAGAATGCGCCTAACCTGTTTATAATCGGCGGCCCAAACAGAGGTATATGATGACTGCAACAAATTTTTCCGAATTCGAACTTGATGAATCCCTGCTTGATGCACTGAATGAAAAAGGCTATGAACGCCCGACTGCCATTCAAGAGGCAGCCATTCCTGCGGCTATGGATGGACGCGATGTGCTAGGCTCAGCGCCAACCGGCACAGGTAAAACCGCCGCTTATTTATTGCCAGCACTACAACATTTACTGGATTTTCCTCGCAAAAAATCGGGGCCTCCACGTATTTTGATTTTGACTCCAACCCGTGAGCTGGCAATGCAAGTTGCAGATCAAGCAAAAGAATTTGCGGCACACACACACTTGGACATTGCCACAATAACCGGTGGTGTTGCCTACATGAATCACGCGGAAGTATTCAGTGAGAATCAGGATATTGTTGTCGCAACGACAGGTCGTTTGCTGCAATACATCAAAGAAGAAAATTTCGACTGCCGTGCAGTGGAAACGCTGATCCTCGATGAAGCTGACCGTATGCTGGATATGGGATTCGCCAATGATGTCGAAACTATTGCGGGTGAAACTCGCTGGCGCAAACAAACGTTATTATTCTCCGCAACCCTGGAAGGCGAATCCATCCGTGATTTTGCCGAGCGTCTATTAACTGATCCTGTTGAGATAGATGCTGAACCTTCTCGTCGTGAACGTAAAAAAATTCAGCAATTTTATTATCGTGCTGATACGTTAGAGCATAAAACAGCTTTGCTGTGTCAGCTTCTCCAGCAACCTGATGTTACCAAATCGATTGTTTTCGTCCGCAAACGAGAACGTGTCCGTGAACTTGTTGATTGGCTGAGTAAAGCAGGTATTCAGGCTAGTTTCCTTGAGGGCGAAATGGTACAAGCCAAGCGTACAGATGCCGTGAAACGCCTGAATGATGGCAAAGTCAACATTCTGGTCGCAACCGACGTTGCTTCCCGTGGATTGGATATCGAAAACGTCAGCCACGTTTTTAACTTTGATTTACCCCGCACTGCAGATGTTTACCTGCACCGGATTGGCCGTACTGCTCGTGCAGGCCGCAAGGGAACTGCCATTGCTCTGATTGAGGCGCACGATCATCCTCTTTTGGGCAAAATCAGCCGTTATCTCAAAGAACCTTTGAAAATGCGGGTCGTTGATGAACTTCGTCCGCAAACCAAAGCGCCAAGTGAGAAAAAAAGCTATAAGCCATCCAAAAAAGTGTTGGCAAAACGCAAAGAGAAGAAAAAAACAGAAGATACAAAGAGCAAAAGCAGCCGCGTGAAAGTTCGTCATCGCGACAGTAAAAATATTGGTAAACGCCGTACTCCTTCAGGTAATTCCAAGCCAGAAGTGACTGAATCCAGTAACGATTAATTGTCAGAATATGGGCGAAGTCATGCAATGGCTTCGCCTCCTAATTCATTCACGATTTACTTTAAAACAGCACACTCAAAACATCACACAGTGTAATTTTGTTCATACTGCTTTCTCACCATCCTCTTCATTTTCATCAGCACTATCGGCTGATGCCAGCATAGTATCGTGATTATTCAACCAAGGCTTCTGGTCTGTCATTAATTCCAGAACAGCTTCCAAAAAGTGAGCCTTAAATGAGTGCAATCCATATCGATGAGGTAAAATATCCCAGATGCTATCCAGTTCATATTCATATTCGAGTTCTATGGTATTTCCCATCGGTTGAGGAACGGGTAATTTTTTCTGCAAGATATTCAACCAGTCGTGCTGGACGGCATAGTGCCGTATCAAACCATTATCTGCCAATTCACGCGCAACTTCAGGTGATACCCCCATACGTTTCAATGTCTCATCTGAAACACCAGCCGCATTATAAATAACAGCAGGCTTCCCTGTTGCTAATGCAGCCACTGTTGCCAATCCGCCTCCCAATGAATGCCCCGTGAAAATGACATTTTCCCCAAAGATTTTTAATGCCTTATGTGCTAATTCCAACGCTTGATTATATTGTTTTTCATCATAACCAAACCCCTGACGAATGCTTACCATGAAATCTTTTAATTCATTCGATCCTGTGAAAGAAACAATATATAACCCATTATTTTGGTATACGCCGGCTTGAAACCCTGTTGAGTAATCATTCAACGTTTCAGGATCAATGCCTACTTTCGATAAATCATCATCAGACAGACGTACATAATCGCCAATCCCTAAACTGGTCTCCCGATAAACATCACGGGTGACCAGTGTCAAAGAATAATCGATCAGTTGAGAATGTTTTCCAGCAATATCATTGGCTTTCAATCCGGGTGCTGCCATTGCACTCGCATTTAAATTATTAATCAGTGATTGATAGAGCGCATTAGCCTGTTTAGTGTTTTCTGAAAGTGAAATACTTGAGGAAGAAATGTGATCAACTTTGTCTGGTGGTGACTGGACTGGAGAATGAGTTTGAGGTTGCAGAGAATTCCCTTGTAATGAGTAATTCCCTAATTCGCTGAGAAAACTGGTGTTAATTGATAAAGCCATAAAATTCTCCTACAGATTATTCAGGTTTGGGATAGTTTAAAAACCCAAATTCTCTATCGGCAGAATATTTAACAAATTAAGAACAAATTTAATTTTTAATTAACAAAATATAATTCCATATTAAAAAAGGGAGTATTAATTCTCCCTTTAGATTTTTTACTTGATACACTTTTTGCTTGATACAGAAGTTACAAGCTTTCTGTAAAAGTACGCGCAATAACATCACACTGCTGTTCTGGGGTCAATGAGTTAAAACGCACAGCATAACCAGATACACGAATAGTGAGCTGAGGGTATTTCTCGGGGTGTTTTACTGCGTCTTCCAAGGTTTCACGACGCAAGACATTAACATTTAGATGTTGGCCACCTTCTACACGCACCGTTGGTTTGACTTCCAACGGAATCTCACGATATTCAAACTGCCCCAATTCTTCTTTGGCAACAATCTGGCCTTCATCGTAATCTGCTTTGGCACAGATACAATGCGCTTCATTTTTTTCATCATCCAACAGCCAAAAAGAATTCATCAATGCAGCGTTGTCAGACTGGGTAATTTGAATCCCAGTAATCATTTATACCTCCAACATCATCATCTTGGTTATTTAGTTAAGCCATTATTTAATCAACCATCGTTCTTAATTTCCTGTATACCAGCACAAATGAGAATATTCTTTGATAGAAATCAACTAATTTTGTAAGGTTATTAACAATAAATTCATAACACTATGTTTTAAATAATTTTTTACATAAGAATTGAATGAGATTATTTTTGTATTTTTTCAAAAAATTTTATAAAAACAGATTTTCATTCAGGAGTTAAGCACGGATTGGACTCAGAGGGTTTCCCTATTCTCAGGGAATCGGTAAGCTTAGACTTATCTGATAATCATCTAGAAAGGGATTGGCTATGTCCGCACCGTCCGCACTTCTCACATGGCACGATGTCATCGGCAATGAAAAAAAACAGCCTTACTTCGTTGATACATTGACTTATGTTGCCAATGAACGTCAGGCTGGAAAAACTATTTATCCGCCTCAGCAAGATGTTTTCAACGCATTCCGCTATACCGAATTGGCTGATGTAAAAGTGGTGATTTTGGGACAAGATCCTTACCACGGACCAAATCAAGCCCACGGTCTGGCTTTCTCTGTACAACCGGGCATTCCTGCACCACCATCCCTTGTTAATATGTACAAAGAACTGGAATCGGACATTGCTGGATTTACTCGCCCCAATCACGGTTGTTTGATCAGCTGGGCAAAACAGGGGGTATTGTTGCTCAATACTGTGCTAACCGTTGAGCGCGGTAACGCACATTCCCACGCTAATTTGGGATGGGAAACATTCACTGACAAAGTTATTGCAGCAATCAATGAACATCGCAGCGGAGTTATTTTCTTGCTTTGGGGGTCTCATGCCCAGAAAAAAGGTCGTTTTATTGATACCGAGCGCCATCATGTATTAAAAGCACCACACCCTTCCCCTTTGTCTGCTCATCGTGGATTTTTAGGCTGTAAACATTTTTCACAGGCCAATACGCTGTTGGAAACTCAAGGGTTGTCTCCGATAGATTGGACGCCTCTATTACCCCAATAACATTATCCCAATAACTAATTTCTACTTACAAAAATGCCGCCTTATGAGTGGCGGCATTACATCACAGGATACCATGATTTTATTTAGAAACGGCAACCATTGCAGGACGCAGCAAACGACCATTCAAGGTATAGCCTTTCTGCATCACCAACATAACATGATTAGGTTCATGCTGATCAGATTCCATCATGGTCATCGCCTGATGCACTTCTGGATTGAAAGGTACATTGATGTCACCGACCACTTCAACGCCAAACTTACCCACTGCATCAATAAAAGATTTCAGAGTCAGTTCAATTCCTTCAACCATTGACAGCAGAGTTTCATTGGTGCGATCAACAGCTTCTAATGCACGTTCCAGATTGTCGATAACTGGCAGAAGTTCATTGGCAAATTTTTCCAATGCAAATTTATGTGCCTTTTCTACATCCAGCTCAGTACGACGACGAATGTTTTCCACTTCAGCACGCGCACGCAACATCGCATCACGCTCGTTAACCTGAGCCTGCTTCAGTTGTTCTTCCAACTCAGCAACACGCGGGTCAACAATGTTTTCAGTCTCTGGCGCGTCTGCCTGTTCTGCATTCATTTGTTGCTCTAATACATTTTCTGTATTTTCTGAGACTTGCTCGTCAGGTGCTTTTTGGTCTTTACTACTCATGAATATCTCCGCGTATTTTGTATTATCTTCGCCATTCTCGCTTATTATGGGGATCAAAACGCGGGATTCAAGGGAACACATCATATTGTGAGGGCAAAACCATATGCTGAAGGAAATAACAGCAATGAATAATGAATTCAAATGCATCGGTATTGTCGGCCGTCCACGTCACCCTGAAGCGCTGGCCACCCATGAAATACTTTATCACTGGCTGGTATCTAAAGGCTATTGCGTCATTGTGGACAGACAGGTCGCAAAAGACATTGGTTTAAAAGACGCTCAGGTTGGAGGGTTAACAGAAATTGGTAAAATTGCCGATCTTGTGATTGTTGTCGGTGGTGATGGCAATATGCTCGGTGCAGCCAGAGTATTATCACGTTATGACATCAAAGTCATTGGCATCAACCGAGGTAATTTAGGTTTTCTGACAGATTTAGATCCTGATAATGCTTTACAACAGCTATCCGAAGTTCTGGATGGCGAATATCGAGATGAAAAACGTTTTCTGCTCGAAGCACAAGTTACAAAAACAGGGCATAAATCCCGACGTAGCACTGCCTTAAATGAAGTCGTACTACATCCAGGGAAAGTTGCCCATATGATTGAATTTGAAGTATATATTGATGATCGTTTTGCTTTTTCCCAACGTTCAGATGGTTTGATCATAGCAACACCTACTGGCTCCACTGCCTATTCACTGTCTGCTGGCGGGCCGATATTAACCCCGAACTTGAATGCTATCGTGCTGGTACCGATGTTTCCGCATACTCTCTCAGCACGCCCTCTTGTTATCAGCAGCGAAAGCAGTATTCGCCTGAAGTTCGCCCAAAATAATAGCGACTACGAAGTCAGTTGTGACAGCCAGATAGTCCTGCCAATCCAAGATGGTGAAGAAGTGATCATCAAACGTAGTGACTATAATTTGCACTTAATTCATCCAAAAGATTACAACTACTTCAATACACTGAGCACAAAATTGGGTTGGTCGAAAAAAATGTTTTAAAAATGAAGCCCCCCTACTTTACTGTATAAAAAACCAGTTTATACTGTATGGAAGCACAGACATGTTTTTATGCACAGGAATGTGTTCTTATATACAGTGGCATGTTTTTATATACAGCAAAAAGAAGGAGGGGCACGATGCTGACTCAATTGACCATCAGTAATTTTGCTATCGTTCGTGAACTTGAAATCGATTTCCGATCAGGAATGACAGCAATTACAGGTGAAACCGGAGCCGGTAAATCTATCGCAATTGATGCGTTAGGTTTATGTCTTGGCAATCGTGGCGAAGCCAACATGGTTCGTCCAGGTGCTCCACGCACCGATCTTTGTGCTCGTTTTTCACTGACTGATGCTCCTTCTGCCCGCAGATGGCTTGTAGACCACCAGCTTGATGGAAGCTTTGATGATGATAATGAGTGCCTGCTACGTCGTACAATCACCGCGGATGGGCGCTCTCGCGGTTTTATCAATGGCACTGCCGTGCCTCTTTCCCAATTACGTGAATTAGGTTCACATCTGATCCAAATCCACGGCCAACATGCCCATCAATTGTTGTTAGAAAATCGCCACCAAAGGCGATTACTGGATATTTATACGAGCGATTTTGAACTTCAGCATGAAATGAAGCTGGCTTACCAACAATGGCGCCAAAGCTGTCAGGCTTTCTCCCAATTTCAACAACAAGCGCTTGAGCGGCGCTCACGCCAGCAATTGCTGGAATATCACTTGAAAGAACTGAACGAATTATCACCACAATCAGGGGATTATCAAGAACAGGATAGCGAATACAAGAGGCTGGCAAACTGCGGGCAATTTTTGTCCGTCAGCCAAAACATTCTCCAGCTTTTAAGTGATAACGATGAGCAGAATATTACCAGCCTTCTCAGCTATGTACGAAGTGAACTAACAGAGCTTGCCAGCATGGATCATAAACTCAGTGGCCTACTTAACATGCTGGAAGAAGCTGCGATTCAAATCAACGAAGTTAGTGACGAGTTACGTCATTACAGTGACCAACTGGAACTAGATCCTAATCGTTTATTCGAACTGGAACAGAAAATCTCCCAGCAAATCAACATGGCTCGTAAACATCATGTTGCACCAGAAGAGTTACCTGCATTGCATCAACAGTTATTGGAAGAACAGCATCAATTATCCCAGCAGGAAGATGATTGCGCCCACCTGAGTGAACTTGTCAGCCTCCACTACCAGCAAGCCCTGACAGTCGCGGAAAAATTGCACCATGTTCGCCAGAAATATGCCGTAGAATTGAGCCAGTTGATAACAAACAGCATGCACCAGCTTTCTATGCCTCATGGTCACTTCACCATTGATATTACTTTTGAACCGGAACATTTAAATATCGACGGAGCCAGCAAAGTCGAATTCAATGTAACAACCAACCCCGGTCAACCTCACCAACCGCTGGCAAAAGTGGCATCAGGTGGTGAACTTTCCCGTATTGCGCTGGCAATTCAAGTCATTACAGCGAAAAAAATGGAAACACCTGCACTTATTTTCGATGAAGTTGATGTAGGCATCAGCGGCCCAACAGCTGCGATCGTTGGACGCTTGCTGCGTGAATTGGGGGAATCGACCCAAGTTATGTGCGTTACCCACTTACCTCAAGTCGCAGGATGTGGACACCAGCACTTTTATGTCAGCAAGCAAACAGATGGCGAAGAAACAGAAACCCAAATGCAATTATTGGATAAAAAAGCACGACTCCAAGAGCTGGCGCGGCTTCTGGCGGGAAGTGAGGTTACAAAAAACACGCTGGCCAACGCAAAAGAGCTGCTAGCGGCATAAATTAATACAACTTTCTTGTATAATTGCAGTCATAGATAAATGCGTAGAGGTTTTCAATCTCTTCAATGTTTATTATTATCGACGGCCTAACTCCTAAAGGAATGTAATTACTATGCGCTGTAAATTATTGACTGCCGCAACTGTATCACTTGTTATGCTGACTGCGGGTTGCTCCATGTTTGAGCGAGTTGTTTATCGTCCTGATATTAATCAAGGGAACTACCTTACGCCGGCTGCGGTATCAAAAATCCAGAAAGGAATGACTCAGCAGCAAGTCTCTTACACTTTGGGAACACCAATGCTGACTGATCCATTTGGGAGTCAAACTTGGTATTACATATTCCGCCAACAGCCAGGCCACGGAAAAGTAACTCAGGAAACCCTGACACTTACCTTTGATAGCAAAGGCGTGCTAACTGATATCAAGAATGAAAAGTCACTGCCAAAGACTCAGTGAAGTGTGTATTTTATTTATTCGCCAGTAGATAAGCTGGCGAATAAATGGATATTATTGCGCATTATTTTTAGCGCGTTCTGCCCGCTTACGCCGCATTTTTTTTGGATCAGCAATCAGAGGGCGATAAATCTCTACACGATCCCCTTCTTCCAGCGTATCAGTCAATTTGGCAGGACGGCTATAAATACCAACTTTGTTCTTGGTCAAATCGATATCATTACGTAGTGTCAAAAAGCCAGATTCGATAATAGCTTGTTCAACAGTTGCTCCTTGCGGTACTTTCACACTGCGCAGATATTGCCGTTCAGGCAGAGCATAAACGACTTCGATATTGATCTCAGACACTGTAAACCTCACGGGCACGTTGGCTAAACGCCTGAACCATATTACCAGCCAACTCTTTGAAAACCTTACCAAAGGCCAGCTCAATTAACTTATTGGTAAATTCAAAATCGAGATGCAACTCAACCTTGCAGGCATCTTCACTTAGCGGAGTAAAATGCCACCCTCCCATCAACTTACGGAAAGGCCCATCAACCAGCTGCATTTTGATGCTTTCATTATCAAATAACGTATTGCGCGTTACGAATGTCTTACTGATCCCTGCCTTAGAGACCTCAACGGAAGCCGTCATTTCATTATTACTACTGCTTATTACACGGCTACCTACACATCCCGGTAAAAAATCCGGATAAGACGTCACATCGTTGACCAATTTATACATTTGTTCCACGCTGTAAGGCACTAGCGCAGAGCGACTAATCTGTGGCATATCATTTCCTGTAAAACTTAACAGCGCTGAATAGTATCACTTAAATGTGGTTAAATAAAAACCCGATGATATTTAGATCAATAAATGTGCACTTATTGCTAAATATCATGCAGAAGAGATTTCTTTCACTAACGCATACAGTATAATACAACGCATTATGACAAAGAAAAAAGCACACAAACCCGGTTCGGCAACAATTGCCATGAATAAGCGAGCCCGCCATGAATACTTCATTGAAGAAGAATTTGAAGCAGGCTTATCCCTACAAGGTTGGGAAGTCAAATCACTGCGCGCTGGCAAGGCTAACATCAGTGAGAGTTATGTTTTGCTCAAAAATGGTGATGCTTATCTTTTTGGTGCCACAATTACGCCATTGAACGTTGCTTCTTCCCACGTAGTTTGTGATCCGACACGGTTACGCAAACTATTACTTAACAAACGAGAGCTTGATTCACTGTATGGTCGAGTCAATCGAGAAGGTTATACCATCGTCGCACTTTCCATGTATTGGAAAAATGCTTGGTGCAAAATCAAAATTGGCGTTGCAAAAGGTAAAAAAGCGCACGATAAACGTTCAGATATTAAAGAACGTGAATGGAAATTAGACAAAGCACGAATTATGAAGAATTCTGGGCGTTAATCACTAGCATTATCACCCAATGTTCTGATATACTTACTTTTAACATACTTGGGGCTGATTCTGGATTCGACGGAATTCGCGAAACCCAAGGTGCATGCCGAGGGGCGGTTGGCCTCGTAAAAAGCCGCAAAACAATAGTCGCAAACGACGAAAACTACGCACTGGCAGCTTAATAACCTGCGCAGAGCCCTCTCTCCCTAGCCTCCGCTCTTAGGACGGGGATCAAGAGAGGTCAAACCAAAAAGAGATCGCGTGGATGCCTTGCTTGGGGTTGAAGCGTTAAATCCAATCAGGCTAGTTTGTTAGTGGCGTGTCTGTCCGCAGCTGGCAAGCGAATGTAAAGACCAGACTAAGCATGTAGTACCGAGGATGTAGGAATTTCGGACGCGGGTTCAACTCCCGCCAGCTCCACCAAATTAGTATTCGGATAGCGTCGGAATACACCTAAAGTACCAATAAAAGCCCTAAATCATAATGAATTAGGGCTTTTTTATTATGGCTTTAGCCAGTTTAAGTAGCGTCAGCTTCTTAAACATAAAACCCCCCGCTATGCGGGTGGAGGCCAAGGGTTATACCAAGAAAAACACCTTTCCGTTACGATAT